>JAIDXM010000005.1 GCA_029058745.1 Muribaculaceae bacterium
GCTTGCAACTCTTTTTTGCATATATATCTGTGACAGATGACTCTATGTAGGGACATGCCTTTGGCATGTTTGCCAGGCCTCGTGCGTCGTTTGTTCATTTTGCGTCATAATCGCGTGTTTTACGCATCGATAATATCGTGTGGAATCCAACATGCCGGAGGCATGTCCCTACATTCTAATAATTTGGATTATTAACTTGTCACTCTGACGGCACTGCGAAAGCGGAAGAGTAGGTGATGTCTCTATGTAGGGACATGCCTTTGGCATGTTTGCCAGGTATCGTCCGTCGTTTGTTCATTTTGTATCACAATTGCGTGTTTTACGAGTCGAGAATACACGCGGTCAATCCAACATGCCGGAGGCATGTCCATACATGATGAATTTTGTATTCTTTTGGGGGATTCGTGTTATTTTGAAATTTGGTATTGTTATCGGTTGCTATGAGGAGTTGCGATTGGTTTGTATGTATTGTTTTTGTCTTTTGTGTTGAAATTGTTGGTTGACAGATGATTAATAGATGTTTGTTTTGCGGATGAGGATTTGTTGTGATTTTATAGTCTTTTTTTATTTTGTTGTATCATGGAAATTTACTAATTTTGTAAGCCGATTATATCCAATTTGTATTCCGTTCTGTCTTGGCAGTGTGAGTGATAGGCCTTTCTTGCATTGTCTCTGTCGTTGGAACGGGTTTTTCAGGTGTGCCGACATTTGTTGGCTCACGACAATATTGAATAATCTTTAATAACAACATCCAAAGTGGATACATTAAGTTACAAGACGCTTTCAGCAACTCCTGCCACAATCGAGAAACAGTGGGTTGTAATTGACGCAACTGACCAGATTCTTGGTCGTCTTTGCACCAAGGTTGCAAAAATCCTTCGTGGAAAGTACAAACCTGATTTCACTCCGAATCTTGACTGCGGTGACAATGTGATTATCATCAATGCAGACAAGGTGAAGATGAGCAAGGATAAATTCAACACCCGCGAGTACCTCCGTTACACTGGCTATCCCGGTGGACAGAATGCCTACACCCCCGGTGATTTGATGGAAAAGTCTTTCAAGAAGACAGTGAAGGCAGGCCGTCATCCTTTGTTCATCAAGGTTGTAAAGGGAATGCTTCCCAAGGGTTCACTTGGCGCCCAGCAGCTCCGCAATCTTTATGTCTATAATGGTCCGGAGCACGGTCATGAGGCAAACAATCCCAAAGTAATCGATATCAACAAACTGAAATAATAGAAGCAGATGGAAAAAGTGAATGCAATTGGCCGCCGTAAGGCAGCTGTAGCCAGAGTTTATCTCACTGAGGGCAACGGTAACATCGTTATCGACAAGCGTCCCCTTGACGTCTATTTCCCCTCTTCTATCCTTCAGTATGTGGTGAAGCAGCCTCTCAACACACTTGAGGCCGCTGAGAAGTATGACATCGTCGCACATGTAGATGGCGGCGGTTACAAGGGTCAGGCAGAGGCTTTGCGTCTCGCTATTGCCCGTGCGCTTGTTAAGATCAATCCTGAGGACAAGCCCGCGCTTCGCGCAGAGGGTTTCATGACCCGCGACCCGCGTGCTGTAGAGCGTAAGAAGCCGGGTCAGCCCAAGGCTCGCAAACGCTTCCAGTTCTCCAAGCGTTAATCATGCTTCTGTTTTCAAGGAAAGCTTATTCTGTTTAGTATCTAAATCAGCCGGATGAAGGCGGGAATGAAAGTTCCGGCTTTCCTACCGACTGATTGGATTTCTAACGAAATTTTAAAAGAATGTAAACAACGGACGTTTCACGTCCATAAAAAATCAAAATGGCAACACCCACTTTTGAACAGCTTCTTGAGGCTGGCTGCCACTTCGGCCACCTCAAGCGTAAATGGAATCCCTCAATGGCTCCTTATATTTTCATGGAGCGTAACGGAATCCACATCATCGACCTTTACAAGACCGCAGCCAAAATCGAGGAGGCCGCCAAGGCTCTCAAACAGATTGCAAAGAGCGGCAGAAAGGTGCTTTTCGTAGCGACTAAGAAGCAGGCCAAGGAGGCTATCGAGACCAAGGCTTCATCAATAGGCATGCCTTATGTGATTGAGAGATGGCCGGGCGGTATGCTCACCAACTTCCCCACAATCCGCAAGGCTGTGAAGAAGATGACCACTATCGATAAGATGCAGAAGGATGGTACTTTCGACAATCTTTCGAAGCGTGAGAAACTTCAGATCAAGCGTCAGCGTGACAAACTCGAAAAGAACCTCGGTTCTATCTCCGACCTTTCACGTCTTCCGAGCGCGCTTTTCGTTGTCGATGTAATGAAAGAGCACATCGCTGTGGCAGAGGCTAACCGTCTGGGAATTCCTGTTTTCGGTATCGTCGATACTAACTCAAACCCTGAGAACGTGGATTACATTATCCCGGCAAACGATGACGCATCAAAGAGCATTGAGGTAATCCTTGAGGCTGTATGCGGCGCTATGGCCGAGGGTCTTGAGGAGCGTAAGGTAGAGAAGCTTGACGCCGCTGACGACAAGGATGAGAACGGAGAGTCTTCAACCGGCAAGCGTCGTCGCGTACGCCGCAATGAGGGCGCGAAAGAGGCTCCTGCAGCTGAAGCCGCTCCTGCCGCTGAGGAAGCTGCCGAATAATTTAAACATTTAACAGAGATTATAACAATGGCTGTATCTATTGAAGATATAAAGAAACTGCGTCACATGACAGGCGCAGGTATGATGGACTGCAAGAACGCATTGGCAGAGACCAACGGAGACATCGACGCAGCAATCGAGATTATCCGCAAGAAGGGTCAGGCCGTGGCCGCCAAGCGTGAGGACCGTGACGCCGCTGAGGGATGTGTATTCTCAGGCGTTTCCGGTAATTTCGCAGCTATCGCCACTTTGAAGTGTGAGACGGACTTTGTCGCTAAGAACGAGTCATTCCGCGCACTTGCCAAGAAGATTCTTGAGGCTGCCCTTGAGGCAAAGGTTAAGAGCCTTGACGAGTTGAAGTCTCTCGCACTTGACGGCCGCACAGTTGCAGACCTTATCACAGATGAGGTGGGCAAGACCGGCGAGAAGATGGAGCTTGGCGATTATGAGTGGGTTGAGGCTCCCAGTGTGGCTGCCTACAACCATTTCAATGACAAGCTTGCTGCGATTGTAGGCTTCAACCTTGAGGGTGTGGATCCTGCTGTGGGTCGTGAGATTTGCATGCAGATCGCTTCCATGAACCCTGTTGCCGTTTCTCGCGAGAATGTGGCTCAGGAGACAATCGACCAGGAAATCAGCGTGGCTGTTGAGAAGACTAAAGCAGAGCTTATCCGCAAGGCTCAGGATTCCGCACTCAGCAAGGCTGGCCTTAACCCCAACCATTTCGACTCTGAGGATCATATCGAGAGCAACATGTCGAAGGGTTGGATCACTGAGGAGGATGCCGCCCGTGGCCGTCAGATCATGAAGGAGGCCGGTGAGGCAAAGGCTGCGAATCTTCCTGAGCAGATGATTCAGAATATCGCTAATGGCCGTCTCAACAAGTTCTTCAAGGAGAACTGTCTAATGGAGCAGGAGTATGTTCAGAATGCTAAGATTACTGTGGGTCAGTTCCTCGACCAGACTCAGAAGGGTCTTGTTGTGATTGACTTCAAGCGCGTGAATCTTAACCAGGATTGATTAAGTTTCTATAAAGGTAATATATAAAATGACACCCCGGTTTATGCCGGGGTGTTATTTTATATACTGTTTATATACTGTCGCTGTTTGTGTATTATCGCGTAGTCCTGTTTTCAATCAGATATTGCCATGCCGCGTCATGATCGTATGGAATGATACCTTCGATGATTGCCTCTTTCACAAGTTCTTTGAGCCTTGATATTTCCGGTCCCGGAGGAATGCCGAGCCGTTGCATTATTTCATTTCCGTCGATAGGGTTTTTCCAGTTGCGTAGATCATCAGCGTCTTTCACCTCCTGCATCCTGTCGCGAAGTTTCCGGAATCCGGCCAGCTGACGTCTCACTTTATCCGGTTGTTTGGACGTTATGTCGCTTTCGGCAAGTATCATGAGATCTTCTATAGAGTTTCCGGCATCGGTAATCATCCTTCTTACAGCAGAATCGGTGACCCCCTGTTCACCCACAGACTGAGGCCGCATGTGCAGTCCGACGAGTTTCGCCACATATTTCATCTTCTCGTTCAATGGAAGCTTCATTTCCCTGAAGATGCGCGGAATCATTTTCTCACCCACAAAATTATGGTTGTGGAATGTCCATCCGAGTTTCGGGTCATAGCGCTTTGTAGTCGGTTTCGCGACATCATGCAGGAGAGCAGCCCATCTCAGCCACTCATTATCAGAGCGGGCGGCCACATTATCGACCACCTGGATTGTGTGGTAGAAATTGTCTTTATGTCCACGGCCCTCTTTCATTTCAACCCCCTTCAGAGGCACGAGAGAGGGGAAAACATAAGGAAGGAGTCCTGACATATCAAGAAGTCGCCAGCCGACAGACGGTTTCTGCGACCTCATGATTTTTGAAAGCTCGTCATTTATCCGCTCACGGGTGATAATTTCCATTCTTGAGGCGTTCTTCCGGATTGCCTCAAAAGTTTCCGGCGCGATTCTGAAGGATGGTCTTGAGGGTCCGGAATCGTCATTTTCAGGATTCCCTTTATCGCGGTAGAGTTGCGTGGCGAATCTGATGGCCCGAAGCATTCTGAGGGGATCATCGGAGAAGGTCACGTCCGGGTCGAGCGGAGTCTTGATAATACCGGAATGAAGGTCAATCAGGCCATCGAACGGGTCAATCAGCTCTCCAAAGCGATTTGCGTTAAGACATACCGCCATAGCGTTTATCGTGAAATCTCTCCTGCGCATGTCGTCGTCGAGCGAGCCGTCTTCCACGATGGGGTTTCTTGAGTCGCGGGTGTAGGATTCCCTTCTCGCACCCACGAACTCAAGTTCAAGGTCATGGGTCTTCACCTGGGCAGTGCCATAGTTTGGGAATACCGCGAGATGTGTCTTGCCTCCCAAAGCCGCCGCCACATTTTTAGCGAGTTCAATTCCGGAACCTACAGTGACAAAGTCGAAGTCTTTGGACGGCCTTCCAAGAAAGATGTCGCGTACGAACCCTCCGACTACATAGACTTCCCTGCCCATTGAGTCTGCAATATCCCCGATAGTTTTGAATATAGGATTTGAAAGATTATCTTTAAGATTCATGTTCAATTATGAGAAGTTGAGAGCGGAAGCACATTGCTCCCGCTTGCGATAGGCGGACACACATGCCGCAGTGTCAGCCATTCCGCTTTTAAAGTTCCTGGATTTCTTCCGGGAAAACAGTTATACACTCCAGACCGGATTCGGTCACGACATATGTATTCTCAACGCCGACAGCCCCGACACCGGGAATCACGAATTTGGGTTCAAGGGCAATCGTCATATTCGCGAGAAGAGTGTCGCGGCTACGGGCCATCACCACCGGCATCTCATTTAGTTCGATTCCCACGCCGTGTCCTATGAAGGAGGCTTTCTGACGATGTCCCATGAAAAAGTCTTCGAGACCTTCATGCCGCGCAATGTCCAGAGCCTTATTATACAGACTTGCCACTGGAGTTCCCGGTCTTGACATGCTTTCGCATGCCCTGAGGATGCTTCTTGAGCATTCGTGTGCCCGATAGGCGAGGTCAGGCAGTTCCCCAATGCGCCACACCCTTGTCATGTCGGTCTGATACCCGTTGAAGGAACCGTTCATGTCAACCATTACAGTCTGTCCCGGTTTGAGGGTAGTCCCGTTGGCACCCCCCGGAAGAGAGGGATGTATTCCGGCTCCACCCATCGTGAAGTCGTAAGGACTCGGGGTGTCGGCGTTGTCGCCTGCTATCACAGAACCAAGGTTTATGTCCATAAGATTCCCGGAGGTGCGAATATAGCCCAGGCATCCTTCAAGGCGGAGCACGCGCTCAATCTCAATCTGGAATTGAACGTCGGTCATGTCTTCCTTATAGCAACGTGTCACGCGGCGATATACTTCAGCCTGGTGTATCCCGTCTTCTCGCATCCTGTCGATTTCCCAGGCGGTCTTGACCATCCTCGCCATCCTCAAAGGGGCAGACCCGTTAAGCGGTTTCGCATCAGGAAAAACAGCCTTTAGCCTTTCCACGTCGGAATATGACATGGAATCAAACTCAAGTCCTATCGAGCCGGGAAGCTGACGTCCCATCTCGAGGAGTCGGGCAGGAATCTCCTCCGGTTTCCGGACATGTATCACGTTCTCCTGTGACTCATAAGTTGAAGGTTTTATTATAAACCATAATGGCTCCCCATCACGTGGAATATATACATACCCTCTGAAGAAACGGGATGTGGTGTAGAGGATGTTTGCGTTGGAGGCGACAAGGAGAGCGTCCATCCCCTTCCCGTCCATATGTCTTCTTATAGAATCAATCCGGGAGTAGAGTTCTTCCCGGAGACTGTCATCGATTAATTTCATAGTAATTCAAAGTGTTTGCCGCATGACAGAGGATTTCTCCGGTATTTGCCGAAGAGGGTAAGACGGTCAGTTTATAACCAGTCCTACAGCCTTTATTCCTACAGTCTTCTCTTCCGGAAGAGGGGAATGGAACGACAAGATGTATCCATCCGGGACAGAGAATCCCCTGTGCAGTGTGTCAGAAATCTCATAGAGTCCATAGGCTCCTTTACCAAGAGGTTTCCCCTCTTTATCAAACAAGCGAATCTCGAAGGTGGTTGAATCGGGGGCCTCATGACTCAGAGAGATTTCCTCAAGATTAAGAATCAAGGATTGCGAAGGGCATTCCGGGGTGTATCTCACCACAATCACGGCGTTGTACTTGCCGGGACTGAAAGACGAGGAGTCATTGGCGGCTGTATTGAAGTCGAATTGCCAATTCTGTGGGATTCCGGATTCAGGAAAGACCGCAAAATCCGAATATCTCACAGAGGGAAGCCTGCCGCAAGACAGTGACGCCAATGACAACAAGAACACAATGGAAAAATATTTTTTCATCGTGAGTTACCGCCCTCCTGAGGTGGATTTGGCTTATTTTTTCTTTTAGGCCGTTGTTGCTGACGGTTGGAGCCATTGTGGCTCACCTGTGGTTGCTGACCATTCTGACGCTGTTGCCGAGAATTCTGTTCCCTCTGCTCCGTATGGGAGGCGGAGATGTTGTCGGAAGGCTTTTTCTTCTTCTTTTTCTTCTTTTTGTTCTTGTCGAAACGAGTGAGGCTGTCTTGTCCGATAATATCGCCATATTCCGTGTTTGCTTTTTCCTCGGAGGAGGAAGCGACATCAAGCGACTCCACCTTTATCCCCTGTTTGTTGAGGGCAATAATCTCAAAGGCGCGGGAGGCGTCTATGGTGACAAGATTTGCCGGGATATTCTTATCCGTGGAATAAGTCACCTTTCTCGCGAGGATGTCCGGCTTGAAATAATAGTAAGAGCCGTCTTTGGTTTCAAGGACAATGTCTTTGGCCGGAAGTTGCTTTTGCGCCTCGGCATATGCATCGACTTCGAAGTTGAGACAACATTTCAATTTCGCGCATTGTCCCGCGAGCTTCTGAGGATTCATCGACAGGTCCTGCATTCGTGCGCATCCGGTCCCGACAGACACAAATTTGCCAAGCCAGGATGAGCAGCACAACGGTCGGCCACACGGCCCGATACCTCCGATTCTGCCGGCTTCCTGGCGTGCGCCTATCTGCTTCATCTCGATTCTCACTTTGAAGGTGTCGGCGAGGATGCGGATAAGTTTGCGGAAATCCACGCGCTCATCGGCGATATAATAGAATATCGCCTTGCCACCGTCGCCTTGATATTCGACATCTCCTATTTTCATCGCGAGTCCGAGTTCCTCAGCGATGGCACGTGCGCGAATCATCGTGGAATGTTCTTTGGCGCGTGCTTCCTCGAATTTCTCAATATCGTTGGCACGTGCTATGCGAAACACTTTCTTGAGCTCCGAGCCGGGTTTTACGCCGGCTTTTTTCATCTGAAGCTCCACAAGATGTCCGGTCATTGTCACACGTCCGATGTCATGTCCCGGAGAAGCCTCCACGGCAACGATGTCGCCTATCTTCAACGGCAAGGCCGAGGGGTTCTTGTAGAATCCGATTCTGGTGTTCTTGAACAACACTTCCACCGGGGCTGTCGGGTCTTCACCCGGAAGGTCGTCGAGCCAGTTATGGGCCAGAAGCTTCCCTCTGGGTTCACGCCTTGCGCAACCCACGCAGTCACCGCCCTTGCTGCATCCCCGGCATCCGCTTGAAAACACACCTTTTTCTGTCTCTTCCATAGTTTGAAGGAGGTTGAGGGTTGTTATTTCGCAAATGCAACGGCACGGGTTTCACGAATAACCGTGATTTTCACCTGGCCGGGATATGTCATCTCGTCCTGAATCTTGCGAGCTATTTCGTTTGACAGCTTGTCGGTCTCTTCATCGGATATTTTATCGGCTCCGACAATCACTCTGAGTTCCCTTCCTGCCTGTATGGCATAGGTCTTGAGAACACCGGGATAGGAGAGGGCAATCTGCTCCAGGTCGTTGAGACGCTTGATATAAGCCTCCACGATTTCTCTTCTGGCTCCGGGGCGTGCGCCGGAAATGGCATCGCATACCTGCACGATAGGGGCGAGCAAGGAAGTCTGCTCCACTTCGTCATGGTGAGCGCCGATAGCATTGCATATTTCAGGTTTCTCCTTGAATTTCTCCGCGAGTTTCATGCCAAGAAGAGCATGCGGCAGTTCCGGCTCATCATCGGGCACTTTACCAATGTCGTGCAACAAGCCGGCGCGACGGGCTTTCTTGGGATTCAAACCCAGCTCGGAGGCCATTACCGCACACAGGTTGGCCGTCTCACGCGAATGCTGGAGAAGGTTCTGCCCGTATGAAGACCTGTATTTCATCTTTCCTACCATTCTGATGAGTTCGGGATGCAAGCCGTGGATTCCAAGGTCGATGGCCGTTCTTTTGCCTGTTTCGATTATTTCCTCTTCCACCTGTTTTCTCACTTTAGCCACAACTTCCTCGATTCGGGCCGGATGTATCCTGCCGTCCACCACAAGCTGGTGTAAGGCGAGACGTGCGATTTCCCTGCGCACGGGGTCGAATCCGGAAAGGACAATAGCCTCGGGAGTGTCGTCAACGATGATTTCTATACCTGTGGCAGCCTCAAGAGCGCGGATATTGCGTCCCTCACGTCCTATGATACGTCCTTTAATCTCATCGTTGTCGATATGGAAGACAGTGACTGAGTTCTCCACCGCAGTCTCAGTGGCTACTCTCTGGATTGACTGTATCACAATTCTCTTGGCTTCTTTGGAAGCGGTGAGTTTCGCATCGTCCATAATGTCGTTGATATAGCCTGCGGCAGCTGTCTTGGCCTCGTCTTTCAATGATTCTACAAGTTTTTCGCGAGCTTCATCGGCAGAGAGTCCGGAGATGCGTTCCAGCTCTTCCTGAGCCTGGCGGCGAAGGTGTTCCACCTGTTCAGCCTTGTTGTTTACGTTCTGTTCGCGGGCTTCGAGCGATACGCGAGAGGCTTCAACCTCCTTTTTCTTACGGGCGAGTTCGCTCTGTTGCTGAGACAGCTGTTGCTCTTTCTGTCTGGCACGCGCTTCGGAGGCCTGTGCTTTCTGCACTTTCTGCGTAGCGGTCCTTTCCGCTTCGGAGAGAATCCTCATCTCCTCCTCTTTTGCCTTGAGAATTTTCTTCTCTTTGATAACATCCGCTTCCCTCCGGGCATCCTCAAGGATGATGTTGGCGGAGGACTTCGCGTTTTTTCTGGATATTGCCGACGCGATGATATATCCTGCGGCCGCAGCCGCCACCGCTATGATGATCCATATTGCAGTTTCCATTGTCTTATTGTTTCTGTTGTTGGTGAGTTAATTATTCGTTGCTGGTCAAAAAAAATATAATGTCGTCATGTGTTGGCCGCATGGAAAAATCCATACAGTCTGCACCTGAGAGACAACAGGCAATAAGAAATCAAAATCACGAGACAGACAAATGGGATGATGCCACAGGCAGGACAGTCATGATTCATACTTTTTTTCCGCATCGATTATCGCGGATAGCCTTGCATCTGTTTCAGCCACTGTAGCCGCTGCGTCCTCAAGACGGGAGAGGAGTTCCTGATAGTATGAGGCGAATTGATATGCCACCATAGCCAGGATTTCCTTGTCAGAGCGGGACGGCCATCGGGAACGCCAGGTGTCGTAGAGACTTGCGGCTGCTTTCTCAGCATCGCGGACAGCGTCTTGCCGGTTAAATGCGACGGAGAGCTGAAGATGCTCGCCGCCTATTTTTATTGTCATTTTTACTTTGTCAGAATCGTTCATCGTCATTCCTCCTTAAGCATGGAGATGCAGTTGTCGATGGTGCGAATCAATCGGGCAATGCGGCGTCTCGCGCTGATTATTGAATCGGGGGAGTCTGCGAGTCGGTGTGACATCGTCAGGAACTCAACATCGTTCAAAGCTTTTGAAAGCTGCCTGCGGGTTTCCTCAAGTTCCTGACGTAGGTAGTCGTTTTCCTTTTCAAGTTCTTCGATGCGGGCATGCAAACGAAAGTGGATGGCTGAGATCTCAGTCACTTTGTCGTCAACCGATTTGAGAAGAGTGTTGAGTGGAAGCGCCATCACTGCCTAATTTTTTTACAAAAGTAACATTTAAGACTGAGATTACCAAATGAAGTTGTTTAAACTTTATTCAGATTCGCAATTTCTTTCCTGTTTTCAGGAAGCATTAGGGACTGGAATGCGGGGACGCGTTTTATCGCATAATCGTCCTCAATACCATTGTATGCCATTGGTGTTGGAAGACCTCTTGTCGTATTTCAGGTCTTTCAGAAGCGAAGATTTCACGGAGATATGGAAGTTGTATGACTTGTATGGCCCGAATGGAACGAACGACGCCGACATCGTGAAGCAATGAAGGTCGCGGGAGAGGGAACAGTTCATGTATGCGATTTTCTTGAGGTCGAAGTTGTATGATGCCGAGAAAGAGAAGTTCCAGTTGGTGGTCGGGCGTATGTTGCCGGAGAAGGAAAGGTTTTGCGTCCACTTCCCCTTGTATTCCATTTTGTTGTAGTCGAAGGCTCCGTATCCGTAGTTGACTGAGTAGTTGAAAGTGAGGCTCCACGGGCATTCCCATTTGGCATATCCGTCCGCGTCGGCAGTGGCCGCATCCTTCATGGCGTCTTTTCTCCGCTGGTTGCGCTGGCTGTCGGGGTCGTTGGCGAAGTCGTCGGCCGATGATCCGTCTTCACCGTCGAATGGAGTGTCGTCATCGCCTCTTTGAGTTCCGTTTTTGTTGCTGTTATCCTCTTTTTTCTTGGAGAAAGTCTGGTTGTTGAGAGTGTAGGAGAAGGAGGTGCCTGTAGATGCCAGCCTGACCCATCCTTTCCCGGCCTTCCATCTGGGCACGTTCACACGCACTGGAGTGCCTGATGAGTTGAGTTGGTAGGTGTATGGATCCCATGTGGCAGACAGGTTGAGGTTGAAATTCTTGACAAGACGAAGGAGTATTGATGTGCTGACGTTGCTCCAGTTCATCGAGTCGGCCGCGAAGTTGTAGCTTTGTCCGATTGAGAAGTTCTCGATGAGCGATATTTTTTTCACACCGGTGGTGTCGCTGTCGCTCTTCACTTTCATCTCAAGGTTGTTGGCGAGTTGCACGGATACCGTCCCGGACTTTCCTGCCGATGGGGAGCCGAGCACTCCGTGGGAGAAGTAGTTGTACTGTCTTGTCTGCTTCATTCCCTGAGCATCCACGTAGTCGTAACTTCCGTATATTCCCCACATAGGGTCGGCGAAATCGGGAGAGCCTGATATGGAGATGGTCGGAGTCATGACATGACGGATCATCTGCACCTTGTCGCCAAGGAACTTCATCGGTTTCCAAAAGCCGTACACCTTCGTGTCGAAAGAAAGAGACGCGTTGAAATCGAAAAGATTGTAGAACCCGTATGTGGTGTCTTGAATCTCACGCGATGCCTGAGTGTCCCACTGCCTTCTGATTTTTGATGTGTACATACGGTCGTTCATTGATATTGAAGGAGAGACGTTGATGTACTTGAACAGAGAGAATGTGGCAGAGACAGGCACGGAGTGCCGCATTCCGTTTCTCCAGTCTTTGACGAGGCTTTTCTTGAAAAACTGGTCTTGCTTTGCCGTCAAGGAGTTCTGGAACTGTCCGGAATAAGACAGGCGTATCTTTTCATACCATCTTTCGCCCCCCACGGATTTCTTCCTTTTGAACGGTGCAGTCTGCGACATGGTTATGTTGAGGTTCGGGAAGGATACCGCGAGGGTTGAGTCTTGTGTCCGTTGTGAGATGTTGGCGGTGGTTGACAGGCTCCACTTGGAACCGGGGAACCGGTATGTCATATTGACGGTCGAAGATTTCGTGTTTTCCGTAAAAGATGAATTATAGTATGAGTTCAGGTCATTTCGGGTATATCCTGATGTAGTGAAGTTGACGGAGGCGGAGAAGTTCATGTTCGGGTTTGCCTTGGAATCCTGTGAGTGGCTCCATATTACCTGGAAGTTGTTCTGCTTGGAATAGTCGGGACTTCCTTTGTCTCCATATATTGTGGTGATGTATGATATGTCGAAATTTCCCCTGAATTTATAGCGTTTCACGTATGAGGAATGTCCCGACAACCCCCATGAGCCTTTGGTGTATATCTCACCTCGCAGTGCAAGATCGACATTGTCGGAAATCGCGAAATAATATCCTCCGTCGCGCAGGTAGAAGCCCCTGTTATAGTCCTCGCCGAATGTCGGGAAAATTATGCCGCTCGAGTATTCCTTGCTGAAAGGGAAATATCCGAACGGGAGGGCAATCGGCAGCGGGACATCCGCGAGCACCATGTATCCCGGCCCTGTGGTGACATCCTTGTTGGGACGCATCTTTCCCCTTGTGAGATTGAAGTAGAAGTGTGGATGGTCATGGTTGTCGCAGGTGGTGTATTTCCCGTTTTCGAAAAAGAAAGTGCCGTCATCCATTTTTTTGGAGGCTCCTCCAATGAGGTATCCGTCGCCTTGTTCTGTAATTACGTTCTGGATGAATCCTTTTTCAGTCTTGAAATTGTAGGACATCTCCTTTGATTCGTATTCCTCGCCTCCGTCATTGAAGACAGGATTGCCGACCAGGTTTCCGGTGGAGTCAAGCGCTCCGGTGGCATATACGGTGGATTTGTCGAGCTCCATTCTGATTTCCTGGGATTTGAGCTTGAAAGAGCCGTATTCCACGTCGCCGTCACCGTACAGGTAGGTGTTGTTTTGTCCCACCATTACAAGTGAGTCCTTGGCGCTGAACGTCACTGCCGACTCAAGGTCTGCCTTGTTGCGGTTTATTCTTGAGAGGACAGTCCTTGTGGAATCTTCGGGAAGAGGCTCGCCTCGTCGTGCTTTATAGGTGGAGTCTTCCGGGAGTGAGTCGTTGCTGACAGGTGTTGAGCCGGGGGCCGCAGGAATGGAGTCGGGGTATGAGATTTCGGCAACCGCCGAGGAGTCGGCGGCCGTCTCGTCAGTCCTGACGGTGTTCACGTCAGGCTTTTGGGCGCTTCCGGCAGCGGCAAGGCCGATAAAGGCCATTGCTATTATATATAGAAATAAATGCCTCAAGGTTGGCTTCTGTTGTCTTGTTGCTTTTTACGCTACGGACGCAGGCGGGCCTGAGCCGTAGCTTGTGTGTCTTTTGCGGATGCAAAGTTAGTAATAAATAGCAAAAAAGAGTCTTAAAAAATATGAAAACGTTTTATGGCATCACGACTATCCGAAGATAGAGTGTAGGAGCAGGAAGCGTCTCAGAGATTCTTCTCCATGCGATTCCATTTGTGCGGTCACTTTCTCAAAGCTCTTTTCTTCTGATAGATTGCCAGACTTTGAGAAGAATTTATCGGCGTAGCAAATCACCTTTTCCTCGATGGAAACCGGGAGCATGTCCCTGTGGGGCAAAGGCAGGGATTGTGCCGCGATGTCGTCCGCCGACAGTCCGGCGCCAGTGTGGCGTTCGCATACGAGACCATGTCTGTATAGGCCGATTCCGTCGAGCATTTTCCTTCCTTCGATTCCGTGGCATATGTAGGGGAGGGTTCCATGGCAATGGATAGATGGCGCATGGCATCTGACCACACCGATGTCGTGGAGCAAAGCCGCTTCCCATACAAAGTCGAGGTCAGCGTCGATGCCTCGGGATTTCAGGCAATGGAGCGCTTTCCGGGCTACACATTCCGAATGGACTGTGACTGTGGAAAGCAGCTCCATATTTCCTGAGTAGAATCTTGTGAATATGTCCTGGACGTTCATTCTATGATTTCGCACCATCCGTGAGTGTCGGGTTCCTCTCCATATTGAATCGCCCTGATTTTGTTATATAGCGCCGTAGTGACAGGCCCGGCCTCTCCGGTTGTTGAAATCACATATTTGTCGCCGGTGTCGAGGTCGTCTATTTCTGACACCGGGGAGCATACTGCGGCAGTTCCGCAAGCGCCGATTTCCTCGAAGGAGGACAGTTCCTCAAGAGGGACATGGCGTTGCTCCACTTTCATGCCCATGTCTTCGGCAAGCTGACGCAGGCTTTTGTTGGTTATTGAAGGGAGTATTGACTCGCTGGCCGGTGTTATGTAGGTGTTGTCCTTTATGCCGAAGAAGTTGGCGGCTCCGCATTCATCTATATATTTTTTTTCTTTGGGGTCGAGGTAGAGCATCACGGAATAGCCGAGTTCGTGGGCTTTCTCTCCGGCCACAAGAGAAGCTCCATAGTTGCCGCCGACCTTTATGGCTCCGGTGCCTTTGGGGGCAACGCGGTCGTATTCACGGCTCATGCACACTTTTGTTGGTTTGAAACCCTCTTTGAAGTAGGGGCCGACAGGAGTGACGAGCATAATCACCGTATATTCAGAAGCAGGACTGACACCGACTCTGGGAGATGTGCCAATCTCAAGTGGACGTATGTATAGAGAGGCTCCTGTGCCATAGGGAGGTATGAAGCGTTCGTTCAGCTTCACGACCTTGCGCACCATCTCACAGAAAAGCTCCTCGGGGAGAGGCTGCATCATTACACCTTCGGCCGATTTTATGAAACGCTTCGCGTTCTCATCCATGCGGAACACCCTGATTTTTCCGTCTTTTCCCCGGAAGGCCTTTAGTCCTTCAAAGGATTCCTGTCCGTAGTGGAGACAGGAGGCCGCGATATGCAAGGGTATGTATTCGGAGTCTGAGATTTCCACCTCACCCCATTTGCCGTCTTTATATGAACACCTGACATTGTAGTCGGTCTTTATATAACTGAAAGGGAGATTGCCCCAGTCTATTTCTGTCTCTTTCATATCCGAATGTTTTATGTGTTGTTTATGAATTGTAGTGTTGTCACGTAGGGGGATTGCCTTGCAGAATACTGAGATTGGCATAATATGTCAAACCGCGACTTTACATGTCAGTTCTCCCGCTTTTATGATATATACGCCATGCGCTCCAACTGATAGCCTTGACACGCCGGGTTGCAGAGTGTCTTCCGACACGAGTCTTCCAAGTATGGTGAACACTCTGATTTGTATCTTTTTCGAAGAATTGACAATTATGCAGGAAGGCATGGTGAATATTTCAATGTCATCATCCTTGACTACAGATTTGGCGTCGCGCACTTCCTGTCTCACAGGTTCCCATGCCGACGTGTTTGCCGGTGTGGAATTTGCCGCGACAGCCGAGGCAATCGCCATCATTAGCGCTATGTGTCTGTATGCTGTCATAGGTTGGTTACGAGGCATGAAATGGAACGTAAAATTACTAAAAAAAATGGAAAAGCCGAAGCTTTCCCATTTTTTTTGTATCAGATGTTGAAAACTACGCGGTATCGCGTTGTTTATTTGCCTTCTTTCTGCATCTGCTCTTTGAGAGCCTGAAGAGCTCCGAGGTCGCCGAGAGTTGTCTTCTCGATTGCAGGAGTTGCGGCCGACTCTTCCTCACGACGCGGTTTCTTAGCGGCGGGACGCTGTGCGCGAGTCTCCACTTTGTTGGCGTCTTCAGCGATTCTGCTGTGAGAAAGGATGATGCGCTTGCTGTCTTTGTTGAACTCGATAACCTTGAAGTTGAGCTTCTCGTCGAGTTTTGCCTGAGAGCCGTCTTCCTTAACAAGGTGTTTGGGGGTTGCGAAGCCTTCCACGCCATATTCGAGTGCGATTACGGCGCCCTTGTCCATCACTTCAGTGATTGTACCCTCGTGGATAGAGCCGACAGTGAAGATTGTCTCGAATACATCCCAGGGATTCTCTTCAAGCTGCTTGTGGCCAAGAGAGAGACGACGGTTTTCCTTGTCGATTTCGAGCACCTGGACCTCGATGTCGTTGCCGACCTGAGTGAACTCAGAGGGGTGCTTGATTTTCTTTGTCCAGGAAAGGTCGGAGATGTGGATGAGGCCATCTACGCCCTCCTCAATCTCAACAAATACACCGAAGTTGGTGAAGTTGCGCACTTTTGCAGTGTGGCGAGAGCCGATTGCATACTTCTCCTCGATGTTCTCCCAGGGGTCTTTCTTGAGCTGCTTGATGCCGAGGCTCATCTTACGGTCCTCACGGTCGAGGGTAAGCACAACAGCCTCAACTTCGTCGCCAACCTTGAGGAAGTCCTGTGCGCTGCGGAGATGCTGGCTCCAAGACATTTCTGAAACGTGGATAAGGCCTTCCACGCCGGGCTGTACCTCTACGAAAGCGCCATAGTCGGCCATAACCACTACGCGGCCATGGATGTGGTCGCCCACTTTGATGGTCTGGTCGAGGGCATCCCAAGGATGGGGGAGGAGTTGCTTGACGCCAAGGGCGATACGCTTCTTCTCATTGTCGAAGTCGAGGATAACGACTTTGATATCCTGGTCGAGCTCGACAACCTCGCGGGGGTCGGATACGCGGCCCCAAGAGAGGTCGGTGATGTGAACGAGACCGTCAACACCGCCGAGGTCAACGAACACACCGTAAGGAGTGATGTTCTTGACTTTGCCTTCGAGCACCTGTCCTTTTTCGAGTTTGGAGATGATTTCGCGCTTCTGTGCCTCAAGCTCAGCCTCGATGAGAGCCTTGTGAGAGACAACGACATTCTTATATTCCTGGTTGATTTTCACAACCTTGAATTCCATAGTCTTGTCAACGAATACATCATAGTCGCGGATAGGACGCACGTCAATCTGAGAGCCGGGGAGGAATGCCTCGATGCCGAATACATCGACAATCATGCCGCCTTTAGTGCGTGATTTAACGTAACCTTTGATGATTTCGTCGTTCTCGAGAGCCTGGTTGACACGATCCCAGCTGCGGGTCTGGCAAGCTTTCTTGTGGGAGAGGCGAAGCTGGCCGTTCTTGTCTTCAAGAGTCTCGATGAATACTTCCACCTCATCACCGACTTTGAGGTCAGGATTGTAGCGGAATTCTGAAATGGGGATGATAGCGTCTGATTTCATGCCGATATCGACACGCACCTCACGCTTGGTGATGGACTTAACAACACCGGTCACCACTTCATTGTCTTTAGCTGTCTTAAGAGACTCGTCGTAGGTGTTTACAAGCTCCTCGCGGCTCTTCGAACCAGCTGTTTCGCCGTTTGCATAGGCATCCCAATCGAAATCTTCAATCGGGGTTTGAACTTTAGATTCAGTCATTAAAAGTTAATAAATATGGTTGATAATTCTCTACCTCGCGCGGTGGAATACCATCACGAGCGCACAAAGGTAGCTTTTTTTTTCATAATATGCAAATAAAAAGCGTTTTGCGTGATTATTTTTTTGCAAAACGCTTTCAGTGGTCAGCGGGCGGGTACGTATCGGATGATGAAAATATCTACAGATTGAGCATCCTTGTCTCTTTTGCAAGAGCGTCGAGATATTCCTGTCGGTCGTCTTCCACAAGTTGGTCGAATTGCCTGGCGCCTTCTGCAATCTGGCTCTGGCTGGTGTTGCGCCATTGTCCGAAACGGCGTCCTATCCAGCGTCGCTGGTATTCCTCATATTTTTCGAAAGCGTCGTCGAACAACTTCTCCGCCTCGGGGATGGAATCTTGGGCGAGTGCGGCTTCCATGATTTCTCTTGGCATCACCTGTGCGCCAAGGTCCACCCACTCTTCAGCGTCCATGCCGTCCGATTCCGGGAATGTCCCGTCGGGAAGGGCGATTGATAGGTACTTGTAGATGGCGAGGGTGTAAAGAATCTTCGCTCTTTCGAGCGCGGCCCGAGTGAATTTCATACCCTTGTGGCGGAAATAGAGGTCGTCGTAAGTGTTGCCGGAAAGGAGTTCGGATATTGTCTCGATGGCTTTCAGCATGCTTTCCACAGTGAAGGGGTTCAGGACGTTGAATACAATGCGGTCGTTCAGGGGGATTCTCCGTTTCATTCGCCTGTCGCGTGTGGGCCATTTCTTCTCATCGCGCAGCAGGCCGCAAGAGCGCAGCATGGCGGCCGGGACAACAACCGTTGCGCCTCGTTCGTCGCCGAAAAGATATGAGAATGGAAACGACGAGGAGTCGGGGTGTGTCTTGTGGAGTCCCATCACCATGGAGAAAGCCCCTATTTTCGCCCCAAGCATCAGGTATGCTCCGGATGCGGTCTTCACCCCGCGTTCCAGGACGCCCCAATGCACCGGGCCGAGTTTATACATATGGTTGCTTTGATTTGTGGCGGATCCGGCATTCATGAAAGATGTCTGGCATCCAATCATTAGTGACGCTTTGTGCATACTCACGGAATATGGCCCTGCGAGCACTGCGCAGGCTTCGCCATTCTCGAAAGAGCAATTGGCGAAAAACAGGGAGTCGTGGGCGGTGAATCCTTTCTCGATTTCAGCGCCTTGTCCCACATAGCAGTTGCGCAGGATTGCCCCGCTGCCCACACGAGCGTCTTCGATTATGAAATTCTCAGCATCCACTCCGGCTCCTATGTATGCGAGAGGTTTGCCTCCTTGTGAATTATTGACGACAGCCCCGTTCACGAGAGAGCGTGCGCCTTCGATAGTGACGCCGTGTCCGACGCTAACATTTAGGAGCCGTCCGCAATCGCGAATGACGGCGTTGTCGCCGATTTCATGGGCCACGCTTTTACTGTCGAGGAAATCCTGCATTGAGGTTGACAGCTGATGCTCCAGCCAGGAGGGGACACGAGCCATCAGGGTGGCAGTCTGGGATGAGAGGCCGGGATATGCCACGACAGGGCGTGAGCCGGTCTCGTCGAGCGCTGATATCGATATGCCGACGCCGCACGGGGCTTCCGGCTCGAATTCGATTCTGGCCACGTTTTCAATCAATGCGCCTTTCCCTACACGGCAGTTGCAGATGCCACCCGGGACATTCCTGACCACCGCCCCGTCATCCAAACGGACCGTGCCGCCGAAGCGGACATTGCGTATGTCATTGAGATTGACTTTTTCAGATATGAAGACAGAGTTCCAATTTTCTGCGGAACATCCTTGTGCCTCAAGTATCCTTATGGTGTCGCCATCAATCCGGGCCAGTGATGCAATGCCGGAATTATGTCTGTCATGATTCGCGTTTGTCGGGTTCATAGTCTTCGTCGTATTTCTGGAAAAGGAAGTCGTTGTAAGGAAACCTTTCCGTGTGAATCTCTTTCGCTTTCTGATATAGCATTTCTTTGAGGGCGTCGATGTTTATTCTCTCTTTGGCGGAAATGAAGACACAGTTGTTTTCCATTTTCGCCATCCATGTTTTCTTGAATTCATCGAGAGAGATGTTCTCCCTTGTGGCCGGGGTGAGGTCATCCGGGTCTTTTGGGGTGTATGTGAAGGCGTCTATTTTGTTGAACACCATTATGACCGGCTTCTCGGTTCCTCCGCAGACATCCTGAAGGGTTTTGTTGACCACCTCAATCTGTTCTTCGAAACCAGGATGTGATATATCGACCACATGAACGAGAATGTCGGCTTCCCTGACTTCATCGAGGGTTGATTTGAAAGAGTCCACGAGGTGGGTAGGGAGTTTCCTGATGAATCCGACTGTGTCTGTGAGGAGGAAAGGCAGATTGTCGATTATAACCTTTCTGACGGTGGTGTCGAGAGTGGCGAAAAGTTTATTCTCTGCAAATACGTCGCTCTTGCTGAGGAGGTTCATCAGGGTTGATTTCCCGACGTTGGTGTATCCGACGAGAGCTATTCTTGTCAGCTTCCCTCTGTTTTTCCGCTGAATGCTTTTCTGACGGTCGATATGCTGGAGTTCATTTTTGAGTCGGGATATCTTGTCGAGGATAATCCGGCGGTCGGTTTCGATCTGGGTCTCACCCGGTCCACGCATTCCGATACCTCCCCTCTGTCGTTCGAGATGGGTCCACATCCTTGTAAGCCTGGGGAGGAGATATTGGTATTGTGCGAGTTCCACTTGTGTCCTGGCAGTTGCTGTCTGAGCCCTTTTCGCGAATATGTCGAGAATCAGGCTTGTGCGGTCGAGAATCTTCACCTTCAATTCCCGTTCGATGTTTGCCACTTGTTTGGGCGACAGGTCATCATCGAAGATTACGAGCCCAATCTCGTTGTCTTCGATATATTTCATGATTTCCTCAAGTTTCCCTTTCCCCACATAGGTGCGCGGGTTGGGGTACTCGAGTTTCTGGATAAATCTTTTTTCGGGAATTGCGCCTGCGGTTCGGGCCAGGAAATCAAGTTCGTCAAGATACTCTTTGACTTTGGCTTCGTTCTGTCTGAGAGTGACAAGCCCGACGAGCACTGTGCGCTCGTTCGCTTCTTTGTTTATTATATTGTCTTCAATCATTGTCGTAGTGAGCTGTTAAGGAGAGATGATGTGGATAATGGAAGATTCCGGGATTTCTGCAAAGATAGTCAGAATATCCGCAATCTACAAAATAAACAACGGATAGGAGGATGAAGATGTTGAAAAAAAGCGGACTGTCCCATATGCCATGGCACAGTCCGCAATAATATGCCTCCTTGTGTAATCAGGAATCGTTATATAACAGAACGCTTGAAGGTGACTGAAAGGGGAGTTTATTTTTTCACCTTGTTGTAGCGGGCGTTCAGGCCTTCCACCACTTCCGAGGTTATGTCGAGGGCCGGGTTTATGAAAAGGGTTGCGTTCTTGAACAGAATTGCGTCATACCCTTTCTTTGCGTTGTATTCCTTGATGAAAGTCTGGATAGAATCGTTGACTGTCTTTTGTGCTGTCATGGCGGCATTCTCGAAGTTGCTCTGCAGAGATGCTACGGAACGCTGTGCGGTGGCCTGCATGTTGTTGATTTTCTCTTGGTCGGCCTTGTAAGACTCCTCCGACAGGTAGCCGTTGTTCTGAAGCTTTTTCTGCATGGAGGAAGCGAACGACTGTATTGAGTTCTCGTGGCGTTTCACTTCGCTTTCCATGTTGGTCTGCATGCGGAGCATTTCCTCGTTGTAGTCTTTCGCGAGGTTGTATTTGCTCAGGACTGTGTCGAGGTCCACATAGCGATAGTTGGGAAGCACGCTTTTATCGGCAGGGGCATTGGCTGTCGTGGCCGGTTTCTCCACATCTTTCTTTGCGTTGTCTCCGCAAGAAGGGAGAGCCACGCAGAGAGAGAGGGCGAATGCAAATGCAGAGACTCTAAGAAGATTCTTTTTCATTATATTGATAAATGTTATTATTGTTCGTGACTGACGTAGGTTTATTGTGCGGCCTATCGTTTAATCTGCCGGTTCCTCTGCAGGAGTGGCCTGAAAGGAACGAATGGGATTTTGAGAAGATTACTCTTACAGACAGCAAAAGTAACGCTAATCCGCATAATAATACCACCAGTAAGGTTATTTTCACTGTTTTTAAGGTAATTTTACACTGCGCATTCCCTCGGGAAAGGGTTGCGGTTGGAAATAATGGTTGCAAATTTAGGAAAAATCGTTAAAATAAAAAAACTGTGGATAAATATAATGCCTAAATAATATGCGCTTACACCGATTTAATGTATGATTATATATTCAAAGACGCTGTCTGCCTGACATGTCCAATGGTTTCTTAAAAAAAATATTTTTATTTTTCTTTCAATAGTTTAGGGCTTTCTTTTAAAAGTGATTGTATGTCGGTTGAATTCCGGATATGTCTGTTCGGTTCATGCGGTTTTATATGTATATGGCATTGTTATGCGGGTGGCATGCAGGAGCTATTACGGGTTGGTATTGAAATTTTTTTTGTTTGCGTTCAGGGAGTTGGTCTGGAGGGTTCACCCGTCATGTCGGAGTGTGCTCCGGTAGGCGATAATTTAATAGGCATGTGGCGGTTCAGGACGATTTGCCGTTGAAAATGATTTGCGCTCGGAGGCAATGATTTTGTAATGCTGAAAATAATTAGTACTTTTGGGAATCGAAAAAAACACCGGCATTCTGCAATCCCGGCAGAGTGCGCCGGAAAAATAAAACAAAACAGATAATGGAAGTAAAAGACCTTAAACCAGCCTTGATATGGCAATGCTTTGATGAGATTACCAAAGTGCCACGTCCTTCGTGCCACGAAGAGAAGATTAGGAAATATCTCCTTGATTTCGCAGAGAAACATGGCATATCCGCCAAGACAGACGCGGTGGGAAATGTGGTGATGAGAAAAGAGGCAACCGCCGGATGTGAGAATGCTCCGACAGTAGTGTTGCAGTCACACATGGACATGGTGGCCGAGAAAAACAGCGGGATTGACCATGACTTCCTCACAGATGGCATAGAGACATATGTTGACGGGGATTGGGTGAAGGCCCGTGGCACCACCCTCGGGGCCGACAACGGTATTGGTATGGCGGCAGCCCTTGCGGTGATGGTTGACCGTACTCTCGAACATGGTCCTGTGGAGGCGTTGTTTACCGTGAATGAGGAAATTGGTCTTGAGGGCGCCCAGAATCTTGGAGAAGGGATGCTCAACGGCAAGATACTGATAAACCTTGACTCGGAAGATGATGGGGAGATATTCGTGGGATGTGCGGGAGGAATAGACACTACAGCCGTCTTCAGATATAAGAGAAGTTTCTCTCCTGAGAATTTCACATATTATAAGGTGAAGGTAAGCGGTCTGCTTGGCGGCCATAGCGGAGGCGACATCCATCTCGGGAGGGCCAATGCCAACAAGGTTATAGCCCGTTTCATGTGGGAGTGCAGCCGGAAGTGGGACATTGAGGTGAGCAGCTTCACCGGCGGCAACCTGCGTAATGCTATTCCACGAGAGGCGGAGTCAGTGTTTGGTATCCACAGCGAGCATTGCAATGAGATAGATGGTTTCCTCAACGACTACGCGGCGGCCATCCGCAATGAATACAAAGGGGTCGAGCCATCAATGGAACTGCACATAGAGCAAGTGGAACGTCCGGAGTATTGCATAGATTCCAACACATCGATATCATTGGTGAGGGCACTCTATTCCGCGCCGCATGGAGTTGTGTCGATGAGTCGAGATATAGAAGGGCTTGTGGAGACATCCACCAATCTTGCCGCAGTGAAGATGGAGGGAGACGACAAGATTAAGGTCACGACGTCGCAACGTTCATCGGTAGAGTCGCGAAAGGAAGACATCGCCGGTCAGGTGGAGGCTCATTTCAAACTTGCCGGGGCAGAGGTGACCCATTCCGACGGATATCCGGGCTGGGCCCCGAATATGGATTCGACTGTGATGAAACTTTCTGCGGATGCCTATGAGGAGTTGTTTGGCGTGAAGCCGGCGATAAAGGCCATCCATGCCGGACTTGAGTGTGGCTTGTTCCTTGCAAATAATCCGGAACTTGACATGGTTAGCTTCGGTCCGACAATGACCGGGGTTCATTCTCCCGACGAGCAACTGTTGATTCCGACGGTGGATAAATTCTGGAAACATCTTACGCTTGTGCTTAAGAAAATTGCGGAGATATGATTGCCGCCGCCTTGTCTAAAAGACTTTTCCCGGCTTCACTTCTTGTCATGATGGCAGGGAGTGTGGCCGGGACAGACATGGCATTTGGCATGGAAGAGAAGCCGGCGACGGGAAAGGATAAAGAAAAGGTGGTGGGGGTGTTGGACAATATCATCTCCACGGACAGGCTTCCTGAGGCGTCCGGATGGCGTGTCAGGGAGGATTCGGTGCTTGCCGGAGACTCGGAGAGCCGTTATTCCGGGTTGACCGATGCTGATTTTGAACTTGTGGCCACGGAGCTTGGGGTGGAGATTGCCGCCATAAAGGCCGTGGTGGCGATAGAGGCGGGAAGCCAGATGAAAGGGTTCTGGGCGCCAGGAGTGCCGGTTGTCAACTTTGACAACACACTCTATTCACGTTTCCGCAGGAAAGTGAAGTCGGGAGGTTCTAAGGACGCTGAGATGCCCAAAGGATTGAAAGGTTATGCGCATCGTGAGTGGTCGCAGCTCACAAATGCGAGGAAGGTGAACGAGTGTGCCGCCGACATGGGGACTTTCTGGGGTATGTTCCAGATAGGCGGTTTCAACTATTCGAAGTGTGGATGTGAGACGCTTGAGGAGTTTGTCAGGTTGATGTCATATTCCGAACTCGAGCAACTTGAGCTGTTTGCGGCGTTTATCAGGAATGCCGGCATGCTTGAGGATTTGAAGAAGAAGAATTGGGCTGGATTTGCCCGTAAATATAATGGGTCGGGGTATGCGAGACGTGGCTATCATACTAAGATGGCGGCCGCGTACAAGCGTTTCAAGGCTCAGGAAAAATGACAATATTATGAAAGTCGCTGATTTGGAGCCAAGGTTGATTTGGCAGTGTTTTGATGAGATAACCCGGATTCCCCGTCCTACACATCATCTGGAAAAGATGCGGGAGTTTCTTGTGGATTGGGCCACCCGGCATGGCATACCTGTCAGAACCGATGAGGTAGGTAACGTAGTGATGAGCAAGGCTGCAACTCCGGGTCATGAGGACGCGCCAGTAGTGATACTCCAGGGTCATCAGGATATGGTGGCGGAAAAACGCGGAGACAAGGAGCATGATTTCCTGACAGATCCTATTTCGGCATATGTGGATGGCGATTGGGTAAAGGCCGACGGCACTACACTCGGGGCAGACAATGGACTTGGATGCGCTGCCGGAATGGCGGTGCTGCTCGACGACAGTCTGGTGCATGGCCCTGTGGAATGCCTGTTTACGGTTGACGAGGAGCAGGGGCTTGTCGGGGCTAACGGGTTGCAACCCGGCTTTGTGACAGGTAGTGTCCTACTCAATCTTGATTCAGAGGAGCATGGGTCGCTTGTGATAGGATGTGCCGGAGGCAAAGTGACCCAATGCACAGTGCCTGTGGAAAAGGTGGGCGTCCCTGAGGGGTATGAATATTATAAGGTGCACTTGAATCATTTTAAGGGAGGCCACTCCGGAATGGAAATCAATCTCGGAAGAGGTAACGCCAATCAGCAGTTGTGCAGATTCCTGTGGGAGAACTGGCGCAAGTATTCTCTCGAACTTGCATGCATCGACGGCGGAGGGCTTGCGAATGCCATTCCAAGGGAATGTTGGGCGATAGTGGGTGTGCCGTCTGGTATGTGTGCCCCGTTTGAGAAGGAAGTCGAGAATTTCAGCGGAATGCTTCATGCTGAGTTTCTGTTGGCAGAGGGTGACGGATTCACGTTCACGGCCAGTCGTGCGGATGCCCCCTCAGAGGTTTTGGAGAGGGTCGCCGCCCATAATATCGTGTCGGCGGTGTTCTCTTGCCCCAATGGAGTGCAGGGCATGTCGAATGCAGTGGAAGGTCTTGTGGAGACCTCTTGTAACCTTGCATCGGTTAAGATGCAGGAGGGGAAGGTGGTTGTGACTGTCCATCAGCGGTCGTCGGTGGATTCGCGTCGTGATGAGATAGCAGACAGGGTAAGGGCCTTGTTTGAGATGATAGGCGCGGAAGTGCGGTTTGACGATGCCTATGTAGGTTGGGCTCCAAATCCGGCATCCAAGGTGTTGGAGGTGGCTGTAGAGAGTTATGAGTCTCTGTTCGGGGAGAAACCGAAAGTGGAGGCTCTCCACGCCGGACTCGAATGCGGACTGTTCCTTGCCAAGATGCCTGGTCTTGATATGATATCGTTCGGGCCCACGCTTAAGGATATCCATTCCCCGAATGAGAAGGCCAATATCCCGTCGGTGGCTGAATTCTGGAAATTTCTTACCGATATCATGAGGAGGCTTGCGTGAAATACGTTTAGCCTGTGAAATGTCAGAGAATATATCGATAGCTCCCCCGTGCGTTCGTGGCACGGGGGATTTTTCTGTTTTTTAAATAGTCTTTTGTGCTCCGCTGTCTGAACAAATAGTAAATGCATAGGTTATAAATAAAAAGGGAAGAGATGCAGTGTCCCCTTTTTAAGGTTGTCATCTTGTCGCCTGCGACGGTGGGATGCGTTCCTGTTTGTGGTCAGTATTTATTATATAGCTTTTATGTTAGGATATTTGTCAATAGGAGTCTTTATCGATGGCGGTTATTATGCAAAGATAAACCGGGCGCTGAAGGCGATGGAAAGCTCGATAATAAGGGTCAGGTCGCTGTTTGATTTCATCTGTCACCGACTGTCGCATATAGAAGGTGTTGATTTCGGCAACTGTCAGATAACGGAGGCGCACTATTTCAGGGGGCGTTTCAGAGTGAAGGATGCTTATGACAAGCATTTGCTGTATAATGAAAGGAAATTCGAGGACACATTGATAGAGAATGATGTCATTTTCCACTACAAGCACTTGCGGGAGATGGAGAAAGACGGGGTGGTACAGGTGGTGGAGAAGGGCGTTGACGTATGGTTTGCGCTTGAGGCATATGAGCTTGCAACGTTCAGGAAATTTGATTACGTGGTCTTGATTACCGGAGACGCCGACCATGAGATGCTTGTCCGCAAGTTGAAGGCGTTGAAGATAAAGACAGTGTTGCTCACTTGGAATCTTGCAAACGTAGATGCCACATCACCATTGCTGAGAGAGGAAGCCGGCCATCATTGGGAACTGTCAGACATGGTGAGGAATGACCATACTTTGAAGAAATCGTTGCTGTATAAGCTCAGGGATTCCGCGCTTACACCCTTGGGAGATGAATTCTGACGGGACGTGCGGCTCCTGAGGAATTAAATATCAACATATAAAAAGGAAAGGAATTATGAAAACAAACAAGACAATCGGAATCATGGCCACATTGATGTTATGCTTTGTGATGTGGGCATGTGGAGGCGCTGACAAGGCGGCGCAGGTGGCTTCGAAAATTGCCAATGGAGAACAGCTGACACAGGAAGACTATACGGAGATGGTGGATTATTGCGGGAAGTATGCGCGGGAGGCGCAGAAACTGCAGGATGAGATTAATCTGCTGTCGCCGACATCAGTAGAGGCTGGGAAACTCACCGAACAGGTTGCGGCCCTTAGCGACAAATATTCTTATGCAAATGAATTCTTCAGCAAGATTTCGAACAGCACCAAGGAAGAGGTGGGTGTGGCAAATGTGGCAAAAATCGAGGAGCTTGCTCCATTGACATGGTTTTCGGCTCCTGAGTGGGCAGATGTGGCACAGGATTCGGATGTGGCAGGATCCATAGTTGATATGCCGGAAAAGGACACGGCCGGGGTCATTGCGGTAGGAGCCGGCGAGATGGTGGATTCAGTATCTGCGAAATAAAAGAGGCATCCCTTGTGCAAGGGATGGGGTTGGTTGATAAGTGTGGCGTAGTGTCACACTTATTTTTTATAAATGTGGTAATGCAATATAAAATGGATAAGGGCGTTTCAAAGGAGAGGGATTATGTCTCATCATATGATGGATTGCCATTAATCCCTGAAAGGCAAAGACTTTGCTGCCGCAGATTCTGTGAAAGGATTTGCGGATATTATTTAACGCGAAAATATTGGAAATAGTCCGCGCCTCGAAGAGAGGCGTGGATAAAGTCAAGACTATATCATTATATGTGTGGAATTGTAGGATACGTTGGCGAAGGCAACGTTTATGAAGTGCTTGTCAAAGGGCTTCATCGTCTTGAATACAGGGGTTATGACAGTGCAGGCATTGCCCTCGTTTCTCCGGAAGGGAAATTAAACGTTTACAAGACCATGGGCAAGGTAAGCAATCTTGAAGCTTTTTGCGGAGACAAGAATCTTGATGCAAAGGTTGGAATAGCTCATACGAGATGGGCCACTCATGGCGAGCCAAGCGACTGCAATGCCCATCCTCACTATAGCGAGGATGGAAATCTGGCACTTGTCCATAACGGGACTATCGAGAATTATAAGGTGTTGAAGGATGCTTTGATTCAGCATGGGTCGAAGTTCAATTCCGAGACAGACACTGAGGTTCTGGTTCAACTGATTGAGTATATAAGGATAAAGAACGATTGTTCGCTTGTGGATGCAGTCAGGGAGGCGTTGAAGCAAGTAGTGGGAGCTTATGCTATAGCGGTGATAGAGAAGAATAATCCTGACCGGATAATCGCCGCGAGGAAAAGTTCTCCGCTTGTGATAGGCATCGGGGAAGGGGAGATGTTTCTCGCCTCCGACGCGACTCCGTTTGTGGAGTACACCAAGGATTGTGTATATCTGAAGGATGAGGAGCTCGCGGTGATAGAGAGGGGTAAGCCACTTAAGATTCTTGATCTGGAAAATAAAGAGAGCAAGATAGATGTCACAACTCTGAAGATGAGTATTTCGCAGCTTGAAAAGGGGGGGTATCCTCATTTCATGCTCAAGGAGATATTTGAACAGCCGGCCACACTTCTTGATTGCATCAGGGGGCGCGTTGTTTCAGGCGGACGCAGGGTTGTGCTTAACGGGGTCAATGATAATATTGATAAGTTTTTGAATGCCAAACGGATTGTGATAGTTGCTTGCGGCACGTCATGGCATGCGGCTTTGCTTGGGAAATATCTTCTTCAGGATATGTGCCGTATTCCGGTGGAGGTGGAGTATGCGAGCGAGTTCAGATATTCGAATCCGGTGCTCGACGATAAGGATATAGTTGTGGCCATATCGCAGAGCGGGGAGACAGCCGACACTCTGGCGGCCATAAAGATAGCTAAGGGGATGGGAGCGTTTGTCTATGGCATAAGCAATGTGGTGGGAAGTTCCATCCCGAGAGAGACAGACAGCGGGACTTATATACACGTCGGCCCTGAGATTGGCGTGGCGTCAACGAAGGCATTCACAGGTCAGGTGATGGTGCTGACAATGCTTGCCTTGTCTATCGCCCAGGTGAAAAAGAGTATGAGCGACGAGCAGATAGAGGAACTCGGACGCCATATCGTGAAAATCCCGAAGATAGTGGAGAAGGTGCTTAAGCTTTCAGATAAGATAGAACGTCTGTCGCTTATATATACATACGCACGCAATTTCCTATATCTTGGACGAGGATACAGCTACCCTGTGGCTCTTGAGGGAGCCTTGAAGCTAAAGGAAATCTCGTATATACATGCGGAGGGGTATCCTGCGGCAGAGATGAAGCATGGTCCGATTGCGTTGATTGACGCAGAGATGCCAAGTGTGATTATCGCTCCTAATGATCATCTGTATGAGAAGATAGTCAGCAATGTGCAACAGGTGAAAGCCCGAGGTGGCTCGATTATAGCCATAGTCACGGAGGGCGATACGGTCATACGGAATATCGCCGACCATGTTTTGGAGGTGCCGGAGATGCCGGAATGCCTGACTCCGATTATTACAAGCATTCCCCTCCAGTTGCTGAGCTATTACATCGCCATCAACAAGGGTAAGGATGTTGACATGCCACGTAATCTTGCAAAGTCTGTGACGGTGGAATAAAGGTATTTCCATGGTCGCGTGTCTTGCGGTTAAAACAGACTCAAAAATATCGCGGAGCTGATGAAAAAAACATCTTCGCGATATTTTTGGTTTATAATGATTTGAGTTGTTATTGTGGGGTGGTTGTGCTGATGTTTTGAAATTTTATTTGAAAAAAGTTGCCAAAAAATTTGGAGGGTATGAAAAAAAGCTATAACTTTGCACTCGATTTCGGTTGGGAACTCCAAAAGACTTGACAAAAAAGTTTTGGAATACCGATTGAAGGGCGAATACCAGAGTGGCCAAATGGGGCAGACTGTAAATCTGCTGGCTTATGCCTTCGGTGGTTCGAATCCATCTTCGCCCACACTTTGAAAACAGGGACTGTTGAAAAGGAATGCGGAAGTAGCTCAGTTGGTAGAGCATTAGCCTTCCAAGCTAAGGGTCGCGAGTTCGAACCTCGTCTTCCGCTCCATTTTTTTTGCCCATGTAGCTCAGGGGTAGAGCACTTCCTTGGTAAGGAAGAGGTCGCGGGTTCAAATCCCGCCATTGGCTCTAATCTCTCCTCTACCGAAGAGGAAAATAATCAACTAAAATAATACTAGCAAACTTATGGCTAAAGAAAAATTCGAAAGAACCAAACCGCATGTAAACATCGGTACGATTGGTCACGTTGACCATGGCAAGACCACGCTTACTGCAGCCATCACTAAGGTGCTTGCTGAAAAGGGTCTTTCCGAGCTTCGTTCATTCGATTCTATTGATAACGCTCCTGAGGAAAAAGAGCGTGGTATCACCATCAATACTGCCCACGTAGAGTATCAGACTGCAAATCGTCACTATGCTCACGTTGACTGTCCGGGACACGCCGACTATGTAAAGAACATGGTAACTGGTGCTGCTCAGATGGACGGTGCTATCATCGTGGTGGCTGCTACTGACGGTCCGATGCCTCAGACTCGTGAGCACATCCTTCTTGCTCGCCAGGTGAACGTTCCCCGTCTCGTTGTTTTCATGAACAAATGTGACATGGTTGACGACGAGGAGATGCTCGAGCTTGTAGAGATGGACATGCGTGACCTTCTTTCACAGTATGACTATGACGGTGATGAGACTCCTATCATCCGTGGTTCTGCTCTTGGTGCTCTCAATGGTGAGCCTGAGTGGGAAGAGAAGGTGATGGAACTCATGGAGGCTGTTGACAACTGGATTCCACTTCCTCCCCGTGATGTTGACAAACCGTTCCTTATGCCTGTTGAGGACGTATTCTCAATCACAGGTCGTGGTACTGTTGCAACTGGCCGTATCGAGGCAGGTCGCGTGAAGGTAGGTGATGAGGTTCAGATTCTTGGTCTTGGTGCTGACAAGAAGTCAGTTGTAACCGGTGTTGAGATGTTCCGTAAGATTCTTGACGAAGGTGAGGCTGGTGATAACGTAGGTCTTCTTCTCCGTGGTATCGACAAGGACGAAATCAAGCGTGGTATGGTTATCTGCCATCCCGGACAGGTTAAGCCTCACGATCACTTCAAGGCTCAGGTTTATATCCTGAAGAAAGAGGAAGGTGGCCGTCACACTCCGTTCCACAACAAGTATCGTCCTCAGTTCTATATCCGTACTCTTGACGTGACCGGTGAGATTACACTTCCCGAGGGAATCGAGATGGTAATGCCTGGTGACAACGTTGAGATTGAGGTTAAGCTCATCACTCCGGTAGCTTGCGATCAGGGTCTCCGTTTCGCAATCCGTGAGGGTGGTCGCACAGTAGGTTCTGGCCAGATTACTTCTGTGATTGACGATTGATAATTTCAATGAGATAATATAATGGGGCCTTCGGCTTTGTTGAAGGCCCCATAATTACGGGAATAGCTCAGTCGGTAGAGCACTGGTCTCCAAAACCAGGTGTCGGGAGTTCGAGCCTCTCTTCCCGTGCCAATCAAAGTTAATATGAAATTAATGAACGATATAAAGGAATCTTATAACGAGCTTGTTTATAAGGTTTCTTGGCCAACTCAGAAACAACTTATCAACAGCTCAGTGCTGGTGTTGATTGCTTCCATCATCATCGCTGTGTTTATTTGGGTTGTTGACAAGATTTTCAATCTTCTCATGGAACTGGTGTACAGCATCAGTTTTTAAACTTTAATTTGTAGTTCAATGGCTGAGGATAAGAAAGAATGGTACGTGTTGCGTGCCATTTCAGGAAAGGAAGCGAAGGTCAAGGAGGTGCTTGATGCAGCAATCAAGAATACGAATCTTGGTCAATACGTTTCACAGGTATTGATACCTACAGAGAAGGTTTACACCACGCGCAATGGCAAGAAAGTGCTTAAGGAGCGTAATCTTTATTCAGGATATGTCTTTATAGAGGCTAAACTGACAGGAGAGGTTATATATGAGCTTCGAAACACGACTAATGTCATTGATTTTTTGCGTGGACGCAGCAAGCAGAGCATGCCTGAGGCTCTCAGGGAGAGTGAGGTGATGCGTATGCTGGGTGCGGCGGATGAGCTTCGCAAACCACAGGAGGACATAGCCAATGAATATATCGTGGGAGAGTCTGTGAAGGTTAACTTCGGGCCTTTCTCTGGATTCAGTGGTGTGATTCGAGAGGTAAATGCGGATAAGAAGAAGATTAAGGTCGAGGTTAAGATATTCGGACGCCCAACTGACCTTGAGTTGGAAAATTCGCAGGTGGAGCGGATTTGAGATATGATGTTACGCATATCGCTGACATGAAACCTGCATAACAATAATAAAAAAACAGAACAATGGCTAAAGAAATTGCTGGACAGATCAAATTGCAGATAAAGGGTGGTGCGGCGAATCCGTCGCCTCCAGTAGGACCTGCGTTGGGTTCTAAGGGCATCAATATCATGGAATTTTGCAAGCAATTCAACGCCCGTACCCAGGATAAGGCAGGAAAGGTTCTTCCAGTAGTAATCACTTACTACACTGACAAATCTTTCGACTTTATCGTAAAGACTCCTCCGGTGGCAGTACAGCTTAAGGAGGTTGCCAAATTGAAGAGCGGCTCGGCACAGCCCAACCGTAACAAGGTGGCAGAGATAACCTGGGATCAGGTGAAGACTATTGCAGAAGACAAGATGCCTGATTTGAACTGTTTTACTTTAGACTCGGCAATGCGTATGGTTGCCGGCACAGCGAGAAGCATGGGTATCACCGTTAAAGGGGCGTTCCCCGAAAACATCTAAAAATCTTCAAAAATGGGAAAACTGACAAAAAATCAAAAGTTGGCTTTGTCGAAGATTGAACCCGGGAAGGCTTATACACTCGCTGAGGCAGCAGAGAAAGTAAAAGAGGTGACCTTCACCAAATTTGATTCTTCGTTCGATATCGACGTTCGTCTTGGAGTGGATCCTCGTAAGGCCGACCAGATGGTTCGTGGTGTCGTATCATTGCCACACGGCACTGGCAAGCAGGTAAGAGTGCTTGTATTGTGTACACCTGATGCAGAGGCAGCCGCTAAGGAGGCTGGGGCCGACTATGTTGGTCTTGATGAGTATCTTGCAAAAATCAAGGGAGGTTGGACAGACGTTGATGTAATTATCACACAGCCTTCAGTGATGGGTAAGCTCGGTCCTTTGGGTAGGATTCTTGGTCCTCGCGGCCTTATGCCTAACCCCAAGAGCGGCACGGTGACAATGGATGTTGCCAAGGCTGTCAAGGAAGTGAAGCAGGGTAAGATAGATTTCAAGGTTGACAAGACCGGCATCGTGCATGCATCCATCGGCAAGGTGAGTTTCACAGCCGAGCAGATGCGCGACAATGCGAAGGAGTTTGTCAACACTCTTATCAAGCTTAAGCCTGCCACTGCAAAGGGCACTTATATCAAGAGTATTTATCTTTCGAGCACAATGAGTCCCGGCGTAAAGGTCGAGCCCAAGTCTGTGGTTGAATAAACTTAAAGGAAGACGAAATGAAAAAGGAAGATAAATCACTCATCATAGAAAAGATTGGAAATACACTTGCAGAGTATTCATGTGTATATCTGACTCAGACATCCGGTCTTAACGCTGAAAAGACAAGTGCATTGCGTCGCGCATGTTTCAAGGGCGACATCAAGATGCTTTGTGTGAAGAACACACTTCTCAAGAAGGCGTTTGAGGCAAGCGAGAAAGATTATAGCGAGCTTTATGACCTTCTCCACGGCGAGACGACTCTACTTCTCAGCAACACCGGCAATGCGCCTGCGAAGCTGATAAAGAGCTTCCGTCAGAAGAACGACACACTTCCTATGCTGAAGGGTGCGTATGTAGAGGAGACGGTATATGTTGGCGAGGCGCAGTTAGACACCCTCAGCAACATCAAGAGCAAGAATGAGCTTATCGGTGATGTCATCACTCTTCTCCAGAGTCCTGCCAAGAACGTTATCAGCGCTCTCCAGAGCGGTGGCAACAAGCTTCACGGCATATTGGAGACCTTGTCTAACAAAGAAAACTAATCAAGTAAAAAATAATAAAAAGAGATACAACAATGGCAGATTTGAAAGCATTTGCAGAACAATTGGTTAACCTTTCCGTAAAGGAAGTGAACGAACTTGCTCAGATCCTCAAAGAGGAGTATGGCATCGAACCCGCCGCTGCAGCAGTGGCAGTAGCAGCAGGCCCCGCCGGAGCAGCCGCTCCCGCTGAGGAGGAGAAGACCAACTTCGACGTTATCCTCAAGGCAGCCGGTGCAAGCAAGCTTGCAGTTGTTAAGCTCGTTAAGGAGCTCACCGGTCTTGGTCTTAAGGAGGCTAAGGCTCTCGTTGACGGCGCTCCCGGTGTCGTTAAGGAAGGTCTTCCCAAAGCTGAGGCTGAGGGCTTGAAGAAGCAGCTTGAAGAGGCTGGTGCTGAAGTTGAGCTCAAATAAGATAACTCTTATCCTACCAATAGGTTAAGAACGCACGAGAAGTGGCGTTCTTAACCTTTTTTTGGCATATTTGTAGCTTCTTATCGTATTGTGGCTTCAGAATTGCGGCTTTTTTCCGTAATGACTAATGGATTGTCATGTGCCAATCACTTCTCGAGGAGTAAATCTTACACAAACCCTAACCCCAATGTCAGTAATTTTAACCGAAAAACCGCGCGTAAACTTCGCATCGATTAAAAATCCGCTTCCGTTTCCTGACTTCCTGGAGGTGCAGCTGAAGTCGTTCAAGGACTTCCTGCAACTTGACGTTCCGCCGGAGGACCGGAAAAATCAGGGTCTATATAAAGTATTCGCGGAGAACTTTCCTATTGCCGACACCCGCAATAATTTTGTCTTGGAGTTTCTTGATTATTATATCGATCCTCCACGTTACACCATTGACGAGTGTCTTGAAAGAGGGCTTACCTACAGCGTCCCCTTGAAGGCAAAGCTGAAGCTTTATTGCACGGACCCCGACCATGAGGACTTCGACACCACGATTCAGGATGTTTATCTCGGCCCGATCCCTTATATGACGCAGCAGGGAACGTTCGTAATCAATGGCGCCGAACGAGTTGTCGTGTCGCAGCTTCACCGTTCACCGGGTGTCTTTTTCGGACAAAGCACTCATGCGAACGGAACCAAGCTTTATTCTGCCCGTATAATCCCGTTCAGAGGTAGCTGGATAGAGTTCGCCACTGACATCAACAACGTGATGTACGCTTATATAGACCGTAAGAAGAAGTTGCCTGTGACGACACTTCTGCGTGCCATCGGTCTTGAGAGCGATAAAGATATTATTCAGATTTTTGACCTTGCCGAAGAGGTTAAGGTCACCAAGTCGAATCTGAAGGCAGCCGTGGGACGTCGTCTCGCGGGACGTATTGTCAAGAGCTGGATTGAGGATTATGCAGACAGCGCTACCGGTGAGGTGGTTTCTATTGAGCGTAATGATGTTATCGTTGACCGTGGCACTGAGCTTTCTGATGATAATATCGACGCTATAATTGAAAGTGGAGCCAAGACTCTTCTTCTTGAGAAGGAGAATGTGAGCGCGATTGACTACAGCATCATTTTCAATACACTACAGAAGGATAATTCCAATTCAGAGAAGGAAGCTATCCAGTATATCTACCGGCAGTTGCGCAACGCGGAGCCACCGGATGATGCTTCAGCGAGGGAGGTAATCACCAACCTGTTCTTCTCTGAGAAAAGATATGACCTCGGAGAGGTGGGACGTTTCCGTATCAATAAGAAACTGAATCTCGACACCCCCGAGGATGTGAAGGTGCTCACACGTGAGGATATAATCGCCATCATCAAATATCTCATTGAGTTGATCAACTCCAAGAGTGATGTGGATGATATCGACCACTTGAGCAACCGTCGTGTGCGCACTGTCGGCGAGCAGCTCTATAATCAGTTTGGCGTTGGCCTCGCACGCATGTCGCGTACGATACGAGAGAGAATGAACGTGAGAGACAACGAAGTGTTCAAGCCGATTGACCTGATAAACGCGAAGACAATTTCTTCGGTTATCAACACATTCTTCGGCACAAACGCGTTGTCGCAGTTCATGGACCAGACAAATCCTCTTGCGGAGATTACCCACAAGCGCCGTATGTCGGCTCTTGGCCCCGGTGGTCTTTCCCGTGAGCGTGCCGGTTTTGAGGTTCGAGACGTGCATTACACCCACTATGGCCGTCTCTGTCCGATTGAGACCCCTGAGGGCCCGAACATCGGTCTTATTTCGTCACTTTGCGTTTATGCCAAGATAAACAATCTCGGATTCATCGAGACCCCTTACAGGGTGGTTGAGAATGGAAAGGTGAACACGAGCAACGACGAGGTGGTGTATATGACTGCCGAGATTGAGGAGGGGCAGATGATTGCGCAGGGTAACGCGCCGCTCAACGATGACGGATCGTTTATCAACAATAGGGTGAAGGCTCGTCTTGACGCCGACTTCCCGATTGTGCCGCCGGAGCAGATTCAGCTTATGGATGTGTCGCCGATACAGATTGCGTCTATAGCCGCATCTTTGATTCCGTTCCTCGAGCATGACGACGCCAACCGCGCACTTATGGGGTCTAACATGATGCGTCAGGCAGTGCCGTTGTTGCGTAGCGAGGCTCCTATTGTGGGTACTGGCATCGAGGGTCAGCTCATACGCGACTCACGTACACAGATTATGGCCGAAGGTGCCGGTGTCATTGAGTATGTTGACGCTACTGTGATACGTATAAAGTATGACCGTACTGACGACGAGGCTTTTGTGGAATTTGAGTCCGCGACCAAGGATTACAGGATACCGAAGTTCCGTCGCACAAACCAGGGCACTACAATCGACCTCCGTCCGATTTGCGAGGTGGGACAGCGTGTCGAAAAAGGCGATATCCTGACAGAGGGTTATTCAACCGAGAAGGGGGAACTTGCCTTAGGTCGCAACCTCAAGGTGGCGTTCATGCCCTGGAAGGGTTATAACTATGAGGATGCCATCGTGCTCAACGAACGCATGGTGCGTGAGGATATCCTTACTTCTGTGCATGTTGACGAGTACACTCTTGAGGTGCGCGAGACCAAGCGAGGCATGGAGGAGCTGACCAGCGACATCCCGAATGTGAGTGAGGACGCAACCAAAGATCTTGACGAGCGCGGCATTATCCGCGTGGGCGCGCATGTTGTGCCCGGCGACATCATGATCGGTAAGATTACCCCCAAGGGTGAGAGCGACCCAACTCCAGAGGAGAAACTTCTGCGTGCAATCTTCGGCGACAAGGCCGGTGATGTGAAAGACGCTTCGCTCAAGGCATCGCCTTCGTTGAAGGGAGTCGTGATTGGAACGAATCTTTTCTCTCGCGCCATAAAGAAAAAGAACAACAAGAAGAGCGCCAACGCGCAGCTTCCGATACTCGATGAGAGATATGAGGAGAAGCAGGCTGAGTTGAAGGGCATCCTTATCGGCAAGCTCGAGACTTTGCTCAAGGGTAAGGTGTCGGCCGGAGTGAAAGACTTCATCGGAGTTGATATAATCGCCAAGGGCGCCCGTTTCGAGGACCAGACGTTCGGCAATATCGATTACGAGACAGTCAACCTCGGCAACTGGACAGACGACGAGAGAATCAACAAGATGGTGATGGCATTGATCACCAATTATCTCCGTAAGTCGAAAGAGATTGACAGTGAGCTCCGCCGCAAGAAGTTTGACATCACCATCGGAGACGAATTGCCCTCAGGCATCATGCAGATGGCTAAGGTATATATCGCCAAGAAGCGTAAGATTGGTGTCGGCGACAAGATGGCGGGACGTCACGGAAACAAGGGTATCGTGTCGCGTGTAGTACGTCAGGAGGATATGCCGTTCCTTGAAGACGGAACACCTGTCGATATCGTGCTCAACCCGCTGGGTGTGCCTTCCCGAATGAACCTCGGTCAGATTTTCGAGACAGTCCTCGGATGGGCTGGTCGTGAGCTCGGGGAGAAATTCGCGACTCCGATTTTCGACGGCGCGAGTCTTGATGACCTGAATGAGTGGACTGACCGTGCGGGAATCCCCCGATATGGCAAGACCTACCTCTATGACGGGGGTACCGGCGACCGTTTCGACCAGCCGGCAACAGTGGGTGTGATTTATATGCTCAAGCTCGGACACATGGTGGAAGACAAGATGCATGCCCGTTCAATCGGACCGTATTCACTCATCACCCAGCAGCCACTCGGCGGTAAGGCACAGTTCGGTGGCCAGCGTTTCGGAGAGATGGAGGTTTGGGCGCTTGAGGCATTCGGCGCGGCTCACATCCTTCAGGAGATTCTCACCATAAAGAGTGACGATGTAATGGGACGAAGCAAGGCATATGAGGCCATCGTGAAAGGCGACCCGATGCCCAACCCAGGTATTCCAGAGTCGCTCAACGTGCTTCTCCATGAGCTTCGCGGCCTTGGTCTGAGCATCACCCTCGAATAATCACAGTATATAAGGAGACAACACAATATGGCTTTAAAGAAAGACAATAAGATAAAGAGCAACTTCTCGAAGATCACCATTGGTCTCGCATCTCCGGAGGAGATCAAGGCCAAGAGTAGCGGAGAGGTGCTCAAGCCTGAAACCATCAACTATCGCACCTATAAGCCGGAGCGGGACGGTCTTTTCTGTGAGAAGATTTTCGGTCCGGTCAAAGACTATGAGTGCCATTGCGGTAAGTATAAGCGTATCCGCTATAAAGGCATTGTCTGCAACCATTGTGGTGTGGAGGTGACAGAGAAGAAAGTGCGTCGCGAGAGAATGGGACACATCGAGCTTGTGGTTCCTGTGGCGCACATATGGTATTTCCGTTCGCTTCCCAACAAGATAGGCTATCTTCTCGGGCTTCCTTCCAAGAAGCTTGACGCGGTGGTTTATTACGAGCGTTATGTCGTGGTGAATCCGGGAGAGGCCAGCAAGGACAATCTTGGAGAGAGAGGCGTTGACAGGCTCGACCTACTCTCTGAGGAGGAGTATCTCGACATCGTTGAGAGACTTCCGGAAGGCAACCAGTATCTTCCGGATGATGATCCCAACAAGTTTGTGGCAAGGATGGGAGCGGAGGCTATATATGACCTGCTCCGTGAGATTGACCTTGTCCGTCTTGCAGCCGAACTTCGCCACAAGGCCAATATCGATGGCTCGCAGCAGCGTAAGACAGAGGCTTTGAAGCGTCTTCAGGTGGTCAACTCATTCCTTGCGTCAGCCGACCGTAACAAACCTGAATGGATGGTGCTCAAGGCTGTGCCCGTGATTCCGCCCGAACTGCGTCCTCTTGTCCCGCTTGATGGCGGACGTTTCGCGACCTCCGACCTCAACGACCTCTACCGTCGTGTGATTATAAGGAACAACCGTCTGAAACGACTCATAGAAATCCAGGCTCCCGAGGTGATTCTCCGCAATGAGAAGCGTCTGCTTCAGGAGGCTGTCGATTCCCTCCTTGACAACAGCCGCAAGGCATCTGCCGTAAAGAGCGATGTCAACCGTCCTCTGAAATCACTTTCAGACAGCCTCAAGGGAAAGCAGGGACGTTTCCGTCAGAATCTTCTCGGTAAGCGTGTCGATTATTCGGCCCGTTCGGTAATCGTCGTAGGTCCGGAGCTGAAGATGCATGAGTGTGGCATCCCCAAGCTTATGGCGGCGGAGCTATACAAGCCATTCATTATCCGTAAGCTTATAGAGCGCGGCATTGTGAAGACTGTCAAGAGCGCGAAGAAAATTGTTGACCGCAAGGAGCCTGTGGTATGGGATATCCTTGAGCATGTGATGAAGGGACACCCGGTGTTGCTCAACCGAGCCCCGACTCTTCACCGTCTCGGCATCCAGGCTTTCCAGCCCAAGATGATTGAGGGTAAGGCAATCCAGTTGCATCCGTTGGCATGTACGGCATTCAACGCCGACTTCGACGGCGACCAGATGGCGGTGCATCTCCCGCTGGGCAACGAGGCTATCCTTGAGGCGCAGATGCTCATGCTTGGCGCCCACAATATTCTCAACCCGGCCAATGGGGCGCCGATTACGGTGCCTTCGCAGGACATGGTGCTCGGTCTTTACTATATCACGAAGCTCCGTCCCGGCACCAAGGGTGAAGGCACGAAGTTCTATGGCCCTGAGGAGGCTGAAATCGCCTATAACGAAGGGCGTGTCACTCTCCACGCTCCTGTCAGCGTGCTTGTAGATGACATCGATGAGAACGGCAATCCGGTGAAGGTACTCAAGGAAAACACCTCAGTAGGCCGCGTGCTTTTCAACCAGTATGTGCCGAAGGAAATCGGATATGTCAACGAGATTATATCCAAGAAATCCTTGCGCACCATCATCGGAAAGGTAATCAAGACTTGTGGTGTGACACGTTCCGCGCAGTTCCTTGACGACATCAAGAACCTCGGTTACAAAATGGCATTCCGTGGCGGACTCTCGTTTAACCTTGGAGACGTCATCATACCAGAAGAGAAGGCTGCTTATGTCAATGAGGGATATGCCCAGGTGGAGGAAGTGCTTATGAACTACTCTATGGGTCTTATCGGTGATAATGACCGATACAACCAGGTAATCGATATATGGACACATGTCAACTCACGTCTTGCCGACACGCTGATGAAGCAGATGCAGGAAGACCAGCAGGGATTCAACTCCGTATATATGATGCTTGATTCAGGAGCCCGTGGTTCGAAGGACCAGATTCGTCAGCTTTCCGGTATGCGTGGTCTTATGGCCAAGCCTCAGAAAGCCGGTGCAGAGGGCGGACAGATTATCGAGAACCCGATTCTTGCGAACTTCAAGGAGGGCCTGTCGGTGTTGGAGTACTTTATCTCTACCCACGGTGCCCGAAAGGGTCTTGCCGATACCGCGCTCAAGACTGCCGACGCCGGATATCTTACCCGTCGTCTTGTCGATGTTGCCCATGATGTCATCATCAACGAGGAAGACTGCGGAACTCTCCGCGGACTTGAATGCCGTGAAATCAAGAACAACGAGGAGGTTGTGGCTTCGCTGAGCGAGCGAATCCTCGGACGTGTCTCTGTACATGATATCGTTGACCCCTATACCAACGAGCTTATCGTGGGGGCAGGAGAAGAGATAACTGAGATGGCGGCCGACCGTATCGAGAAATCACCCATTGAGGTTGTTGAAATCCGTTCTGTGCTCACATGTGAGTCAAAGAAGGGAGTCTGCGCCAAATGTTATGGCCGCAACCTTTCCACCCACCGTATGGTGCAGAAGGGAGAGGCTGTCGGTGTGATTGCCGCGCAGTCAATCGGTGAGCCCGGTACTCAGCTTACTCTGCGTACATTCCACGTCGGTGGTGTGGCAAGCAACGTGGCCGCCGTCAAGGATGTCACCTCTCGTTATGACGGTCGTCTTGAGATTGACGAGCTCCGCACTGTCAAGAACAAGGACAATGTGGATGTCGTTGTAGGCCGTATGGCTGAGATGCGTATTGTGGAGCCTAAGTCAGGAATCGTTCTGACCACGGCAAACATCCCTTACGGATCCAAGCTTTACTTCAAGGATGGTGATGAAGTCAAGGTAGGCGATATGATTTGCGAGTGGGACCCCTTCAATGCCGTGATTGTTGCGGAGGAGGGTGGTAAGGTCCGCTTCGAGAATATGGAGGAGGGTCTTACATTCCGCACCGAGAGCGACGAGGGCACTAACCTCAGCGAGAAAATCATCATCGAGTCGAAAGACCGTACGAAGGTTCCCGCAGCTGAATTCTATGACAATTCAGGCAACCTTATCCGTACATATTCACTCCCTGTGGGGGCGCACCTTCTCATCAACGAAGGCGAGGTGTTGAGTCCCGGTGAGGTGTTTGTGAAGATTCCGCGTTCTGCCGGTAATGCCGGTGACATCACCGGCGGTCTTCCCCGTGTCACGGAGCTTTTTGAGGCCCGTAACCCGAGTAACCCCGCCGTTGTCAGTGAGATTGACGGAGAGGTCAAGTTCGGGAAAATCAAGCGAGGCAACCGTGAGATTTCTGTCACATCCAAGCTTGGCGAGGAGAAGAAGTATCTTGTGCCGCTGTCGAAGCAGATTCTTGTGCAGGAAAACGATTTCGTGCGTGCCGGCACTCCGCTTTCAGACGGTCATATCACACCTGCCGACATCCTTAACATCAAAGGCCCCACAGCCGTTCAGGATTATATCGTGAATGAGGTTCAGGACGTTTATCGCATGCAGGGTGTGAAAATCAACGACAAGCACTTTGAGGTAATCGTCCGCCAGATGATGCGCAAGGTGAATATCCTTGATCCGGGCGACACCCGTTTCCTTGAGCAGCAGGTGGTGGATAAACTCGAATTCATGGAGGAGAACGACAATATCTGGGGCAAGAAGGTGATTACCGATGCCGGTGACTCCACCACATATCTCGCAGGACAGATTATCACTGTCCGCAAGCTACGCGACGAGAATTCCGCGCTCAAGCGCAAGGACCTCCGCGTGATGCAGGTGCGCGACGCTGTCCCCGCCACTTCAGAACAGATTCTGCAGGGCATCACCCGTGCCGCACTCCAGACATCGAGCTTCATGTCGGCGGCATCGTTCCAGGAGACCACCAAGGTGCTCAATGAGGCGGCCATCAATGGCAAGACTGATTATCTTGAGGGTATGAAGGAGAATGTGATTTGTGGCCATCTGATTCCTGCAGGAACCGGACTCCGCGAGTATAACCGTCTCGTGGTGGCCAACAAGGACGAATATGCCGCCCTTCAGCTTACAGACAGTCCTGAGGAACTCGTGATAGACTAACCGGGATAAAAAGAATACAATTTAATGAAAACCGCAGGCGTGTTGAGACGTCTGCGGTTTTTATTTCCGTTTATAGGCAGTTTTTATTTTTTTTGTCCAGACGATGCAGAAATCCCAGGATTTTTATCTACATTTGCAGGAGTGTTAATAAAATCCTAATTTTTTACAGTCTCGATAGAGAGGGACACAATCATTTATTCCACATGAAACTCAAAAATCCATTGCTTATCGTCGCGTTGGCGGCTATTTCGTTGTCAGCATATCCGCTGTCATCTTCAGTGGAGGGGGAGCGGGCGCTATGGGGGTCGGTGTGCGGCACTTCCAACGCCACGACCAACAATTACAAGGGTACGCTCAACAAGGTTTTGATTAGCTGGCGTATGCTTCCGGGCGACAAATCCACTACAGCATTCGACCTTTACCGCCGTGTGGGCGGAGGGGAAGAGGTGAAGGTGAACGCCGAACCGATTTTAGCTACCAATTTCCAGGACCTGAAGCTGGAAGGCAGCGGGGATGTCGAATATCGGCTGACTTATTCCGGCAACGATGAGACCATCTCAACATACACTATGAAGGGAGACCAGCTTGCCGGCAAGTTGCCTTATATATCCATCCCGCTTCAGCCGACAGAGTCGGTATGTTCAATAGAGGGGATGCGCTATGAGGCCAACGATGTCAGTGTTGGCGACCTTGATGGCGACGGGGAGATGGAGATTGTCGTGAAACGTCTTCTCGCTCATGACGGTAACGACGGCACGGGGAGTGGGGAGTCTCCACTGGAAGTGCGCCACACGGTGTTGTATGAGGCATATAAACTTGACGGCACTTTCCTGTGGAGGGTATGCTCAGGCCCTAATATCATACTTGGCAACAGTTCATCGTTCGCTGTCGCTGACTTCGACGGCGACGGCAAGGCGGAGATGGGGATAAAGACAGGAGAGGGGACAGTCTTCGGCGACGGTATGGAAATCGGTGACACTGACGGCGACGGAAAGACAGACTATCGCCAGAAGGGCCAGAACTATATAGGCAGCGGCCCTGAGTTCTTCTCTATTATCGAAGGTTCCACAGGGAAGGAACTTGCCCGCGAGAATTTCATCACCAGGGGGAAGAGCGAGGATTGGGGTGACAATTATTATAAACGAGCCCACAGTCTGAGAGTGGGGGTAGGGTGTTTCGACGGCAAACTTCCTTCGTTGATTTTAGGGCGAGGCGTTTATGCGCGGTCCGTGATAGAGGCCTGGGACTGGCGTGACGGAAAGCTCAGCCGGCGATGGAATTTCGACACACGCGACAATCTGAAAGGGAAAGATGGGAAAGCCTACAGCAGATATGCCGCGCAAGGCAACCATTCCCTCAGCGTCGGAGATGTGGATGGCGACGGATTCGATGAGATTGTGTATGGCGCCATGACCGTTGACCATGACGGTATCGGCCTATATACCTCAGAACTCGGACATGGAGACGCCCTGCATCTCGGGAAGTTCGATCCCTCACGCGAAGGACTCCAGATATTCTCATGTTTTGAGACAGGAAAGACGGAAGTGGCCCTCCGCGACGCGGCGACGGGCTCCATAATATATAAACATCTCGGAGCCTCGGAAAACGATATGGGGCGTGCTCTTGTGGCCGACATCGACCCGGCGAGTCCCGGATGTGAGTTATGGTGGTATCGTAGCAAGGTACACACCATTTCAGGAGAGGAAGCCGGCGATTATCCAGGCTCCACCAATATGGCGATATGGTTTGACGGTGGTCTGAACCGTCAGATACTCGATGGCGACAAGCTTGACAATTACAAACAGGGAAGGGTGTTCACAATCTATCGCTATGACATGTCGTATATCAACGGCTCCAAGAAGAATCCGTCATTTTTCGGTGATATTCTCGGCGACTGGAGGGAGGAGATTATAGTGCCTGACGCCACGAAGGTGAAAGACCTCAAGATATTCTCCACCTGGATACCCACCGACCATAGATTCCCATGGCTTATGACCGACCATGTGTATGAGATGAGCGCGTTAAACCAGAATATCGGCTACAATCAGCCCACCCAGCTTGGCTATTATCTCGGCAGTGACCTGGAGAGCGACGAGGAGGCCTGGAAGGCGGGCGGATATATGGATGATTCCTCTGCCGTAGATTCCGTAATCTCCGAGTCCGGGCAGGAGACCGCTCCGTCAGACGGCATACTGTATAACCTCTCGGGGCAGAGGGTGTCGAATCCTGTGCCTGGAATTTATATACTCAACGGCAGGAAAGTTATAATAAGATAAGCGATGTCGCTTTACGCGTGATATAAGAAAACAACATAATCGGGAGACGAAACCTTATGGTGTCGTCTCCCGATTATGTTTGTCGCACCCCGTGTTATTCGCGGTCAGTCTTTGAGGAAATATACTATTGTGGATACTACGCGTACATTTTTAATGTATGGAGTGTATTGGTCGCGGTCTTCAATGGAGAATTGCCCTTGTGAGGCAGTCTTGATTTTTCCGAGTTCACTTTCGGAGTCTTCCGCGAATTTCTGGGCCGCTTCACGTGCGTTTTTCGTGGCATCGGCTATCATTGCAGGTTTTATTGAGTTAAGGCCGGTGTATTCATATGTAGTCTGATACTGATAGTCGCCGGCGACAATGGCTATACCCTGCTTCAGGAGTTCCGTCTGGCGTTCAATCAGTTTCCTCACAAGATCAACCTGAGGCGAAGTCACAACCACGACATTTGTCACGTTGTAGCGGTAAGGGAGTGGTGAAGAGTTATATCGGTCGGCCTGCATGTCAACCACTTGCGGGGCGTTGACCGATATTTCAGTATCCTTGATGCCGTTTGATTTCAGGAAATTCATGATGGCGGCATTGGTTTTTTCGATATTGGAATAGATGGAAGGGAGGTCGTTGCCAACTTCCTTGCTGACGATAGGCCAAGTCACCTTGTTGGCTTTCACTTCTTTCTCACACAGTCCGCGCACAGTGACAGTGCGCTGGTTGGCGGAGATACTTGTAAGTCCTTTCTTGATTTGCACTCCGAGCAACAGAAGGCCGAAGGCCACCAGAAGTCCGCATGCGGTGGTGGAGATTGAGATACTTCCTTTTTGCATAATCTGTTAATTGTTTTATAAAATGAGACGTTTGTCGTGGAAAGGGAACGAAAGCCGTGTCATTGCGGCCCTTTTAAATAATAACATTGAAATCGATTGTTTAATATAAACAATTCGGGAAATTTTTTGTAATTTCGCAAAATAAAGGATATTTCAGGCCACGGCAATATGGTCGGGGCCATCTTCAATTACAAAAACGACAATGATAGAGAAAATCAACCGTCTCAAGGAAGAGGTGGCGTCGGCAGTTGCCACCACCCCGGAGGCTGTGGAGGAACTCCGCATAAAATATCTTAGTAAGAAAGGCGCCGTCTCTGCGCTAATGGCCGACTTCAGGAATGTGCCTGCAGAGAGTAAGAAGGAAATCGGACAGAAAATCAACGAGCTGAAGGCATTTGTCACAGAACGTATCAACGGATTCAAGGAACAGTTGTCGGCAGGTTGCGACGATGAGGCTGCCTTGATTGACCTTACCCGTAGCTCGACACCATATCCTGTCGGCTCGCGTCATCCGTTGTCGATTGTCAAAGATGACATAATAAGGATTTTCGCAGGAATGGGATTCACAATCGCCGAGGGTCCGGAGATAGAGGATGACTGGCATGTGTTCTCATCCCTCAATTTCCCGGCAGACCATCCGGCGCGTGACATGCAGGACACATTCTTTATCTCCCGTACTCCGGTGGATGTGCTGTTGCGGACACACACGTCTTCAGTGCAGACAAGGGTAATGGAGAAGACCCAGCCCCCGATTCGCATTGTATGTCCCGGTCGCGTCTATCGCAACGAGGCTATATCCGCGAGGGCTCATTGCTTCTTCCATCAGGTTGAGGGACTATATATCGACAAGAATGTGTCGTTTGCCGACCTAAAGCAGGTGCTTCTGTCGTTTGCCAAGGAGATGTTTGGTCCGGACACCAAGATTCGTCTGCGTCCATCATATTTCCCCTTCACGGAGCCATCTGCCGAGATGGACATAAGCTGCGACCTTTGTGGCGGAAAGGGATGTGCTTTCTGTAAAGGCACAGGATGGGTAGAGATTCTCGGATGTGGAATGGTTGACCCAAATGTGTTGAAATCATGCGGCATAGATCCTGAGGTGTATAGTGGATATGCATTCGGAATGGGTGTGGAGCGTATCACCAACCTGAAATACAGGGTCAAAGACCTTCGCATGTTCAGCGAGAACGATGTCCGTTTCCTCGCAGAATTTGAATCGGCACGGTAAACCTGATGCTCCGCATCTCAACCGCAAGATTAGGTCATGACACAGAAGGAAAGATACGAAGGTATAATAGCTTGGTTTTCGGAGAATATGCCCTCTCCGGAAACCGAGCTTCACTATGACACCCCCTTCCATCTGCTTCTCGCTGTGATTCTTTCTGCCCAATGCACCGACAAGAGGGTGAATATTGTAACCCCGCCATTGTTCGAGGCATACCCTGACGCCTACGCCCTTGCCTCCGCCACAGAGGAGGAGGTGTTCCCATATATAAAGAGCGTCACATTTCCCAACAATAAGACACGCCATCTTATACGTGCGGCGAGGACTCTTGTGGAAGATTTCGGCGGTGAGATGCCCTCCGATATCGACAACCTCATGAAGTTGCCGGGAGTGGGGCGCAAGACTGCCAATGTCATGCTGTCGGTGGTGTGGGACAAGGCCGCCATGGCTGTTGACACTCATGTTTTCAGAGTCAGCAACAGGATAGGCCTTACCAATAACTCGAAAACGCCGTTGGCAACAGAGAAGACGTTGATGAGGCATATCCCGGCCGGGACAGTGCCTAAAGCCCACCATTGGCTGATACTCCATGGAAGATATGTCTGCAAGGCACGTAAGCCGGAGTGTGAAGACTGCGGCATCAGAGGGTTCTGCAAGTTCTATGCCACGGAGACACGTAAGAAAGATAAGTAGGAATACTATTCTTAACATTTATAAAGCAAGTCCCTAACAAACCTGTTATGGACTTTTTTTGTTTTTCATATAAAGTGACAGCCTCACTCGCGAGAGGCGTGTTCTGTCGGTCGTATCGTGAGGCGAGATTGTCTTCATTTTTTAACGTGAAAAACTTATAACGCAATGGAAAAGAAATGTAACTCTGGATTCCGTAAGGAATCTGACTTGCTCGGGACAGTCAATGTTCCGGAATGCGCCTTGTATGGAGTACAGACCATGCGAGGACTTGAGAATTTTGAGATAAGCAAATTCCGTCTCAGCGACTATCCTTTGTTTGTGAAAGGTCTTGCGATTACCAAACTTGGCGCCGCGATGGCCAATCATGAACTGGGGCTTCTCCCGGAAGAAAAGTATAAGGCCATCTCGGAGGCATGCCGTGAGATTATCGACGGGAAGTTGCTGGACCAGTTCCCGGTGGATATGATTCAGGGAGGTGCCGGCACCACTACCAATATGAATGCCAATGAGGTGATTGCCAACAGGGCTCTTGAGATTATGGGTCACAAGAGGGGTGAATACAAATATCTTTCCCCGAATGACGATGTCAACCGTTCGCAATCCACCAATGACGCTTACCCTACAGCCATCCATATCGGACTTGCTCTTGACAATGAGAGGCTGAAGAAACATTTCCGTATTCTTATAGACTCCTTCAGGAAGAAAGGAGAGGAATTCAAGTCTATCCTTAAGATAGGGCGTACGCAGCTTGAGGATGCGGTGCCTATGACCTTGGGACAGGAATTCGAAGGATTCGCTGCCGCTCTCGAGGACGAGATTAAACATCTTGACGAGGCTGCCGATGATCTTCTGGTGGTCAATATGGGCGCCACGGCCATCGGCACGGGAATATGCGCCGAGCCGGGATATGCTGAGAAATGTGTCGCCGCGCTGAAGGAAATCACCGGAATGGATGTACGTCTCTCGAAAGACCTTATTGGGGCGACCTGGGATACATCGTCGATGGTTGGTTATTCGTCGGCATTGAAACGCCTTGCCACCAAACTGAGCAAGATATGCAACGACCTGCGGATTCTCGCGAGCGGTCCGCGTTGTGGCCTTGGCGAGATTAATCTTCCTGCACGTCAGCCCGGTTCTTCGATAATGCCTGGAAAGATTAATCCTGTGATTCCTGAAGTGATGACGCAGATTTGCTATAAGGTAATCGGCAATGATGTCTGTGTATCGATGGCATCGGAGGCAGCCCAGATGGAGCTTAATGCCATGGAGCCTATTACGGCTCAATGCAATTTCGAGTCGATAGACATCCTGATCAATGGATTCGAGACTTTGAGAAAGAACTGTGTGGAAGGAATCACAGCCAACGAGGCCAAATGTCTCAAGGATGTGCACAACAGCATCAGTATTGTCACAGCCCTGAATCCGGTGATAGGATACAAGAACTCCACGGAGATAGCCAAACTCGCTTTGAATACCGGCAAGAGCGTATATCAGCTTGTCCTTGACCTTGGGGTTCTTAAGAAAGATGAGCTTGACAAGGTCCTGTCGCCTGAAAACATGATACGCCCTGTGAAGCTTGACATCAAGCCACGCAAGGTGCTTGGCGCATAGCCGCCCAAATGTAGATATGGAGGGGGCCGTTGATTTCAGCGGCCCCCTTTTGTGACTGACTTTGTCGGAATTTCAGAACACGGGCATTCTCCAGATGAGCCCAACCGAAAGGGTGTTTGTGTAATAGTCCTGCGCTCCGAACACCCTAGCCCTGTCGGTGTAGTGGTATCCTCTTCCCACGTATGTCGCGAAGAAATGCAGGTTGCTGTCCTTCATGGGATAGTATTCGATGCCTGCTATGTAGCCGAGAGCGGTGCGATAGCGTCCTTTGGGGAGAGTCACCTCCGAACCGTCGCGTGACGCATCGTGTGTCTTATAGATACCTTCGTTCTCATACATGAACTTGGCGAACACATTCCAGGAGGGATGGAACCTGTAGTTGGCATGTAGGATGAACGACATGTAATCCACATTCCGCGTCCGTCTCGCCGGGTCAGTCCCGCCCACGATATCGGTGATTATGCCTTTCCTGTCAACGCCTTCAATGGAATACATCCAGTCGAAGTAGGCCCCGACCTTGTCGGAGATTTTGAAATCGTTGCCAAGCGCGAAATAGTAGATGCGGTTTCCCTTTGTCTCATTCATCAGGGAGGCCGACCATCTTGTCTTTACAATATCGTTGAAGTTTCCGTTCCAGTTCAAAGTGAAAAGTAGAGGAAGCTTAGCTTTCTGATAGTCGCCGAACATCTCCTGCGAGGATGTGCTGAAAGAGTTTAGCACCTGGAACTGCAGTTGCTGTCGGGGAGTGAAATTATAAGCCGCCTTTACCCCTGTCGCGAAATTGTTGGTGAATGCAAGCTGGTCGGAATACTGGTAAATCTCGATAGGGTTGAGGTCGAACTCAATACCGCCATATACGGCGCATTGCTTGCCAAGGAAGAAGCTCCATTTTCCGAGATTTATTCCGACACCGAGGTAGTCAATGCTTCCCAACACATTGTCGTAATACCCTCCCGGGGTGTCTCCTTTGTTGAGGCGTTGCCGATAGCGGTATGACAGCCAATCGTTGATTCTGCCGTCGGCCTCGATTCTAAGCTGGTTCATCTGGAATTTACCCTCTTCGAAGGTAGAACCCTGCCATTTGGCGTCGAATCCGCCATGCATATTGATGTACAGATTGAACTTATCAGTTTTTTTCTCGATTTTCGCCACAGTCTCAATCAGCCCCTTTTCCTGTTGTGGGCCATAAGAAGAGATACTGTCAGACTGCGCGTAGGTTTTGGAGGCACAAAGCGACATGCAAGTCACCGCCACCATGACATAATAGCATTCGGAAGTCATAGCATTCGGGATTTAGTATAATTGGATAAGGAGAAGTCCCGTAAGTATGGCTACGGTAGTGGCCACGAGTCCGGGCATCATGAAAGAATGGTTGAGGATGTATTTCCCGATTCGTGTGGTTCCGGTCCTGTCAAAATTTATCGCGGCTACGATTGTGGGATAGTTCGGGATGAAGAAATACCCGTTGACGGCCGGGAAAAGCGCGATAAGCAACATAGGGTTCAAGCCGAGAGCTATTCCCAGAGGCATAATCGCCCTTACGGTAGCGGCTTGGCTGTAGAGCAGGATTGACATTATGAACAGGGCGAGTGCGAACAGCCATGGCATATCTGTCACCACACCTTTTATGGCTTCTGTGAGGACCGTGATGTTTCCGTTGATGAAAGTATCTCCCATCCAGGCGATGCCGAAGATTGCTATTACGGCCTGCATGCCGGCAATGAATACGCTGCCCTGGGTTGGGGCGATTCCATCGGTGCGCGAGATGATGAGTATGAACGCGCAAGTCGAAAGCATAAGAATCTCAATCAGGGCGGGCATTTCAAGAGCCGTGCCGTTGAAAGAGGGTCTCATGCCCGGAATGGAGCCGAACAGCACTATAAGGACAGTGGCGGCTATGAACAGGATTACAGAAGCCTTTGCCTTCCAAAGACTTTTTATCTCATTGAATTTAAGGTTGTTTTCTTTAATCATTCCGGTTTCAATCCTATGAAGGTACTCAGGGTCTTCAAGGAGTTCTTTCCCTACTTTCTTCGACATGAAAGCCCCGACAAGCACACCGATGAGAGTGGCTGGGATTGAAATCTTGAGAATGTCGAACAGGGAGATGTCGAAGCCGGACAGAAGTCCGAGCAATGCCACGGTTGCGGCCGATATGGGGCTTGCCGTAATGGCCTGCTGTGATGCGATTACTGCGATTCCGAGAGGTCTCTCAGGTCGGATTTTCGTTTCTCTCGCCACTTCCGCTATGACAGGAAGCACGGAATATGCCACATGTCCAGTGCCGGCGACGAAAGTGAAAAGATAAGTCACGAAAGGACTCAGGATTGTGACTCTTGACGGGTTTTTGCGAAGCAGTTTCTCAGCGATTCTTACAAGATAGTCAAGGCCACCCGCGGCCTGCATTGCGGCGGCGGCGGAAATGACGGCTGCAATCATCAGCATAACATCGATGGGAGGGGATGTCGGTTCAAGACCGAAGACAAACACCAGTATTGCCATGCCCACACCACCCATGACACCAAGACCGATGCCTCCGAGCCGGGCTCCGATGATGATTGCCGTGAATACGAATAACAGTTGGATAATCATAGTTCATGGATTTTTAGTGTAAATATATTAAGGTTTGTTTCTCAGTGGATAGATACACTCTCCGTTTGATTGACAGTCTCAATAAGGGGATTGTGTCTGCATAGGGAAATCTATTTGCCTATGTCATTTTTATAGTCAACGCATGAAACATTTGTGCAATTCCATGGTATGCAATCCAATATGCCGAAGGCATATCTCTACATTCAATAATGTACATATACTTCATGTCTTTACTATAAGATAATTGATTAAGGTTTGAGGTGGTCATGGAAAGACGCGTCCTCCGGGCGCATCGTCCAATATAATACATAAACGCACGGGAAAGGAGTTGGGTTTTTAGTTGCAGACGGATTTGCGGATGGATTGTCGTGATATTGCGGCTTAGGCAGCGTGTAGTTACAGGGGGCGTAAGGATGACGTATGGTTCGGAATGCTGGAGAGAGTCTGGAAGAGTCGCAGACCGAAATCCGGGAAGGATGCAGTCACCTCGTCGATGAAATCAGCTTGCTCTTCCTCAAATTCCTCCCAGTCGAGGCATTCTATAAAGAAGAAGATTTCCAAAGGCAAGCCGGTAGGGGTGGCCGGAAGCTCCCTTACGAACACCTGCATAGGCATGGATGGTGATGACCCGGCGATGCGGGGGTGAGACATCATGAAGTGTCTGAGCCATCTCCGGAAAAGGGAAAGGTTGACCGGTCCGTTGCTGAAATCCACGTCAGTGCTCCAAGGTTTTCCCAGGAAAGGCTCGCATTCATCGAGCGTCAGTCTTCTGACGGAGTTCACATCTACGAAAAAAGTTCGCTTGATTTGCCTGACGCCGAGGTCAAGCATTCTCTGCTTGTTGACAAAACCTTCGGTCATAAGCGCGTAGGGAGGTATGGTGGAGATGCTTTTGTCCCAGTTGCGCACTTTTACTGCGGTGAGGGAGAAGTCTTCGACCCTTCCGTCGGCATTATATTTAGGCACCACCACCCAGTCTTGCTCTTTCAGCATCCCGTTCAGGCTCAGTCTGATTCCGGCAATCATGCCGAGAATCGAATCTTTGAATACAAGCATAAGCACCGCAGTCATAGCGCCCAGAGCGGAAATCACATATGCGATGTCGCGGTTGAGCACGGTGCTGATTATCAGCAGACAGGCTATACCTCCGATTGAAACCTCAAGAATATTGCGTATTATCAGCACTCCTGAGCGTTGGGCGTTTTTCAGCCTCAGGAACTGGCAGAAAGCGTTGGTTTCTAACACCAGGAGATATGCCACCGCGCAGATATTCAGAATCCGGCAGAAAATGCTGATACCATGTTTCGCGTCGGGATAGTGGAAGGTGAGCCTCGGCAACAGGGCGCCTAAGAGGAATGATGTGACGAGAAGTGACACGGCTCTCATTATTTTTGGAGAGAGGAGGATATCGTCGATAATTGTCTCTGATTCCTCGACCTTTTTGTTGACGAAAGCCGACAACGGGCGTAGAAGCGCGTAATAGAACGCCACCGAGAGTATCAGTGTGATTGCAGCGACAATCAGTGTGGAGAGTAACATCATCACGGATTCTCCGATTCCTGCCGATGTCAGGAGTGAGTCTATATATTTGAAAACAGGTGTCAATTCGCTTGATTTTTTGAGTTAGAATTCAAGAATGGCTCTGGAGATGGCCACCGCAGTGGCGTTGGTCAGGCATTTTCCATTCTCCTTTGATAGAAGAACGTTTCAATAGCGCCGAATCATATAAATCAAACGTCATATGGGTTGAAACATTGCGGATACTGCATTGTTTTGAAATAAGGGAAAAAGGATAATTCATATCTGTGATTCTTTCAGAATGGGATGGAATTAGTAATTTTGCCGGAATAATTCTTAAACAATAGAAACCTTAGCATCCGCTTATGAAAATCATAATAGCCGGAGACGGAGAGACTGGCACCCATCTGGCCAGGATTCTTTCAGTTGAGAATCAGGACATAGTGCTGATGGGAACGGACAGGGAACGACTGTCGGCACTCGATTCAGTGAGCAATTTCATAACATTCGAGGGCTCACCGATGGTGAGGTCCAATCTTCTTCAATGTGGAGTTGACAAGGCGGATGTGTTTGTGGCGGTCACTCCCGACGAGACGGTCAATATCATCTCATGTGAGATAGCCAAAGACTGCGGGGCGCGGAAATGTGTGGCGCGGGTTGATACTCCCGAATTCGCGACAGGACGAGATTGCGAGATGTTCGTGCGTTACGGCATCGACAAGACTATCTATCCGGAGAAGCTGGCGGCCATCGAGGTGGCGAGATTCATAAATCACAATTGGGTGGGAGAGTGGTCCACGTTCCGGAATGGTGCATTGATTGTGGCCGGGGTAAGGATGTCTCCTTCCGGCACATTGTGTGACAGGCACCTGCGAGATGTGCCCAACAATCCCCGACCTTTCCATGTGTCGGCAATAAAGCGTGACAATGAGATTCTGATTCCGCGAGGGGATGATGTGATAAAAGAGGGTGATACGGTTTATTTCTCGGTCACTCAGGAAAATATAGGATGCCTGCCGGAATTGTGTGGCAAGGAATTCAAAAGGATAGAGCGTATAATGGTGACAGGGGCAGGACGAGTCACAGAGAACCTTCTGGAGATGCTTGGGGCGAGATATGACGTGACGGTGATAGATCCCGACAAGGAACGTTGCATGCAGATAGCTTCCCGTTTCCCGGAGGCTGTGGTGGTAAATGCGCGAGCCAACGATGTGGCCACCTTGAAAGAGGAGGGGATAGACAGGTGTGACGCTTTTTTGGCGCTTACCGGAAGTTCCGAGACTAACATAGTTTCGTGTATGGTGGCACGGGAACACGGGGTGGCAAAGACAGTGGCCAGGATAGAGGACCTCCAATACCTTCCGGAAGCAGAGAGCCTGTCGATTGATAAGATTGTCAACAAGAAGTTGCTTAATGCGGGAATGGTGCTCAATGTTCTGCTCGACACAAATGCGGTCACGGCCCAATGCATATCGCTCGACAATGCAGAGGTTGTGTGTCTTGTTGCTCCGGAAGGGTCGAAGATTGTGTCCCGTCCAATCTGCGAGCTCTCTATGCCCAGGGAACTTACTGTGGGAGGTCTGATTCGGGATGGAGAGGGAATCCTTGTGGAGGGCAGCACGATGGTGCGTCCGGGTGATTATGTGGTAATGTTCTGTAAGTCAGGCTCCATTTCAAAGGTTGACCGGCTTTTCAGATGATTGATATGTGATTGCCACAATCTGAGGGTCAGTAGAGACAAGTAGGAAAGGTTATGAAAACAACGTTGAGAATAAGGTCGATAATAAGGATAATGGGCAGATTGGTGCTTATAGAGGCCGCCCTTATGTTGCTTCCTTTGGCAGTCTGCGTGATTTATGGCGAAGAGGATTGGAAGGTGTTCGCCATGTCGTCCGCAGTCACAGGTATTGCCGGACTTGTGGCGGAAATATCCACGCGAGGCACGCCTATGTCGCTTCCCGGCAGGGAGGGATTCATACTTACGGCACTTGTGTGGTGGGTGTTCGGTTTGTTCGGTATGATTCCGTTTATGACGGGGAGCTGTTCTCTCGATTTCACGGATGCCATGTTTGAGGTGATATCGGGCTTCACCACAACCGGTGCGAGCATGATAACTGATGTAGAGGCACAGTCGCACGGCATATTGTTCTGGCGTGCATTTACCCAATGGATAGGTGGTCTTGGAATCGTGTTCTTTATGCTTGCCGTTCTTCCCGAACTTAACAGGGGCGCGGGAATATCGATGTATAATGCGGAGGCCACAGGAATAACCCACGACAAACTTCATCCACGCATACATCAGACCGCTCTGTCGGTGTGGGGAGTATATGTGTGCCTCACAGTATTGTCTGTTGTCTTGTTGTGGTGTGGCCCGATGAATTTTTTCGACAGTGTATGCCAGACGTTTGCCGCAGTCTCCACGGGAGGATTCTCCACGAGGAATGAGGGTGTGGGCTATTGGGATTCCGATTATGTATATCTTGTGCTTATATTCGTGATGTTTGTGGCCGGTGTCAATTTTATGCTGCTGTATAACGCATGGAAAAGAGGATGGAGGGAACTGTTTTGCAACGACGTGCTCAAGGCTTATTCACGGGTGGTGGGTCTGGCTTTCATAGTCTTTCTCGTGGCGGCCTTGGTAAGAGGAGTGTCCGAAGGAATTGGACGTATCGTGGTGTATCCGTTGTTTCATATAGTGTCGGCGGTCACGTCAACAGGCTTCTCTATAAGCGAGGCGGAGACATGGGGGCCGGTGTCGTTGTTGATGACACTCCTGCTGATGCTCTGTGGGGCTTGTGCGGGGTCCACGACGGGTGGAATAAAGGTTGACCGTGTTGTCGTGTTATGGCGCAATTTCATGAATGAGATAAAGAAGACAGTTTTCCCGAAAAGGGTCTATGTGGTGAGTTTGAACGGCACGTCGCTCTATAACAGTCTTGTGGGGAGGATTTCGGCATTCGTCACGTTGTATATGCTTGCCATAGGGGTATCGGCTCTGATTGTGGCGATGTATGGCTATTCGTTGACTGATTCAGTATTTATGGTTATTTCCGGCATGGGCTGCAATGGCCTCGGATATGGAGCCACTGGAGTGGAGGGGTCGTATGCATTCCTTCCGGACGGCGTGAAATGGCTTCTTGTGGTGGATATGCTTATGGGCAGACTTGAATTGTTCACATTTATGGTGTTGCTCCTGCCCGGATTCTGGCGACGTTGAGTTTTATTAGGTAAGGACGTCCCGCATATCCGGAGAGCCGTGATATGCGGGACGTTTCTATCGGGACCTCGGCGTGTTATTGCTGATATAGAAAACGCTTAATGCTTCGCTTGGGTGTTTTCTCAAATTCATCATCCATGATCCGGAGGCCGTTCAGACGGTTGTATGCCTCGAGCCTGGCGTTCACCGCTTTCAGATTCTCGTCCATTATTTTCTCGATGGCCTTGTGGTCGAGCCCGTCTTTCCGGGCGGCTTCGAAGTCAGGATGTATAAGAGCGGTGAGTTTGCCGTGGTCGCCAATCACAAGGGATTCGTTGACATACGGCATATTGTTGATGTATTGCTCTATTTCTTCAGGATATATGTTCTGTCCTGACGGTCCGAGAATCATAGTCTTGGAGCGTCCGGAAATCGAGATTGTGCCGTCAGGGGCTATGGTGCCCATATCGCCGGTGTTCATCCATCCGTCGTTTTTGGGGAATGCCTCAGCCGTGGCCTCCGGGTTTTTGAAATATCCCTTCATTACGTTCTCTCCTTTCACGAGGATATTGCCCGGGATGTGTTGCGGGTCAGGAGAGTCAATCCTGACATCCATCCGTTCAACTATTTTGCCCACAGAATGAGGTCGCGAGCTTTCCGGGGGCGCGTAAGTGAGCAAGGGGCCGCATTCAGTCATTCCATAGCCGACTGTGATTGGGAATTTTATCTCATAAAGAAATTTCTCAATCTCCGCGTTCAAGGGCGCCCCTCCAATGATTATTTCCATGAGTTCACCACCGAAGACACCGATAAGGGCTTTTTTGACTTTCCCCAACACAATCCCTTTTATCACCGGGAGTTTCAGGAGGAATCTCATCTTGGGAGTCTTCAGTTGCGGGAACACTTTGGAACGGATGATTTTCTCAAGCACGAGTGGCACCGTAATCACAAGCTTCGGTCTGACCTCAGTGAAGGCTTTCAGGATTATGGCGGGGGATGGGGCTTTGGTGATGAAGTGGCAATGGCATCCCTTCACCAGCGGATGCAGCATCTCGATAACCATACCATACAGGTGGCCGAGAGGAAGCATGTTGACCATTCCGTCGCCAGGTTTCAGGAATGTGAGATGGTCGATTGCGTACCGTATGTTGCTCCAGATGCTACGGTAGGGGAGCATTACACCCTTAGGCACACCTGTGGAGCCGGATGTATAGTTTATTATGCATATCTCGTCGGGATTGTCGCGGTGGTAGCAGACGTTGTCAGGAGAGAACCTTTCCGGAAACTTGTCGCCAAACAGCTCGTTGAGTTTTGAGAAAGCCTCCGACAGCTTCTTGTTGCGTGAAAAAGGGAGTCCATGTTCAGCTATGTATAATGCGCCTTCAATCATAGGGAGCTCTTCCGAGTCGAGAGATTCCCATATGGAAGAGTCTGTGAAAAGCAGTTTCGCACCGCTATGGTTCAGGAGATTGTGTATGCTTTCCGGTTTGAATTCATGCAGGATAGGGACAGCGGTCATGCCGGCGGTGAGACAGGCGATGAACGCGGCGGCCCATCCGGACGAGTTTTTTCCGCATATAGCCACTTTATCGCCTGACTGCAGGTCGGCCGTTTCAAACAGTATGTGCAGCTTTTCAATTCTTTCCGCGAGTTCGGAAAATGTGAAACTTTCGCCCCCCATGTCTGAAAGCGCCATGAGGTTCCAGTTTTTTCTCACGGCGTTTTCTATGATATGGTTCAGCGATTTCTCCCCATAGGGTTGTGTAGAAGTGTTTGAGTTTGCTTGCATATTAAGAATCGGTGTTGTTACGGCGGGAAAGCCGTGAAATTGAATTGGAAGTCAATTTCAATAACATTCAGTCTTCTTTATGGTTCAAGAGCGATTCAAGTCTTTCCTGAATCTGGGAAGCCGATTCTCCACGCGAGATTATTTTTCCGTCAGGCCCTATGAGAATGTGATGAGGTATTCCTGAGAACCCGTAAATCTCATATGGGCGGCGCTGAGTGTTGAAAAGCACGGGCCAAGAGATGTTGTGTTTGTTGATAGCCGCCTTTGAGTCTTCAGGCACATCCCTCACAGCCACTCCTACGATATCAAAACCGGAGTCTTTCCATTTGTCATAGAGGGCGGAGAGTTCGGGAATCTCTTTTATGCAGTAAGGACACCAGGAAGCCCAAAAATCCACAAGAGTGTATGTTCCGGGTTTCACGAAAGCCGCCAGGGATGTGCTTTTCCCGTCGGCATCCTCCCCTTCGAAGTCAGAGAATGTCTTTCCGGGAGCAGTGGCGTCTCGGAGTCTTGCGAATTCAAGATAGTGTTTTGCCTTAGGCGACATCCTGATGGCTTCGTTGGCGTTTTCGAGCAGGCTGTCCACTTGCGCGAGGTCGGCGTATTTTATCCATTCAATTCCGAAATAGTGTCCTAAGGGATTATCTTTATTCTCATTATATGCTTTCTTTACGAAATCAATATAAGCAGGCATGTCATCGAGGTCTTCGATAGAGTCGAGGGTTGTGAGGAGCGATGCGAACCTGTCGTTGAGAGGGGTTCCTGTCGCGGAATTGGTGGAATCGTTGACAGAGGCGTTGCCGGGTTCAGTGACATAGAAAGCCCTGGTTCTTCCGTCAATCATCAGAGCCGCGAACACGGGTGTGTCGTCGGGAAGAGATATTTCCGCTTTCCCTCCGGTAATTGTGGCGGAGGCTATTGATGTGGAGTCAAGGAAATTGACGAGTTCGATATTTTGTCCCTCGAATTTGTCGGACATTGAGATTTCAAGTTTGGGTTGCCTGGAGCAGGCCGACATTACCAGCATGGAAACGGCACATCCGGTAATAAAAGATTTGACGGTCATAGTAATCGTTTTTGGAGAATAGATATGGAGGAGAGAGGTGAGATGCGAAGATAATAAAAAATATCGTAAAACGAGGCGATTATGCCACAAATCAGTCGGCCAATGCATATTTTAGACTGTCGATAGGTATCTTCCCTTCCATATACACCACATTTACCGCCTGCCCGCCGTTCTGGGTTACGACCATGAGGTTTGTGATGAATTTCCCGTCTCCGGAAAGTCGTGCGAGCACGTCATATCGGTAATAGTTCTGTTTCTTTGTGGAAAGTGTTTCCATCTTTTTGCTGTTCTTGATTTCCCGGATAATTTTCCAGAGGTCCTCGTCCTGTCCGTTGATGGCGGTGGATATCGTCTCGATCGACGACAGGTCGCTTGTCTTGACAGGGAGACTTCCGTATGATTCGTCGGAAAGTGTCCTGTCGCCCATAGCTTTGAGCATGACCGGCGACACGAAAGAGTAGTCATAGTTTGATTTCGAGGCTATTTTCTCGAAATATTTTGTCGGGTTTCCGGCCATTGCCGAAGCGGAGACGAGCCACATGATGAGGAGCATGAAGGTTTTGATATACGATTTCATTGTGTTTTGGATGTTTGATGGTTCATATGGAATGGAGAGGCAACTCTGCGATAAGCGAGATTCCCTCAGCGGCAGAAGACACTGTCATATTAATTTCAGAAAACGCCCTTGAGACAATTTCAAGAGATTCATACACGTTTTCCACCGATTGGCTTATTGTGGAGAGGGGTTGTGCCAGAATCACCGATGGGTCGATTGTGGCGGCGGCGATTACCGGGGAAATCCCCACAACCATGTCGCTTGCCGGAGGAAGATTCCGGATGGTGGAGGACACCTCTTGAATCATGGCGGGCGTCACGGCGGCTGAAGGTTCCTTTAGAGAAGCTTGCCGGGAATGCCTTGATGTCTGCCGGGAGATAGGGAGAGGCTTGCTTGGAGATGCGGCTCCTCCGCTGCTTTCATCAGGAGTGATTGTCGCGGAGGCAACATTGGAGAGTGTGGATGAATGCGGAGTCACTGTCTTGGGTTTGGGGGCAGGCTTTTCGGAGACTGAGTATAGAGCCGGTTGGGAGGACGGCTGCTCAAACAGGCCGGAGCCTATAGTCGCAAACAGGGCTACGGCGGCGGCTGTGGAAATCGGGAAGAGCCATTTTTTCTGCCAGGAGTTTTTGCGTGCGAGGGAAGAGATGTGCCGGTCAAGGCGTTCTTCAATGCCTGCGGGTATTTCCTGCAGGAGAATTTGGCGGGAGGCGGCCTGGATGGCGGCAACCGCATCCAGTCCGGCCATGATTTCAGGGTCGCCGCATATGTCGGCACTGTTGTCGGAGAAATATGCGGCGGCGGCAGTCAGAGTCTCCATCTCCTCCTGAGAGATGGATGCGTCGAAGAATCTTTCCAGGAGATTCTTTATTTCGTCCTGACGGTATTCCGGTTTGTTGTTCATAGATTAAAAATGTTGGCCACCTACTTGTGGAGTGAGAAGAGTTGTCTTATTTTTTTTCTGCCACGGGAAAGGAGCACCCTGACGTTGTCGTCAGACAGCCCTGTGGCGGAGCTGATTTCGGAGTTGGAAAGACCTGTGACGGCGCTCATCATCACCACTTTCCTTTGGTTCTCAGGCAATGCCTTCAGACATTTCGTCACGGCGGCGAGATTGTCTTTCCCTTCTGCCTCCTCATCCGGAGAAGGGGATGAGTCGGCAATGTCGGGAGGGTCATCACCGAAGGGCGACACAGAATGTCGGGAACGGGAAGCCATCGAGAGAGCCATATGGCGCACGGTGACGGTGGCGTATGCGGCTATGTTGTCCACCTCTTCCAGCCGGGAACGGTTTTCCCAGAGTTTGGTGAATGCATCCTGCAGACAGTCGGCCGCGTCGCTCTCATCATGGAGGATGGCGAGCGCGTATGCGAAAAGAGTCTTATGGAGTGGCATTATATAGCCTTTGAACTGTTTCTCGTTCATGTGTCGTATTTATCCCGTGTGACGGGATGTCTTTTATAAGAACGACACACAAACAGGAAAAATGTTACATTCGCGGCAAAAAAATCCCGCCGGATAATATCGGCGGGTAGTGAGGAGACAGATTGAGATTACTTCAGATTACATCCGGCGGGAGGTGCGATTTTATCTTTGCGGCATCGTTCCACGATATGGCTAATTCTTGCCGGTGTGGATGGATGAGATGAGAACATCTGCTGAAGTCCGTTCTGCTGGCTTGCGTTTTCGAGCGACTCCAGTTTCGTGAATGCCATGGCCATCGACCAAGGATTCTTGCCGTTGCTTTTCAGGAAGTCGTAGCCATAGTCGTCGGCATTACTTTCCTGTTTTTGCGAGTATTTGGCGCTGACGAGGCTTTGTCCGATTTGGGCAAGCTGTGAGTTGGTGAGCGCGGCTGCCGTGGAGCCTGTTGCCCCGATTCCGTCGAGCACAGCCGAGGAGAGCAGGGCCTGCTGGAATGCCTTGCGGGTGTCCTTGTGTGCCACATGACCGATTTCATGGCCGATTACTCCGAGCACCTCATCGTCAGACATGCGGTCCATAAGACCGGAATATACCCTCACGCTTCCGTCGGCACAGGCGAATGCGTTGACATCGTCGGTGAGATATACCTTGAAGTTAAGAGGTATGCCGTCAACCGAATTCAGTCCTTTGGTGAGCTTCGCGAGTCTGACAGAGTATTTGTTGCCGGCGGGGGCCAGTTTATTCTGTTTGTCGGAATAAGCGACATACTCATGCACATACGACTGTATGTCGCCGTCGGAGACTGTGGCCGCCTGCAATGCTTTCGAGGCTCCGCTCATCAGCGAGGCCATGTTGAGACTTGAGGTGGAGCAACCTCCGGAAATCAGGATTATCGCCATAGAGGCTGATATTCCCAGAGTCTTCAGTTTTGAGAGCAGTTTCATATCATTCTGTTTTTGGGCTGTTGCCATATATGAAGGCGCCGCTCCGCCGTGACAGGGGGAATGTCTTCATACGGGTTATGATTCAGGGATATCTCTATGGATATCATTATTGAAATAAAACACTTTTCCCCGGCATAGAGTTCTTTGCAGTTAAACCGATTTCAGAGGAAATCCGTTTATCAGATATAGCTTCCCGTGTGTAGGTGTCGTGACAGACATGTAAGGCCGGGAATGGATAACAGACACGTATTATGCAAGGAAAATTCAGAGATATGTTGGAAGGCAATCTGTGCATTCTGATTGCCACAGTTTTTTTCGGACTTAACATCCCGGTTGTGAAACTGCTTATACCGCGATGGATGACCGCGATGGATGTCACAGCGTTCCGTATGCTTGGCGGGTGTGTCCTGATATGGATTACCTCGCTGTTTTTCCGCAGGGAGAGAATCCAACGGCGTCATTGGGTGAACCTTATCACGGGCGGGGCCGTAGGATTGTTCTCGTTTATATTCCTGTTCAATCTTTCGTTGCATTATTCCAACCCTATTGATGTGGCCATCATCATGACTATGCCTCCGGCATTCGTAATGCTCATCAACATTTTATTCAGGAAACGCCATCCCTCCTTTCTTGAGATAGCCGGGGTTGTCGTGTCGTTCGCGGGGTCGTTTATAGTGATTTCCCTACAGCATGGCGGCGACAAGGGGAGCGACATGCTTCTTGGCGACCTTCTTGCCTTGGCCTCGGCCATGTGCTACGCGTTCTATCTTGTGATTACGGAAGAGCCGTCAAGGACATATCGTCCCACCACGATGCTCCGTTGGGTGTATCTGTCGGCGGCTATACCATCAGTGTTCCTTATTCCGGGGCTATGCCATGCCGGGATATGGCACACATCTCTGGCGCAGCCGTGGCTTATGATAGCGTTTGTGGTGGTCTGTGTGTCGTATGGGTCATATTTCCTGATGGCTCCCGCCGAGAAGAAACTGTCGAGCGATCTTGTTTCCATCTATCAGTATCTTGTTCCGGTGGTGGCGTCGGTAGCCTCCGTTATTCTCGGGCTTGACAGAATCCGGTGGATTCAGGTGTTGGCCATGGTGGTGATAATCGGAGGTATGGTTATGTCAAACATAGGCAAATACCGTAAAGGGAAACAGACTCCGGCCGCTGGGACGAAGTGATTGTTTTGTTGCCGGTGTCAGTATTCCACCTTGTCGGTCTTTGACTCCCATTCTCTGAAAGCCTTGTTCGCTTTGGCCCTCATGAAATGACGCATGGGTATCGAGCGGTGTTCATAGTCCATGGCGAGCTGCTCGTAGATAAAGGAGTCGTCAAAACCGATTGAAGCGGCGTCGTCTTTCGTGTTTCCGTAGCAGACAGCCGAAATCCCGGCCCAATATATCGCGCTGAGACACATAGGACAAGGCTCGCATGAGCTGTAGATTGTGCATCCTTCAAGTTTGAACGACTGTAGCCGTCGGCATGCGTCACGGATGGCAGACACTTCCGCGTGTGCGGTAGGGTCGCAGTTGGCAGTGACACGGTTCACTCCGGTGGCCACTATTTCACCGTCTCGCACGATTACAGCGCCGAAAGGTCCCCCTCCGTTTCTGACGTTTTCAACGGAGAGGTCGATGGCCATTTGCATGAACTGTTCGTCGGCAGGGGAGTAGCAGAAATTCTCCTGAAGTGACTTGGGTGTATATTTGTTCTTTTCCATTAGCGTCGTCGGGGAGTTGGTGACAGACATCGCATTTGTCGCGATGAGCGGAATCCCCGCATATTAGAAACGGATAGTCACGTGGCTAAGTTGTGTGGCATATCTATTTCAGACGGATGCGTCAGAGAGCGATGGCACCGGCTGTCTATTTGGCGGATTCCTGTAGGCGCATCATGGCGAGCCATTTGCGGTAGCCTATGGCGGCGATAACCGTATATATGGCGTAAAGCACGGCATATAGGAAGATGCCCTTGTAGGCGTAGAGCCCTACGCAGACAGCGTCAACGGCAATCCATGCTATCCATTGCTCTATATATTTGCGTGCAAGCATCCACATGGCCACGATGCTTAGGGCTGTGGTGAAAGCGTCGGCTAAAGGCACGGTGCTGTCGGTGAGGTATCTCAGGATACAGTATAGGGCGAGCCATAGGATGATAAAAACCATGGCGCAACCTGTCAGCTGTCTTCCGGATATGTGGGATATTGGCAACGGTGCTTTCTCGTTTTGATTCCCGTTGCCGGCATGCCCGGGATTTTCTTGTTTCGCGACTCTCCCTGCCCGCGTCCATGCGATATAGCCATAGACGGCAATCAGAAAATAGTATATGTTGATTGCGAAATCGGCATATAGCCCCTTATGGAGATATATCCACATGGATATGGAGGGCATGACGATGGAGGCGAACCAAAGGCGTGAGTCGGCGTGGTATTCCCACCATAGGTATAGCAGACCCACGGAGAACCCGAGAGTTTCGAGGATTATATCCCACGGGATGTTTGATAGCATCATCAGAAAGATAGAGTTACGGTTGCGAGAACGTTGGTTGTAGCTTGCGCGGCATAGCCTGCATAGCGGTAGATTACGGGGGCGCCGTTCTCAAGATAGTAGCCGGCTCCGGAGTATCCGTTGTTGCAGTATTTCTCGTTGAAAAGGTTATAGATTGTGAATCCGAGGCGCAGTTCCTTCATGGAGGGTATCCTCTTGAAGGTGTATGCCAGCGAGAGGTCGGACACGAAATAAGAGTCGAGTCTCGCGTCCTCGCTTTTGGCATTGTTCATGTATTGGCTCGACACGTAGCGGCTCATGAGCGAAGCCTCGAATCCCGCTACAGTGAAATTGAATGCATTGTGTAGGATGAAGTCGGGCGAGAATGCGATTGGAGTGTCTCCACGGTCGAACGAAATCGGATTGGTCCATTCATCCTCATAGATATATTCCACGAAGTCCTTGATTCGGTTTCTCGACAGTGTGGCGTTGATTTGCCAGTCAAACCATCTTGTGGGGCGTAGGGCGCCCTGCAGCTCTATTCCCATTCTGTAGGAGTCAGGCACGTTCACGCTTATGGCGTTTCCGGTGTCTGACAGCTGTCCGGTCACGACAAGCTGGTCCTTATAGTCCATATAATAAAGGTTGGCGCCGACAGAGAAGAGTGGGTTGGTGTATGAGTAACCGAGTTCATAGTCAAACATCCGTTCCGCCTCGGGATAGTGGCCTGGGTCGCTGTCGGTGAAATTGTCGCGGGTTGGTTCCTTGTGAGCCACGCTCCATGAGGCGTAGGCGCGGTGTCCGCCGTTGTTGTATGCCAGACCCACTTTCGGATTGAAGAAATTCCAGTCGCGGTGTATTCCGAGATTGGCCATGTCTCCGGTGTTCCAGTCGAAATTGTCGCTTTCTCCGGAGATGGTGTAGTGGATATGGCGGAATTGCAGGTCGGCATATGCTGAGATGCCGTTCCAGATGTCGTAGTCTCCCCGGATGAAGACGTTGGAATCGAACTTGCGTCCGGTGTTATGGTAATATTGCTGTAAGGGATTTATGGGGCCCACATAGTTTCTGACCCATTTCACCTGCCCGAAGTGGTTGCCTCGGTGCCAGTTTGCGGCTCCTCCGGCCACAAGGGCCATTGGCCCGCGTTCATATCTGACGTTTAGCATCCCGCCGCCGAAATCGTTGTCGTTGTTTTTGAGCCGGATGAGGTCTGATTTTGTGACGAGGTTCCCGTCCTGGTCAGTGAAGGGGGACAACCCGTATTCTTCGAGAGTCCGTTTTGTCTTATACTGGTCGTAATAACCGTCTCCTTTGGTGTAATGGAGTGCGGCGTTGAGCGTCAGGAATTGTCCGATGTTCTGGTTGAGGAGCAGCTGGAAATGATGTTGCGTGAAATTGTCGCACTGGTCGGCGTAGAATGCTGTATGTCCGTTTGAGTCGGTATATTTCCCGCAGGGGTTGTAGCGTCGTCCATACTCCTCCATCTCCTCTTTTGAGGCGTAGTCCCAGGCCATATATGTGCGCTCTTTGCCACCGAAGGCAAGTAGCCTGATTGAGGTATTGTCGCCACGGTAGGCGAGCTGTCCCATGTAGCTCCAAAGTTTTGAGAAAGCACGGTCGATATATCCGTCTGAGCCAATGTGGCTGAAGCGGGCATCCACTGTCCAATGGTCGCCGAAAAGGCCTGACGACACCTTGATTGTCTGTTTGTTTGAATTGAAAGAACCGTAGGATGCCGACACCATTGCCGAACGTTCTGACGAGGGGGAGTCGGTGAGCATGTTGATGGAAGCCCCGAAGGCCCCGGCTCCGTTGGCCGACGTGCCGGCGCCGCGCTGAATCTGTATGTCGCGCAGAGATGAGGCGAGGTCGGGCATGTTGACCCAATATACGTTGTGGCTTTCGCTGTCGTTGATAGGCACACCGTTGGCGGTGATATTTATGCGGGAGGCGTCGCTTCCTCTCACCCTCAGACCGCTGTAGCCGATTCCACCGCCGGCGTCGCCGGTGGTGACGATTGAGGGGGTCATCTCAAGGATGCTTGGGATGTCGCGTCCGTCATTCTTTCTCGCAATCTCTTTGCGACCCACGTTGGTGAAGGCCACCGGAGTCTTCACACCGGCCCTGTTTGCGGTGATTTCCACTCCTTTGAGTTCTATGGATACGGAGTCTGCCTCCTGCGCAGACGCGGGAGTAGTCACGGCAGTCTCAGCCATGACGGGGAGTGCGCCGACACATGTCATGAGCGCGCCCCATGAAATTCTTTTGTTCATCTCTTTTTTTTCTTTACGCCGGTACTAACCGGATCAAGTTCAAAGGGTCTGTTCTCAGCTTCATCTTCCTGCGGCGTTGCGGCCTACGAGACGATGACGCACCCCTAAAAAATGCGGAAGGAGTTCTGAATCTATGGTTTATGCCAGGGCATCCTCTCGCATTCCGTATGCAAAGTTACTGAAAATATGTCGCTTCCCCAAGGCATGCCACTGATAATTGCCGTTTTCCCTAAGATTTGCGTTGCGGAGACACGCTTGAAGACCGCAAGGGCTATATGCAGGCGCGGCAAATGCTCAGGAGAGGACCATGTAAGAATTATCATTGTCTTATCAGGAATAATCACTATCTTTGTAATCGGTAATTCAATAAATACCATGACAGAGATATGGGATTGCTCAATCGTATAAAGAGGTCAAACGTCATTCGTAATGTTTGGACTCAAATGGCTCAGATAACAGTGATTTGTGGACTCATCTTAGCGACCGGAACAGCTAACGCCTGCATTCAAAGAGACCATTACGGCCTTGCATTTGCCTACACAGCGGCGATTTGTGCCGTGGCTATTGTATTTATCTCATGGCTTGGGTGGTTCATTTACGTCATTTTGACAAAACGTCATCTTGTCCCGATGCATCCGGAAGGATATATGATTCTCGACTGCATTGAGCTCTGCCTTTTCTTGTTTTGGATTATATCTTTGATTTTCAATACTGATATCGGAGCATGGGTTGTCCCTGTTTTGATATTGATATGGATTGCATCCGGTTATATCGCCTTGAAGTACAAGACCTCTGAATTGTAAATCACTAATATTGTAAGAACGCATGACTCAAAAAGAAATACGAGAGCAAACGCAGAAACTCCTGTTGCAGACGGGAGTCAAACTGTTTGGAACCAAAGGGTATGATGCCACATCGATTGTTGATATTGAGGCCGAACTTAATCTGACACGTGGAGCCATAGCCTATTATTACAAGTCAAAACTTGGGATGTTTGAGGCGACTGTCAACAAATACTATTTCGGTCGTGTCATGCCGTCGTCAGTTCCGGCAGAATACCAGAACAGTCTTAAAACCTTCTACGTCAAATATGTGTCGATGCTTGAGGAGGAATGTCTGGCACTGATTAATGATGGAGTCCGCAACGTTGCGGGGACATTTCTCAACCTCGAGACTGACGCTTTGAGGAGCCTTCCCAATTTCAGAGAGAAATGTGTTGAATTTAATGATAGGCAAATATCGGTGCTTGAACTTGTTATCGGAAGGTCTATAAACAACGGCGAGATTAAATCCGGAATTATTCCGTCAGTGATAGCCGAGATGTTTATGAACTTGGTCATAGGCCAGGCTTATCGTTCAAACGTTGAAGGTTTCCTGTATTGTTCCGATGGACTGCTTCGCCAGTTCAACAGCATCTATCGTTTGATTTCAATATGATAAGACAACTGCCTTTATGAAACCTAAACACAATAGAATCTTTTGCATAGGTTGTCACCACAACAAGATGTTGTTTGCCACGCAAGCCAAAGCTGATAACTTTATTAAGTTCAACAGTGAGGCTATTGCGGCTCATTCCAGCAAGGTGCCATCCAGGAGTTACTATTGTTCCTTTTGTTGTGGCTGGCACGTTACAAGCATTGATGATGATAATATCGCTAAACAAAGAGATGAAAGGGATGCGAAGGTTTGGGAGGCGATAAAGACTAAGCTTAAGAAACAGGAGGATGTGTCGCAGACGCAGATTGCTACTTTCTCGGATACGCTTGCCCATTTCCGTCTGTTGTTTGAGAAGTATTATCAAATATCTTTTGATTTTGACGGTCCACACACCTTGACTGTTGATAACGTCAGAAACGATCTCGCGCCGGTCATAAGGCAGATGCTGAAAGAAGTCAGGCCATTGCGCGACAGGTGTTTCCGTCATTTCAAAGGCAATGAATATAGGCTTTATCATAAAGCTAAAGATTCAGAAACACAGTCACGAATGGTAGTATATCAGGCTCTATATGGAAAGAAAGGATTTTGGGTGCGTCCTGAAAAAATGTTTTTTGAGAGAATCATTCGCGACGGAAAGGAATTTCCTCGCTTCGCTGAGATATACAAGGCAGACTCATAATCATTTGTAGATTGGCTTCTCGTTGATGTAGTTATAGTCGAAACAGAAAGTATTTGTGCGTTTCTGAGGGTAGTGACATGCCTTTTGCATGTAGGATTCGCATAGGTATAAAATGCACATTTGTTTTTTTGTGTTGACTATACATACTTTCCGGATTAGAAGTGCGTTAATAGTCTTAGAAAGGTGTTCCGCTTCCTATAAACTTGTAAATTAATAATGAAAAAGATTTCTATCGTCATATCGCTTCTCGTTGCCATAGTTTTCCCGTCGCTTGGCCAAGGCTTGAATTCGACAGATTCTATAACAGTTGCCGGGCGAATCATTAACGTGGTGGAAGGTAAGCCGCGCACAATTATAGTCAATGAATGCGATTATGCCTCAGATTCCGTCCGGGAAATAACTGAAATTGATTCGGCCGGCAATTTCAATGTCAGAATTCCTTTTTCATTTCCCCATACTTTCACCTTGAATTATGATGTGCGAAACTACATCAATGCGTTTGCGGCACCCGGCGATTCCGTGTTTGTCGAAATCGATGCTTCGCTCAATCCTGTGGGAATACGTTTCGGAGGTGACAAGGCTACTGTCAGCCGTGAATACAATAGTGCCATAGAGGATTTGTCATCTATATTTTCTTGCAATTTCCCGTCTTTCAAAAGTGCTGCCGATGAATTCATAGCGTCTTTTGTAAAACATGTTGAAACCGGGAGGAATGCAATCGACAGATATGCTTCGGAACATGACATTTCAGATGAAGTGAAACGTATGCTTTACACCGAGAATATGTATGCTTTGGCAAATCAAGCCATGGACTATGAAGGACGCGACAGTGTGGACTGTAGAAAATTCTTTCTTAATCCTATATTCGATATTTTCAACGAAGAAAATACGAAGGTTATGTATTTCCCATATCATTTATCGAAAGTTTTGATGTATGCGCCCGAGATTATTGAAACCGCACCAAAAGGCATCGTGCGCGACCTTATGTACGTGCGTGCATTCGAGGAATCGGAAGGCGAAATGAATTTGCGAAGAGAGGATTTTTACCTTCCGGGTTATTACGACCGTTTGTTCGCATCGGAGGCAACGTGTGCCCCGATTAAAATCGACGGCATAGCCCCCGGAGATATAATGGTTTGCCACAATGGGAAGGTGAAATCAATTAAGAGCGTAAATCCTTTGGAATGGCTATTGAAAGAGTATTCGGGGTATCCGTTATATCTGGATGTGAGCGCCACATGGTGCGGACCATGTATAGCCAATCTTAACGCAAGCGAAGGATTGAGGAAACATTATGCAGGCTCTGATATGGTGTTTGCTGTGATATGGCTTCGCTCTTCGCAGGATGCGTGGAAAAAAATAACACCGAAAATCAGTAATGCAGTCCATATCTTTATTCCAGATAACGAGATGGGCGATTTGATTATGAAATACCTTTCTGTGGGTGGTTTCCCTTCACACTACATGATATCCCGTGGGGGAGAGATAAAAGGGAATGTGCCAAATTACCTTTCAAACGAGCTTCCACTCTTCCTTGACTCCCACCTCAATCCCTGATTTTTTATCTGTAGGTATTTGAGTGAAGGATGGCGAAATAGCCGGAATAGTGGATATGTCGCCATCCAATGTTTTTGAGGTGGAATAAGCACGTCTCTGCATTATATTTAACGAAGTTTATCGATTTGGGAGAGGGATAGTCCCGTAATTTGCGCAATAGTCTCCGCAGGGAGTCCGATGGAAATCATTTTGACTACTAACTGCTTCGTTGTGTCTGCCCGTCCTTCCTCTCGTCCTTCCTCTCGTCCTTCGGCTCGTCCTTCGGCTCGTCCTTCCTCTCGTCCTTCCTCTCGTCCTTCTTCACGGGCAGTATCGAGCACGTCGTTTTGCACCATGATTGTGTCCATGTGGGCATCGTATGCCCGTTTTTCCTTAGACGACATCGACAGATACTGAAGTTTCTTTTTCACTTCCTGAAGGCCGGGAGTCCGGGTATCTTCCTTTACCTTGCCGGTTTTAAGATATGTCATCCATTCGTCGAGCGGAGACTCTGGTATTTTATTATACACGTTTACGCGTACGAGAAAGTATTCCGGAAACACTTCTTTCGGCAGATGTTGCACGATTACCCCATCTTCCTTTGTGTTTACAAGGAGGTCGTTGCCGGTGTGTATCCCCTTGAAGCGAGTTTCCCCGTGATAGACATAGTCGTCGCCTTGTCCATAGTCGCAATAGAGTATGCTTATGGAATAAACCTTCTTGACCTGGTCATATTTCTCCCCGATATTTATGTGCTCGGTGATGGCCTTGCAGGTTCCGTAGAGGATGCGCTGTAGATAATAGAGCTGGCGTGTGAGTTGCACCTCAACGATTATGAGATGTCCCTTACTGTTTTTTGCTTTGATATCCACGCGGTTGAACTTGTCGGTATCCGAATCCTGATTACTTTCACTTTCGAGAAGTTCGATAATCTTGACTTCTTCGCCCAGAAGCACGGTGATTAGACCTTCGAGAATGCCGAAATTTGCCTTGTCGCGAAGCATGTGTTTCATCGCCCAGTCGAATCTGATATATACATTATCCTGTTCCATACCCGATTTTTTCAAGTGTAACAATTGTTTACAAAGATAAAATAAAATTTTCTTTGTAGCAAATATTCGTACAATGTCATTGCATCCAGAAGAATGCCGTTTTCCAAGATTATAGTCAGCACACAAAATAAATGTGCATCCTATACCTGTGCGAATCCTACATGCCATAGGCATGTCCGTACCCTCAGAAATGCACAAATAATTTCTGTTTCGACTATAAATCGCCGATTTTTGCCGCTTTTACAAGATTCCGGCAATTACGCTTCCCCTTGGAATCATCGGTTTCAGACTCAATCCCTAATCATTTTCTCCGGTGGTATTTGAGTGGAGGATGGCGAGATAGTCGGAGTAGGGGATATGTCGCCCTCCCATGCTTTTGAGGTGGGAGGTCTCGAATTGACAGTCGATTATGATGCCCGGAATCTTTTCGAGGCGTCGCGCAAGACTGATTAGAGCAAGCTTGCTGGCGCTGGGCACAAGCGAGAACATGCTCTCGCCGCAAAACACGTTGCCCACCGTCACTCCATATAACCCGCCAACAAGCTCATCACCTTTCCATACCTCAACACTTGCCGCATATCCGTGTTCAAAAAGCCTTGTGTAGGCATCGATGATGTCGGGGCCGAGCCAGGCCCCCTCCATCTCCTCACGCAGCTTTCCGCAGTTGCGTATCACTCCGTCGAAGTCTTTGTTGAAGGTGACGGCCAGTTCTCCTTTGTTGATGAGCTGGCGCATGGAATGGGACACGTGAATCTCCTTTGGGAAAATCACGAATCTCTCCATAGGACAATACCAGTGGGGCATATCGCTGTCGCGGAAAGAGAACCAAGGGAATATCCCGTAGCTGTAGGCCAGGAGCAGACGGTCTTCGGAGAGGTCGCCGCCGACGGCAAAAAGTCCGCCGGGTTCCCCGTCCCTGGGGTCGGGGAAAGCCAATGAGTCGTCGAGAAGATATATCATGACAGGAAGAGTTTGCAGTCCGTTACATCCACCTTCACCTCTCCCCCTTTCTTGAGCTTCCCGAAAAGAATCTCACGCATGAGCAGTGGCTTCAGTTGAGAGTTAATCACCCTTTCGAGTTCGCGAGCCCCATATTCGCGTGTGAATCCCTTTTCGAGAATAAACGACATGGCCTCATCGGAGAGTGTGAGTGTCACTTTCTTCTCCTTCAGCATCTCGCGCAGTCTTTGTATGTTCTTCTCCAGGATAAGGGCCGCCATGTCGCGACTCATCTCGTTGAATATGACAGTGGCCGACAGACGGTTGATGAATTCGGGTTTGAAAGTCTTCTTCACCTGTCTCATCATGGCGTCGCCCGCCGTTATGTTGCTTCCGAACCCCACTTTGGCCTGCGCGGCGAACTGCGCTCCTGCATTGGAGGTCATTATGAGAATCACGTTGCGGAAGTCGGCGTGGTTCCCCTTGTTGTCGGTGAGGCGCGCATAGTCCATCACCTGCAGCAGGATATTGTAGATGTCGGGATGGGCCTTCTCGATTTCATCGAGTATAAGCACGCAGTTGGGAGTCTTGCGGATAGCGTCGGTCAGGAGCCCACCGTCCTCATACCCGACATATCCCGCCGGGGAACCTATGAGTTTTGCCACAGTGTGTTTTTCGGAATATTCGCTCATGTCAAACCTCACAAGACTGACGCCGAGTTCCTTAGCGAGCACCTTCGCCACCTCCGTCTTGCCAACTCCGGTGGGACCCACAAAAAGGAGGCTTGCGAGAGGCTTTCCGTCGTCGGAGAGTCCGGCCTTAGCCATCTGCACGGCCTCCGTCACCATAGCCACTGCGTTGTCTTGTCCGAAAATCTGCGAGGCAATCCTTTCTCGCAGGGTCTCGAGGGATGCATTGTCGTCGGCACGCATTGCCAGCGCGTCAACCTTGCATGTTTTCGAGAGAATCTCCGCTATCAGTCCCTTGGAGACAGACTGCCGTTTCTGAGGGAGGGGATGCATCTCCCTGAAAGCCCCCGCCTCATCGATAAGGTCGATAGCCTTGTCGGGGAGGAAACGGTCGGTGATGTGACGTGCGCTACCCCTGACGGCAAATTCTATAGCCGAATCGGAGTAATGGACGTTGTGAAACTTCTCGTAGTTTTTCTTAAGCTGGCGGATTATGTTGATTGTCTCATCGATTGAAGGCTCGGCAATGTCGATTTGCCTGAACCGTCTCACGATACCTTTGCTCTTGGCGAAATGGCGGTTGTATTCCTCATATGTGGTGGACCCGATGAATCTGATGTCGCCCCCTTCGAGATATGGCTTCAGCATATTCGAGGCGTCCATGGAGTCGCCACCGGTGGCCCCGGCGCCGATGAGGTTGTGGATTTCATCGATATACACTATGGCTCCCGGTTCGCCGGAAAGCCCGTCCATTATGGCCTTTATCCGTTTCTCGAAGTCACCGCGATATTGCGTTCCAGCCAGGAGAGAGCCTAATTCAATCTGATATATTCTTGCCCCTTTCAGTCTTTCGGGCACATCACCGGCCTCAATCATCCTTGCGAGCCCATATACAATCGAGGTTTTCCCAACTCCCGGCTCCCCGATATGCAGCGGATTGTTCTTCTCTTTACGGCAAAGCACCTGAATAGTCCTCTCCAGCTCCGCTTCCCTGCCTATGAGAGGATTCCGTCGGTCGATAATGTCGTTGACGCAGGTCACCAGTTTCCGCCATGATTGCTCTTGTTCCGGATTCTCCTCTGCCATGCAGTCCTCGCCTGTCGGTTCGTCATCGAAAACGATATCCTCCACATATTCGTATCGCATCACCAGTTCGCTCATGAACTGTCCCTCTTTGCCATCGATAGCCTTCATCACCGCATAACGTGCGAAAGACTCCTCAAGGGAGAGGAGGGCCCTAACTGCGTGGGGGACCGTCACCGAGTCCCTGCCTGAAAATTCCGCCGACGAGATGGCAATCTCCGCCATGTGTCGGAATTGTATGGAAGGTTCAGGACGGTACTCCATTCCGGGTGGGACAGTCTCAATCTCGTCGAGATATGATTCCACCTGACGGGAAATGGAGTCGGAGGGTGTCCCGAACCCGTCAATGGCCTTTCGGAATTTTTGCTGACGTAAGAGGGCAAGCAGAAAATGTTCGGGAGTGATGAACTCATGGCACATTTCTTCGGCGAAAGCACATGCTTTCGTAAACGCGTCATCAACTTCCGGGGTATTCTTTATTTCTTTTGGCATGAGGTAAGAAGCTGTGTTTGTGGGGGTGAGATTTACTTGGAAGGACGCGGGCTTTATTCCGGTTCTACTGTTATTCTCAGCGGAAACCCTTCGTCGCGGGCCATCTCTATGGCTTTTGTGGCTTTAGAGGCGGCGATGTCGAGGCTGTATGAGCCCACTGTCGCCTTTCCCGAATGATGAATAAGCAGCATGATTCTCTCAGCCTCCGCTTCACTTTTGTGGAAAACGGAAGAGAGAACCATCACTACGAAATCCATTGTCGTGAAGTCGTCGTTGTGCATTACGACTTTGAATTTGCGCGGTTCCCGCAGATTAAGTTCTGTATGGTCTTTTAAAGAAGAGTGTTGTTTTCCCATAATTCTACAAAATTATAAAAAAAGAATATGAAAATAAAGAGATGACAGTGGAATCGTTGGACGGTAACGAACTATTCACATATCTTGATTTTTCAAATTGTTAATTATCAATACATGTGCGCATCGCGGTGAGCCCGAAACAATTGGATTTTACGCAACCAACAGACAGACGCGCCGAGGTCCGGCTCAGTAAGCAAAAGGGAGCCAATGGTTTGATATGACCAAGTAGTTGTGGAGGTTGGCGGCACTCCTAATAAAGGTTAACGGGCAGAACATGCCGATAGAAGATGATGTTAGAATATATGATTATGTCAGGTTTCCCGTATTCCGGGAGGCTTGTTTACGGAATTTTTATATTTAACTAATTTAATCTGTTATGGAATACAATGAGATAATAGCGTCGAAACCGGTGGTGCTGGTAGAGTTTTATGCCACATGGTGTCCTCACTGCAAAAGGATGATGCCTGTGGTGGAGCAGTTGGGAGAACTTCTTGACGGTTCGGCCGACATCTATCAGCTTGATATAGATGAGAACGAGCCGGTGGCAGAGGCGCAGGAGGTGAATGGAGTGCCGACTTTCATAATCTATAAGGATGGAAAGGAGGAATGGCGCCAGAGCGGTGAAATCGACGGGCAGGAATTGCTCGCCAGGATTCAGTCATATTTCTAAGATTTCTGGTTAACCTTTCCTATATATCGCCGACTTGTGTATTGCCGACTTGCTGAGAATTGCTTAAATTTGCGAATAAATCAAGATTATATGAAAAGGAAGAATCAGTTTGAAAGCGAGCCTATGGAGGGTCTGAGTCAACATGCAAAGGGCTACGAGGAGATTATTTTGGCCAATATGCGTGACCTATTTTCCGAAATCGGGGATTCCGCTGATGGTGCGGACAATAAGATGGAGGATATCATTGATGATGAATTGATGGACCTCTTAGATAATTTTGTCGTGAAAAAGGAGGAATGGTCGTCAACCCACCCTTGCGGACTCGTGTGCGGTTCCGACAAATACTATTCGGATCTCGTCAATATGCTGAAGATGGCTATCACAATGCTAAAACTTCCAGATACAACGCCTGCCGATTTAGTGCATGAGGTTGCGATGTCGGTTGTGGCCTATCTTGAGGACCTTGTGAGCGGAATCGGAGTGTGGAACGTGGTGCGGTCGTTGTATAAGAGGAAATACGGCACACAGCTGCCGTTCTATGATTGCGAGCATGGCGACTATTATGAGGATGACATCAACATCGAGGATATCAAGTTTATCGTCTGGCAGTGTTTCTGCAGATGCGGACAGCCGGAGATGATGACGTTCTCGCCATATAGCAAGGGAGTAGAGGTTATATCGGAGCTTGTGTTTGATATTCTTGTTGACAGCTTCGAAAAAGCGCCGGAGGCAACCCGTGTAAAGGATTATATCTCGCGAGTGTTCCGAAAGGGAGACTATTTCGAGATAAGACATCTTGCGGAGTGGATTGTATTCAACAATAAGTTGACGAGCAGTCCCAATATGATGGAGTCTGTCAGGGAGGAGGCTGAGGGAATCAATGGGAAGCATGACCTTATCGATGAAACCAAGGCGGAGTATTTTGTAAGGAGTCTGAGGGCTTGGACACGCTATGTCGGGCCTATGGGATGCATGGCGTCGGTTTATCTCGCGGAGATGTGCCGTAATTGTGGCAATGAGGCATTGGCTGCTAAGCTTGATGGAGTGGAATGCATAGGCCCGGTGGTGTTACGGCTGAAGGAAGCCCGCAAAAAGGAGATAATCCTGTCTGACGCCACGGGAGAAGAATACATGGTGTCAAGGAATTCTTTCGGACCTGGCGCTCGTTTTGATGAGGTCAAGGGCTATATGACCAGTATCGTGAAATTTGGCGACTTATGGTATCAGAACGGTATTGCGGTGGGAATTGAGGTTGATCCGTTCGATACCGAAAAGGGCTATATAGACAATGAAATCAATAACAGCAAGAATAAAGAGTGGATAAGGGGAGTAGTTGAGAGCCACGGAGGCAGGCGTATTTTCTATTGCCGAGACATGGAAGAGGTGTCCGGGATTTTAGGAGTCACCAACAAAAGTGACACGGAGCGTTCTGCGGATAATTATGTGCTGATGCTTTCGGAAGAGGAGGGGATGTCTGTCCTGGAGGATTCCGCAGAGTCTTTCAAGGATAAAAAGAATCCGTTCTATGACAAGCAGCGTGCCAAGGAGGAGGCCTTTTTTGTGATATTCAATGGTAATGTGCCGTCGGATATATCAGATATAATAGTCAAGGAGAACCTATTGCCGGATGCTAACATATCCGCATCCCAGGGGAAGAGATTCGGCAAGGCTATTGTCCAGGACAATATGGGTTTCCTGTTCGACTTTTTCCGCACACGAAATCCGAGGGTAAGATGGATGTATGACGAAGACTGAGCTCGCGGGTGATTCCCCGAAACCGTGATGGCAATATGATATTCGAAGGGAGGGTGTGTCAGAATCTGACACACCCTCCCTTCGGGTTAAGTCCACACTCATGCCTTGACAATGGACGAGGCGGGTTCCGGAGAATTGTGTTTCGTGAAGCTCCGGTAGTGAGAAGGGGCGAGGTTGAGTTTTCCGGAGGCCCTCAGCATCTTGCGGAGAGACGTTATGAACTCCTGGCTTTCCTGCAGCACGTTGAGATACACATAAGCCACAGTCATATTCTCGGTGTCGCCTTTCTGAAGAAGGTCATAGACATCACGTGTCATGAACGAGAGGCGGTCTTTCATGGAATCGCATCTGCGCCTGAGCTCATCGATAGTCTCAGGACGGCTTTCGTCGATAGCTTTCTCCGAATCCTCCAGTATTGCCACAATGCGTTTGCATGCGTCTGAGAATGATTCGTGGAATTCTTTCGGTAGAGGCCGGAAATTGTTATCGACATGCTCCTTGCAAACCTCGGAAATTCGCCTCAGGTTGTAGGTCATGGACATTGCCATATTGTTGCTCAGATGAAACCATGCGCTTTTTTCGAGGGCGGTGGCGGGATTCACGCGCCTCATGCAAAGGGTGAGCTTGCGGCGTTGTCCTTTGAGGACATTCTTCTCGACGGCAAGGTCTTTTTCCACTTTAGAGAGGAGTTTAGTATTGTCATCTCTGAATCCGTCGGTCACTTTGCGGAAACTCTCGGCGGCAAAAGCGAGGAACAGGCGTTGTTTCTCGTTGATATATATCCTTAGGAGAGGCCACACTTCGTCTTGCGATTCAGTTGAGAGTATTGTCTGGAAGAGGGTATCGTTTTCTGTCTCCTTCCTTTTGTTGCGGAAACGGATGTTGCTCCTTATCAGAACCGCGAGTGCGATTACTCCACCTGCTATCATCACGGGGACTCCACCGAGATGCATAAGGCATACCACGGCCCCAGCTCCGATAAATGCAACGCCTGCGGTGATGAACCAACCTCCGATGACCGAAATGACACCTGTAATCCTGAACACCGCGCTCTCTCTTGTCCAGGCACGGTCGGCGAGGGATGTGCCCATAGCCACCATAAATGTTACGAAGGTTGTGGAGAGGGGAAGTTTGAGAGAGGTGCCGAAGGCAATGAGCATTCCGGCCAGCATGAGGTTGACAGAACCGCGTACCAGGTCGAAGGCCGCGCCATCCTCTTCCTGTGAGCGTTTCGGATCCATCCTCTGGCTTATCCATCTCTTTACAGAGGCCGGAGTCCTTTCAGCCACCCAGGAGTAGGTGTTCAGAAATGCCCTTACGAGAGAACGTCCGATGCGGGATGACCCGAACATCTCTTCGCCTTGTTCCTTTGAACTGAGTCCCACTGTGGTCTGGGTCACTTGTCGTGCCTTCTTTGAGGTGGCGAGCGACACCACCATAATCATGCCGGCTCCGATGAGGAAATAGAAGGGGGTGTTGGCTGAGCCGTTGAGGCTTGTCATCATGAACCCGTGGGGATTGCCCGAACCGGATGCCATATAATCCTGGTATGATGCGAGGGATGTCAGAGGCACTCCGATGAAATTGACAAGGTCGTTCCCCGCGAACGCCATGGCGAGTGAGAAGGTGCCGAGCATGACCACTATCTTGAACACATTCACCTTACACCAATGCAGGATTTGCATGATTATGGTGAAAATCACGAGAGAGCCGGATATGATAAGCAGAGTGTGGGTGTTTATCCAGTCTTTAAGTTCCGGAGTCATGAAGGTCATGTCTTTTATCCCTTTGAGTAGCATGAAATACACGATGGCTGTGCAGGCCACGCCTCCGAATATCCCTACTTTCCATTTGAGTTTGCTCTTGTATTCGAAAGTGAATACCATACGTGTCAGGAACTGCACTACAGTGCCGAATACAAAGGCAATCGCCACGGAAAGGAATATTCCAAGTATCACCGACAAGGCTTTTTCCGTGTTCAACAGGTCGCCCATACCCAGGGTGCTTTCCGGGGCGGCGATTTTGAACAGGGCCACCACGAATGTCGCGCCCAACAGCTCGAACACCATAGAGACCGTTGTCGAGGTTGGCATTCCGAGAGAGTTGAACATGTCGAGAAGTATGATGTCTGTCACCATCACGGCCATGAATATGGCGATGACATCATAGAAGGAGAGATTGTCGGGGCGGAATATGCCGTGGCGTGCCACGTCCATCATTCCGTTGCTCATGGCGGCTCCGACGAAAACACCGATTGCCGCCACAATGAGAACCCTCTTGAAGGTCCCGGCCTTGGAGCCTACGGCGGATGAAAGGAAGTTGACGGCATCGTTGCTCACGCCCACCGAGAGATCGAACACGGCAAGCATGAAGAGGAAAATCACAATACCAAGGAATAGTATGTCCATAAATACTGAATTTAATGAATACTCAAGGGTGACAATGGAATGATGGACCATAGTCACGGTGCAAAATTCAGTATTAATTGTTGCCTGAATATTGAGATTATGTTACGTTTTTGTTAACTTTCAGATTGAAGATGAAAGTCAGTCCGTTCAGGGATGACACTCTGATGGAGCCGTCGTGGATTGCTATGGCATTTTTGACTATCGCGAGGCCGAGACCGGTGCCTCCTGCGGCTCTCGACCGTCCCTTGTCTATGCGATAGAAACGTTCGAAAATATGAGACAGGTGCTCTTCCGGTATTCCGCATCCGTTGTCGCTGACAATGAAGTTACCCTCTTTGTCATATTTAATGTCAAGTCTTGACGCTCCGCTGTAGGAGATTGCATTGTCGATGAGGTTCCTGAAAATAGATTCGAGGAGGTGGCGGTTGCCATAAATCGATATGTCAGGACCTTCAACAATGATTTCCATGTCGGTGCGTAGTCTCTCTTCCGAGGCGATATCGTTGATAAGCCCGGAGAGGTTGATGTCGGTTTTGGCAATCATCGACGCCCCCTCGTCCATACGTGTGATTTCTGACACATCGTTCAGGAGGGAATGCAGGCGCAAGGCGTTTTTGTGGATTCTGTCGAAGAATTCAGCTTTCTTGTCGGCTGGAAGTTCAGGATGGTCTCTAAGGAGGTCAATACAAGCCAGCATGGCGGCCACAGGGGTCTTCAGCTCATGGTTGATATTATTGGTGAGCTGCTTTTTCAGACGGGTCTTGTCTTGCTGGAGCTTCATGGCTTCCCGATGCTGTTCGTCGCGCTGTACGTAGAGTCTGACGATATGGCTTGCGATGCTTCCGAGTTCATCATGAGGGAAAGCATCCTCCTCAAAGATATGTTCACCCCGTTCTGCTTTCTCCGCGAAACTGTTTAGGCGTTTTATGCTGAGAGAGATTTTTCTGGTTGCCACAAATCCAATCATACTCATCACCAGAGTCATGACCGCCATAATCCAAAGCAATGTGCTGTCGGCATGCAGAATCTCTTTCAATGTGTGGGAATAAGGAGCCGCCGACCTTACAATCAGACCGTCGGCGGAGGCAGTGGCGGAATAGAAGTAATTGACGTCGTCACTTTCGGAATGGCGTTCCGAGGCGTGTCCCTGTCCGAGAATCCGGGCATCCCTTATCTCAGGACGGTCATTATGATTCGAAACAGGGAATGGAGTGCTGTCGTTATTATCGAATATCACATAGCCGGCTGAGTCGATTACGGTAATCCTCAGATTCTCCAATGGAGAGCCTATGCCGCTGACAGCCGATTCGATGTTTCCGTTCTTGATGTATTCATCGATTATCCTGGAGTTGTAGGTCTGCAGGCGTGAGTCGAGAAGAGTCGTCTTGAACTCTTTTTCCCGCTGGTATTGAAAAATCATGAAGGTGCCCACCAATATCCAGCACAGGGCAAGGACTGTCAGCAGCACTCTTGTGTGGAACGATAGTTTAATCCTGCCAGCCATACCCATACCCGGAACGAGAGATTATATTCTTGCCATACGGGGCTATCTTACCCCTTAGTCTCGCGATATGGACATCGACGGCACGGTCAACGACAATAACATTCTCAGGCCAAATCTTCCTCACGAGTTCCTCACGGGTGAAGACTCTTCCAGGATTTTCGAGCAGCAGGCTAAGAATCTCGAATTCCTTACGAGGCAACTTCAGTGGCTTGCCATTGATATGGCAAGAGAGAGAGTCCCTGTCGCAGGTTATTTCCCGCTTTGCCGTCACTGGACTCACCGTGTCGGCTGTTCTTCTGAGTACCGCCTCGATTCTCGCAATCACATTTTTTACGGAATATGGCTTACATATATAATCGTCGGCTCCGAGATTCAGACCTGCCACCATATCGTCGTCGGAATCTTTGGCCGTCAGGAAGATGATGGGAATATGGGCAGTGTTTTCATCCGCTTTCAATTTAGAGGCAAGCTCAATGCCGCTGATTCCATCCATCATAATATCGAGCAACAGGATGTCGAACTCTGAGATGTCTTGTCTCAGAGCTTCTTCCGCATTGGAGGCTGTTTTGACAGAATACCCCTCCAGTTCCAGATACGTTCCGAGGGCCTCTCTCAGGGTTTCCTCGTCGTCAACGATAAGGACTTGTCTTGCCATATTATCAAAACATTTTAGATGCTGATTCGTTTAAACTTCCATCCTTCCTGTCACAGACTATGAGGAGTAGCGGGGGAATCTGTTTCCAATGTGATGGAACCATTCTTCAGTCCTGGAGAGGAGACCTTCACGGTGACAGGTCTGTTACGTTTACCTGCCGAGGAGCCTTTGTGCTTCACCACTCCGAGGGCATATCCCGAATAAGATGTACGCTCGTTGCGGAAATACCCTTTAGGGTCGGTAGGATTTCCGGAGCCGGTGGCAATTATTTCGGCGTCTCCCTCCACAGTGAATTTCAAGGGGAGTTCGGCATCTGCCACTCGATTCCCTTTTTTATCAACAATCTCCGCTGTGATGTAGGCAAGAGACTGAGAAGTGGGCGCTATCACAGGCTTGTCGGAATACAGGCGTATGGCGTGAGGTTTTCCGGAGGTCACGAGCCGTGTCGTTTCTTTACGGGTGCCTGCGCTGTCGATGGCGACGGCCGATATTTCACCGGCCTGATAGGGCAACACGAAGACCGCTTTGAATTCTGTTGACCTGTCAGTGATTTTCTTGCCGATAAGATTCCCGTCTTTGTAAAGTTCGACGGCCGGATAATTGGAGATTACTTCAATCTCAATGGGTTTTCCCTCGTGGCCGGGCCAGTTCCATGATTCAACAGTTGGGTATGTTCCCCAGAGAGTCTCCTTGATTTTTCCTTTGTAGCCATCGGGTTCCCTGACAGCCATATATATTTTGGGCGCTTCATTGTAAAGCATATCCCTATAATGAGATATGGGTTTTCTTTGCCCTATTATATCAACATCCCCGCAGCAAGAGTTGTGCCATGGCCACAACGGACGATGATAATGCTCCCCTTCCGGGTCGCCGTCATAATAGTGGCGTCCGATGCCAGATTCCCCGATATAATCAATGCCTGTCCATACGAAATCACCGATTATGAATGGATTGTCGTTCACCATAGTCCAATTTATGAAAGCGTCCCTGGGATAAGACTCGGTCTGCCATATTGTTCTCGACGGCACTCTCTGATGGTCTGACTCCGCTTTGTGTATCATATAGTTGTATCCGACGATGTCGTGGCATGCGGCCAGTGGGTCGTATATCTCCCAGTCCGCGTCCCAGGAAGCGAGGGCGGAAGTCACCGGTCTTGTATTGTCGAGAGTCCTGCATTTCGAAGCGAGCTCACCGGCCATTCTCACAGCTTCCGGCGACTTTCTCTCAATAATCTCGTTTCCGATGCTCCAGCATATTATCGAGGGGTGGTTTCGGTCTCGTTCCACGAGTGATGAGACATCAGAGTCCCACCATTCATCATAGAGCTCAGAATAATCGTGAGGCGTCTTCGCGGCTTTCCATCCGTCGAACGCTTCATCAATGACAAACAGCCCTAAGCTGTCGCATGCCGAAAGAAAAGCGGGCGCGGGGGGATTGTGAGAGGTGCGCACAGCGTTGAACCCGGCCTCCTTCATCAGGCGGGCTTTCCTTATTTCGGCATCATCGTAGGAGGCGGCGCCAAGAATGCCGTTGTCATGATGCAGGCATGCGCCGTTAATCATCATTTTTTCACCATTCAAAAGAAAGCCCTTGTCTGCTGAATACTCGATTTTGCGGAACCCGAAGGTTTCTGTCTCTGTCTCTGTCTCTGTCTCTGTCTCATATTCTCCATCTGGAGCCTGGATGGAAACGGAAATCGTGTAGATGGCAGGGGATTCCGGACTCCATAGCCTGGGATTGCTGACAGAAATCTCATGGTTGCAATATTTCATAGTCTCTCCGGGCATAATCCGGACAGAGTCGGACACTGACCGGGAATACCCATCCGGGCCTTTTATGCTGATATCGACAGGAACTGTTATAGGACTGTCGCTCCTGTCATGCGAGGAGTCAACCATTGCGAAGCCGATACGGGCCACCCCCTTTTCACTTGACACCACAGGAGTGGTGACATGAAGGCTCCAAGGCTTTACATACATCTGCCCATGAGGCTCAATCCACACGTGCCGGTATATTCCGGATCCGGAATACCATCTGCTGTTTTTTTGCCTGGAATTGTCAACGCTAACTGCGATGACGTTCTTTCCCGGTTTCAGATATTTCCCTATGTCGCAACGGAAGGAGGTGTAGCCATAAGGATGTCCGCCCACACGATGCCCGTTGCAGAAAACCTCACTGTTCATATATACTCCCTCAAAATATATGAAGCAGGGTTTGCCTGCCATGGATTGGGGTATGTCGATGGTCTTACGATACCAGCCTTTTCCGGTGGGCAGGTATCCTCCGTCATTTCCGGCAGGTTCGTCGCGGTTGAAGTCGTGTAGCACACTCCAGTCATGGGGCAATGAAACCGGTTGCCAGGCGGAGTCGTTGAAATCCGGGGTATGAAACAGGGAGTCGGCGACGGTAGAGAATCTCCAGTCGCTGTCAATCAGTATTCTTCCTTGTGTGATGGCGTTGACATTCGACGACAGGAATACGGATAGGAGAGAAGCAGAGATTATTCTTTTCATGATGATTTCGGTGAGAGGTGGTGATTATCGTGAGGTTTTCTTAAGGTTGGGAAGGAAGCATGCCACAAGGCCGAGGAGAGGCATATATGCGCAGAAGTCGTAGATAGCGTCGATGCCATACTTGTCGGCGAAGTCTCCGAGAATAGCCGATGCCACACCGGCCACGCCGAATGCGAATCCGAAGAAGAGACCGGAGACAAGACCGAGTTTATTTGGAAGCAGTTCCTGGGAATAGAGGAGAATAGCCGGGAAAGCTGATGAAAGCATGAATCCCACACAGAAGCTCAGGACAACGGTCATGGCCAGTCCGCAATGTGGCATCGCGAGGCTGAAGGGAGCTGTCCCGAGTATTGAAGCCCAGATTACAGGTTTGCGGCCATAGCGGTCGCCTACGGGGCCTCCGATAAGTGTGCCGGCGGCGGTGGCTACAAGAAATACAAACAGATAGATTTGCGACATCTTTATCGATACCCCGAACCTCTCTATGAGATAGAACGTGTAGTAGTTGGTGAGGCTCGCCATATAGATATATTTCGAGAAAATGAGCACCATAAGGATGCAAATCACAAATAGAGTCTTGCGTGAAGAAAGCGGACGCTTGTGGAATGTCACCTTGCATGAGGCTCCGTTGCGTATCTCATTGAGATAGGATGAATACCATCGGCAGATGGGGCGCATGGCATAGAATGCCAGCGCTGACACGATAAGGAAACACAAGATGTAGCGGCGTCCGTTGGGAGCCACGACAAGAGCCACGAGGAGAGGCCCTATGGATGTCCCGAAGTTGCCGCCAACCTGGAATATCGACTGCGCGAGACCTCTACGGCCATGGCTCGCGAGCGACGTGATTCGTGAAGCCTCCGGGTGTGTCGTAGAGGAGCCCACGCCCACGAGGAAGACGGCAAGAAGCACAGAGGCCATAGACATGGAGAAGGCGAACACGATGATGCCGATTGTGCTGAACACCATCCCCAGGGGGAGACTTCCCACATATGGCTTTTTATCGAAAGCGAGACCCACCACAGGCTGGAAAACCGATGAGGCTATCTGATAAACCAACGTTATGAGTCCGATTTGCGCGAACGAAAGCGAGAGGTCTTCCTTGAGCATAGGATACACAGCCGCGACAATCGACTGGATGAGATCGTTCAGCCCGTGCACACAGCATAACGCCATGAGGACAGGGAAGGTGGATTCTTTTGAGATGTTTTTAAGTTTCGAGAAAAATGTGTTCATAGTGTAGCCTGTTTACGCGTCATTCAGGAGCGTTCAGACTGCAAAGTTACGAAAAAACAACAACATCGTCACACAATCCCTTCCAACAGTTTTTTCACGACCATGGCATTGTTGTGGAGAGGGTCTTTTGAAGAATACAGTAGCGTCACATGACCCTTGTCGGCTAAGGTGTCGCGCAGAGTCGCGAATGCGGGATTACTTTTCAACTCTTCCGCATATTTCTGTTCAAACTCCTCCCATCTGCTGGCAGGGTCGGAATGAAACCATTCCCTCAGACTTGTGGATGGGGCGATCTGTTTGTCCCACCAGTCGTAGTGGAATGTTGAGTGCGACAGTCCTCGTGGCCATAGGCGGTCGATATATACCCTGAATCCGTCGGTGTTTTCACGGGGTTCGTAAGCCCGTTTGATTTGCAGGTTGTCCATATGAAGGTTCTAATCAAAAAATGGTTTATGTGATAACAAGACAACCGCGAGTGTTGTTGCACCGGAAATGATACGTCATGATTTTTGTTGAAATTTGTTTGCCGAATAGTTGCATGGACATAAATGTATTATTAAATTTGTGGGGTTTATTGGATAAGGATGACATCCATGTCGAATAAATATACAGTTCAACCTACATCAATCGTGAAAGAAATGAGAAGACAATTGAACGTCTTGGCCGCCTTGGGACTTTCGGCGGCGTTGTTCCTCCCGGTGTGTATTAAGGCGCAAAGGCAGGAAAAAGTAGAAAACCCTTATGAGCTTGCGGAACGTTTCGCCGGGTCGAAACTTCCCAACATGCTTTTTTCCACAACAGTAGATCCCCATTGGTTTAAGTCGGGCAGTAAGTTCTGGTATTCCTACAAGACAGGAGACGGAACCCGGTGGTATGTCGTTGACCCTGTGTCGCGTACAAAGAAGGAGCTTTTCGACCATGACCGTCTGGCGGCACAGATTACCGAGACTGTGAAGGATCCGTTTATCGCCGCGTCTCTTCCAATACGCAATCTTGAGGCGGCTGACGACGGACACACGTTCACTTTCGAGGTGACATCATCGCAGGACGCCAAACCTTATACTGACGAAGAGGGCAAGGAGGTGAAACCCAAGAAAGGGGAGAAAGAGGTGTTCTATTTCTCATATGATATGAACAACGGACATCTCACGCATTTGAAAGACAAGCGGAAAGAGACGAAAGAATATGGCTGGGCCTCAGTTTCTCCCGACGGCAATACGGTGGTGTATGCCAAAGACCTTGACCTTTACCGGATGAGCCGCGAGGATTATGAGAAGCTCAAGAAAAACGAGAACGACTCTACGGTTACAGAAATAAGGATTACTACAGACGGAGTAAAAGATTTCGGATACGGCCAGCCTTACAGTCTTCTGAACACGGACACTCTCTGCAATGGCAAGAGGAAGGGAGTGTGGGGCGTGTGGTCGCCGGACTCACGCTATTTCGCCACAATCATAGATGACAAAAGGGATGTGAAGGAGCTTTGGGTTATAAATTCCGTGGCCGAGCCGCGTCCCACATTGGAGTCATACAAATACCAGATGCCCGGAGAGAAGGAGGCACCGGTGTCGCATCTTTATCTGTTTGATATGACCGACAATTCCAAGAAGGAGATAAAGACAGACAGATTCAAGAATCAGAGCCTCTCCATGGCCTCGCGTCCGCGTCTCCACAGACAGCGTCAGATGCATGACGTGCCGTCGGTGTGGCTTGGCGATGACAACCGTTTCTTCGTGACTCGTTCGAGCCGCGACCTTCACCGCATCGACATCTGCTCATACACGATAGGGGAGGATTCGATAGTGCCTCTTATTGAGGAGCGGATGAACACCTATCAGGAGGTGCGGCCGCTTTCCGCCATAGGCAACGGGAAGGAACTTATCCAGTGGAGCGAACGCGATGGCTGGGCACATCTTTATCTGTATGACGGCAAGGGAAATCTCAAGCGTAAGCTCACCGACGGCCCGTGGCACGTGCATCGCATTCTAAATGTGGATGAACCTCGCAGAACCGTCTATTTCACAGCTATGGGTAAAGAGGAGGGAGAAAATCCTTATTACCAGCACCTCTATTCAGTCGGGCTTGACGGCGGACCAGTGAAGCGCCTTGACAAGGGGGAGTATTTCCATACACCTGCCGTTGACGACGACGCCCGTTATTTTGTGGATAATTTCTCAAGGGTTGACACAGTGCCTGAGACCGCACTGTATGATATTTCCGGAAAGAAACTCATGACCTTGGAGCGTTCTGACTTCTCTCAGCTTCTTGCCAACGGCTACAAGTTCCCGGAGACGTTCAAGGTGAAGGCGGCCGATGGGGTCACCGACCTCTATGGCGTGATGTATAAGCCTTTTGATTTTGATCCGGAAAAGTCTTATCCTATCATAGACTATGTGTATCCGGGGCCGCAGGTGGAGGCCACGAATTATCCTTACACCCGCATGTCAGTCCGTACCGACCGTCTGGCGCAGGCCGGGTTCGTGGTGATTACGGTGGGCAATCGCGGAGGCCATCCCGACAGGTCAAAATGGTATCACAACTATGGCTACGGGAATCTCCGCGACTATGGACTCGCCGACCAGAAGGCAGCCATAGAGCAGCTTGCCGCACGCCATAAATTCATTGACATCAACCGTGTCGGCATACATGGCCATTCTGGAGGAGGATTCATGTCAACGGCCGCAATCCTCAAGTATCCAGATTTCTTCAAGGTGGCGGTGTCATGCGCCGGAAACCACGACAACCGTATCTACAACCGCTGGTGGAGCGAGACCCATCATGGCGTGAAGGAGAAGGTGGATGAAAAGGGCGACACCACTTTCGTCTATGAGATTCGCACAAATCCTGAAATCGCACGCAATCTCAAGGGACATCTGATGCTTGTGCATGGCGACATCGACAATAATGTGCATCCCGGAAATTCAATACGTGTGGCTAATGCCCTCATCAACGCCAACAAACGTTTCGATTTCCTGCTCCTTCCGACTCAACGTCACGGGTTCGGGCATATGGACGAATACTTCTATTGGAGAATGGTGGATTATTTCACCGACTATCTCAAAAACGGCAGGGAAACACAGGTTGATATCCCGGCAAGATAACTTATCATACACTTAAAAAGAGAAGAGAGGACACCGGTGTCCTCTCTTCTCTTTTTAAGTGTATGATTGCTGTTTAAAATCCGCTCAAGAGTTTGCCTGGATTGCCGCAGAAGCCGACGCGACACCTGTTTTCGTTCCCTTGCCGCCACGACGGTCTCCTTTTCCTTTCATGGCTTTAGCTTTGTAGCCGTGTCCGTGGGAGAGGGCGGCTTTGTTGCCATGTCGCTGTGAGCCACCGTTGACATAGAAGTTCTCCAGGAACACGACATAGTTTTCCGGCCCGATTATGGCCTTCACTTCTTCAAGATATTCTTTCCTGTCGGAACGTCGGTCAGCAATTTTCGCGGAGTCATTGCGCATCTTGTTCTCTTTCTTTGCCTGAGACTGTTGCATCCGTTCGGCCTTCTTCTTTTCGCCCAGTTGTTGCAATTGCGCTTTTTGAGAGTCGGAAAGATTCAGATTGTCAAACGGGTTTGCTTTCGCGCGTTTCTCCTTCTTTCCTGTCGCTTGGGAAGTCTGGTTGCATTTGCCGGCCACACATTCCTTGTTGGGTGCATTGCCGGTGGTTGTCTGAGTCTGGGCAAAGCCATTGAGAGAGAGCAGTGAGGCCGCCGCGAGGGTCATGCCGATGATTTTCTTGTTCATGATTCTTAATATAATTTTTTCTGGTTATTATTCACTTTACGATTCTTTGACACATATAACACCTGTAAGTTTATTATCATTCCATTGTTTAACATTGATTTAACAAAAGTGTGTCGTATAATATAAAATTCCGTAAAATCAGACATCTCGGTTAAACCATAGCCGTGAGAGAATGGGAAAAATCGCGTGGATATAAAAAATGCCGCCTTTAAAGGCAGCATTAAAATGGTGTCCGTAAGGAGGGGCCGGTAGCTTAACGGTTGCCTCGGGGACCACCGTTTCTTCCGCCTTCTCTTGCCGGCATCGGTTTTGCATCCTCAGTGAGTTTGAGTTCGGTTCCGTTTGAGAGTTCTACCTCGTAGCCGCCGCGTTTGCGTGCGATTTCCGTTATGAAAAGTCCGGAGAAGTTCGAATCCACGTATTTGGCGATAGCTGAAGGAACGATTGCAGACGGCACGGCTTTTCCTTTGGCAGCCTTGACTTCTTTCCAGTTTCCGTCAGACATGAAATCGATTTCCGCACCGCTCGCGAGGTCAACCTCATATTCCATTCCTCTGCGACCCTGGTCTTTTTCCGCTTTCCTTATATTGTCGCCGGGAAAATACTTGGAGAGGAAGGCGGTAGCCGCTTTCGGGAGTTCAGACTGGTTGATTGTGGTTCCGGCGTATGCGACAGCCGAGAATGATGCCATGAATGCCACAAGCATCAGGGAGATCTTTTTTCTCATTTTCATATACGATAATTTATTTGATGTTGTAAAGTATGTTTATTTGGGTTCATTGTAGATGTTGATAAAGTCCTGAAGATATTTCCTGCCTACCGGTACTTCCTTCTTACAATCGCGGAAATATATCTTCCTGTTTGAGAAGCGGTCAATGGCATGAAGCGCGACGATGAACGAGCGGTGGACTCTCACGAACCTGTCGGAAGGGAGAGTCGCTTCCATCTCTTTCATCGTGATTTGCGACAGGACCATCGGCATCTCTTTACGATACACTTTGATGTAGTTGTCCATTGCCTCGATGAAAATGATATCATTGTAATCGACAACAACATTCTTGTGTTCTGATTTCAGTGTTATACATTCCCTTTTGACGGGTGACGGTTGTGACTGCGTGATGAATTTCATCGCCTTCTCCATAGCCCTTTCAAAGCGTGGGTAGAATATCGGTTTGCTCAGGAAGTCAACGGCATCGGCATTGAATCCGTCTAAGGCGTATTGGGAATAAGCCGTGGTGAAAATCAGCGCAGTGCCCTCAGGGAGTTTACGGGCAAGCTCGAGGCCGTTGTGTGAATTCATTTCAATATCAAGGAACACTATGTCGGGATGAGTCTCTCCGATACGTGCCATTCCAGCAATGGGGGATGTGAAGCATTCGAGATCTATCTCTCCATATCTTCTGCAATATTCCCGGATAATGCTCAGGGCTATTGGCTCATCATCGATGGCTATACATTTTATCATATGAAGTATTTTTGATTCTAAGAAAGATGGATATTGAGAGCGACTTTAAAAAGGTCTCCTTCAGGACCGACGGATATCGTGTGTCTGCCCGGAAAGAGCTGCCCCAGTCTTTTACGGCAATTCTCGATTCCAATGTGTTCACCAATACGTTTCACCGGAAAAATCCTGTTTGATGTATTGAAAGACAGCGTTCCGCCATGTTCCTTCAGGGATATGGAGATAATACAGTGTTCCACTGGAGAGACCCCGTGCTTGAAACAGTTCTCGACAAAGGTCACCAGCAACATCGGAGGCACCATCAGACTGTCGTCGGAGATGTCGATATCAATGAAGATTTCAGTCATCTCATTGAGCCGGAGTGTCTGGATGGCCACATACTGTCTTATGTAGTCAGCCTCTTCCCTGAGAGGAACAATGTCGCGGGTAGAGGAGGTGTGTATATACCGCATCATGGATATGAACCGTTCAAGCGACGGAAGTGCGTTTGGATTGTCCGTCAGGAAAAGTCCATACAGGGAGTTAAGGGTATTGAACATGAAGTGGGGTTTTATCTGGGCTTTGTAAAGCTCTATCTCCGCCTTGTCCCGTTCCGCTTCCACCGCGCGGCGGTGTGCCCGCTGCACGTTTGTCTGTGTGAGAAGTCCTACCGCGAAGCTGAATGTCTCGGTGACCATAAACAATGACCATATCGCCTGCTGGTATTGCTGGATGTTGGGAAACAACCTGTCAATCCCAATATCATGGATGCTTGGTTTCGGAGTGTATAGGGTCACTTGTGAGAAAATATATGTCACTGCTATTGAGAGGAGTATAAAGGCAAGCGCGAGAGTGGCCTTTCGTTTACCTTTGAAAAGGTATGGAACTGTAGCCCATCTGTTGACCGCGTACAGCAGATAGAACCAGATCCCTACAGAAATGACATATCCCGGAAAGTTGTGGAACCAGCGTTCCACAGGGAATATCACCACCATCATGGGAAACACGATGGTGCAGAACACTATGTCTATATAGAGTGGGATGTTCCTCATCTGACTTTTTATTTTATGAGTGCAAAATTAACCAAATTACGTGGATGGTCACAATATGGCATATGCAGTTGGCCATTGCAGTTTTGTCATTGGTCATTATCGTTAAGACAAGGATTCGTTAAGAGGGTTTAATGTCTTAATTTTGTGTGCCGGCATGGCGTCGGAGGCTGACGGATTTCTATACGGTGCGGCATTGAATATTCAAAACATTATTGACATATGACGGTAAAGACATTTATCGACCGCCCGATACTCGCGGGTGTGATTTCAGTTCTTATTGTGATTCTTGGAATACTTGGGCTCGCTCAGTTGCCCATAGAGCAGTTTCCCAATATAGCCCCGCCCACGGTGCGAGTTTCGGCCACATACACAGGGGCCAATGCGGAAACAGTTTTGAAGAGTGTCATAGTGCCATTGGAGGAGTCGCTCAACGGAGTCGAGGACATGATGTACATGACATCGACGGCGACAAACACAGGTGCTGCCACTATAACCATATATTTCAGGCAGGGTACTGATGCGGATATGGCAGTGGTGAATGTCCAGAATCGGGTGGCGTCTGCGCAGGGGTTGTTGCCTGCGGAGGTGACAAAGAGCGGGGTGACGGTAAGGAAGCGTCAGAACAGTACGTTGAAATCGATTACGCTCTATAGTCCGGATGACAGGTATGACGCCAATTTCCTGACAAACTATATGAAAATTAACATCGAACCCCAGATTTCCAGGATAGCGGGAGTCGGGGAGGTGAATATATTCAGTGCGGAGTATGCGATGCGTATATGGCTTGATCCTGACAGGATGTCGCAATATGGGCTTGTGCCTTCCGATATAGACAAGGTGCTGTCAGAGCAGAATGTTGAGTCTCCGACTGGAACACTCGGGGCTGAATCGGCAAATACATTTCAGTATGTGTTGAAATACAGGGGAAGGTATGAGGATGCGGAGGAGTATGGGAATCTCGTACTGAAGGCACTTGAGGACGGGAATGTATTGCGTCTCAAAGATGTGGCGACAGTGGAACTGGGTGCTGTGAATTATGCCATGTTGAGCCAGACAAGCGGACATCCCGGAGCGAATGCCATGATAGCCCAGACTGCGGGATCGAATGCCAACGAGGTGATTGAGGAGATTGACCGTACTCTTGAAGACATACGCAAGGGATTGCCCGCCGGCATGGTTCTCACCGATATCTCAAGCACGAAGGACTTTCTTGACGCCTCGATAGGCAAGGTCGTGGAGACGCTGGTGATAGCGCTTGTGCTGGTGATTCTTGTCGTCTATCTGTTTCTACATGACATCCGGACTACAGTCATACCGGTGATTTCTATACTTGTTTCCCTTATCGGCACATTCGCGTTCATTTATGTTGTGGGTTTCACTCTGAATATGCTTACATTATTTGCTATCGTGCTTGTGATAGGAACGGTGGTTGACGACTCTGTGGTGGTGGTTGAAGCGGTACAGGCCAAATTCGACGAGGGGGAGAGAAATCCCTATACGGCCACAGTCTCTGCTATGGGAGGCCTGTCGGCCGCGCTGATTACCACGACGGTGGTCTTTATGGCGGTGTTTATCCCTGTATGTTTCATGGGAGGCACTTCCGGGACATTCTACAAGCAGTTTGGCTTGACCATGGCTGTTGCCGTGGGGCTTTCTCTTTTGAACGCCATGACCTTATGTCCGGCATTGAGCGCTCTGCTGATGCGTCCATCGGATGTGGCAGAAGGCAAGGCCGGTTTCGTGAAAAGATTCCATTATGCTTTCGACAAGTCGTTATATGCAGTGGCCTGCCAATATCGCACCGGGATAGTCTTTCTTGTCAGGAACAGATGGGTTGTGGCGGTTTTGTTCCTGATGTCGGCAGTCGGTGTGTGGTGGCTTGTGTCAACATCTAAGACAGGGCTTGTGCCGCAAGAGGACATGGGTACTATAAGCCTTAACGTCCAGGTGGCCCCTGGGTCCAATCTTGCTGAGACAGACCTTATAATGGATAAGATAGAGGAGGCTATCCGTGACATTCCGGAGATAAGTATATATTCGAGAGTGACCGGCAAAAATGCGCGTCATGACCAGTCGGCGTCGGCGGGTTCATTCAATATCCGTCTGAAAGACTGGAATGAAAGGAATGGCGCGGACCATGATATAAATTCGGTGATAAAGGAGATATATCGGAGAGTCAAGGGTATATCATCCGCTCAGGTGAGAGCCTCCCAGTCTCCTATGATATCAGGTTACGGAACTGGAAGCGGTTTCGAGCTTTATGTGCAGGACCGTTCCGGAAAGACTACCGATGAGTTGCTTGAGGTGACGAGGATGTTTATAGATTCGTTGAATTCCAGGCCGGAGGTGTCACGTGCCTATACTACTTTTGATACGAAATATCCACAATATATGGTTGAGGTTGATGCCGTGAAGTGCATGCGTAACGGAGTGTCTCCTGCGGATGTCCTGTCGGCCTTGGCAGGATATGTGGGAGGAAGCTATTCCTCGAATCTAAATAGGTTCACAAAATTGTATAGGGTGATGGTCCAGGCGTCGCCGGAGAGCCGTCTGGATACGGAATCCTTGAAGAAGATGCATGTCAGGACGTCGTCAGGCGCAATGTCTTCAATCGACAATTATATCACGCTGACAAGAGTGTATGGGTCGGAAAGCTTGTCCAGGTTCAATCTGTTCCCATCGATATCGGTATTTGGAGAGCAGGGAGAAGGGTATAGTTCAGGAGAGGCGATCAATGCGATAAAGTCGGTTGCTTCGGAAGTGCTTCCGTCAGGCTATGGTTATGAATTCGGTGGTATGTCGCGAGAGGAGTCCGGAGCGGGCAATACGACGGTGATTGTATTCTGCATATGTCTGGCGTTCATATACCTTATCCTAAGCGCGCTCTATGAGAGTGTCACCATTCCCTTCGCGGTGATTTCGGCAGTTCCGTTCGGAGTCGCGGGGTGTTTCCTTTTCGCGAGATGGTGGGGCATCGAGAACAACATATATATGCAGATAGGGTTGATAATGCTTATAGGGCTTCTGGCTAAGACCGCAATTCTGCTCACGGAGTATGCCACGGCACGAAGGAAGGAGGGAATGGGACTTGTGGCGTCGGCAGTCTCGGCGGCCAAAGCCCGTTTCCGGCCGATAATAATGACCTCCGCCACAATGGTGTTTGGAATGTTGCCGTTGATGTTCGCCTCCGGAGTCGGTGCAAACGGCAATATATCGGTGGGCGTCGGCACTGTGGGAGGCTTGTTGGTAGGGACTCTTGCCTTGCTGTTTATGGTTCCTGTGTTTTTTATAATCTTTCAATATGCCCATGAGAAGATAGCTCCGAGGCGCGGTCATTTGCCACTGAAATAATATCATTGGCCAATTGAGGTATTTTGGGTGGAATTGTAAATTCTTGTAAGACAATGTGTGATTGGATCGATACCTACCTGTAGGTATTTCAGAAGGACTTAAAACTGACGAACTTTGCAGGCGAAAAAAGCAAAGTAATGGATAAAATAAAGATAACGGTTGTATTATTGATTATGGCGGTTGCCTGTGTATGCACAGAGGCGGCCCCGTCACACAAAAACCACAAGGGAGAGTTGACCGGAGCTGTGAAGTCGGAAGATGGTGCTCCGTTGGAATATTCCAATATCTACCTGAAAGGAACGCGGTTCAGCACAGTGGCCGATGAGAAGGGGGAATATAAGCTGACGGTGCCTCCAGGTGATTATGTGGCGGTCTTCTCATATGTCGGATTCCGTCAGGAAGAGAGGAAACTTCATATAAAGCCTCATGACAATATTCGCCTGGACATTTCGCTTGTTCCGGAGCAGTTGCAGGAGGTGGTTGTGACAGGAAGTGCCATAGAGAAGGTGAGGAATTCCGCATTCAACGCGACTGCCATCAATACCACAGACCTTGAGAACACTACAAAGACATTAAGCGAGGCGTTGGCGAAGGCTCCCGGAATGAAGATAAGGGAAAGTGGTGGCGTAGGGTCAGACATGGCGGTGACGATGGACGGCTTCAGCGGCAAGCACGTCAAGGTGTTCATTGACGGGGTGCCGCAGGAAGGTGTGGGAAGTTCGTTCGGGCTCAACAATATTCCCGTCAATTATGCGGAGAGGATTGAGGTTTATAGGGGAGTCGTTCCTGTCGGGTTCGGGGCGGACGCTATAGGCGGAGTCATCAATATAGTCACGCCCCGCCATAAAAGGAAGTGGTTTGTGGAAGCCTCCTATTCCTATGGGTCGTTCAATACTCATAAGTCATATATAAATTTCGGGCAGACTTTCGAGAATGGATTCAGGTATGAAGTGAACGCGTTCCAGAATTATTCCGACAACGACTATTGGGTGGATTCTCCGGTAGAGAATTTTGAGACGGGAGCTATCAACCGCAAGCTTAAGGAGCATGTGAGAAGGTTCAATGACACATATCACAACGAAGCCGCTGTGGCGAAAGTTGGCTTTGTCGATAAGCCATGGGCTGACCGTCTGTTCGTAGGACTGAACTATTCCCATATGTATAAGGAGATACAGACGGGTGTGAGACAAGAGATAGTGTATGGCAAGAAGCACCGGCATGGACATTCCCTTATGCCGTCGGTTGAGTATGGGAAACGCAACCTGTTTGTGAAAGGATTGGACGTATCGCTCAGCGGAAATTACAATAACGATATCACCGAGAATGTCGATACTGCGTCCATGAAGTATAACTGGCGGGGTGAGAGCGTGCCTAACAATACACTGGGAGAGCAATCGTATCAGGATTCGAAGTCTCACAACAACAACTGGACAGGGTCATTCACGGGGACATACCGGCTTGGAGACAACAATACTTTCGTGGTCAATGACGTATTCAATTCGTTCAACCGCTGGAATGAGAATCTGCTCACCACTCCACCGAGTCGTGAGGAGTATGGGAAGGTGACCACCAAAAATATCCTCGGACTGTCGTGGAGGTACATCCTTGATTCCAGGTTCAACGTGTCACTTTTCGGAAAGTATTATCATCAGTATGTCTCGGGGCCGGTGGCCACGACATCCGCGCAGGATGTGTTCGAGCTGACCAGCCGTAGTGTCAACACTTTCGGCTATGGAGTGGCCGGGACTTATTTCCTGCCTTGGGGATTCCAGTTCAAGGCGTCTTATGAGAGGGCGGTACGGCTGCCGACTATAGAGGAGATGTTCGGCGACGAGGATCTTGAGAAGGGAGATATCGGATTGAAACCGGAGTCGAGCCATAACGTCAATCTCAATCTGAGTTATGACGCCACATTCGGTCTCAGCAACATATACGTGGAAGGGGGATTCGTGTATCGCGACACCCGGGATTACATTCAACGCAACATCCTGGCGTTGAGCGGGGGACTTTCGGCGGCGACATATGTCAACTATGGAAAGGTTGACACCAAGGGATTCTCAGTGTCGGCACGCTATAGTTTCTCTGACTGGGTGAGTGTCGGCGGTAATTTCACACAGATGAATGTGCGCGACAATATGCCTACCGCGCAGGGCACCACGGCCGCCAACCTGACATATCGCGAGAGGGTGTCGAATCTTCCGTATATGTTCGCAGACTCGGATGTGAATTTCTATTGGCATGGACTCGGAAAGAAGGGGAATGTGCTGAGTGTCACATACGACAACCAATATACCCACAGTTTTTCTTATTATGCCGCCAATATCGGGGCGAATAAGGAGGACTATATCGTGCCTGACCAGTTCGCACATAATCTGTCGGTCACATACAGCATAGGCAACGGGAGGTATAATTTCTCGTTCGAGTGCCGTAATTTCACCGATGCGCGTCTGTATGACAATTTCAGTCTCCAGAAGCCGGGCAGGGCATTCTATGGTAAGATTAGAATCTATTTCGGAAATTGAGAGAGACCGGAAGCCCTGACCTGGAAGTGAGAAAATTTTTTGACATAATAAAAAAATTATAAAGTAATGAGAAAGAGTTATCTTAGTGGATTGATGGCCTTGATGTTGGTGCCATCGTTTGCAATGGTGTCATGTTCGGAAAATAATAACGGTATTGACGATGAGCCCACCCCCGGTCCGGGAGAGGAGACTCCGTCATACAATGGGAGATTCGTATTCGCGGCTCAGGTTGATGACCGTGGAACTACCGCCAACACATTGATTACCTCTTCGTCGCTTGATGAAGGAACAATATCGGCTGAGAACAACGGATTGCTGAATGAGGGAGCCACACAGTGGATATTCTACAGAAACTATCTGTATGCCTTGACATATAACCAGGGCAACGCCGGCACCACCAGGAGTTATTATCTCAACAAGGACGGAGAGATGAGAGCCCGTGATATCGAGTACCGCATAAGCCGTTTCTCATCTTATGGGATGTATGACCAGTATATCCTTGCGATGTCAACCGGCGCGGGTACAACCGGTGCGGATTCCCACGGTTACTATCCCCAGACACTTCTTGTGACATATCTTGATGTTGAGAACGAGACAGCGACATCCAACAACACTTCTACCGGAGTTTATTCTATGGAGAATTTTCTCGGAAATGGAGAGTATGTCACACTCTCAGGCGCAGAGCAATCTGGAACACATCTTTATTGTGGCGTTATACCGATGGGTCTCAGCCAGTATGGCTATGCCGATGGCGACGGGAAGTGGGTGCGTCCGGGCAACGATGACCTTGTAAAGAAGGAAGACGGAGGCACCGGGGCAGGAGCTTACCAGGCGGGTACAATCAGCGGAACCCAGTATCCAGATGACTGCTGGGTGGCTATTTACCCGAATGCCGACTTCCAGAATCCAGTGATTGCGCACACGCAGAAAATCAGCTATCCTGCGGGACGTTTCCGTTCGCAGTATTATCAGACAGTATGGAAGGCCGATAACGGGGATGTGTATGTGTTCTCTCCGAGTTATGCCAAGACGCAGACAGACGCCAGGCAACAGACCGTCCTTCCTGCCGGAGTATGCCGTATCCCGGCCGGGGCTACTGATTTCGACGACTACTATTGCAACATAGAGGCGCTTGCCGGACGCGGTTTCATGCGTTGCTGGCCTGCCGGAGGCAACTATTTCATCATGCAGATGTATAATGAGCCTTATGGCGAAGGCTTTACTGGCACTGCCATGCAGCTCGCCATCTTTGACGCGGATTCCAAGACGTTGAAATATGTCACTGGACTTCCTCAGAGCATTTCTACCATAGCCAAGGATGTATATGTTTCCGGAGGGAAGGTATATGTGGCAGTCACAAAAACAGATGGCAATCCTGTGATTTATGGCATCGATCCCTCTACGGCGGCAGCAGGAGAAGGCTTGTCGATTATCGCTGATTCAGTCACAGGATTCGGTTATCTCACCCCCCAGGCACAGTGATATCTAAACGACACGAGATATGAAGTTATTCAGAAAATTGCATTTATGGCTTTCGGTTCCATTCGGCATTCTTATAACGCTGGTGTGTTTTTCAGGTGCTATGCTGATATTCGAGCAGGAGGTGACAAGAGCCGTAAGAAGTGATGTATATTATGTGGCGGAGAAGAAGGACGCTCCGCTTCCCATGGGAGAATTGATGGAGACTGTCAAGGCATCTTTGCCTGACAGTGTCTCCATAACCGGAGTCACCGTATTCTCCGACAAGTCACGCACCTATCAGGTGTCATTGTCGAAGCCTCGTCGATCTTCCATATTTATCGACCAGTATTCCGGACAGATTACCGGGAAGTATGAGCGTCTCGGTTTTTTCTCTGTGATGTTCAAACTCCACAGATGGCTTCTTGACAGTGCCAATCCTCATGGAGATGGTGTCAAGGTGGGCAAACTGCTTGTGGGAATTTCAACCCTTGTGTTCGTGATAGCGTTGCTTACCGGTGTCGTGATATGGTGGCCCCGGGCACGCAAGAATTTCGGACGAAGCTTGTCCATCCCGTTCAGCAAGGGGTGGCCCGGCTTTTGGAAAGGACTTCATGTGGCCGGCGGAATGTATGCCCTGCTTTTTGTTCTTGCGATGGCGCTTACGGGACTTACGTGGTCGTTCAATTGGTATCGCACCGGATTTTATGCGGTGCTTGGTGTAGAGCACACTCCAAGAAATTTCGGACAGGCATCCACAGTAGCGAAAACATCCGGGGAGAGAGAGGCGACATCGTCCGATGGAGCGAGGAGTGAAGGTAATCGCCGCGGACGCGGAGAGAATGGTGAACGTGGCGGACATGGAGAACGTGGCGGACGCGGAGAACGTGGCGGACGCGGAGAACGTGGCGGACGCGGCGGTTATGGCGAACACGGAGAGCGCGGCGGACGTGGCGGTGAAAACGGATATCGTCGTTCTGAATTCGGCAGATGGCAGCAGGTTTATGATGAGCTTAGCTCCAAAAATCCAGACGCTCCGCAGATAACGATAGGCCCCGAAACAGCCTCTGTGACGTTGGGCAATTCCGGCAATAGCCGTGCCGCTGACAGGTATGAGTTCAGCAGACGGTCAGGTGAAGTGTCGTTGTCATCCGGATATTCGTCATCAAACGAAGCCGACAGGCTGCGCGGATGGATATATTCGATACACACCGGAAGTCTCGGAGGAGTGTTCACGAGGATTCTCTGGTTTTTGGGGGCATTGCTTGGCGCGAGTCTTCCGCTGACAGGCTACTACATCTGGATAAAACATCTGACAAGGAAGAAGAAACCTCAGATTCCGCACAATTGATAATTGACATGCGAGTATGCATAACGACAACGCCCGGCGACTGGATGTCCAGCCGCCGGGCGTTGTCGTTATGGTAATGTCAGAGAATCGAGTCAATCCAACCGAAAAGGTCGTCAAGATTGTAGTCGCCGCTGTGCGGACGGTTCCAAGGCAGGAAGAAGTTGACGTCGTAGCCTGAATTCATCAGTTTGGTGGCGAGATTCACAGGCACAAGGAAAGAAGTGTCACGGTCTTTCGCGCCATGACGGATGAACCAGTGAGGAGCCACTGAAGTGGCGTTCTGAGTGATGAAATTCATGGGATTCATTATATACACCCTTTTAACCATTTCATCGCTTAGAGTGGCTTTATCGTCTTTGAGACGATGGCGAAGGCTGAAGTCTGTGAAATTGGCCGGTGTCCCTTTCTCGTCGCCGAATACGTTGTTTTCCGGAGTTGGAGTGTCGATAAGCACCCCATACTGGTCAAACGCGGGAGGGGTTTTCAAAGGAGTCACCCCCGCAACGTATGAAAGATATTTGTCAAGGTCTATACCTGAGACGAAATCGGTATTGTTATTGATTCTCGGACGCATCCCGGCAGGTCCGAAAGAAGGCGCCCCTCTGCCGTCGGCGTTTGCCTGACGAGCGGGACGGCCACCGAAATTGGGTTTCTCGGAATATTTTATGATTCCGATTGTGTCAGGAATCTCGCATCCTTCCTCAAGAGCCTTGTGGGCTGACGCTATAAGGAATGTCTTCAGGTAATCCTTGTAATTGTCCGCATTGATGATATTGCCGGATTTGTCCTTAAGGTTAAGTGAATTTATATATGCCGGACATTCGGCTTGAAGCTCCTCTGAAATCTTGATTTGGTCGGCATTCAGATGGCGTACTCCGGCATTGGTGCAACCGTATAGCCACTCGTATTCCATGTCAGCATGGTTGAGGTCGGTGATAGGGCAGTAGCATACAGAAGCGAATACCTTGTCGGAAGTCTCGGCGGCTCCCATTTTCTTGAGATAGCTGTCATATTCCGGGCGGTCGCCTGTTGAGCCTACGAGGGCGGACATCGCGCCACCCGCGCTTGTACCGTCGATTATGATGCGTTCTGAATCTCCCGGAATCAGGGAGTCGTTGTATCTCAGATACCTGATTGCCGCCTTAAGGTCGAGGAGGCCGTTCGGTGCAATCCCGGTATATATTTTCTCTCCGTTCTCCATAACGGTGGAGTTGGCTCCTCTCGACCCCGGAATGCAGACCACATATCCTTCTTTCAATGCCCGTCCGGTGGCGTCGGAGGGAGATGGTGTCTTGGCTGTCGTGGCCATATATCCTCCTATGTAAGTGCGAAGGAATATCGGTGTCTCATCTCCTTTTTTAAGAGACTGCGGCACATAGATGTTGAGAGTCTGATATGTCGAGTCCTCAACATTCGAGACATAGAACATACCCTCGAACGCGGTGTAATCCACCGTCTCCCCTGACGGCATTTTTAGCGACGACTGCCTGGCTGCCGCCGGATTGAAGGCGAGCTTGCCGGAAGGCTCGTCCGCCTGCAGGTTGGCGGCTGATAAAGCCGCTCCTGTCATGATAGAGAATGTCAATAGCTTTTTGCTTATCATATTTTCGATGTTTTAAGGTATGCGTATAGGGTTTGGAAAGGATGCTGTTCCCTCAAAAAAATGTATCATAATTGATTTCAGGAGTATGTATGCCTGGGTGGAGTCAGACCGTCCGACAGTCCGTCGGATACGGCATCCCGGAGGGATGACCCTGCATTTCCCGAAAAATCAATTATGATACACCTTCCCATGAGTGCATCAGTTATGGGGTGTGTTTTATTTTGATTGTCTGAACAACCATTCACGCACCGGTGTCAGACGGTATGCGAAATCAAATGAATACATGTGCTCACTCCCTTTCCCGTCGTCGGGAAGCACGGTCTTTGACTCAAAGTTGATAATCGTGATAGGCGCGCCTTTCGCGAGAATGTCGGATGCGAGGGCATCCTGTTCCGACTGTGGAAGTTTGGCGCTGAACTCAGTGTATTCATATCTCACTCCGGCATTGTCAGCGGCCTGTTCAAGAGTGTCGAATGTCCCGGCTTTCCCTGCTGTGATGAATACGAAGCGATGTTTCACGAGTTCCGGGAAAGTGGCGCTGTCCCAGTGGCAGTCAACGAAGATTGAGGCCGCGAACAGGTCAGGATATGCCGAATTGTAATACATCGATATCATGCCGCCCATCGACTGTCCTGTCGTGTAGATGCGGTTGCTGTCAACCTGATTGGAAGCTGAGACATTCTTGACAAGTCTCGCCACTATATCCACCTCATCGGTGTGTTGGTAGGCGTCGTTGACTGCGACCCCTGAGAATTGCGGCACAAGCACGTAGCAGGGGTGTTGCTTCTGCCAGTCCTGTGTTGCCCACACCAGAGCCCCGTATCCTTGTGTGATCGGACGTGTGGCGTCTTCACCCGGAGTGCTTGCATCAGCCATGAACAGCACAAGGGGATACTCCTTTGACGTATCGATTCCGGAAGGGGAGAAAAGTGAATACTTCATGGTTTTCCCTGTGACCGAGTCAGTATATTCCAACTGTTTGAAAAGAGGAAGTTCCTCCTTAATCATGGATTGCAGTGTGGCGTCGCCTGTCTTGTCGATTACGGGGCCACCTCCGGGAGTGCCCAGCTGAGGGCCGCCCGGCCTCCCTCCGCGCTTCTCCTTCTGCATGGTGGAGTCGGAATATCCGGAAGCGGAGTCGGATGATGTCTTCGAAGCGCATGAAGCTAATGCCGGCATTGCGATAAGCATTGACACCGACAGGCATGAAGCGAGATATATTTTTCTTAAGTTCATAATGAATAGAGTTTTATGACAAGCATACGGCCCTCCCATGAAAGAAACTTATTGGAGAGCCGTATGCCGCTTGCCGTTTATCATATAAGATATGAGAGGGGGATATGGTTTACTCTTTTATGGTTAACCGTATGTTTTTAATGGCGAACGATAACGTTATGCGTAGTCAGGATTCGTTTTCACAACCCGACGGAGAGTCTTGCGGATTGTTTTCCATTTCGGGAAAATAGCGAACGGACGTATCTGACTGTAGCTCGCTATGATTGCCAGGATGGAAAGTATCGCCACGATGAGCAGCCATCCGTAAATCTCTTTCATCGATACCACGAGGGCCTGCCGGCATAGGGCCCCATACAGTTCTCCCAGCCTTTCGGGGCGTATGTCAGGATTCAGACCGTTTATCGCGGGAGAGAGCAGGGATATGTTTTTAGCCACTGTATGACGAAGTATTTCCCCGATTACTGCCGGACCGAAAGTGGCGCCCATCACTGCGCCCGTGAATCCGTTTATGGTGAGGGCCTGTGGGAACACGAAGAAATGCAGGCCACTCTGCACAATCGACGTGAGGAAAACGATGGAAATAATCACAGACGCCGCTCCGCGCAGGAAGAGCGGTACAAACAGCATTTCTTTCTCCACTCCATAGTCTATGAGGAAGTAGAAATAAGCCAGATATGCGGCGGCCAGTGAGAAACCTATGGCGGTCATTGTCTTGTATCTCCATTTGTTTCTGGCAAACGTGAGGTATGTGAAGATGACGCCGGCCACAATGCCTGCCATCACATACCAGTTGAGGTCAATCATGTTTGTCTCGTCGAATCCGAGAATTGATGCGGCGTAGCTGTGTTCGAACACATGTTCGGTGGCGAGCAGGGTGAAGAAGACAAGATACACCATCGAAGCGCGGATTACATTCCTGTTGGTGATGGCCTGCAGTGAGATGTAGGGATGGTGGAGGAATGTGGCTCTCCAGAGATTTAGCGCGAGGGTAAACGCGGCCAACAGGGCGGCTCCCCGGATTTCCTCCGCTTCCCACCAGTCGTAGAAATTGCCATACACGCAGATGAATGTGAAGCATAGCATGAATATGCTCCAGAGGGATGCCCCTATCCAGTCTATGCCTAACAGAGGAATCTGCATGGGTCCTTTCACCGGCTTCACAAGAATAAGGACGAGCAGAATCATGAACGCCAGAAGGGCTACCATGACCCAATGCATGTATTCCCATTGCGACAGGAAGGCGGTGTAAATCGTGGCTACGCCGCTAAGCTGTATCGCTCCGTCAACCACCAGATACACGTAGCAGAAGAATATGGCCATGTCTCTTACCGGAGTGAGCCATAGCTGTATCGTGGAGTTGCAGGCGAACGTGGCCCACATTCTGAACCATCCGGCTATGAAGCATGTGGCGACAAGCACCGGAACGGAGCCGGTGTGGGCGCACACCAGGTTCGCGGCTATCAGCACGAGGCTGCAGGTGGTGAGGGCCACACGGTTGGAGAACCTGAACTTGAGGCGGAACATCACCGCGAAGTTCACCGACATGCCGACAAGCTGCGCGTATCCGGCCATCAGTATGTCTTCCTGCATCAGGGCCGTGGTGCCCACCATGTCTGAGGCGGCCGCGAGATAGAGGCCGCCTGAAAACTGTATGATGATGACAAACAGGATGAACAGCCATGGTTTCAGCCGGCGGGGAATGTAGTCGGGGACATCCGGGATGTCGAATGGCCCCTGGGGTGCATGCCAGTCTCCCATATCAATACCTCACCTCGCATTCAACGTTCATCCCGGCTCTCAGTTTTGCCATCTCCTCTGGGGCATTGTCGAGAAACCGTATCCTCACCGGCACCCGTTGTCTGACCTTTATGAAGTTGCCTGCGGAGTTGTCCTGGGGAAGGAGGGAAAGGGATGCGCCTGTGGCGTTGGAGATGGACTCCACTTCCCCTGAGAACACCACTCCGGGCACCGCATCCACCTTGATATCCACCTTCTCACCGGGTTTGATGTGGGGAAGTTGTGTCTCCTTGTAGTTGGCCGTCACCCATATGTCGTTTGAGTCAACGATGTCGAGCATGGTCTGTCCCGGTTGCACGAGTTGCCCAATCTGGATTTCCTTGCGGGATGTGAAACCGTCGCATGGAGCCGTAATCACACAATAGGACAGGTTGAGCTCAGCTGTCCTTAGCAACGCCTCTGCGAGTTCGATTCCCGCGTCGTTCTGGGCTATCCTCTGTTTCGTTTCCGCCACTACGGAAGATGATGCCGAACGTTGGCGGGCAAGCATCTCATAGCGGGCCTTCTTTGCCTCATATCCGGTTTTCACCGCGTCATACTGCTGGCGGGTGACGGCATCCTGTTCCAGGAGTTTCTTGTAACGCTCGAAGTCGGTGGCGGCGTTTTCCATCACCACCTTGGCTTCCGAGATGGAAGCTTCTGAGACGGCCACGTTGGCGGAGGCCACGTTCACGGAATGGTCGGCTACATCGCGTGCTGCCAGGGCGTTCTGAAAGTCGGCCTGGGCCTGGGCCACCCTGAGCCTCATGTCGGAGTCGTCGATAATGACGAGGGTGTCGCCTTTTTTGACTTCCTGAAATTCCTTGAACCTTATTTCCTTGATATAACCCTGGACGCGGCTGTTGACAGGGACAATCTGTTGTCTTACCTGGGCGTTGTCGGTGAATTCCACATTTCCGAGATGTATGAATTTTGAGCCTACCCAGATGGCGGCTGTGGCCACGACAGCTATGGTGATAACGTATGACAGTATTTTTTTTGAACGGTGTTTCATATTTTTCCTGATGTGAAGAGTAGTTTGTAATAATAATAGATGGTGTTTATTCTTGCGTTGACGAGTTGCTGTTCTGCGTCAAGTTTGGAATTGGCGGCGTCCAGCATATCCGTGATGAGAGCCATGTCGGCGGCATATCTTGTCGAGGTGGTGCGATAGTTTCTGTCGGCAAGCTCCACCCCCTTCTGGCGTGTTTTCAGTTCCTCGAAAGCCTCAAGATAACGGATGTAGTCTTCCCGGACGCCGAGACTCACGTTTTCCAGTTCGGCGTCGAGACGGTCGATGGCATGGCGTGTCGAGACACGGCTTTTGGCCATCGACTTGTCTGTCTTGTATAGGGAGGAGATATTGTAGCTTAACCCTACGCCGACATACCAGTAACTGAGGTTGCGGTTGATTGGAGGCACCTCCACGAGTATGGGGCCGTCCATGGTCCATGCCGCCTCGATTCCAATCTTCGGCAGTCTCTCGCTCTTCACGAGTTCTTCGGCTTTGCGGCAGATATCTATGCCGTTTTGGGCCAGTTTCAGGGTCGGTGAGTTTTCCTTTGCTTCCTGTTGCCACCACATCTCAGTCTCTTCGGGGAGGCTCTTCAACAGGATTGCCGAGTCCGGCACAATCTCCATGTCTTCCGGCAGTCCGGCGGTGATGGAGAGGTTGCGGTTCATGATTCTGAGGGTGTTGTCGATTCTGACAAGCTGGAGGCTTAGGTTTGAGAGCAGCAGCTCATAGCGGGTGATGTCATTTTGCAGGGCTGTGCCTTGTTCAAAACGTGCGTGCATCTCGTCGAGCACCTTTTGGGCTTGTCCGATATTACCCACCACCACGTCTCGGAGGTTGTTGTATTTGTAGATGTCGAGATAGAATCCCGTGAGCCTGAATCTGATGTTGTCACGCTGGAAGTCGGTGGCATATCTCGCGGCGGTGGTTTTGAGTTCCGCGAGTTCTATGCTCCGCGTGATTGCCCCTCCGGTATATATCGGTTGGGAGACGTTGACGGAGATGCCGTTGCCGAAATGTGGGATGGGGGCTTTCTCATAGCCGGAGAAGTCGCGTCGGGTGATGAATCCGTCGCCGATATAGCTTAGTGACAGACTTGCCTTGATGTCCGGAAGTCTTGATGTCTTTGCCACTTCCGTCTCATGGCGGGCTTCCTCCTCTGCGGAGAACGACGGGCGGAGCTGCGCGCTGTTCTGTTCGGCAATCTCAAACAGCTGCTCAAGAGTCAGCATCTGTTTTACCTGCCCGAACGCGCACGACCCGCAGCTCATCAGGGTTGCGGCGAGCAAACCTGTGAGCAATCGGTGATTGTTCATAGGGTAAAAATGTTTGTCGGTATGTATTATGGATTGTATGTCATACGGGAAGGGAGGCCGTATGACGCTGGTGTGTCATGTGTGAAATTCCGGACACAGCCGTAATTTTACTGGGTGCTTTTCCAGTTTTCCTTGAAAGCGTAGTTCTGTACGTTTGCGAGAGTCTCGCCTGAGGCGCAAATATTATAGTTCATATGGGATGGCTCTTTGTGAACCATGCCGCAAAGTTAAGAAATTTTTTCCAAACAGCACGCATCCTGTCGGAAACAGACCTCACACACCGCTGGAAAACAAACCGAAAGATACCTGTATAATTTTTTTGAAAAATAAAAAATTATATTTAACTTTGCGGACACAGACCGCCTCGCAGAAGCCCCGGTCCGGGGTGAAGCGGGAGGGATGTGGAGGGACGCGACAAGTCGCGTCCATAGAGACATACAATAAAAGCGTTTATCCGCGCTGATTCTTGACAAATCGAAATTCTCGCAAAATTTCAAGTCTAAGTCAAGGGTTTGGCAACGGTAGATGCCCGTGGATATGTGATATAATTGCAATCGGACAATATTTCGGGAGAAATATTGCCGGGTGCATTGATTGCATATACAAGCGTGGGCTTCTGCGTTGCCGTCCGACTTAGACTGGGCAATGCGAGAAGCCTCGATTTGTAGGACGGTAACAGATACAGACTCCTACGCTTTTTTTATACTAACCTAACGCCAACGAGGGGAGTGCTGCGGCAATAGTTGTAATTATGAGAGAATCTTTACGGAAGGTAATGTATCTGCTTGAGTGTGATGGATTCAATCCGGATGCCTCCCCGAAAGAGCTGGCAGAATATGAATGTTGTTCTCAAGAGCGGGAGGGATACTTTCATCGATGGATGGACGATAATGAAACCGGCAAGGATATCCCCTATGTAAAAACAGTGGCTCTTGTTGAGGACGCAGAAAGTGGGAAGATGAATATTGTGGAATACTATAATCTAAGATTTGTGAAGGATTAACCATGGACTCAGACAGTTTGATGTCATCTAACGATATTCCTGATGAAGGTCTTCGGTTCTTTCATAGCCTATCTAATTGGGTGGAACAAATCAAGGGTTCGCATCCTGCCATCATCAAGTGGAAGAACGGACAGAGGCAACTCACTAAACTGCAGTGTATCAAACCTTGTCAGAAAGAATCAATTACTTTACCACATGTTTTGCCGGATAATACATTGTTTATTCCGATTAGCAGTGGAGGTTTGAGTGTAATACGTCAGTTAAGACATGCCTTTTGTCACAATGGTCTTACATATGACAGAGCCTCAATGCAGTATGAAATTAATCAAACAAATCAAATAAAAATTGTTGGACGTTTTTCTCTTGATGCAATCAAGGAATTCGTGTCGGTATATTGCCAATTAATCTAAAATATCAAAGAAATGAGAATTGAAACGAACATCACGAAAGTGATGATGCTGATAACTATGTTGTTGGCATCACATTCAGCATCGGCTCACGATTTCGAAGTCGATAGTGTGTATTACAGTGTCATATCATTGGATGATATGACTTGTCAGGTCGATGGAGGACATGCAGGTTTGACTCACCTGAATATCCCGGGAATTGTTACTTTCAAGGGTAGAGAATTTGCTGTTAAAAGTATAAGTCAGAACGCCTTTGAAGGAAGTGATATTGAGAGTGTTGCGATAAATGGGGGCGTGGAAAGAATTTATTCCAAAGCGTTTTACTTATGTGAGAAACTTGTAAAGGTCGATCTTGGAACAGTAAAAATTGTAGATGAAGATGCGTTTAACGGATGCAGGATGCTGTCAGATCTTGACTTGGGTATGGCAGAGGAAATACAGGCTCGGGCATTCCATGATTGTTCTATATTAAATCTTGAAATACCTGGAACTGTCAAGTTATTGGGTGAGGATAGCTTTAATATTGAAGAATGTGATTCAATTGTTTTTCAAGCAGGAGAAACAACATTGGAAATATCTTATAAATTTAAGAATGGGGCAAAGATTTATTTGGATCGCAATATTTGCCATAAAGGTGGCTATATATATAATAGGTATATTAATATAGAATTTGGTGAAAATGTATCGGTATTCCCATCATACCTTGGAAGGAAGCTTGAAAAGTGTGATTTATCAAATACAAATATTCGTATTATTGAGAGTCGTGCATTTGGTGAAGATTTGTCCGAGATAATTCTGCCGGAAACGCTTGACTCAATTTATTACAGTGCATTTGAAAATGCACGTATTAAAGAAATTAAACTGCCTGATGGATTGTCTGATATTGGCTCCAGTGCCTTTGAAGGTTGTAAAAATTTAACAGAACTTGAGATACCGGGATCTGTAAAAGAAATAAAAGATCTTTTTGGAGGGTATAAAGGAAATTTAAAATCCTTGAAATTAAATGAAGGTACTGAGATTGTTGGTGTTAAAGCATTCAAGTATATGCCATTGGAGTCTGTGGATTTTCCAACTACGATTTCAACTATCATGACAGATGCATTTTATGGTTGTGATAAACTTACGAAGTTGTCTATTCCTGTCAATGTAAAGACAATTGAGGGCGGTGCATTTAATGGATGCAGTGGCCTTCGCAAACTTGAAATAGAGGAAGGAGATAGCGTACTGCGTATTAATCAAAAAGTTATAGACTCTAAAATATATGGTGGAAAATATGCTCAATCAGAAAAACAGGCATATGAATTTGGTTATAAGAGAACTGAAAATTATAAGTATTTAAGTCCCTTCGTTGTTGATAGTTTGACAGAACTTAAGATTAATAGACCTGTTGCATATTTTGAAATTCCAGAGGAGGATATGGTTACTCCACCAATAGAAGAGTCACTATTAAATAACTACTCGGCAACTGAAATAACAGAAATATATTCATTTATATTCCCTAATACTACTCTAAAGAAGCTAAACATTGGAGATATTAGTTATGGTAGGCATTATTTTAGTCCAGATACCGTGGAATATAAGTACGATCTTTATCGTGCAGAAAACGATAGATATTTCTATAAAAATATGTATGACCGAAAGTGTTACTTATCTCCAATGTTTTATCCGGAGAACTTATTAAGTTTGGAAGAGTTGCAGATTAACATGACTACTCCTCCAGAACTGACAATCGACTTTCCAAATTCAGTATATATGAATGCCGTTCTTTATGTTCCTGTTGGATCGAAAGTAAGATATGAACAAGCTCCATATTGGAAGAATTTCTGGGAGATTGTTGAGACTGATGATTTTTCAAGTGTCAGCGAGATTCAATTAGAATCAACGGATAGGGTAGTGATAGGTCGTTATGATGTTTCTGGAAGACCTGTGTCAGAAAATTATAGAGGTATAACGATTATCCGCTTCTCTGATGGCTCAACAAAAAAAGTGGTTTTATAGATGCCGCTTACAAGGGGCTGTTTATAGACCTGCCGAGATTATTGAAGATTGATTTAGAATACATCAATTGGTGTATAAAATAATAAAGAATGTGTTCAAAATTAATAAATGCATAGCTTCATAAAATAAGAGGCGAACTTTCGAATTCGGATTCAGTTACAATGAAACCCCATTATAACTGAATCCGAATCAAAAATTTCATCCGCATATTTTATAGATCTATACGATGCTTAATTTAGAACACATACTTAAGGAGTTTATTATTAATTTTTATTTTTACGGTCATGTCATTTGTTATAGACGAAAATGATGATTATGAGAAGGTGTATAATGCTTATGCAAACGCTGGTGAAAAAGTAGCAAGGTTCTCTGGTATAGCTCGATCAGGCTCTGCTCAGTGTTTTAATGAAGGTGATATTATCATACTTCCAGATAGGATTGAACCTATCAAAGTACCTGTTGGTACTTCTGGACGTACAGCTGAACTCATCATTGTTAAAGTGAAAAGCGGTTCACGTGAGCAGTATATGCCATTTTATCCTACAACCCTTGCAAAAAGGATTTTCGAGATTGAAGTTGATGCAGATAAGAAGTTTGTAAGAGATCTTGATCCTTGCAGACCTCTTGGAACAGCAGCTGAATTCTATCAGTCTCGTGCAAACCAAAGTATCCAAAGCATTATGGAGGAAATGGTAAAAATGGGTAAAAAAATTAAGGTTTCAGAAGCTCGTACTGTTTATCAATTCGCTTATGGTACTACAGACGTTCAGCAGACCCGACAGTACACTTTTGACTTTGTATGATTTGTTGTGTAAAAGCCAGAATTATTGATGATACACGCGTCATTTGTGACGATGCTACGTGTATCATTGATTATAAGCTTTGGATGAAAAAAGGTAGTTGGTGGTGGTTACTGTCAAATAACGGGATTTGTAGTTATTGTTGTAGAATTTTGTTGCAAATTAATTGCAGATACTTTAGGTATGTGCTCAAAATTAATAAATGTATAGCTTCATAAGATAAGAGGCGAACTTTCGAATTCGGATTCAGTTGCAATGAAACCCCATTGTAACTGAATCCGAATCAAAAATTTCATCCGCATATTTCATAATTCTATACAATACTTAATTTAAAATACATCCTTATTTATTCCTGTGTAAGACAATATATTGGTGAGGATATGCCATTGGAATGATTAGATTGCCTTAACGGTAACGTGCTGACAGCGCAGTGGGAAGAGTTCGGAGGTGCCGTTCAGAGTGCGGAGATGAGTGTGTCGATGTCTTCTTCGGTAGTTGCCCAGTCTGTTACGAATCGCACAGGTGTCTCCTTCTCACGGCGGGGTCCCCATAGTTCGAACGACGCTATCTTTTTCAGGCTGTCGATTTTCTCGTTTGGCAGGACGAAGAACTGCTGGTTTGTCGGAGAGTCGATATAGAGTCTGTATCCTTTTTCCACGAATCCGGCTTTTAGTCTCATAGCCATGGCTATCGCATGTTTCCCTATCTTCTCGTAAAGCCCATCTGTAAAAAGAGCGCAGAACTGTACACCCAGCAAGCGTCCTTTGGCAAGAGTGGCGCCATGCAATTTGATAAGGGATGCGAAACGTGGCAGAAGTTCCGGCCTCCGCGTCACCACGGCTTCCCCGAACAGCGCTCCGCATTTTGTGCCTCCGATATAGAACACGTCGCTAAGCTCCGCCACGTCCTTCAGTTGCAATTCTCCGCATTCTGCGGCCAATCCGTAGGCAAGCCTTGCCCCGTCGATATATAACGGTATGCCATATTCATCGCATACTTTCCTGATGGATTCGAGTTCATCGCGCGTGTAAAGCGTGCCGAGTTCCGTTGGATATGATATATACACCATTGCCGGACGTACAATATGGATATAGGTGTCATCATTGCGGTAATCTTTTATATATCCGCATATTTCCTCCGCCCTCAGTTTTCCGTCATGATTGGGAAGAGTCAGCACCTTGTGCCCGTTTGACTCTATGGCACCTGCCTCATGGACGTTGATGTGTGCAGTGTCGGCGGCAATCACGCCGTCGTTGTGGTCCAGAAGACGGTCTATTACCACGGCATTGGCTTGTGTGCCACCCTCCAGGAGATATACCGCCCCTTTCTCAAATCCGCATGCATGCAGTATCAGCTCACGTGCTTTAGCCGTGAATTCGTCACATCCGTAACCGACGGTGTGAAGATTGTTGGTTTCCACAAGACGTCTCATCACCTCCGGATGGGCTCCTACCATATAGTCACTGTCAAAGTATATCATTTTAGTCTGTATTCCAGCGGTGGGGAAGGAGACTTCCGTATGCCGCCATTTGTTTATGGCGTAAAATTACAAAAAAAAATCGTAACTTTGCAATCTGAACTGCATTTGCGCTGACAAAGGCCAATCATTGTGAATAATAATCTATGTGCTTAATATTAAGGGATTCCCTTGTGGTTGCAAAAGGGTTTGGTCACCAGTCAGCACTGCTCGGAAGTTCCACTGCTTTTCTATGGGAAAGTTGTCATCCAGAGAGGTAGGTTTTGATAGAAACAACCCTCTTTCAATATATGATTATAGCCGATTCCTTATCGGTCAGTCACTTCATTCTCTTTTAGGAAATGTCGCAGTTGAGCACAAGCGAAAAGGCAAAGGTGGATTAGGTCAGATGGTCGAGGAATTGTTTTTTGGTTATAAAATCAATTCTAATCGGGAAGCAGACTTCGGAGAAGCTAAGGTGGAATTGAAATGTACTCCATTGCTTAAATCTAAATCAGATGGGTCTTTTAGGATTAAGGAAAGGCTTGTTTGTACAATGATTGATTACTTTGAACTTGCCGATACAAAATTTGAGGATTCACATCTTCTGTCTAAATGTCAGGTGATGCTCCTGTTGTTCTACCTTCATATAAGCGGCACACCAATTTACGACTATGAATTTCTTTTTCGTATTTTATGGCAAATACCCGAAAAAGATTTAATTGTGATAAAAAACGATTATGAAACCATTGTAAAGCGTGTTCGTAAGGGGGAGGCTCATCTTATATCAGAAGGAGATACTATGTATCTCGGAGCTTGTCGTAAAGGACAAAAAGGAGATTCCCCGCAGAGCCAGCCATTTTCTAATGTCAAAGCCAGCAGGCGGGCGTTCAGTCTTAAGCCGGCTTATATGCGTTACATTCTTCAACATGTGATTGACTCCGGGAATAATTATTATAATAATTTCCAAACTGCTGATAGTTCTAACTACGAACTTGTCAGTACTCATGAATTGGTAGGGTCTTCTTTTGAAGATATTATTATAAATCGATTTTCCCAATTTTATGGATTAAACTATGTTGAAATATGTTCAAAACTTGGGATCACTCCATATCAGGCTAAGAGTAAATATGCAGATATCGCCGGACTGATTGCATCAAATTCTAAAAGTAAACGCATTTCAGAAGCAGATGAATTTGTTAAATCTGGCATTATGATGAAAACCATTAGATTACGTAATAATGGTATGCCAAAAGAAGCGATGTCATTTAAGAATATCGACTATCAGGAAGTTTTCGATAATGATAAATGGCTCGAATCAGAGGCTTACGAGATTTTCACTAATCGATTTCTATTTGTAATTTTCAAGCCTAAGCAAGGTGAAACCATTACATTTGACAATGACAAGACGGGACAAAATATAACAGAGCAATCCTATGTGCTTGACCGTGCATTCTTTTGGACTATGTCTCCTGATAATCTTGAATCAGCCCAAAAGTATTGGAAACACATCCGAGAGAATGTAATAGCCAATAGAATAGGACTGCAATATTTTTGGAATATCTCTGACAACAAGGATTTTCATGTCAGACCAAAAGCTTCAAGGAAAGTCCAGCTTACTGCGAATCCGCATGGTGGTGAAGTAGAGAAATATTCCTATTGGCTGAACGCTTCTTTTGTTAAACGAATTATTGATGAAAATGCAAATGTATAATTCCGACACTTCCATTCATTCTGCGTCCCTTTGTGAGCCATTGGCCGCATATTGTTCCTGTTGTAAGCAGAAGTCTCTGTTTGCAAACGAAACTATCTCAACCAGTCCGGAAGACATACGGGTGATTGAGCTTTTTGCAGGCGTCGGGGGGTTCAGGATAGGCCTTGAAAGAGCCTCAAAACTTTTTAAGACAATTTGGAGCAATCAATGGGAGCCTTCAACCAAGAGGCAAGACGCTTCGTCTATTTATTGTGAGCGATTCGGGTATCTCGGACATTCCAACGTTGACATTAATTTGGTTGATGTAGCCGACATACCAGATGCGGATCTTTTGGTCGGGGGATTTCCTTGCCAGGATTATTCAGTGGCGACAACACTCAAAAACTCCGGTGGCATTGAAGGGAAAAAAGGTGTTCTATGGTGGCAGATACATCGTATCTTAAGCACACATCAAGCTCCTCCGAAATATTTAATGCTTGAAAACGTTGACCGGCTCCTTGGTTCGCCTGCCACTCAGCGAGGACGAGATTTCGCAATTATACTTGCATCGCTTTCAGATCTTGGATATATGGTTGAATGGAGAGTGATAAATGCGGCGGAGTATGGGATGCCTCAACGACGTAGGCGAACCTATATATTTGCATACAAGAAAAACACCAATATCGCCCAATCATTTGCCAATGCCAAGGATTGGCTTTTGCGAGATGGTTTTATGGCAAGTGCCTTTAAAGTTAAAAACAGCGATTGTGTGCCATCTTCGTTTATAATCAAGGGTTCTCTTTCTGAAGTATCCACATCTTTTAATAGGGGTAAATCTTTGTCTCCGTTTAAGAATAGCGGGGTTATGATTGACCGAACAGTGCATACGGCAGCTACTGAACCTTATTATTCGGGACCGTTCGTTACTCTCGGAGATTTGTTGTTGCCGGATTCCGATGTGCCTGATGAATTCTATATTCACGATGAGGATGTCCCGAAATGGCAATATGCCAAAGGTGGAAAATCGGAGAAACGGGTAAATAAAACTACCGGCTACGAGTATAATTACTCTGAGGGAGCGATGGCTTTCCCTGACAGCACCGAAAAGCCGTCTCGTACAATTATCACAGGGGAAGGAGGTGCTTCTCCATCTCGATTCAAGCACGTTATTCTTACTAAAAGTGGTAAATATCGACGACTGACTCCCGTTGAATTGGAACGTCTTAATATGTTTCCAGACAACCATACCCTTGGTGCTTCAAATATGCGCCGGGCATTTCTGATGGGGAACGCGCTTGTGACAGGTATAGTTGAGCGCCTTGGAATAGAAATGCTTAATCGATTATTCTCTGAATAATATTGTCAGTGAGTCACTACATGGTTGCGTTTTTTTAATGCAACTTTTATTGCCGGAAATGTGTGGGGCGTTAGTTGGGGTCGAGGTCTGCGGGTATTTTCTTCGAGAAGAAAGCGAAAGTCACGGTAAGAATAGCCATTACGATGAAAACGATTGCCGTGGAGTGCATGATATCGCCGATTCCTACAAGAGGGGCGACTATGGCTCCGAATATATATCCCATTACTCCAAGTATGGCAGAGGCGCTTCCGGCATCGGTTTTCCCTTCGTTCATGGCGAGTGTGTTGCTGACAGTGAAAATCATTCCGAGAGCAAACATCGACGGGAGCAACAGAGCCTCATACGCCCAGAAACGGTCAACGCTCCAGAGGACTATGCATTCGGCCACAATGGCAGGGAAGAGGAGCAAAGCCCCGAAGAATGCGGCTCTCTTTAGGATATGGAATTTCAGGGCAACCATGGACCCTCCCGCTATGAACAGGGCGTTGAAACCCATGAACAGTCCGAAATGAATCTGCGAGAACCCGAAGTGGGTCTGTATAATAAACGGGGCAGAGGATACGTAGGCGAACAGGAGTCCGAGGGAGGTGCCTTTCAGCAAGGTGTGGGTCATGAATCTCCGGTTGGCAAGCAATACCCGATAATTTGCAAATGCCTCCCAGAGCGACCCTTTTGCCCGCGAGGAAGGGGAGAGAGTCTCCTTGAGCCGAGGTGAGAAACATAGTAGCAACACTGCGAAGGCCGCGAGAAATACGAATACCCCTTTCCATCCGAAACTGTCGGAAATGAATCCTCCAAGCACCGGGGAACAAGCCGGGGCGAAACCGTTGATTGCCCCTATGACAGCCATAGTCTTGGCGAGTTGCCGTCCTCCGTAAAGGTCGGCGGGTATGGTGCGGGCCAGGAAATAGCCCCCGGAGGCTCCGAGTCCTTGTATCAGGCGGCAAATGAGAAAGAAATGTATGGTGGGAGAGAGAAGGGAGACGAGCGCTCCGGCAATGAAAAGGACAATCGACCATACGAGAATGCTCTTGCGCCCATATTTGTCGCTCACCGGGCCGAGAATAATCTGGCCAATACCTAAGCCGGCCATACCCATTGTAAGACCCAGCTGTACAGTGGAAACGGAACACCGGAAATAGCGTGTCATCTCCGGGAGGGAAGGGATGTACATATCGTTTACAAAGGAGCCGAACGCGCTCAAGCCGGCCAGAAAGACCACAAGGAACGTGTAGTTTATCGCAACGGAAGTGCCGGAAGTGTTTTTCATTTCATGTAAATTCTATATAAATAAAAAACGCTTCCGGCACATGATGGTTCGTTTTGTCACGCTTCCCGTTTCAGTTGCTCCACATAGTTGTCGATTCGGTGCAGCTCTTCAGGGATATGGATTCCTTGCGGACAGTGGGGGCTGCATTGGTTGCATCCGATGCAGTGGCTTGCCTGCCGGAGTTTCGGGACACTGCGGTCGTAGCCCACGAGGAATGCCCTTCTTGCCTTGCGATAGTCCGGGTCCTGGGAGTTTTCCGAGACATTCCCCTCGTTGATGCATTTGTTGTAGTGCAACAGGATTGCCGGGATGTCGATTCCATAAGGACACGGCATACAGTATTTGCAATCGTTGCAAGGAATCGTGTCAAACTTCATCATCAGGGTCGCTGTCTTTTGCAGGAAGTTGAAATCCTCCTCAGAGAGTGGGGACAGGGGAGCGAAACTTCCGATGTTGTCCTGAAGATGTTCCATCCTGTTCATGCCGCTGAGCACAGTCAACACTCCGGGGAAGCTCCCCGCGAAACGGAACGCCCAGGAAGCCACGCTCAGTTCCGGTTCGCGTTGCTTTAGACGGGCCACGATAGGGTCGGGCACATTGGAGAGGCGGCCGCCGAGAAGAGGTTCCATAATCACCGCCGGTATCCCGCGCTTGTGCAATTCGTTGTATAGATATTCCGCGTCAGTGTTTCTTGGGTTGATGTCTTTGGCATATTTCCAGTCGAGATAATTGAGCTGAATCTGCACGAAGTCCCATTTGTATTCGTCATTGCGAGAGAGGAGATAGTCGAACACCGAGACATCCCCATGATAAGAGAATCCGAGATTCCTGATTCTTCCGGCCTTCCTTTCCTCAAGCAGGAAGTCGAGTATGCCATTGTTGATATAGCGGTTTTCGAATTCCTCCATGCCGTTGCCCATGCCGATGGCATGCAGGAGCATATAGTCGATATAGTCTGTCTGCAGTTCCTTGAGGGAATTGCGGTACATGGCAATGGAGTTCTCCCGTTCCCAGGTGGCCGGGGCGAAATTCGAGAGCTTGGTTGCTATGAAATACTTGTCGCGGGGATGTCTGGCGAGAGCTATTCCCGTGGAGCGTTCCGAGAAACCCTTGCAATATGCCGGCGATGTGTCGAAATAGTTGACTCCGTGTTCCAGGGCGTAATCCACAAGTTGATTCACCGCCTCCTGGTCAATCTCGGCATCCCCCTTCTGGCCTTCCCCTTTTTCCAAAGTCGGGAGCCGCATCATGCCAAATCCGAGGAGCGACACTTTGTCGCCCGTATTGGGTGTGACACGATAGGTCATGCTGTCTTTCGATGGTTCCTCTCCGGAAGCAGGAACCACGTTCTTCTTTCCGTTGTCCAGACAGGAGGAAATTCCAGCCGATGCAATCCCGGCAAGTCCTAATGTTTTCAGGAAATCACGCCGTGAAAAACGTTTGTCGTCTATATTGTTTCTATTCATAGGTGGTCGGATTTTTTTACATTATGCTGTGGGAGGAATGCCCTTCGACGTATATCGCGCTGAAGGGCCGGGCCGGGCAGAGGTTCTCGCAAGCGCCGCATCCTATGCATCGTTCGGTGTTGACTACAGGAATCTTCAAGGATTCCGGATCGGCTGCATCCGAAGGAACCATCTGGATAGCCCCGGAAGGGCAATGGCGGGCACAGTTGCCACATTCCACACCGTCGGAGAGAGGTATGCAATTCTTTTTCACCCACACGGCATGTCCTATTCGTATTGAAGATTTCTCCTCGGTGGAAACCGGGCGTATGGCACCTGCCGGACACACGTCTGAACAGCGGGTGCATTCCGGACGGCAGTAGCCGGTCTCATACGACATCTCAGGCTGCATGAGTCTGGTGAGGTCGGTGGAAGGGCGTAACACATTATTGGGACATACCGACACGCACAGCTGGCATGCCGTGCAGTGCTGCGCGAAATTGCGGAGGCCGCCGGCCCCGGCAGGCACGATTGGGTTTGCTCTCACAGGGGCTTTCTTGTCCTCGATGACGGCGAGTCCGCCATCCACCTTTTTCTCCTCCGCCTTGATAATGGACGAGGCCGCCACCATGGCAGACACCGACAGGAATCCCCGTCGTCCGGAATCGACGCTTCCCGTCTCAGATGGCTCATGGCAGACACTGTCAGGCTGTGCCGCAGATTTATTCAGACGACATCGCATGGAGATGGCACCATGCGAGCAGTTGTAGAGGCAGTCCATACATGCCACACATCGGCTGTAGTCGATGGAATGGTTCTTATAGTCGATGCATGATGATTTGCAACTGCGGGCACACAGGCTGCAGTCCTTGCATCTGCCGGTGTCGATTACAGGGCGTAGCACCGAATAGCGCGACAGGAGTCCGAGAACGGTTCCCACCGGGCATACCGTATTGCAGTAAGTGCGTCCCCCTCGCCATGCCAGGATTGCAATCACTATGAATGAGACAGCGGCAATCGCGAAAGTAGGAATGCTCTTTATCCAGACCTCTTTTTCATAGAAGGCATAGCTTCCGGCTCTCTCCGCGAGCCAGGCCAGGAGGTTGTTGCCCCACCCGTAGATGGGGGCGAGGAGGTTTGACACAATCCGTCCGTAGGAACTGTAGGGGGCGAGCAGAGCGACGAATGAGCCTATTCCGGCCACCACCGCAACCACGAAAAGCGCCAGTATGCCGTAGCGAAGCCATTTGATTTCGCGGGAATAAGAAAACCGGAATCTCTTCTTTTTCCTCATCCCGCTTATATGGGATATGAAGTCCTGCATAACTCCAAGAGGGCATATAACAGAGCAATATACGCGTCCGGCGAGGAGCGTGAGAAGAACGAGCGCAATCACTATCCCCACGTTCAGGGAAAGCAAAGCCGGAAGGAACTGTAATTTAGCTGTCCATCCGAGCACACTGTGGATTGTGCCTGTGAAATCGAGAAACAGAGCCGTTACCGCCATAAAGAACAGCACGGCGAGTGTAATCCTTATTTTCCTTAACATATCGTTTCTGTTGTGTTGGGGTTTAGGTTGAATTGATTCGGATTTGTATTGAGTCGGCATAGGAGGAGCCGGAGCATTCTTTAAAATTGTGATGCCTCAACGGTCTCAGTGCAAAGATACAACTTTAAGGGATAGGAATCAATACAGGAATCGCTGTTTTTCATTCACATTATTCAGATTCGCAGAGAGTTTTCCCGGTATTGGCGGGGCGACGAGCCTGTGAGACGTTTGAACATTCTGGAGAAATGCTGGGGATACTGGAAGCCCAGGTCGTAGGCGATGATGCTGATATCATCATCGGTGGTTGACAGTCTTTCTTTCGCGAAATCAATGATGTGGAGAGATATAAGCTCCTGCGCCGTTTTCCCTGTTTCCTTTTTTACAAGGTCGCCGAAATATCCGGGAGAGAGACATGCCAGCTCCGCGAAGTAATTGACAGACGGGATTCCCTCAGTTCCACGTCCGGATGCGTAATACTCTTTGAGTGCTTTCTCAAATTTGGCAAGCGTGTCTGAGTTGACCTTGCGGCGGGTTATGAACTGCCTTTCATAGAAGCGCGACAGATAGTCGAGGAGCACCTGGATGTGGCTTGCCACTATTTCGGCGGTATGTTTGTCAACCGGATGTGAGATTTCGGCCTTTATGCTTTCAAGACATCCTATAAACAATGCCCTCTCTTCTGCGGAGAGATGCAGTGCCTCGCGTTGCGAATATTCGAAGAAACTGTAGTTTCTGATTTTTGAGGCGAGGGGAGTGCCGTATATAAGGTCCGGATGGAACATCAGTCCGATGACATCGGGGGAGATTTCCTCAGTCTCGTTATGCACGCCTACAATCTGACCCGGTGAGAAGCTGACCACAGTCCCTTCCTGATAGTCGTAGGCGCGTCTCCCGTATTTCAGGGAGCAACTCACGCCGTTTTTCAGGAACAGCGCATATACGCCATAATCAATCTGTATATGGTTCACCAGGCGTGTGGCCACGTTGAGGTCAATCACCGTGACGAGCGGATGCAGGGTCTCCAGTCCGTAGAGCTTGTTGTAAGCGTCTATGGAATCGAGCTTTACTATGTCAATATCTTGTTTCATATTGCAAAAATAATAAAATTCCCGGTTATCTCCGCGTGGTTCTGCGATTTGGGTAACAATACCCCGAATCGGGGTAATAAATCAGAATCAGGACTTGCTAACTTTGCATCCGTAAATCAGATATAATATGAAGAAGAACATAATCCTGGTATCATTCTTGATGATGGGAACATTTATTTCAAACTCTCAGAATATGGAAAATAAGAACACCGACACGAGAGTGGCTCCTATGGAGCAACTCTCACTCACGAAGGAATGGGATAAGGTTTTCCCGAAAAGCGACAAGGTAGGACATCGCAAGGTGACTTTTGTGAACAGGTATGGCATCACGCTGGCCGCCGATATGTATGTGCCGGAAAATGTGGAAGGGAAGCTGCCGGCCATAGCGGTGAGCGGGCCGTTCGGAGCCGTGAAGGAGCAGAGCTCCGGTCTTTATGCCCAGCAACTTGCGGAAAGGGGATTCCTCACCATAGCCTTCGACCCCTCTTTCACCGGGGAGAGCGGAGGCGAGCCCCGAAGGGTTGCCTCTCCCGACATCAATGTCGAGGATTTCTCCGCCGCTGTGGATTTCCTGTCGGTGTGTGAGGAGGTGGATGCGGAACGTATCGGCATTCTCGGGATATGCGGCTGGGGAGGAATCGCCATTCAGGCCGCTGTCAACGACCCCAGAATCAAGGCTACGGTGGCCTCTACCATGTATGACATGACAAGGGTGACCGCCAACGGTTATTACGACACCGACAATTCAAAGGAAAAACGGAATGCCGCCAGGGCGGCATTGGCGGCACAACGCACGGAGGATTACCGCAACGGCAATTACCGCCGAGCAGGGGGAGTGGTTGACCCGCTTCCAGATGATGCTCCCGTGTTCGTGAAGGACTATCATGCCTACTACAAGACTCCGAGGGGGTATCATGAACGTTCCGGAAACTCAACCGACGGATGGAACATGACATCCGCGTTGCCGTTCATGAATTTCAAGTTTTTCGAATATGCCGGAGAGCTTGACAGTGCGGTGATGATTGTGCATGGAGAGAAGGCTCATTCGCGATATTTCGGAGAGGACACGTTCAAGTTGCTGCACGGCGACAACAAGGAACTGCTGATTGTGGCCGATGCCAGCCATTGTGACCTCTACGACAACCTTGACAAAATACCGATGGGGCAGATTGCTGCGTTCTTCAATAGCCGGATGCCCGCGCAAGACTGATGATGTGGGATCGTCATTGGGACAATAAAGATTCCGCATTGCAGTTCTGCTTATGGAGAGAATAGAGATATGGAGATTATAAAAGACAAGGAATTCGGAGGTGAGCGTCCGTTGTTTGCCTCGAAAGGGATACGGTTGGAGAATGTTACAATCCACGCTGGAGAGTCTGCCATAAAGGAATGCCGCGACATCGAGGCTTATGGTTGCGTGTTCGAGGGGAAATATCCGTTCTGGCACGTTGACGGATTCCGTATAGAGAAGTGTCTGTTCCGCGAGGGGGCGAGGGCCGCGCTGTGGTACTCCCGCAACCTGGTGATGAAAGATACCTTCGTGGAGGCTCCCAAGATGTTCCGGGAGATGGAGAACCTGAGGCTCACGGGAGTGCGTATCCCGAATGCAGAGGAGACGTTTTGGCATTGCGGACATGTGTCATTGAATAACGTGGAGGTGGATAATGCCGACTATCTTTTCATGCACAGTCATGACATCGAGATTGAGAACTATCGGCAGAATGGCAATTATTCATTCCAGTATTGTCGCAATGTAGTGATACGCAATGCGGTCCTCCACACGAAAGACGCTTTCTGGGGAGCCGAGAATGTCACTGTCTATGACTCGGAGATTGTCGGGGAATATCTCGGATGGCATTCCAGGAACTTGCGTCTGGTGAATTGCCGGATATCCGGCACCCAGCCTCTTTGCTATGCGGAAGGATTGACGCTTGAGAACTGCACGCTTGACAGAGATGCTGACCTCGCCTTTGAATACTCTGATGTAGAGGCGGATATCCGTGGAGAGGTGAAAAGTGTCAAGAATCCCAAGAGTGGCAGGATTATGGCAGATGGCTACGGAGAGGTTATCATAGACGCCAACGTAAGGGAACCTGCCGACTGCAGTATTCTTGTCAGGACACCGTATGAGACAGTAGAGATGGCTCAATCATGAATTTCCTGAGGAAAGAAAAGCACACACTATCAGATATAGTCAGAAGCGACATGCCGGTCGGACGCTTGCAACAGCTCCGGCTGGCTGTCTCTTTGAGTATCCCGGCCATAATCGCGCAGTTATCGGCTATCATAATGCAATATATAGATGCGTCGATGGTGGGGAGTCTCGGGGCCGGGCCATCTGCGTCTATCGGGCTTGTCACCACTACCACGTGGATATTCATGGGACTTTGTTCGTCGGCGGCGGTTGGCTTTTCCGTACAGGTGGCCCATCTGATTGGATCAGGGCGAGCGGAAGGAGCGCGTTCGGTGTTCCGCCAGTCGCTTGCCGCCACTTTGTTAGTGAGCGTAACATTGGCAATCGTCGGGTTTCTGATAAGCGGGCGACTGCCGTCATGGCTTGGCGGGGAGGAGGGGATAAGGGAGAACGCCTCCCTTTACTTCAGGGTATTCGCGCTTTCAATGCCAGTGCTTCAGTACAGTTATCTTTCAAGCGGGATGCTGAGATGTAGCGGGAATATGGTTTTCCCCGGCATTGCGGGAGTCGTGATGTGTGTGCTTGATGTGGTGTTCAATTTCTTTCTGATTTATCCCGTGAGGGAGGTCATATTGTTTGGGACACCGGTGTCTATGCCGGGAGCCGGACTTGGCGTGTGGGGAGCGGCGGTAGGCACGGCTTTGGCCGAGACTGTCGTGACTGCGTTGATGATGTGGCAGTTGGTTTTCAGGTCGAAGGAATTGCGGCTTTGGGGAGGTGGAGGTGGTTTCAGGCTTCGAGGAGAATGTATGAGACGTGCGTTCCGCATAGGTTTTCCGATGGGTGTGGAGCGTTTCCTGACCTCTGGCGCACAGGTGGTGCTCACCATGATTGTGGCGCCTCTCGGGGCGTGTTCCATAGCCGCGAATGCCTTTGCGGTGACGGCGGAAAGCATGTGCTACATGCCTGGATACGGAATAGCGGACGCGGCCACCACACTTGTAGGCCAAAGTCTCGGTGCGGGCAGGAAATGGCTTGCACGGCAGTTCGCTTACACCTGTGTGGGTATGGGAATGGCGGTGATGTCGGTGATGGGGGTGGTGATGTATGTGTCCGCACCGTCGATAATAGGATTGATGTCGCCGGATGAGGAGATTGTCAGATTGGGTGTGATGGCGTTGCGCACGGAGGCATGGGGAGAACCGATGTATGCCGTAGCGATTGTCGCGTATGGGGCATTTGTCGGAGCCGGCGATACGGTTATCCCCTCCTGTTTCAATCTCGGATGCATGTGGGGTATAAGAATCATCCTTGCCTCATTGCTCGCTCCGGTGTATGGGTTGCATGGAGTGTGGATTGCCATGTGTGTCGAGCTGATATGTCGCGGGACACTATTCCTTCTGCGGCTCAGGACGACATACTGGATGAGAAGAATTGACAAAATAAACGAGAAATGATGACAGACGATAAATACAGGATATTCGATGTGTTGAACAATCGGAGAGGAACCGGTTCGTATAAGTGGGATTCCGCATCGGATTCCGACATCCTTCCAATGTGGGTGGCCGACATGGACTTCAAGACGGCCCCCGCTGTGACAGAGGCGTTGACGCGCCGTGTCAGTCAGGGGATATTCGGTTACACTAAGGTGGGTGATGATTATTATGACGCGTGCATAGGGTGGTTTTCCTCCCGCCACGGCTGGGAAATCAGTCGGGAGTGGATGGTATATACAAGCGGTGTTGTACCCGCGCTTTCAGCGGTGATCAAGGCGTTGACTTCTCCCGGCGACAAGGTGATGGTGCAGACACCGGTGTATAATTGCTTCTTCTCGTCAATACGGAATAACGGGTGCGGCATAGTGGAGAGTCCTCTTGTGTATGAAGACATGTCGTATCGTATCGACTTCAGCGACCTTGAGCGAAAGGCGGCTGATCCGGCGGTTAGGATAATGTTGCTTTGCAATCCTCACAATCCTGCGGGGAGGGTTTGGACGAGAGACGAGCTGCGGAGAATTGGTGAAATCTGCCGGCTCCACGATGTGATAGTGGTGAGTGACGAGATTCATTGCGAGCTTGTGTATAAACCGAATGAATATACCCCTTTCGCGTCTGTTTCAGAGGAGTTCGCGGATAATAGCGTGACGTGCGTCTCTCCGAGCAAGGCGTTCAATATAGCCGGGTTGCAGATAGCAAACATCATAGTGAAGAATCCGGAGTGGAGAGCGCTTATCGACAAGGCCATCAACATAAATGAGGTGTGCGATGTGAATCCATTCGGGGTTGTGGCCACAGTCGCGGCCTACAACGAGGGAGGGGAGTGGCTTGACAGTCTCAGGAGTTATCTGTATGACAACTATCTTGTGGTGCGTTCCTTTTTCGAGCGCCATCTGCCGCGTCTTGGAGTGACACGCCTGGAGGGTACCTATCTTGTATGGGTTGACTGCAGGTCACTCGGGATACGTTCGGAGGAACTTGAAAGAAGGCTGTATGAGAACGGGCGAGTCTGGGTAAACTCCGGCGGCATCTACGGAGAGGCAGGTGAAGGCTTTATCCGTATAAATATAGCATGTCCCAGGGAACGCCTGCTTGAAGGGCTTGAGCGTCTGCGACGAGGTTTCGATATGATGTGAACTCATATTTTCCTGACATACATGGCCCGTATCGCATTCAGGACAGCCAGAATCATGACGCCGACATCGGCAAAAATGGCAAGCCACATGTTGACAATGCCGAACACTCCGAGAATGAGGCATATACCTTTAATGCCCAATGCCATTATGATATTCTCCCATACTATGCTCAGGCATTTTCTTGATATGCGTATGGCTTTCCCGATTTTCACAGGGTCATCATCCATCAGTACCACATCTGCGGCCTCTATGGCGGCATCGCTTCCCATGGCTCCCATGGCAATGCCGATGTCGGCACGTGAGAGCACCGGGGCATCGTTGATGCCGTCGCCGACAAATGCAACCTTGCCGTCGCTGTTGACGCTTTCAAGTATTTCTTCAAGACGAGACACTTTGTCGGCAGGTAGCAACTGGCTGTAAACCCGGTCAATGCCGAGTCGCGAGGCGGTCTGTTCTGCCACACCCTTGGAATCTCCTGTCAGCATGACAGTATGTGTCACTCCTGAACGGTGAAGGTCCTTTATCGCATCGGCGGAACCTGGTTTGACAACGTCGCCGAGCACTATGTGTCCGGCATATTTTCCGTCTATGGCGACATGGACAATAGTGGCCGCTGTTTGGCAGTGGCATGGCTCGACACTGATGCTCCTCATCAGTTTTTCATTGCCGACGGCGATTTGTTTGCCATCTATAACCGCAATCACCCCTTGTCCGCCTACCTCGTGCAATTCCGACATCCTGCCGCGGTCTATGTTTTTGCCATAGGCGCGTTGAAGTGATTTGGCGATTGGATGGGATGAGGAGGATTCGGCAATTGCGGCATATTCGAGCATGCGGGACTTCCCCTCATTGAGGTTGTGGTCTTCGGGGTCGTGAAAGGCATTGACCTCAAACACCCCTTCTGTCAGGGTACCGGTTTTGTCGAACACCACTGTCTTTACTTTTGAGAGAGTCTCGAGGATATTCGCCCCCTTCACAAGTATCCCTTCCCGGCTTGCGCCACCTATCCCGGCGAAGAAGGAGAGCGGTATGCTCACCACCAAGGCGCACGGACAACTGATGACGAGAAAGACGAGAGCGCGGTAAACCCATGTCTCGAATGTGCTGAAATCAAATGGAGAGCCGGCGAACAGTATCATAAAGAGAGGAGGTATGACGGCAAGCGCCAAAGCTCCGTAACATACAGCCGGAGTGTATATACGTGCGAATCTGGCTATGAAATTCTCGGATTTTGACTTCCTTGACGCGGAATCCTCCACAAGTTCGAGTATCTTGGAAACCGTTGAATCTCCAAATTCTTTTGTGGTCCGGATTTTGAGTAGTCCCGACATGTTGACACTGCCGCTTATAACTTCGTCTCCCTCCCGGACTTCTCGTGGGAGCGATTCGCCTGTAAGCGCGGAAGTGTTGAGGGAGGAATCGCCTGATACCACCACTCCGTCGATTGGTATCTTCTCTCCCGGCTGCACTATTATAGTCTGCCCGACCTCAACATCATCGGGGTCAACCTTTATGATTTTGCCATCTTTCTCAATGTTGGCGTAGTCAGGGCGGATGTCCATCAATGCCGCGATATTGCGTCGGCTTTTCCCTACGGCATAGCTCTGGAAGAACTCGCCGACCTGATAGAAGAGCATTACGGCAATCGCCTCGAGATAGTCACCGCTCTTTTCATAAATGGCCAACGCAAATGCCCCGACAGTAGCGACAGTCATGAGAAAATTCTCGTCGAACATTCTCCCGTTCAGTATCCCTCTGCACGCTTTCAACACAATGTCATATCCGATAATCAGATATGTCATGAGATATAATGCCAGTTGCAACCAGCCATGCGCAGGGATGAATTGTAATGCGACGGTCATAACCAATGCTATGACTATTCGGGTAAGCATATTGCGTTGTTTCTTGTTCATAATTCTATCTTTATATAAAATATATGGAGCCGTTCCTTTGTTGCAGATTATTCTGGTGGATAAGCCCGGCCGTCATGGATGACTCTTTCAGAGAATCTGAAAATCGGATTCTATTTTCTTCGCGGTCTTGAGCACATTCTCCATGACAGCATCCTGGTCAACGCCATCCTCGAATGTCACTTTCATTTTCTGGGTCATGAAGGCAATCGACAGATCCTTGACTCCAGCCACCTTTCTGGCGGCTTCTTCCACGAGGTTCGCGCAGTTGGCACAATCCACCTCAATCTTGTAGGTCTTACTCATTGTAACGGTTATTATTTGATTTACGACACAAAGTTACAGCATTATTAATGCAACCGGATTGCAAATTTCCACTTTTTATAGTCAGCACACAAAATAAATGTGCATTTTATACCTGTGCGAATCCTACATGCCAAAGGCATATCGGATTGATGGAACCGACCGATGTAGGGACATACCTTTGGCATGTTTGATTGCGTCACGGACATGTAAATACCGGAATATCAGGCAGGAGTCCACTCCTACATGTCCGTGACGCAATCAAACTTAGTATCGTATTGGGGCATCCATCGATAGGTCTTTGACATAAAGCTTGCTTGATCAATAAATATCTGTTATTTGTTAATTGTTTGTTTAATTATCATGGATTTGCTTATTGAGCAAGCCTCTTACTTCTTTGTCGAAATCGGAGTCTATTTGCTGGGTGGGGTTGAAGAGGTCGTATTCGGCTTCTGCCTTTGCTTTGGCTT
>JAIDXM010000050.1 GCA_029058745.1 Muribaculaceae bacterium
ATGACAATCACTTCCGCCGCTACAGTGAGATAAAACCTGGTATGCTGTCCTGATTTTAGAAGGTCAAGGCCGAAATAGATGGTCATGAAAAGGGCATAAATGATTAGAAGCGTGATTACAATCAGGTATCTTTTCATTTTATTACAGTCATTTCTTATTGTACTGACAGGGAGGCTGTCATTCGGGTGTTTGAGTATGGGTGTCTGTCTCTTTGGAGACTGAATCTGATTCCGAGGCAGGGATAGTGAGGTATTGCGACTCTTCCGGTTTGAATTTTCCGGAAGCTATGTGGTCGTATATTTCCACACAAGCCATGGCATCCAGTGCGGCATATGTCATTTGCGAGTTTGTCAGCTGTTCCGCTTCCCAGTTTGTGAGACGTTGTCCTTTTGATATTCTCTTGCCGAATATTACGGCATATATTTTTGTGAGGCTGTTGTCGGCGATACGGTATTCCTTGACATAGTTCTGGAGTTCAATAAAGCCCTGCGGGCGTATTATTGTAATCCTGTTCAGATTATGGAAATCGTCATGAATTGACAATCCTATTTTAAGGACATCCGCATCTTCAAGAAGGTCAACGATTGGTTGTGCGAGTCCAAGATGGTTTATACGGAAAAGAAAGCAAGTATTGCGTGTTGAGAGCTGTATGAGGGAAACTGTATTTGTCTGACCTTTACGGAAGCTTGGCCTTGTCTCCGTATCGAAGCCGATAATATCTGAATTTCTAAGCGTTTCGATAGCTTCTGTAATACCCTTTTCATCCTCAATAAGGCGTATGTCTCCAGAGAACTGTGCGGCCGGAAGGGCTGAGAGTTGCTCTTTGGAGATGGTCACAATTGCTTGTGGTGATACTTCGGAATTCATATACTCAAATTAGGTAATGTCATCTGTCATTCTACAAGGGATGATATTTTTGCAAATTTACGCAAAAAAAATTGATAAATCCTCATAAGGTTTGATAAATCGACTCGCGAATGATAAAAGGTTGCCTCAAGAGTTTCCCTGACTCTCAGGCGGCGCGAAAAACATTCGCGTCGCCTGAGAGTCATTCTTCCATCGGCTTTTGTTCACAGAGGAGAGTTGGGCATTTCAAGCCATAGAGAGCCGGGAAAGCGTTCTTTCATCCAGTTGAGGAGGTATTTCTTCGTGTCGTCGCAGATTGTCTTGTCTTTGTCGAAGAATGGGTTGTAGATTATCCCGAAAAGTTTTATACCCCTGATGCGGATAGCTTCGAGAGAGAGCAGTGCATGGTTGATCGACCCGAGCTGTCCACCCGTCACAAGTATCGTGGGGAGACAATGGTCGCAGATATAGTCAACAGTGAGGTAGTCGTTTTTCAGAGGCACCATCAACCCGCCGGCTCCTTCGATAATTACCGTGTGGTATTTTTTGCACAAGACATCTGAGGCAGAGTCGATTATGCTGAAATCAATCTCCTTCTTGTCAATCATGGCGGCCAGGTGAGGGGAGGCGGGGTATGAGAATATAACAGGGGCGGTGGTATGCGCGAGGTCATCTTCGGTAAGGTCGATTCCCATTATCTTACGATGTATCGCGATGTCTTCGCTGAAATCCTTGTTTCCGGTCTGTATCAGCTTCTGGGTAGTGCACGATATGCCGTTATCGTTTAACTCACGTGCGAGCCATCCTGTGGCGTAGCTTTTCCCGACATCGGTTCCGATTCCTGTCACAAAAATCCTTGACGGCCATTCAATGTTTGATAAGTCCATAATATAATCTTATATATAGAGAGGAAGGTGTATCATAAAAACCGATTATGATACACCTTCCAATAAATCAAGGTTTGCCGATACGTATCACCAGGCAAACATTGGATAGTCGTTCATCATCTCATTCACTTCATTGCGGACCTCTGCAATCACCGTCTCATCGTCGGCATTGCATAGCACACGGTCGATGAGGTCGGCGATAGTGTCCATGAGTTCCTCTTTGGCTCCGCGAGTGGTGATGGCTGCAGTGCCGAAACGAAGTCCGGAAGTTAGGAATGGCGAGCGGGAGTCATAGGGCACCATGTTCTTGTTTGCTGTGATGTCAGCTTCCACGAGCACCCGTTCAGCCTTTTTACCGCTCATTTCAGGGAATTTCGGACGGAGGTCAACAAGCATGCAATGGTTGTCGGTTCCGTCGGATATTATTTTGTAACCTCTTTTTATGAGAGCTTCGGCAAGAGCCACGGAGTTTTTCTTCACTTGGAGGGCATACTCTTTCCATTCAGGCTGAAGAGCCTCACCGAAAGCCACCGCCTTTGCGGCGATTACATGTTCGAGCGGACCTCCCTGCACTCCAGGGAAAACAGCAGAGTCGAGCAGCGCCGACATTTTCTTGATTTCCCCTTTCGGCGTTTTCTTTCCCCAGGGATTGTCGAAGTCCTTACCCATAAGGATGAGTCCACCTCGCGGGCCGCGGAGAGTCTTGTGGGTTGTGGTGGTGACGATGTGGGCATGTTTGACGGGATTCTCAAGCAGTCCGGCGGCAATCAGACCTGCAGGGTGAGCCATGTCCACCATAAATATAGCTCCGATTTCATCGGCTACTTTCCTGATGCGTGCATAGTCCCATTCACGGCTGTAGGCGCTGCCTCCGGCAATGATTAGTTTCGGACGTTCCTCGCGGGCTTTTCTCTCCAGTTCCTCATAATCCACACGACCTGTTTCCGCTTCAACCGTATAGCTTACAGGCGAGAAATGGAGTCCGGAGAAATTCACGGGGCTACCATGGCTGAGGTGTCCGCCATGGCTTAGGTCCATGCCCAGGAATTTGTCGCCCGGCTGAAGGCAAGCCATAAATACAGCCATGTTGGCCTGAGCTCCACTGTGAGGCTGAACGTTGGCCCATTCGGCGTCGAATAGCTTTTTTGCACGTTCGATAGCCAGATTCTCAGCCTCGTCAACCACCTGGCAACCGCCATAGTAACGGTGGCCGGGATACCCTTCGGCATATTTGTTGGTGAGGCAAGAACCCATAGCCCGCATTACCTCATCGCTCACGAAGTTCTCACTGGCTATAAGTTCGATTCCTCGACGCTGGCGCAGATGCTCACGGTCGATAATGTCGAAAATCACGTTGTCTCTTAACATAATTATTTGGATTTAGCCGGCATTGGCCGGGCATGAATGAACGTTTTTTTTGAAATGATTGCTGGGGCGTCAGCCACCGAAGTTGTCGTAGTGTATTGATTCCGGTTCTACTCCGAGGTTGTAGAGCATGTTGTTGACGGCATTGCTCATCGGGCCGGGACCGCACATATAGTATTCTATGTCCTCCGGGGCCTCATGGTCTTTCAGATAGTTCTCATACATCACCTGATGGACGAATCCCGGCGTATATTCCACTCCGGCGGCATCGGCGGCCGGGTCAGGCCTGTCAAGCGCGAGATGGAATTTGAAGTTGGGAAAATCTTTTTCGAGTTGCAGGAAATCCTGGAGATAGAACACCTCGTTTATGGCTCGGGCCCCATAGAAATAGTGCATTTTCCTGTCGGTGGTGTGTAGAGTTTTTGTCATCCACATAATCTGAGCTCTCAGAGGGGCCATTCCGGCACCGCCTCCCACCCATATCATCTCCGCTTTTGAATCAACGATTGGATGGAAGTCGCCGTAAGGGCCGCTCATCATGACCTTGTCGCCGGGTTTGAGCGAGAATATATAGGATGAGGCTATCCCACATGGCACATCCTGGAAACCGACCTGAGGTTTCGGCTTGAATGGAGGTGTCGCGATTCTCACGGTCAGCATAATCCTGTCGCCCTCTTCCGGATAATTGGCCATGGAGTAGGCACGCACAGTCTCCTCTGTGTTTTTAGCCTTCAGAGAGAAAAGACCGAATTTCTCCCATGCCGGAAGATATTCCTCGCCGATAAGATTCTTGTCGATGTCTCCGTCGTATGTCATCTCATATTTCGGGATTCTGATTTGTGCATATGACCCCGGAATGAAATTCATATGTTCCCCTTCGGGGAGTTTCACGATAAATTCCTTTATGAAAGTGGCCACATTTCGGTTTGAGATTACCTCGCATTCCCATTCCTTGACATCAAGGGCGGCAGGGTCAACCTTAATCTCCATGTCGCTTTTCACCTTCACCTGGCATCCGAGTCTCCAATGGTCTTTCATCTGTTTGCGGGTGAAATGAACGGCCTCTGTGGGAAGCATGTCGCCGCCGCCCTCAATCACCTGCACCTTGCATTGTCCGCAACTCCCTTTCCCTCCACAGGCAGATGAGAGATGTACTCCGCCGTCAGCGAGAGTTGCGAGAAGAGATTTGCCGCTCGCGGCGCGGACGTTTTTCTTGCCGTCGTTGATTGAGATGTTCACTTCGCCGGAAGCCACGAGCCATTTCTTGGCGAGCAGCAACACCACAACAAGCACGAGGACGATTGCAAAGAAAATCAACGCCGCTACGACGACTGAATTCCAATGAATCATATTCAGTAATGACATAATTAAATTATTTATTATACCGGAGTCACCTTTTACGGTGCATTCTCAGGCGGAGTTAAATTTTGATTCCGAGGAAGCTCATGAAGGCTATCCCCATGAGTCCGGTGATGATGAACGTTATGCCGATTCCGCGCAGTGGAGCCGGAATCTGGTTGTAGGCGAGTCTCTCGCGGATTGCAGCCAGACAAGTGATTGCGAGCAGCCATCCTATTCCGGAGCCGGCGCCATAGACGGTGGCAGTCCAGGCGTTGGCGAAGTCTCGTTGCTGCATGAAGAGCACAGCTCCGAGTATCGCACAGTTTACGGCAATCAACGGCAGGAAAATTCCGAGCGACGAATAGAGCGACGGGGAGTATTTTTCAATGGCCATCTCAAGAATCTGCACGAGAGCCGCAATTACCGATATAAACATTATCAGGCCAAGAAAGCTGAGGTCGGTGTCGGCATACTCCTCTCCAAGCCAGCTCAAGGCTCCGGGCACGAGGATATATTGATTGATGCACCAGGTGACAGGCAACGCGATGATGAGCACGAAACTAACCGCGACACCAAGTCCGAAGGCAGTCTTCACATTTTTCGAAACGGCAAGAAACGAACACATGCCGAGGAAATATGCGAATATCATATTGTCGATAAAAATCGAACGGATAAACAGATTTAGATTTTCCATAATTCAGGGATGAATATATTTGTAAGGTTTCAGTAAGGGAACCATGTGTCATGAATCCCACATTTCTGCCATAAATTTATTCCTGTAGCTCCTTGTTGCGTGAGCGGTGCACCCAGATTATGCATGCCACTGTAATAAGGGCCATAGGCGGTAGGATCATCATGCCGTTGTTCTGATAGCCATTGTCATACCAAGCCTGTGGAATCACCTGCATGCCGAACAGGGTGCCGCTTCCGAGCAGTTCCCTGAAGAAAGCCACGATTATGAGAATGATTCCATAACCGAGCCCGTTGCCTATTCCATCGAGGAAAGCCGGCCATGGTCTGTTGGTCATGGCGAAGGCCTCAAGCCTTCCCATAATAATACAGTTGGTGATAATCAAGCCGATGAAGACAGATAAAGCCTTGCTTACCTCATAGTTCCAAGCCTTGAGCACTTGATCGACAATGACGACAAGGGCTGCCACAATCACCAGTTGAACGATGATACGGATTGAGGTCGGGATGGTGTTGCGCAAAAGAGATATTATCACGTTGGCCAAAGCGAGCACGGCGGTGACAGAGATTGTCATGACCACAGCCGGTTCGAGTTTGGCAGTCACGGCAAGTGCCGAACAAATTCCAAGCACCTGCACGATGACCGGATTGTCTTTCGAGAGAGGGTTGACGAGAGCCGATAATGATTTACTGATATTCATAACTTGGAATCTTGTTCGTTGATGTTTTCTGTTGTTTCAGGCTTTTCGGCATCGCAAGCCTCCGACAGTGTCTTGAGAAACGCCGAATAAGGTTCAAGAGAGTCGAAAAGCATCTTCTGGACACCCTGACTTGTGATTGTTCCTCCACTGACTGCATGCACCCAGGCTTTATCCTGCGGTTCTTTCCCGGTCTTGACAACGGCAACCGAAGTGAAATTCCCGGTAGCGGAGAAGATGTCTTTACCTTCAAACTGGTTGCGGAAATTCTCTTTTTCAATTTCAGCTCCCAGTCCGGGAGTCTCTCCCTGGTGGGCGAAATATGCCCCATAGATAGTGTCTCCATTTTTATCGAAGGCGATATAACCCCAGATCGGGCCCCATAGTCCGGTACCATATACCGGTATGATATATTTCATGCCGTCGGGAGTGGAGCATTCAAAAACAGGGAGAAGTCTTTGGTCGGCCGGCTTCTTGGACTCAAGGCCGACATTGACGTCGAAAGGTGCGACAGATGATTGTTTTCTCTCCCCGTTTAAGCCCACGATATAGCTTGACTTGATATGAGAGTTGAAAAGTTCGGATACATTCTCACCATTCTCAGGGACAATCCTCGCTGCGGCGAGAATCTGCCTCCTCGTGTCGTTTGCAATGTTCTCCACCTGCATGGGACGCAGAGCCTGATAGACCACTGACAGAACCACTCCCACCACAATTACAAGAAGTGTGGAGTAGATTATGGTATAGGTATTGCTTTGTCTATTCATAATTCAGGAGTGTTATTGGTTCTTCACGATCAAACGCTTCATTCGCCGGTTGATATTTGCATTCACCACACAGTAGTCTATGAGAGACGCGAAACAGTTCATGAGAAGCACTGCCAGCATGGCTCCTTCCGGATAGCCGGTGTTGTAGCATCTGATTACAATTGCCATGGCTCCAATCAGGAATCCATAGATATATTTCCCGGTGTTTGTGCGGCATGCCGTCACAGGGTCGGTGGCCATGAAGACAATGGCGAACGCGAAACCTCCGAGGCAAAGCTGTTCAATAGGCGCGAGATATGTGACAGGATATAAGGGAGTGGCGAAGTGGTTGGCCAGAAGAGCCATTAGGAAACCGCCGACGGCTCCTGAAAACACAATTCTCCATGAAGCGATTCCTGTGATTAGAAGAATGGCGAGGCCAATAAGGATGCATAGCGTGGATGTCTCCCCCCATGATCCGGGGTATAATCCCAGGAACATGTCTGACAGGGAAAGTGGATTGCCCGTGATTCCTGTCGCCAATGCGGCTCCGTCGGAAGAGGCGAGCTGACCGAGAGGCGTGGCTCCGGAATAGCCGTCGATTACTGATGTGTCGCCTACAGAGACAAACACGTTGTCACCGCTCATCTTTGAAGGGTATGCAAAGAAAAGGAAAGCTCGTGTGACGAGAGCCACGTTGAGGAAGTTGTAGCCGGTGCCTCCGAACACTTCCTTCGCGAACACCACCGCGAAGGCCACCGCCACCGCCAGCATCCAGCAAGGGGTTGACACCGGACATATCATAGGGATGAGGATTCCCGAGACGAGGAACCCTTCCTGAATTTCGTGTCCTCTGACTTGTGCCACGAAAAATTCAATCCCGAGTCCCACTATGTAGGCGGTCAGTATCTGCGGCAACACTGCTAAGAAGCCGTAGAAAAAGAGATGAAACACGCTGTGGTCGGGGTCTCCTGTGGCCAACGCATGTTGAAGTCCTACATTCCACATGCCGAAAAGACAGCAGGGGAGCAGGGCAATCACCACCATAATCATCGTGCGTTTGGAGTCGTTGGCGTCGTGGATGTGTACACCCGAACTCGATGTCTCATTGGGGGTGAATAGAAAAGTGTAGAATCCGTCGAAAACGGAGTGAAGTTTCTCGAACTTCCCCCCCTTCTCAAACTGTGGTTTCACACTGTCGATTTTTTTCTTTAATCCTTTCATCTGAATGGTTGGATATTGTAGGGTTGCGCTTGTCGATTGATTGCTTTCTATTGTTGTCCATAAGCATTTGGACTGCGACGAACGGTAAGATTCATGACAGTTCTTTCCGGAGATAGTCAAGACCGTCCCTGACTATTTTCTGAATCTCAGTCTTGGATGTGTCAACAAATTCCGGTAATGCGAAGTCTTCCGGGGCCACCTCATAGATGCCAAGTTTTTCCATCCTGTCGATGTCTCCGGCTATTATTGCCTTAATTAGATATTCCGGGTAAATGTCGAAAGGGAACACTTTATCGTATTCGCCGCTAAGAATCATGGCACGCCGTCCACCCTTGACGCGGGCGTCGAAGTCAAAAGGTTTTGAAAGTCCGCGCAGGAAAGCCGGGAAGCTCCGCTTTACGCTGAATTTCTTAGGGCTGACAGAAGCCCATCCCATGAACTCGTCTGCATGCTCACCCTCTTCGATGACAGTAATCTGTCGATATGGATAGTGAATGAAACTGTCCTTGTCGATTTTCAGGCCAGTGAGGACATTGCCGGATATTATTCGGATATCGGACGTTGTCTTAAGGTTTCCGTCAAGGAGAGTTGAGACAGACGCGCCCATCTCCGTTTTTATGAGGTGAGGATTTTTTACGCATGGCCCGGTGATTGCTACAGTTGTATGGTAGTCAACGCATCCGGTGGCACACAGTTTTCCGATTCTTGCCGCTGTGGCGGCATCGAGAGTCCATACGGTCTCTCCTTTGTTGACCGGTTTTATCGCGGCAATCTGGGTGCCGACGTTTCCTGCAGGATGCGGCCCGTCAAATTCGACAGTTGTCGCGCTCACAGAGGAGATGCCTGATCCTGCTTTGACACCGAGATAAACTTTTCCGGAAGTAAGTTTTGAAAGGGCTTCGAGTCCTTTTTCAAGCCAGGGTTCGAGAGCTGGGTCAAGAATCTGTGGCGCGAGTGGCGCGGAATCGAAAGCGGTGACGAAAATGTCGCGAGGAGCGCGGGAGGTGTCAGGAACGATGTCGAAAGGACGTTGGCGCATCATAGCCCATAGTCCTCCTGTCATTATCAGAGCCCTGATTTGTTCCGCAGAGGAAGCGGGAGATAGAGAGACCTGCCTGTCAGAATCTTTTCTGACACTTATAAATTGTATGTGGCGTCGTTCCCCACGTCTCACTTCTTCAACTGTGCCGGAGACAGGAGACACCAGACATATAGAGCCGGAGGCTTTGTCTTTAAGCAAAGCGTCGCCGGCCGACACTTTGTCGCCGGCTTTGACAACCGATTTCCACACGGGACCGGGGAAATCGTCTGGGAAGATGGCGAAAAGAGTAGTCTCCCGGTCATCGGATACGTCAGATGAAGCCGCGCCTTGCAATGGAATGTCGAGACCTCTCTTGATTCGTATGATTTCAGCCATAGTATAATATTTTTTGCCTACAGTAGGGGAGACCTTGACAGATTTCTCCACTGCCGCTGTGGAAGTTGATATTTCTTCTGCAAAATTACGAATAATAGCTGTCTTATGCAAAAAAAACTTCTGCAACCCTCGGAAGAGTTACAGAAGTTTAATGATTTGATATTCTGTCATGCTATCGTCAGATGTCGTTCAGACAATGAAACTGTCGATAGCGGAGATTATTTGAGGCCTTCCACAAACTTGCGGTATGCCTCGTTGTCGGGATCCAGGGTGAGATATTTTGAGAAATACTCTTTAGCTTTCTCCACGTCTTTCTGGTCGAGATAGTAGTTGCCCATGTAGTTGTACATGTTCTTGGCATCGGATGCATACCTTGAAGGATTCTCGCTTGCCTCGAGGAGGGTGATGGCTTCAGTGTAGTAAGGCACTGCAGCTGATGCCACTTGATCCTCGGCAGCTTTCTGCATGGCGATGTCTCCGAAGAACTTCACGGGTTTGTAGTTGTTGGGGAGTATCTCCTTGGCCTTGTTTGCGTAGCTTTCTGCGATGCCGTAATATTTTTCAGCGGCGGCGGGGTCTTTTGTCTTATTCTCCACGCCTGCGTAGAACGCGAAAGTTGCCTGCTGTATGAAGTCGTTGTAGCCCGGTTTCTCCGAGTGGCTGAGGTATCCTTCATATGCCTCAGTGGCCTTTGAGAGGTTGTTCTCTTCCACGAAAGTCATCGCGAGCTGCTTGTAGAATTCAGGATTGTCAGGCATTTCCTGGATAGCCTCCTGAAGCACAGCCTGGGCATCTTCCGGACGTTTCGCGGAATTGTATTCAGAAGCAATCAGGATATAGTCGATAGGAGCGAACTTGTTCTCCTTGTTGGCCTTATGTGCGGCAAGGAGGGCGTCGGCCATCGGGAGGAGCTGGTCGCTCATCTCCTTTATCTGCGCCGCGTTCATGAACTGATAGCGCTGGGCTGTGAAGTTCGAGGGATTGGCCTGCAGAAGGGTGGTGGAGTAGTCATATCCGTTCTTATAGTCGCCACCGTAGAAAAGGAGGAAAGCATAGCGGTCCTCATCCTGTTTGAAGTGGTTGGGATTCTTTACGTATTTGCCATATTCGGCAGCCGCTTCCTTATATTGGCCTGCGTTGTAGTATGCATTTGCTATTTCCCTCTGAGCGAGAGCTGAATCGGGATGAAGCGCGAGGAGCTTGTTGAGCATGTCGATAGCATACTGCGGATTCACCATAGTGAAGAGGTTGGCATATTTCACGTATGCCTCAGTGGCCTCGTTGTCATAGTTTGCGGCCATCTCATATTTTCCAGCGGCACCTCCGGCATCTTTGTTGTCTTTCTTGCAATCGCCTTCAAAGAGATAGATGTCGGCCTCCATGTTGTCGATTTTACGTGCTTTCTCAACACGTTTGTCGATTTCCTTGGCGTATGCCACCGGGTCAGTGTCGTAGTATGCACGAGCTATGGCAATCTGGAGAGGGGCGCTTTTCTTTCCCACTTTCTCCGCCTGTTTGAAGAAGTCTTCAGCCTCTTTCTTGTTGCCAGCCTTGAGAGAAATCTGGCCAAGACCGACGTAGTTGAATGCATTCTCAGGGTTTGCCTGAGTGCCGTCATTGAAATATTTCTTTGCCTCATCCAGGTTCCCGTCGTTGATTGCGATGAGACCAAGATAAAAGTCGCATACAGATTTGTCAGTGCCGGGATTGTTCATGTTGCGAAGAAGAAGCTCTTTCGCATTAGCCAATTGGTCGGCTTTGTAGTACTCTTCACCTTCCACATGAGTCTGAGCCATGGAAGCGAAGGCGGCGCCTGCAATGAATGCGCTGGTGAGAATGAATTTTAATTTCATGTTATATTGTTATTTAATTCGTTCTTGAAATATTTATTTGCTTTTAATGAAAAGTCTCTAAAGTGTGTAACGAAAAAATCCTCCGCGTTATTATGAAAATACGGAGGAATGTGAATATTATGATTCAGAAATGATGCGATTCATATTTATACTGTTTATCTGATGTCATTAAACATTTACTTCAGAAACTTTGATTGCCTTCCCAATATTCTACAGTTGTTTAAAACTGTATGTTTTGAGAATCAGATTAGTTCCACGACTCTCGGATTCATGTGGAATGGCAATATCCCGGTCTTGGAGATTATTTTCTGCCCGACAAAACCGGTCATGAAAACGTAGAAGCTATGAAGCACAGTTGAGTTGCTGGCCGTAGAAATCATATAGACTTTTCTTACGAGGGGATACTCTCCTGAATATATGTATGCCTGATACGGTTTGTAGGCCACAGGGCTGAAGTCGTTTTTTTCGGTTGGGTTGCTTATTTTAATTATGTTTACCTCGGAGGTGAGTTTCGAGGCTATCGTGTCATTCTGGTTTTGATAGTCTGCCATCCTTTTGTCCATCGGTATCTTCTTTGCCACGCTGAGGTCATCGCCAAGCCAGCTGACGCTAATCACACCAAGTGCGTCAGGGTCAGTCTTTACAATGTCGAAGACTTCCGCATTATTTTTCTGAGCGAATGAGTTTGTGGTTTCTGAAATCTGTTTCCCTTCCGGGAGGAATTTCTCGCGCAGATACCTCACTGTCGAAGACTCAGCGTTGTCAAAAATTAATTTGATGGCAGTCGTGTCATTACCGGCGAGCTGGTTCCACTTTGAGATTTTGCCGTTGAGAATGTCGGAAACCTCTTGCATCGAGAGGGCGCTCACGGGATTGTCCTTGTTTATAATTAATGCCACGGCATCGACGGCGATGCAATTCTGTCTTACAACCCTTTTATACTTTGCTTTCAAGTATTCAATCTGGTCCTTGGAGAGCTCTCTGGTTGTGATTATTGCCTGGGTGCCGTCGTTCATCAGAGTGTCGATGGCTTCCCCTTCACTTACGTAGAACGGTATGATAGAGGCTTGCGGATAAGAATATTCGAATACTTCGATTTCCTCGTTAAGAATATTCCGGAAGCCATCATCGCAGAATATAGTTGCGCTCCCTGATGCATATTCGCCTCTTTTCACAGGTGTGCAACCGATTACTCCTGCCGTAGCAGCCAGCAGGAGTAGTAAGGTCAGAAATTTTGAGACTTTGTTATTTTTCATATGTCGGAGGTGTGTGAAGTAAACACACGGTTATAGTTTTGATAATGGAATAGCGGTCCTCACTGAATCGCGATGCATCAGCAGGAGTGTCAATGGGGGGACAAAGGATACTAATTCATCCCTTTGTAGAGACGATAGCCGCGCCATACGCCATAGGCGCAAAGCAAAGCTCCGCAGATGATGCTGATTGTCTCGTTGTCAATATTAAATATATTGAAGATGAAGAGCAATCCTACTGCAACATATACCAATACCATGAATATACCGAATATGAGTCGTCCGCCTTTAGGCATGTTCCCATTGTAATTGTTTTCTTTCATAACTCGAATAATTTAGATGTCATATCATTTTAACAAATCAAGTTAAGGTATGTTCAGGTTTTAATAAAAAAGAAGAGACACGCTTATGGAGTCTCTTCTTCATTATTATTCGCTCACAATGTGAGATGAGATTACTGTTGCTGGAGTCTGAAGGTGACAGGGAGGTTGAAGTAAGAACGCACGGCAACACCATTGTTCTTACCCGGCTGCCATTTTGGCATCTTCTTAACCACACGCAAAGCCTCGCGGTCAAGGTCTTTGTCAACACCCTTCATAATAGTAATCTGACCGATAGAGCCGTCTTTTTCAACGACGAATCTTACGATTACGCGACCCTGGATGTCGTTTTGCTGAGCGGCCTCCGGATAACGGATGTTATCTTTGAGGAACTTCATGAGGGCAGCCTGACCACCGGGGAATTCAGCATTCTGTTCCACAGCCTGGAAAATTTCCTCCTCCTTGGGCTTCTCAGGTTCCGGCTCTTTAACCACAACCTGTTCCTGAACAGCCTTGAATTTATCGGCGTCGTCAGAACCCTCCTGGTTAACGACACCACGTGCGGTGTTGTCTTCCTTCTGGGTTTCCATATCCATCACCTCGTTTTTCACCTGGTCGGCGTCCACGATGGCAATCTGAGTCACCTGCACGGTGGCAAGCACCTCCTCGGGAATCTCGATTTCAGGCTGCTCGAATTTCTGCTCCTCAGGTTCCGGCTCAGGTTCCGGCTCGTCTTCCTGCTGGAGAAGTTCGGCGGCAGCCATCTTCTCACGTTGTTCCTGCAATGCAATGGCATCCTTCTCAGCCTTATAGTCGGAATACTTAGAGTATGCCACAATAAGGAAGAATACCACAATAAGTCCAATCAGAGTGAACAGAGCCGCAAGGTTGTGGCGTTTGTCGCTGTCTTTTCGAAGCTGATAAGCGCCGAACTCTTTGTTTTTATCGGCAAATACCAGGTCACGCCATTCCTTCGATGTTAGATCTACATTTCTTTTCGACATTTTTCCTATTGTTCTTAAGCGTTAATAAATCTAACATCAGTTGCCCTTATGAGTGTTCTGATAGTCAAGAAGCATGACTGAATCAGCACGTGTCATATTGTCAATCTGATATTTCGAGATAGAGTTAATCTGCATTTCGTCAAGGAGCTCCACAAGGCTTCCGAAAGATGCCTGAGGGGTTGACTTGATGATTATGACAGGCTTTTTGAGATTTTCGTTTTTACGGATAGCGCTCGCAGCCTCGTCATAGGCAGCCTGGGCTTTCTCGCGACCATCCTTGGTCTCAAGGCTTCCGAAGCCGCCGCTTGCATATTTCTCCTTAATCTTGTTGATTTCGGTAAGCACCTCTTTGTTACGCTTCTGGATAATCTCACGGATACCCTTCGCATTCTTGACACCGGCGTTTACTTCGTCGGCGAGGAACTCGGACTTCTGGATGTTGTTGTTCTCAGAGATTACAACGCCACCGGGGCCGAATATGCCGGCGTCACCGCCGGGCTTTCCGAAATAGTAGTAAACCTCGTTGACCACATGTCCGTTGACAGAGTCAACGTCGTTTGACCCGGCTTTCCTTTTTGCGTCAAGGATGATAGTCACGGCATCGTCGGCAGAAGCCTGCGACATGTTTTCCGTGTTCTCAACCTTCTCGTTTGAAGGAAGTGCAATGGTCAGTGTCTGAGATTTAATCATTGTCGTACAGAGCATGAAGAATGTGATAAGCAACATGTTCATGTCCACCATCGGCGTGAAATCCACGCGGATTTGCATTTTTTTCTGGGCGCCTTTTTTTCCACCGCCGCCCGAATTCTGTTGAACTTCTGCCATGTCTTATTCTCCTGCTTTAAGTGCGGTCAAAAACGTAAACTTATTCATGTGGATGGTCTGGAGATTATCCATCACCATGTGAATGATGTCGAACGAGGTGTTCTGGTCAGCCTTTATGGCAACGCCGGTTCCGTCTTTGATTGCCTGCGAGAGGTTCTCATTTTCGGTCTGGCGAAGGGCCTTCATCCACATCTGAAACTCATTGAGGTTGTTTTCGTCGGAGCTTGCCGAGATAGGAATGCCGGTGACATGGTTTTTGTCCATGTCTTCGCCCTGCATCCATTTGTCCATCTTGGTCTGTCCTTCCTGCTGGTCGGCGAGGTCAAGGAACTCGCCCATCTGCTGTAGGGGCACACCAAACGATCCCAACTTGCTGAATGCCTGCTTCTGTGCAGCATTGAAGCTGACTTTGTTCTTATGCGATTCGTTATAGATTTCGCTTACTTTGTCAAGCAATGCCATTCTCATCTTCTCGTTTGACCACGCAGATGATGTGTCGTTGTTCATTGTAAGCCAAACCTTTCCTTCCGGACTAACGAGCACCTGCACGAAGTTTGTTTCCTGCACCTTCTCGGTTGACACCGATGGGGGCGTAACTACTGTTGTAGGCTCTTTCTGGAGGAAGGTCGAAGTCAACATGAAGAAGGTAAGGAGCAGTACCGTCACGTCACTCATCGCCGTCATGTCGATGAATGTGCTTTTTCTTGCTATTTTTACTCTTCCCATATTAGCTATAAACTTATTCGGTTTGAAAAATAGATGTTATCGTTTTCGTCGAGTCACAAATTATTTGTGAGTTGCGGCGAATGTAGCTACGATTGAGAAACCGATTTCGTCGATAGCGTAGGTAAGGTTGTCGATCTTGTTGGTGAAGAAGTTGTAGGAGATAACTGCGAATGCACCGGTTGCGATACCGAAAGCGGTGTTCACAAGTGCCTCAGAGATACCGGTAGAGAGCTCGGTAGAGTCAGGAGAACCGGAAGAAGCAAGAGCCTGGAATGACTTGATCATACCCATAACGGTTCCGAGAAGACCGACGAGAGTACCGAGAGTTGTGAGGGTAGCTACAATCGGGAGGTTCTGAGACAGAGAAGGCATCTCAAGAGCGGTAGCTTCTTCAACCTCGTTGCGGAGTGTGGTGAGCTTCTGCTCTTTGCTGAGAACGGTATTTGCGTCCATCTCTTTGTATTTCACGAGAGTGTTATATACAACAGATGCAACTGAGCCTTTCTGCTTGCGGCAACGCTCCATGGCAGCGTCGATTTTGTTTGCTGCGAGGTCAGCTTTGATGTCGGCAACGAATTTAGTGGTGTTCCCTTTTCCGCTTGCAGAGCTGAGGGCGATCCAACGTTCGATTGAGAGGACGATTACGGTGAGGAGAAGTGTCATCAGGATAGGCACGATGAAGCCGCCCTTATAGACAGTGCCGGCGAGGTTGAGAGGATGTCCGGCGGGATCACTACCCTCGAAGTTGCTGGGAGCGCCCATAGCAAAGAGGAAGATGCAGACAGCTGCCGCTGCACATGCGATGATTACGATGAAAGCGTTGCGGATTCCGCGAACGTTGCTGATTTTCTCTTCCTTTTTCACTTTGGCTGCTGTTGTAGTAGCCTGAGGCTTTGGATTCTGAGATTCCATAATGTTTAATAGAGTTTGTTTGTTGATTAAAGATTATTAGTTCGTTTGAGTTGTCGTGGTTAGGAGGGTTGGCACGGCTTTCGCCTCAAGCCGGATTGGGTTTTTCATGCCTTGGGTTGGCTTTTACCGTTGGTTCAACCTATTGACAATGCAAAATTACAATATAATTTGTAAAAAACAACACTTCACTGTCAAAAAAATACTTTTTATGGTTGTACCATTATGGTAAAATATGTGAAAAACGGTTACTCGGCATATACCTTTACTGATAACCGGGTAAAAAGAAGGCCGGTGGTTTTAAGCCGGCCGGCCTTTTCTTTATTATTTGAGATATCCCGGTTAAGCCATTTCTCCGGTTATTTCATCTGTCAATACAGGGAATTACTGTACTGCGGCAACCCCCGGGAGGACTTTTCCTTCGATTGCCTCAAGTAGGGCTCCTCCGCCGGTGGATACATACGACACGCTGTCGGCGAGTCCGAACTTGTTGACACAAGCCACTGAGTCTCCACCGCCTACAAGTGAGAACGCTCCGTTTTCGGTGGCTTTCACGATAGCCTCGGCGATGGCGCGAGATCCGGCAGTGAAGTTGTCGAATTCGAATACGCCAGCAGGGCCGTTCCAGAGGATTGTCTTGGAGGGGATGATGGCTTTCTCGAATGCTTCGCGAGTCTTGGGGCCGGCGTCAAGGCCTTCCCATCCGTCGGGTATGTCGTTGCTGGGACAAATGATGGTTTTAGCGTCATTGCTGAAGCTGTCGCCGGCCACACAGTCGGTTCCGAGGATGAGGTTCACGCCTTTCTCTTTAGCCTGCTTGATGATATCGAGAGCGAGGTCGAGCTTGTCGTCTTCACATATCGAGATTCCGATTTTGCCGCCCTGTGCCTTTGCGAAAGTGTATGTCATGCCACCGCAGAGGATAAGGTTGTCAACTTTGTCCATGAGGTTCTCGATGATTCCGATTTTGGTTGAAACCTTGGAGCCACCCATGATTGCGGTGAAGGGGCGTTTGATATCTTTGAGGATGTTGTCAACAGCCTGCACCTCTTTCTCCATAAGGAATCCGAGCATCTTGTTTTCGGGAGCGAAGTTGTCTGCGATTACGGCAGTTGACGCGTGTTTGCGGTGAGCTGTTCCGAAAGCGTCGTTCACATAAACGTCGGCATAGCTTGCGAGCTGTTTTGCGAAGTTCTTCTGACGTTCCTTCATATCTTTCTTGGCGTCCTCGTATGCCGGGTCGGCTTTGTCGATGCCTACAGGTTTACCTTCCTCTTCCGGATAGAATCGGAGATTTTCGAGAAGGAGCACTTCTCCGGGCTTGAGTTCGGCAGCCGCCTCGGACGCTTTCATGCAGTCGGGCACGAATTTGACATCAGTGCCAAGGGCTTTGGCAACATCTTCGCGAATCTGTGAGAGGCTGAATTTTGGGTTCACTTTCCCTTTCGGCTTGCCCATGTGTGACATAAGAATAAGGCTGCCGCCGTCGGCAAGGATTTTCTTGAGTGTAGGGAGAGCACCGCGGATTCGTGTGTCGTCGGTGATGTGGCCGTTTTCGTCGAGAGGCACATTGAAGTCAACTCTGACGATGGCTTTCTTCCCTGCGAAATTGTAATTTTCGATTTTAGCCATTTTGAAATGTGTGTTTATTATATGACTTTGTAATTGAATGTCAAATTGGGTTTGGGTTTATGTTGGGTAGCCTCAATGTGTTATACAACAAGAGGGAACCGTGACGCAAAGATAGTTATTTTTGTCGGGATTGGCAACAATTATTTCATTCAATAAAAAAATGATTAATTTTGTAACAATTTTTAAGGAACGGGAGAAGAGGGCGTGCCTTGTGATATGCCTCTCGACCGGTGTCGCGAGATGCTCCCTGAGATATGGTTTTAAGTATGCTGTATGTCGGCGTGCATTCTTGCGATAGATTGTTCGAAATCAGATTTTATATACGTTATGGGAACAGTAGATGCTCCGGGTGCGGCATCCCGGAGGTTGTATGAAAGCCGCTTTGGAGGAAGCGCCTCCGTAGTCGCGGTCAATGGAGGCGGCTCGGGGCGTCGTTATTATAGGTTGTCGTGTGAGGGTTTGCCCACGGTGGTGGCCACCGAAGGGGAATGCCCTGAGGAGAACCGTGCTTTTGTCATGCTGTCTCGGAAATTGCGGGATGCGGGACATAACGTGCCGGAGATATATGCCGTTTCTGACTGTTTTTCCTGTTATCTGCAGGAAGACCTTGGCGACATTCCTCTCCTTTCGTTGTTATCTACCGATTGCAGGCATTCTCTGTCGGAAAAGACGTTGCATTCGCTCGTAATGCTCCAGACGGAGAGTGAGTCCTTGTGGTCGGGCGTTGTTATGGCACGCCCGTTTTCAAGGAGGCAGGTGATGTGGGACCTGAACTATTTTAAATATGAGTTTCTGAAACCATGCGGACTACTGTTTGATGAGGAGCGTCTTGAGGATGATTTTGAGGCGTTCGCCATAAGGTTGCTGGAGGGAGACAGCCGTTTGTGGGGATTCATGTACCGGGACTTCCAGAGCAGAAATGTCATGGTCAGGGAAGGGGAACCCTGGTGGATAGACTATCAGGGAGGCCGGAAGGGGCCGATGGTATATGATGCCGTTTCATTTCTATGGCAGGCCAGGGCCCGGTTTACGGATGAGGAACGAGCGGTCCTGATGTCGTCGTATGCGGCGGCATTGTCTGTCAGGACAGGCGTGCCGGAGGGTGTGATTCTTCAGCAGGCAGGTAAGTTCGCTTTGTTTCGTACACTGCAGGTGCTTGGAGCCTATGGATTGAGGGGACTTGTGGAGCGTAAGGCGCATTTCCTTGTGAGCATTCCAGATGCGCTTTCCAATCTTGCGTCACTTATAGAAAAAGGGGAGTTGGACTCTTATCCGGAATTGAGGTCGGCATGCGAGGCGGCATGTTCAAGCCGTTATGCCGCCAGGGGGATTAGGGAGGGTCTTAATGTCACTGTTTATAGTTTTTCCTATAAGATGGGTTATCCAGAGGATTTGTCGGGTAATGGAGGGGGCTTCATGTTTGACTGTAGGGGGATGCATAATCCGGGGAGGTATGACCGTTACCATAGCCTGACAGGCCTTGACGGAGATGTGGCTGAGTTCCTTGAAGAAAGGGGAGAGGTTCAGGAATTTGTCGCCAAGGCATTGGAAATTGTCACTCCCAGCGTCGCGAGATATATTCAACGGGGGTTCAATTCTCTTCAGGTAGGCTTTGGATGTACGGGAGGCCAACACCGGTCGGTCTATTGTGCCCAGTCTTTTGGAGAAAGGTTGGCCCGTATGTATCCCGGTATTTCTGTCGAGATAATACACCGGGAGCAGGGTAAGGCTTACATATTGTAATCAAATTGTCTATGAATGCGTTTATACTTGCAGCCGGGCTGGGCACCCGACTTAAACCTTGGACACTGACACATCCCAAGGCCCTTGTGCCGGTGGGAGGTGTTCCCATGCTTGAGCGTGTCGTGTTGAAATTAAAATCGCAGGGTTTTGACAATATAGTTGTGAATGTCCATCATTTCGCCAGTCAGATTGTGGATTTCCTTAAAGGGAAGGACTATGGGGTGCGTGTGTCTGTGAGCGATGAGACCGGGAGGCTTCTCGACACTGGCGGGGGACTTGTAAAAGCACGCGGTTTATTTGACTTCAGTTGCGGTCCTGTGCTTGTGCATAATGTGGATATACTTAGTGATGCCGACCTTGGCCGTCTTATGGGTAGGCATTGCTCGGGCGGTCAGGATGCCACGTTGCTGGTAAGTCTTCGCGAGTCGGGCCGAAAGCTTGTGTTTGGGGAGGGTATGGAGCTGTGTGGCTGGCATAATCTCTCGGATGGGCGGTACCGTCCGTCAGGGTTTGTGCCTGGTTCCGGATGTCGGGAGTATGCTTTCAGCGGGATTCATGTTGTGGGGGAGAAGTGTTTTTGGGAGATGTCCCGTTTGTTTGGGGATATTGCTTTTCCTGTGATGGACTATTATCTTAACCCATCGAAAGAGTGTGTGGTAAGGGGGAGTCTGGAAAAGTCGCTCAGATTGATAGACATAGGAAAGCCTGCAACACTGTTGCAGGCTGATAAGATGTTCTGATATCAGAAGGCGGAACGCGATTTAGGGCTTATTATGCCATCTGCTTAGCGGTAGTGTTCACTCATAGTCGTGGTGGTGATAGTTCACCTGTTTGGAATTGTTGGAGTTGAACTGGAACACGCACCCTACGATCAAAGCCACGACGGCTATGCCGCCAAGCCACCATGTGGCGGTTACGCTTGTTGTGAAGCACGATATTATAAGCAAAATGGAGCCTATGATGTAAAAAATGATGGATAAAGTTTTCATAATGACAATTATTAAATAGTTGACTTGTAACTTACTTGTATGAGTATGTTTCCGGATGCTTTGTAAGGAGGCATCCTTTTCCGGTATAACAATGTTTCTGATTAGAGGGTTTTATCAGTATTTGCATTTTAACATATCTGGAGAATCTTTGCTATAAAGGAACCTTTCGGTTTGGTGTCCATCCGCCATTGCTGATTTAAGTGAAAAAAGAAAAAGGATTGTCAAAGAGACAATCCTTTTCTGTAGCCGATCCGGGACTCGAACCCGAGTCTCCACCGTGAGAGGGTGGCGTGCTAACCGCTACACTAATCGGCCATGATGACGGTTAATTCAGATAAAGTATATAAAAGTAGCCGATCCGGGACTCGAACCCGAGTCTCCACCGTGAGAGGGTGGCGTGCTAACCGCTACACTAATCGGCCATTAACACCGGAGATATTCGGGAGAATGTCCCGGTGTTTTTTGTTTTGCGATGCAAAGTTAAGCATTTATTTTTAACCTTGCAAATTTCTGCGTAAAATAATTGCAGAAATTTATTCAGCTGCTTCCTGAGCGTCGGAAGAGTCCGCAGACTCAGCTTCGAGAGCCTCTTTAGCGGCAGCCTCTTCGGCCGCGAGCTTTTCAGCCTTCTTCTTTGCTACAGCCTCACCCTTGATGCGGTTTTTCTCAGCTTCCGCGTCAAGACGAGCTTTGGCATCTTCAGCGGCTTTTGCCTCTTTCTTGGCCTGCGCTGCGTTAGCCTCTTTCTCGCGGTCGGCTTTCCATGCGTCGAAACGGCGCTGAGCCTCTTCTTCGTTGAAAGCTCCTTTCTTGACTCCGCCACGGAGATGCTTCATAAGAAGGACACCCTCTTTGGAAAGGATTGTGCGAACTGTGTCGGTAGGCTGTGCTCCTACTTCTACCCAATACAAAGCACGGTCGAAGTCTAAACTTATTGTAGCAGGATTAGTGTTCGGATTATAAGAACCTATCCTTTCAATAAATCTACCATCTCGTGGTGCCCTGCTATCGGCGACTACAATGGGATAGTAAGCGTAGCCTTTGCGGCCATGACGCTGCAATCTGATTTTTGTTGCCATAAAACTTGCCGGTTGATTTGTTTAGGTTTATTGTTTAGGTTGCCTGTCGCTGCATGTCCGGCATGGCCGTGCGGCGGCTAAGCGGTTGCAAAGTTAGTTCTTTTTTCTGATTCGCGCAATTATTTTCAATCATATTTTATAATTTTGCATTCAGATTCAAATAATGAGATATGGAAGATAATCCGCTTTTGAAACGACTTGACGGTCTTGATGAGAGGTTTGAGGAGTTGGCAACCCTTATCACGGACCCAAGTGTTATCGCCGACCAGAAACGATACGTGAGGCTTACCAAGGAATACCACGAGCTTGAGAGGCTTCTCGGCGCGACCCAGCGATATAAGTCGGTTTTGGCCGGGATAGAGGAGGCGAAATCGCTTGTCGCCTCAGAGGATGACGAGGAGATGCGTGCCATGGCAAGGGAAGAACTGGAGCGCAATGTGCAGTTGTTGCCTGAGGTGGAGCTTGAGATAAAGACATTACTTCTTCCAGCCGATCCGGAAGATTCAAAGAATGCTGTTGTCGAGATTCGCGGAGGCACCGGAGGGGATGAGGCGGCATTGTTCGCCGGCGATCTTTTCAGGATGTATCAGAAGTTTGCCGAAAAGAAGGGTTGGACACTTGAGGTCACATCCACGAGTCCCGGAGCCTCAGGTGGATATAAGGAGATATGCTTTAATCTTTCCGGAGATGGCGTGTATGGGGTGATGAAATATGAGAGCGGAGTTCATAGGGTGCAGCGTGTGCCGGCCACCGAGACTCAAGGACGTGTGCATACATCCGCTTCCACAGTTGCAGTTCTTCCCGAGGCGGAAGCCTTTGATGTGGAAATCAACGAGGGGGCGATAAAATGGGACACATTCCGGTCGGGGGGAGCCGGCGGACAGAACGTGAACAAGGTAGAGTCCGGGGTGCGACTGCGCTATGTGTGGAGAAATCCTGTTACCGGAGAGGAGGATGAGATACTCATAGAGTGTACGGAGACCCGCGACCAGCCCAAAAACAAGGAAAGGGCCCTTTCCCGCTTGCGCACCTATATCTATAGCCGGGAGCGGGAGAAGTATCTTTCCGACATAGCGCAAAGACGCAAGACTCTTGTCTCCACAGGCGACCGCTCTGCAAAGATACGCACATACAATTTCCCTCAGGGAAGAATGACAGACCACCGTATAAATTATACGATATATAATCTTGCGGCGTTTATGGACGGCGATATACAGGAATGTATAGACCGCCTCACTATCGCGGAAAATGCCGAGAGGATGAAAGAGGCGTCTCTTTCATGAATGTAGCCATTTACGGTTTAAACCACCGCATCCGCGATTTTCATGTGAAATCGCGGATGCGGTGGTTTATGCGCGTTCCTTAATCTTTCGCGGTAGTTTATGCGTTTAAGGAATTCCTTGCTGCTATTCGATTCTGATTTTCAATCCGTCGTAGCAAGGATGTACATGAGGCCCGAACATCCCTTCGAGTTCGTGATGGTATCCTACTTCGTGGTTGAAGTGAGTGATATAAGCCTCTTCCGGTTTTATTTTTTTGATAAAAGCTCTTGTTTCGTCAAACGACATATGCGCGAAATGAGGACGCTCTCGCAATGCGTTTATAACGAGCACCTTGAGTCCGATAAGCTTTTCAATCTCCTCTTCAGGAATTGTCTTGGCGTCAGTTATATATGCGAAGTCACCGATTCGGTATCCCAATATAGGCAAATTGCCATGCATTACGTTTATCGGTATTATTTTCAGCCCGTTTATATAGAAAGGGGCGTCGGATACCAGTGATGGTGCGAATCCAGGCACTCCCGGATAGCGTTGCGGTCTGAAGCAGTAGTCTATTCGATGAGTGAGGTCGTCGAGTACATCCTTTTTCATGAAGAGAGGGAAGTCCCCTTCCGCGCAGAAGGGACGCAGGTCATCGATGCCTCCCACATGGTCGTAATGGCTGTGGGTGATGAGGGCGGCGTCAAGTTGGAATATCCCGTTTGATAGGGCCTGTGTCCTGAAGTCGGGGGAGACATCTATAAGGATTTGCATGCCATGAGTCTTGACAAGGGCGGAAGCCCGGAGACGCTTATCCTTCATATAGGGGGAACGGCAAAGCCGACATGAACATCCCACTTCCGGGACACCCTTCGACGTGCCGCTGCCAAGAATCGTGATTTCCATTGAGGGGTCGATGTAGTTCACCTCGGGATGAAGGGTGACTCCCATTTTACGTCTCACGGTTTCAATCACTCTGTCAGCAAGGGTTGTCACGTCGTTGGGGGAGGCTCCTCCGGCATTGGCGATTACCAGGCATTGTTTCGGATACACTTCAGCGCCTCCGATTCTGAGACCTTTGAGTCCGGAGTGTTCAATGAGCCATCCGGCAGGGACTTTCACGTGATGGTCGTCTATCGGGTAGCAGGGTATGTCAGGATTTGATGCAAGCATCTCTTCTTCATAGAAATATCTGCTGACGACCGGGTTTTTGAAGAAGCTTCCGGCACTTCCGGTAATCGCCGGGTCAGGAAGCTTGGAGTTTCTTATTGCCACCACTTCGTCGGCCACTTCACGTATGGTGGGGGTGTGTCCTAATCTTTCAGACAATGACTTCAGCGGGCCGTAGTCGAGATTAGACGCTTCTGTGGTGGGCGACAGCAGGAAACTTACCTGGGTGACAATGTACCGACCTTTCCATTCATGCTTGAATCGGCTGTCACGATAGCCGAACCCGCAATCCTCATTCTTGAAGACAACTGTTTTCCTTGTCAAGGTATCGAAACACCTTACATGGTGTATGATGTCTTTCGCCTCCACACCGTATGCCCCGACATTTTGTACGGGGGCGGCGCCGACCTCTCCGGGTATTCCGGCGAGATTCTCTGCTCCGGCGAGCCCTGAGTCCACGCACCATTCCACGAAATCTGTCCATTTCACGCCGGCTCCGGCAATGACGAAGACAGTGTTCTGGTTCTTGTCGTAGCGGGTGATTCCTTTTATGGCGGAGTGTAACACCAGTCCATTGAAGTCGTTCACAAAAAGTAGATTGCTGCCTCCTCCGATATGCAACACTTCATTGTTGATGAATTCATCTGTCCTGGAAATGCGAAGCAACTCCTTCTCTGAGGAATATTCGGCGAAAAGGGATGCCTTTGCCGGCAATCCGAATGTGGTGAGTGGAGAAAGGTCTTTGTCAAGTTCAAACATTTGTGTCAAATTTTGGGGTGGATGGTCGGCGTTATTCTCATTTGCGGAATCTTGTCAGGATTCCGTCTTCAAACCAAAGTACGGCCCCGTCGGAGTAATGCCATAGGTCGAGGGTCTGCGTATAGTCGTGCCCGGAGTCAACTTCCTGCGGATTTCCGAGAGCGAGCCTGCATTCATCCTTTGTCATGCCGGTGCGGACTTTCGATGAGCAGATTAGTTGCCAGACATCATCTTCTATTGCCGGGAATTTCTTCCGGATGTCGGAGAGATAGAAGATGTTGGAGAAAGAACGGCTCTCTTTCCCCGAGTTGCCGAAGTTCATGAAAGCCCACACGTCGTTGCCGTTTTCGTCGGCAAACCTCACCTTTATGGGAAATACCAGAGAGCCGGGGCGCACGTCAGAGATTGTGACAGGCACGTATTTTTTTCCTGGGATGCGGTTGCCGTTGCCGTCATACCATAAAGGGGAGCGAGTCCAGAGTTTCTTGCCGACGAGAAGCTTGCGTGCCGATTCAATCATTTTAAGGTCAATCATCATCGGAATCTCATCGCTCTTCACATTTTTGGGAGCCTCGTCAACGCTTTTCCCGGTATTGTATCTGAAAATGTCGTTTCCTGAACTGAACACCAAAACAGCGTCCTGTCCGCCGTCAAGGGTCATCCTTGACTCTACTCCCTCAAAAAGGAAAGTCTTGCCTGCAACTGCGGCGGTCTCCGGGTCGGTAGGCAGTCCCTGTTGTTCAAAAATCAGGAGAGTCTTGTTGTCGGCGGCTATGAAAGGGCGCTTATGTTCCCATTTTTCGAGGGCTTCTCCGGAGACTGTCCGGAAGAACAATTCCTCGTCGGAGGGCAATATTGCTTTCCTGTCATCTTTCGAAAGCGAAATCTTTTTAGTGCCCTCCACGCCTGTGAAGCATGAAGAGAGCATAGGAGCCATGAGTGTCAGAATGAGAAGGCAAAACACGTTTCGCAGTGTTTTATTTTTGTGAAGGGAAACGGGATTCAATTTTAAATAATTGAGTTGTGAATAATTAAACTGTCGTAGAACTCGGATTCCGGGAGAGATAAGGTGTTGCAAAATTAGGAAAAAAAACTATTTGTACAAAGAAAGTTGCCGATGGAGGACATGGAGGTTTGTCCATATTGTGTTTTTTTAACGTCTTTTGGTTGTGTGAGGCACGAAAGTTTTGTAAATTTGTAGCCTGGTGAGACAAATAATGTAAAATCTAAGAAAATTGAAAAGAATTGACGTGGCCGTTTCGCGGCCTTCATTCCTGAGGTCGGTGATGCCGATTGCATTTCTTTTATTATCGTTAGTGTCCCTTATAATCTTCAAGGGGGCGTCGTCGATAGGTGATTACAGTCCGTTTATACTACTTTGTGCGGCGGCGCTTGCGCTTCTGCTCAGTCCCTTGTCAGTCAGAGACGGACGCGCCGAGTTGCTGAAAGGTATGCATACAAGCGCGAGACAGATTCTTCCGGCTGTCCCCATTTTGATATTTATAGCTTTGCTCTCCACGACCTGGATGCTTGGCGGGATAGTGCCGACATTTATCCATTATGGGCTTCAGGTGCTCGAACCGAGGTTTTTCCTGGTGTCGGTTTGCGCGGTGTGTGGATGCATATCGATATTCACCGGGAGTTCATGGACCACCATCGCCACCATCGGAGTTGCGTTTATGGGAATCGGCAGTGTTATGGGTTATGAGGCTCCATGGATAGCGGGTGCTGTTATATCAGGGGCATATTTCGGCGACAAGGTCTCTCCCCTTAGCGACACCACAGTAGTTGCGTCGAGCAGCTGCGGGGTTGACCTGTTCACGCATATAAGATATATGATGTTCACTACGGTGCCGTCGATGGTTGTGTCTCTTGCTGTCTTTCTTATTGCGGGTCTGGTGAAGAATCCTTCGGGTGCTGAACTTGGGCAGAGCGGCATTGTCAACTCCCTTAATGAGGTGTTTGTGGTCACGCCCCTCGCGATGATAGTGCCCATCATCACTGTCGTCATGATAGCGGCCCGGATAAACACGATTGTCACTCTTGCCACGAGTGCCGTCCTTGGAATTGTGTCGATGGTCATTCTCCAGCCGTCCATCCCGTTTGACATTCGTTTTATAGAAAGCCTTTGGGGAGGAGCTGTGTTTGACACTCCGGATGCCGGATTCAATGATTTGGTTTCCACATCCGGTTTGCTCGGAATGATGCCGACGGTGTTGCTTGTGTTGAGCGCGATGCTGTTTGGCGGTGTGATGATTGGCACTGGAATGCTCGGGACAATATCCGGAGCCCTGACATCGCGACTCCGCAACCGGGGCGCCATAATAGGTACTACGGTTGGAAGCGGATTGCTTCTCAACAGTTTTACAGCCGATCAATATCTGTCTCTGATAATAGGGGCGAACACATTTCGCGATGCTTACGTGCGCAAGGGATATGAACCGAAACTGTTGAGCCGTACGCTTGAGGATTCTATATCGGTGACATCCGTGCTTGTCCCGTGGAATTCGTGCGGTCTTACTCAGTCGGCGGTTCTCGGAGTCCCGACAATAATGTATTTGCCATATTGTGTGTTCAATTATCTGTCTCCGATGATGTCGATTGCAATATCAGTAGGAGTGTTAGGTTTGAGAAATGGGATAAAGAGAGGATGGCTCGGCTTTGGAAGGTCTCTTTCCGGAGGCCGCGTGTAATGAGAGAAAATAAATCATACAATTGTCATGTGTCAATTCTTTGACCTACAGGGCGATTGTTTGAAGCCCTGGTTGTTTTTTTCAGGATTGTGATGAAAAAGGTTGAAAAAAATCTTAAAATGATTTTGCAGTTTCAAAAATAATGTCTAACTTTGCACTCGCAAAACGGAAACAAACCGTAATGGAAGGCGGGATAGCTCAGTTGGTTAGAGCGTCGGATTCATAACCCGGAGGTCTCGAGTTCAATTCTCGATCCCGCTACC
>JAIDXM010000051.1 GCA_029058745.1 Muribaculaceae bacterium
TGAAAGTCAGGGCTTTGTTTTATGTTTTACAGCAGTTTATGAAAAGAGGGCGCATCTTAATTTTGATACACCCTCTTGAGGTAATAACCGGAGATGGCATACCATCGGAAGTTATTCCTGGGAGAGATTCACGGCATAGTAGTATTTCTTGCCGGTGGGATAGATTCCGGTGATGAACATGACTTTGTCATCTCCGTCGGTTTTCATTATCTGGTTGTATATCATCTCGACATCATCGGAGTTATTTACCCTTTTCCCGTTTATGTCTGTGATGATAAAGCCGTCTTTAATTCCTGCATCGCTGAACGCGCCCTTCTTGAGACCTGTTACTTTCACTCCGGATGATATTCCGAGGTTGCGTTTAGTCTCCTCGCCTAATTTCATGAATGCACATCCAATCTCTGAGAAGTCGCCCTTCTTTGTGATGGAAGTGTTGCCCTGGTTATTACGCAGGGTGCCTGATTTGGTGGCTTTCTTGTTGTCGCGATAGTATGTCACTGTAATCTGGTCGCCGGGACGGAACTTGTTGAGCTGTTCCACGAGCTGGGCGAAATTATGCACCTCAACATTATTGATTGCTGTGATGACATCGTTTTCCATCAGTCCGAGTTCCTTTGCCGTGCTCCTGTCGTTGACATCCATTACAAGGAGACCAGCCTTTACTGCGGTGATTCCTTTGTCTTTGGCAATCTTGGCATCAAGCTCTGTCACTGTGCAACCGAGCACCGCACGCTGCACAGTGCCATACTGGCGGAGGTCGGTCATGACTTTCTTCACTATAGTGGTGGGAATCGCGAAGGAGAATCCCGAATAGCTTCCGGTGTTGGAGTAGATTGCAGAGTTGATGCCGATAAGCTCACCTTTTAGGTTGACCAGCGCACCTCCGGAGTTGCCGGGGTTGAGGGCTGCGTCGGTCTGTATGAAAGACTCGATACCCATCTTGCCTGACCTGCTGTTCTGGCTGAGGCTACGGGCCTTAGCGCTCACTATACCGGCTGTCACGGTGGAATTGAACCCGAATGGATTACCCACGGCAAGCACCCATTCCCCGATTTTGACAGTCTCGCTGTCGCCGAAAGTGATGGGGGTGAGTTTCTCTGCGTCAATTTTGATGAGGGCGAGGTCGGTGGCCTCGTCAGTGCCGATTATTTTAGCTTCATAAGTGGAGTTGTCATTGAGAAGCACCTCCAGTTTCGCGGCCCCGTCAATCACATGATTGTTTGTGACGATATAACCGTCTTCGCTGAGTATCACCCCGGAGCCAAGACCGCTTTGCACAGGCTCGCTGTTGCGTTGCTGCTGGCGGGGCTGTTGCTGACGTTCCTGAGGTCCGAAAAAGAAATCGAACATGCCGAACGGGTCGTATCCTCCACCTCCGTTGCCATAAGGGTTCTGGCGTTGGTTGGTGTAGCTTTTGATGCAGACCACTGCGTTCACTGTGTTTTCAGCGGCAACAGTGAAGTCGGTCTCAAACGAGGCAGCCGAGGCCGTACGAATGAACTGAGGAGCGTTTTCTGCATGATTGTCTGCGCAGGCGGGCGATACGAGAATCGCAAGAGCTGCGAGCGTAGCCGGAATGCTGTATCTCTTCATGTCTTTTGAATATGTGTAAGGTTGTTAATACTATTAATTATTATGGAAGCGTGGAATCCTATGGGATTTTGCTCCCTGCTATCTAAAGAATGCAAAAATCTTTCCAATATTACACCGGAGGGGGAGAATTGTTGTATGTTTTAAGTTAATTTAATAAAAAGAAAAATCAAGTTCTAAAATTATTAAAATTTTATATCCAATTCTAAATTTTGAACTAAATTTGTGTCATGGTGTTGTTGAAAGTGACGGATGCTTTTATTTAGTCTCCCCACTTTCCGGCAGATATGCGGGAATCGTGTTTGCGTTCTCCATTTCGGAGTGTGTCTCAGGCATATCCGCAAGAGTCAATTTATGTAATCTAAATGCAATAAGAACGAGTGGAGATTAGAAAGAAGTATGCGGTCAGGATGGTGATGCTGTTTATGACTATAGTGTCATGTTCTATGGTCATGACCGGATGTCATTCCACGAAAAGGGCTTCCGGGGATAAGGGCCATGTGACAGAGACAGTTCGGATTTCCGGACTGAAAGGGATTCAGAAGAAGATTGTGGAAGAGGCATTGTCGTGGAGAGGCACGCCCTACAAGTATGCCGGGAGCGACAAAAAAAGGGGGACAGATTGCTCCGGCATGGTGATAAGGGTCTATCAGGATGCGGCAGGGATAAAGCTTCCCCGCAGCTCAAGGGAGCAGGCTTCATTCTGCAAAAAAATCGGCAGGAAGTCGGTCAGGCCCGGCGACTTGGTGTTTTTCGCGACAGGGAAAAAGAACACGGTTATTTCCCATGTAGGTATAATGATTGATGATGTACGTTTTGTGCATGCGTCAACCAGAAAGGGTGTAATCGTGTCAGAAGTTACAGAGCCATATTATGAACGTACATTCAGGATGTATGGCCGAGTGCCTCGGTGACATTTAGTATGATTCACATGGTAAATTCTCGTCGAAACAAAAGAACAATGGCTTTAACAAACTAAAATATGGATACATCGAAAGTCTATTTTACAAATCTTCGGACGAATCCGAATTCCAGTCTTCTTGACAAGCTTGAGCGTCTCGCAAGGGTTGCGGGCATCGCCCAGTTGCCTATAAAAGGGAATTTCGTGGCTATGAAGATTCATTTCGGAGAGCCTGGGAACGTGGCTTATATCCGTCCGAATTTCGCCGCCCGCATGGCCAACCTTGTAAGAAGTCTTGGCGGGAAGCCATTCCTTACGGATTGCAACACGCTCTATTCGGGACGTAGGTCGAATGCCGTTGATCATTTGCAGAGCGCTATGGAAAACGGGTTTAATCCTATTTCCGCGCAGTGTCAGGTGATTATCGCAGATGGCCTCAAAGGCACAGACCAGATAGAGGTGCCTGTGGATGGAGAGTATTGCAAGGCTCCTAAGATTGGGTCGGCGCTTGTGGATGCTGACGTGATTATCAGTCTCACGCATTTCAAGGGACATGAGCAGGCCGGCTTCGGAGGCGCCCTCAAGAATCTTGGCATGGGAGGGGCAAGTGTGCCCGGAAAGATGGAACTTCACGGAAATTCACAGCCGAAGATAGATAGAGATAATTGTATCGGATGCGGAGTCTGTGTGCGTAATTGCGCACATGATGCCGTCCATCTTGATGCGGAACGTAAGGCTGTGATAGACTACGACAGGTGTGTCGGATGCGGACAGTGTGTCGCGCTCTGCCAGCATGATGGGGCGGTACTTGCCTCTTGGGACACATCTCAGCGTCTCAACTATAAGATCGCGGAATACACAAAGGCTGTCCTGAAGGATAAGCCGAATTTTCATATAAGCTTTATAATGAATGTGTCGCCGGAATGTGATTGTTGGAATCATAATGATGCGGCGGTGGTGCCTGATCTCGGGATGCTTGCATCGTTCGACCCTGTGGCCCTTGACCAGGCGTGTGCCGATCTTGTCACAAAGGCTCCGGTGCTTTGCACCGACAATGAGCTTCACGACCATCACTGTCACGAAAGTCTTGAGGGAGAAGATAAGTTTCATCTCCTTCATCCCGACACCGACTGGCAGGCGGGTCTGGAACATGCCGAGAAAATCGGACTCGGCACCCGTCATTACGAATTGATAGAGGTCTGATTATCAGAGTCCGGCATAGGCAAATCGTGATTTGCCTATGCCGGCATTCCTCTTTTGTTGTCTTTCCCTGTCTGTTCCCAAGAAATTATTTAGACTTTTAAACTCCATCTGTCAGGGATATAGTATCTTTAGATACGTTGTAGTAACGACGGCATATTCAATAAATTTAGGTCAGATAATTATTATATATGGTGGATCTTCTCTTAATTATACTACTGATACTCCTCAACGGCGTCTTCTCTATGTCGGAGGTGGCTTTGATTTCTGTCAGGAAATCAAAACTCGCCTCCGAGGCAAAGGATGGAAGCCGTAGCGCCGCTCGAGTTCTGTCGCTCGTAAGCGAGCCGGACCGTTTCTTATCCACTGTCCAGATAGGGATAACTCTTATAGGTATCCTTACAGGTCTGTTTTCAGGGGCAACCGTTGCAAATGAATTTGCAAGGATACTGATTTCCTGGGGAGTGGCTTCATCGGTGTCGCTATTGGTGTCGAAAGTGTTGATTGTCACTCTCGTCACATATCTGTCTATTGTTGTCGGTGAATTGGTGCCTAAGCGTATAGGCCTCGGACGAGCCGACATTATAGCCAAGCTTGTGTCTGGCCCAATGAAACTTTTGTCCATATTGGCGTATCCTGCGGTAAAGTTGCTGTCGGTTTCCACGTCGTGCCTGGTGCGTCTTCTCAGGGTTGGCGATGATGGCTCTAAGGTGACGGAAGAGGAGATAAAGACATTGATTCGCGACGGAGCTGACGCCGGGGAGGTGCAGGAAGTGGAACAGGATATTATGGAAAGGGCGCTTGTCCTTGGTGATTTACGCATAGAGGCTATCATGACAGCCCGTAAGGATGTGGATTATCTTGCGATAGACATGGACGGGGAAAAGGTGAGGGAAGTGGTGTCGGAAAATCTTCACTACACTTATCCTGTGTTTGATGAGGAGCGTAAGGATATATGCGGAGTTGTGTCTCTCAAGCGTCTGATGCTTGTTCTTGGCACGCGGGGATTCTGCCTCGCGAAAGAACTGACAGAGGGGTTGAGCCTTCCGGAGACGATGACCGTGTATGATGCGCTTGCCACATTCCGTGAGACAAAGGTGCATTCGGCTCTTATATATGATGAGTATGGCGTTTTCCGGGGTATCCTTACTCTGCGGGATGTGCTTGAGGGACTCGTCGGGAGCCTTCCACAGGAAGTAGATACTCCTTTGATTGAAAAGACCGGGAAAGATGGGGAATGGCTTGTTGACGGGCAGTGTCCGGTCTATGATTTCCTGGAGCATTTCGATAGGGAAGACCTCTATGAGCCGGCTCCATATACCACTTTAGGAGGCATGTTGATAGATGGCCTTCGTAAAGTTCCGGAAAAGGGTGATTCACTTGACTGGCATGGCTTCCATATTGAAGTGGAGACAATGGACCGTGCGCGTATTGACAAGTTGAGAGTCTCATTTTGTAAGACTGCTTAGAGCTGCACACCGGATATATTTTGGGCAGGACTGCATGCAGTCCTGCCCAAAATATATCCGGTGTGCAGCTTCTCAGAGAATTGATGCAAGTTTTGCCTCAAGGTCGGCAAGTTTCACGAGCCCAACACTGCGTTCTTTGAGTTCTCCGTCTTTGAAGAAAAGCACTGTCGGGATGTTGCGTACCCTGTTTTCGCTTGCAATTTCATCGTTGTCGTCGATGTTGAGTTTGCCTATGGCCACCTGTTCGGCATACTTTTCAGCAAGTTCCTCAACAATCGGTCCAAGTTTGATACATGGGCCACACCACGTCGCCCAGAAATCAATCACCACCGGCTTGCCGGATTCGATAGCCTCGCGGGCTGTCTGGTCGGTAAATTCTATTGCCATAATAATTGTGAAGTTGATTAGATTATTATAATAAGTTGAATCAATGTTTCATGTATTTCCACACTGTCAGGTATGGTTTTTAGATAAAGACATGTGGCAAAGATGCTTCAGACACTCTCAATCTTAAACCGTATTCCCCAGTCTTCAAGAAAATCAACCAGTTCCTTTGTTATTGGAAATTTCTTTCGGGAGTGTACTTTAATCACCTGTCGCGTTTCCGGGTTATATATCTCGATAAAAAGGTCGCCGGGGCGTTGTGAAGAATCAAGAGCAAGGAGCTTGTTGAAAAATTCTTCGGTGTTGAACCTGTGGTCGAGATATATTGAGACGGCATTGGCCGAATTGCCCTCGATGCTGCTCAGCCCATACACTTCATCTATGCTCGGTTCGATTCTTGACGGGTCCCATTTCCCGGGCACGACATTAACCTTCATATATACGGCGTCACCGACAACGAACTTGTTCTTGTGAGCCTCAAAAGCTTTCCCGAAAAGGTTGAAACTCACGGCTCCGGAAAAATCTTCCACAGTCAGCTGCCCGTAGGGGTTGCCGTTTTTGCTTGTCTTGACATTGAACGCCGTCACAAGTCCCCCCATAGTGAGTTTTGCCCCGGCAATCTTCTTGTCTTCGAACTCAGCGCAAGGGCAGTTGCATCCATATTTGAGTTCCATATAATAGGGGTCGAGAGGATGCGCCGACAGATAGATGGTGACAAGTTTCTTTTCCTCGTCGAGAAGCTTCATGCGATCCCAGGGTTCCACCACAGGGATTGGCGGACGAGCGGTCTCTATAGGCTCCATCTCGCCGAAAAGGCTTATCTGGAGGGAATTCTTGTCGTTCTGTATAGTCTGTCCATACTTCACGAGCATATCGGTATATGTGGAGTCATTCATGGGGTCCACGAAAATCTCCCTCATATATCCCATCGAGTCGAAAGACCCCGCCATCGCGAGGTTTTCAATGGCAGAGCGGTTGCAGCTGCTTAGGTTCACTCGCTCCACAAAGTCATAAATGTCTTTGAAAGGGCCGTTTTTCTCCCTTTCGGAAATTATGGCGGTCACGGCATTCACTCCCACGCCTTTGACTGCGCCGAGCCCGAATCGGATTTCACCTTTCTTGTTGACGCCGAATTTCTCCTGGCTCTCGTTGATGTCCGGACCCTTTACGTCTATGCCCATGCGTATGCATTCATCCATAATCTTTTTAAGCTTGTCGGCCGCGCTGAGGTTGCGGCTCAGGACTCCCGCCATGTATTCGGCAGGGTAGTTTGCTTTCAGATATGCGGTCTGGTATGCCACCCAAGTGTAGCATGTCGCGTGGCTTTTGTTGAATGCGTATGATGCGAATTTTTCCCAGTCGGCCCAAATCTTTTCGAGCACTTTCTCCTGATGGCCGTTTTTCATTCCCTCAGACATGAATTTGACCTTCAATTTGGCCATCTTGTCAATCTGTTTCTTACCCATGGCTTTACGCAACATGTCGCTCTCGCCTCGGGTGAAATTGGAAAGGAGGCGTGACAGAAGCATCACCTGCTCCTGATATACGGTGATTCCGTATGTCTCTTGCAGGTACTTCTCCATTATGGGGATGTCGTAGGTGATGGGTTCCTCTCCGTGCTTACGTTTGATGAACGACGGGATATAGTCCATAGGTCCGGGACGATAGAGCGCGTTCATGGCGATGAGGTCTTCAAACTTGGATGGCTTGAGATCGCGCAAGGAACTCTGCATGCCAGCCGACTCAAACTGGAATGTGGATGTGGTGCGTCCTTCGCAGTATAGCTTGAACGTAGCCGGGTCATCAAGAGGGATATTGTCGATGTCAAGGTCGAAACCTCTTGTATGCTTTATATTTGCCAGGGCCTCTTTGATGATTGACAGGGTCTTCAGTCCGAGAAAGTCCATCTTTATGAGTCCTGTCTCTTCAATCACAGAGCCTTCATATTGAGTAGAGATTACTTTTGAGCCGTCAGCGTCGGTAGCCATGGAAATCGGTACCCAGTCGGTTATGTCGTCTCGGCATATAATCACACCGCAGGCATGAATGCCGGTGCCTCTCACATTTCCCTCAAGCTGCTGTGCGTATTTCATCACTTCCCTGACAATCGGATTCTCATTGTGAGTCTCGGCCTCGAACTCCTTGCAGTAGGCCAGGCAGTTCTTGAAATTGATTTTAGGAGCCTTGCCGTTCACCTCCGGAAGGCGGTCGGGGACAAGACGTGCGAGACGGTTAGATTCCGGGAGAGGCAGTTCCATGACTTTCGCCACGTCCTTTATGGCCATCTTGGTGGCCATGCTCTGATATGTGATGATATGCGCCACCTTCTCGGCACCGTATTTCTCAGTAACGTATTTAAGCACCGCATAACGTCCGTCATCGTCGAAATCGACATCGATATCAGGTAGTGAAATACGGTCGGGGTTCAGGAAACGTTCAAAAAGGAGGTCATATTTTATAGGGTCAATCTGGGTGATTCCAAGACAGTATGCCGCAGCGCTTCCCGCCGCGGAGCCACGTCCGGGGCCGATGCTGACTCCGAGGCTCTTGCGGGAGGTGTTGATGAAGTCCTGCACTATGAGGAAATATCCGGGGAAGCCCATTGTTTTCATAATGTAAAGCTCGAACTTGAGTCGTTCGGCAACCTCATCGGGAAGAGGGTCGCCGTAGCGTTCTTTCGCACCTTCCATGGTCAGCTTTTCCAGATAGTCAGCCTCGAACTTTATCCTGTAAAGCTTGTCGTATCCTCCAAGACGTTTGATTTTCTTCTCAGCCTCTTCCTGCGAGAGGACAACGTTCCCGTTCTCGTCGCGGGTGAACTCGTTGAAAAGGTCTTCCTCGGTGATTCGCGCACGGTATTCCTCTTCAGTTCCGAATTCTTTCGGTATGTCGAAGTTAGGCATGATTGGCCCGTGGTCGATTGAGTAGAATTCCACCTTGTCGAGAATTTCGCAGGTGTTGGCCAATGCTTCGGGAATGTCGGAGAATATCGCGTTCATTTCCTCCGGACTTTTCAGCCATTCCTGTTTGGTGTAGTGCATGCGGGGTTCTGAGAACCGTTTCTGCATAGACACGCAAATAAGACGGTCGTGCGCTTCGGCATCATTCTCGAAAGTGAAGTGGACATCGTTTGTGGCCACAAGCTTGATGCCGTGTTTACGGGCCATTTCCACGAGCACCTCGTTCACTTTTACCTGCACGGGATATACATCGCGGTTAGAGTTCTCTTTGAAAGTCTGGTGGCGTTGCAGTTCCAGATAATAGTCATCGCCGAAAGTCTCCTTATACCATAGGATTCTTTCCTCGGCGGATTTTATGTCGTCGTGCATGATGAACTGCGGCACTTCACCGCCCAGACATGCCGAGCAGATGATGAGTCCCTCCTTGTGTTTGGCAAGTTCCTCGCGGTCGGTTCTGGGTTTATAGTAGTAGCCGTCTGTCCAAGCCTTGCTCACGAGCTTAATCAGGTTGTGGTATCCCTTTTCGTTTTTGGCGAGGACGATAAGGTGGTATCCGTTGTCTGACTTGTCTTTCTTGTCGGTGAGCCTTTCACGGGCCACATACATCTCGCATCCGAGGATAGGCTTGAATTTTTCCTCATCGGGTTTTCCGGAGTTCTTTTTATTGACATAGTTGAAGAATTCCTTGATTCCGAACATGTTGCCATGGTCGGTGAGGGCAATCCCTCTCATCCCGTCTGCTATGGCTTTGTCAACGAGTTCAGGAATTGAGGCCTTTCCGTCAAGGAGACTGTATTGCGAGTGGACGTGAAGATGTGTGAAAGGAGTCATTTATATAATCTGGAGTTGTTCAAATTTTTCATTGTAGGAGAAACCGGAGCGGTGTCACCCTCCAATTGATATGCAAAGATAGTAAAACGGAATAAAATATTACGCATTCGCCGGACAGTATTTTTCAGAGACAGTATTTTTCTGACTATGAAAGAACGCATCCCGGCAAGGCTTTGAGCCTTGTCGGGATGCGGATGTGTGACGCCTGTCGGCGTGTGATGACGGTTCTTGTGTTCAGAGTGTCATTTGTTACCGGTTTTCTGCATAAGGTGACGCACCGCGCCTTCAAGCTGAGAGTCTATTCCCTTCTCCACATCGGCGGGAGAGTTGTAGATTATGATGTCGGGATTCAGCTGATGGTTTTCAAGGATTGTCCCGTCCATCGCGACATTTGTTACCTGAGGGATGCCGAAGATAAGTGACGGGTCAATCTGGTTTTCCCACCATACCGCCGTCATGGTACCCGGGATAGGCGCACCCACCACTTCGCCAAGTCCGAGAGTCTGATATACGAACGGAGCTCCATGTGCATCACTGTAGTTGCTCTCATTGACAAGCATTACAGACGGTTTTGTCCACTGCGCGAAAGGCTCGTGTCCGATTTCGCGTCCACGTGGCTTGAACGTGACATACTCTTTGCCTCCGAGGAGTATGGCCAGGTCATTGTGGAGCCATCCGCCACCGTTGAATCGGGTGTCAACCACGATTGCGTCACAGTCGCGATATTTACCGAGGATACGGTCGTATGCCACCTGATAGCTGTCGCCATCCATGCCGCGCACATGCACATATCCTATTTTACCGCCCGAGAGGCTGTCTGCAATCTGCTCGTTTCGTTCCACCCATCTCTGGTATGCCATTTCAGACTGGGCACCACCGCTGATAGGCTTTACAACAGCTGTCGTGGTCTTTCCGTCAGCTTTTTTCACACCGAGAGTCACTTTTTTCCCGGCTTTACCCTCAAGCATCGTGAAATAATCGGCGCCTGGTTCGATAGTCTCCCCATCGATAGATGTTATTATGTCGCCGGCCTTTATGTCAGCGGCTTTGGACGCGAGAGGCCCGCGAGGGAAAATCTCAGCCACTTTCAGTCCCTCTCCGACATAATTGTCGTCGAAATAAGCTCCCAGGGAGGCAGTATATAGCGACGGGCCGTCACCATAGAATCTGCCTCCGGTATGGGAAGCGTTCAGTTCTCCGAGAATCTCGCTTAGGAGAGTGGCGAAGTCGCGGTTATTGGATATATACGGCAGGAACTCACGGTAATGTTTGGTGTAATATTCCCAGTCAACTCCATGCAGATTCTCGTCGTAGAATTTGTCGGCCACCTGTTTTGCCATATGGTCGAAGATATAGGCTCTTTCAAGCGACGGTTTGCGGTCGTAAGGGGCGTTGAACTCGATATCCTTCACATCAGAGTTGGAGAGGGTGATTTTCTTGATTCCGGAACCGGAGAGAACAAACAGATTCTCCCCCTTCTTGTCGGGATTAAGAGCGCCGGCCACACCCTTGAGAAGCACCTTGGTTTCACCCTTCTTAAGGTCTTTCACATGTATGTTGTATCCCCCTTCGGTTGAGGCGGCTACATAGTAGAGCTTGTCTCCCTTAGGCGACAGGAAATAGTCCCACATACTTGAGGAACGTCCTGTCAGACGGCGTGTGCGGTAGCGGCGGTTGTCAAGGTCAAGGACGGTTTCCTTGTCTTCTTTCTTGTCGGCTTTCTCCTTTTTCCCTTTTTTCTTTTTATCCTTCTTGGAATCCTTGGAGTCACCCTTGTCGCCATCCTTTTCGTCTTTCTCGGCTTTTTCGGCAAGGGCGGCTTCCTCTTCCGTGAAATTGAAGCGTTCCCAAGCCTCCGGGTCGAGAGCCATCAGGATAACATCTTGCTGGTTGCCCCAGGAGCCTTGCGCTTTCATTCCATATTTCCCGGTGGAATATGTGATGGCCTTTCCGTCGAGAGCCCATTTGGGATTATTGTCGGAATGGCCGCTTTCGGTAAGGTCAACCACTTGAGAGCCGTCGGCCTTGACAAGGGCTATGTCAGTGTTGTTCCATCCGCTTTTTCCTATGTAGGATACTATCAGCCATTTGCTGTCGGGACTCCAGGCGAACGGGATGTCACCGTCGCTGTAGGAATAGTTGTATTTTCCGTCGAGGGCGGTTGTCACTTTCTTCGTGTCGAGATCGATAACCCTGAGGATTGTCCTGTCTTCCAGGAAAGCCACTTTCTTTCCGTCGGGGGAGAACATCGGCTGCATCGCCGACGTGCCGCATTTGTAGAGAGGTTCAATCACAATGTCAGAGGCGTAGGCGAACTGCTTCTCCTTGTCGTTTTTGATTTTAGCGGTGAAGAGTTGCCAAATCCCGTCAACATCGCTGTCATATACGATTGTGCGTCCGTCAGGGGAAAAGGACGCGGTGCGCTCCTGGGCGGGAGTGTCGGTGATACGTTTTGTAGTCTCATAATCTGTGGATGTCACATACAGGTCTCCCCGGATTATGAGAGCCACTTCCTTACCTTCTGGAGAGACGGCTATGTCGGAGGCTCCACGGTTGACGTATCTCTTTACGAGGTCGCTGTCATAGTCGTCGGCAGTCACCTGTACGCTCACTTTTTTAGGCTCGTTGCCGGGACGGAGTGTATAAAGGTCGCCATCCCAGGAGAAGGCGAGTAGTCCGTTGTTTGATGCGGAGAGAGAACGGACAGGGTGTTTCGTGAATTTGGTGAGCTGACGGTCGGAACCGCTTCCCACCTTGGCTTCGAAAACATTCAGAGTCCCGTCTTTTTCGCTGACATAGAAATAAGTGTCGCCATTGCCCCACACAGGCGACTGGTCGGCTCCGTTGAAGGTGGTGAGCTGGGAGAAGTCGCCGTTCCTGTAAAGCCAGACATCTGCCGTGCCGGATGAGCGTTCATGTTTGCGCAACACATCCTCCACGCCTTTGCGGTCCTGGTATAGGATCTCTCCCTTTGCGTTTGCGTTGGCCGACACCACGGGCACGGAAAGGAACAGTTTGGGACGAGGATTCTTCATGTTTACATTGATGGAATACATCTGTGTCAGGAATGGAGCCCTCGACGTGTTTTTCCCAACGAGTTGAGAAGCGTTGAAGAGAAGGGTTGAGTCATTGATGAAGGTGAGAGGTTTCTCCTGTCCGCTGTTGGTGGTGAGTCGGCGGGGAGTGCCGCCTTTCGCGGAAGTTATGAAAATATCGTCAGAGCCTTCGCGAGAACTCATGAAAACAATCCGTTTGCCATCCGGAGTCCATACGGGCATGCCGTCGTACGCGCTGTTTGATGTGATTTGGGTGGCTTCCCCTCCGGAAGCCGGCACTGTGAAAATGTCGCCCTTATAGGTGAAGGCAATCGTAGAGCCATCAGGGGAGATGGCGGCGTCTCTGAGCCATCTGGCGTTTTCGGCGGCCGAAGCGCTGAGCATACCGGCGGCCAGTAGTGAAATCGCAAAAATCCGTTTCATTTGAATTTTGTTTGTCGTGCGGAGTGGAAGAGAATATGGAGTCTCCCTCTCTAAAATTGAATTGTGCAAAAGTAGCTAAACCCCCCGACATCTGCAAGAAAAAAGATAAATTAAAAATCAACCCGGTCGGACAAATCCAACTGGGTTGATAGCGAGGGTTATCCCCATTCTTCGTCAGGCCATGCGTATTTTTTGTCGTTGACGATTACATTTGCATCCGGCGTGTAAGCCGGATAGACGTAGATTGGTTCGTCGAGTTTGCGTGGATTAGATCCGTCTTCCTCTACTTCGTCCGTCAAGACTATATACCATCCGCGTATGTCTCCCTTATAATACAGGGTATTCCCGCGCATCTGTCCTGAAGTGTTGGCCCATTGCCAATTCATCTCAGCTATTATGCCAGGTTTCCCTTTTTCCGACATGAAATGCCAGGTGGTTGATTCTTCCGACTGTCCGTCTTTTGATGTCATGGTCTGGCTATATCCCGTGGCGTGCAACGCGTCTTCCTTTTCAGCGCGGTCCATCACGCAAAGGTCGGCGGTAAAGTCTTTCTGTTCTTCGGCAGTGAGGGGCTTCGCGAACTTCGAGCTGATATACATTTCTTTCCCTTTGAGGTCTTTGATTCTGGTCCAACCGTCTTGTGTGCCAAGGTCGTTGAATACCATTCCAAGGAGAGCTGTCCCCGCCTTTGCACTTTGGGCGGATGGCATTTCGCGGAGATTCACATTGTTGCCTGTAATCCTTACGAGATTCTGGGCGTCAGCCATAAAACACGAGGCCGCAATCGCGGCTCCTAATAATAATTTTCTAATCATCATTATTAATTTAAAAGTTTATGAATTTCATTCAGAAGTAGAGTCCGGCGCCAAGGAAAATGCCGTCGCGTTTCACTCCCATGATGTCGCATGCATCAGTTGTGAATTGAGCTTTCTCTCTGTCGCCTACGCGTAACCGGAATGCGTAGCCTGCTTCAATGGAGAGTCTCACCGGATAAACCAGATTTATGTTGAACCTTAAACCAACCGGAATTCTTACGAAATTCCCGGTGATGTCTTTAGGTTCTGCGTCGTTGTCGGAATTGCTCATCATGGCCGCGTCGTATTGTGCCATGAAATAAGGCATAAGGTCAAACAAGCCAACGAAAGTTTTCCCGATGCCCCAGCCCAAGCCGATATTTAAGAAAATCGGAGAGTCGAAATCCTGATTCATATAACTGAATTTTTCTCCAGGATTTTCGGTCAACGCTACGCCAAGATTGAAAAGTAAATGGCTGTAAAGCCCCGATTTCCGGAAACCGAAAGAATGGTCTCCTTTTATATTTACGCCCCAGTTATGTTTGGCATATTCCCCCATCACTGCAAAACTGATGTTTTTGGAATGGCTTGTTGTGGCTACGTCGCCGTTTTTCCTGCTTCCCGCGTTTCCAGCCACTCTGAAAAAATGGGTCTTGCGGCCACCATCGTCAAAACCGCTGACCTTACCTCTGGCTATGCGTTTGCTGTAAGGTTTCCCGTTGCGGTCTATCTCCTGCCGGTAAATCGTGACATTGTCACCGTTTTTCACTCCAAGAGAGGCGGGAAGGTCGATGGTGCTTCGCGAAAGAAGTTGGCCGTAGAGCATGAAGTCACTGTCGGTTTTCTCCAAAGCTTCCGTAAGGGTGCTGAGGTCTTCATATTTCTTTTGTTCGGGGGTGGGAATCTGCTTTAGAGGAATCCTTATCTTTTTATATTCGGAAGGTTTTTCCCAACAATCATAGATTTTTTCAATCAATTCCGGGGTCATTACCACTTTATAAAGATAATCGTTGTAGATTGTCAGATATCCTGATTTTCCCTCTTTGTTGGTTATTAAATTTTGTTGGGGAATTCTTACGAAGAGATAATTATGCATAAGAATAGGGTCGAGGTCGTCTTGAAGAAGGGTAGTGGCGTCGATAACATGTTTCGAGGCACGTTCCTTGTCTCGTCTATTGGCGTTGAGCAGGGCTCTTTTTCTTAATTCGGAGTCATCGAGCGAAATTCCGTCAAATCCGAGAAGGCGGTCGATTACGAGTCGGCCGGCATTAAGACCGTTGAGATAAGAAAGCATCTCGCTGTCGGAGGGGAATACGGAGTGGTTGGACCATCGGGCAACGTTGATGTCACCGTCCATTTCCGTAATCACGAATTTCTCATATAAATCACCTTGTACCCAGTCGCCGGCAGTGGCAATTCCCACAAGGTGGCTTTTCGCATCAAGGAAGAAGTCTTCTTTTTTCGCGTTTATGCTGACAGAACTCAATAAAATGGTCAGTAAAGCCGATATGCAAGATAGTAAATTTTTCATTTATAGAAGGGTTTATAATTGTTTATTATTGATGTTTATGGGAGGAACCTTTGATGTGACCTTCTTGGAAGTCGTTATAAGCCTCCGAGAGTCACAAGCACTTTCCCAAGTCCAATCGGCGTGGTGCTCATTGAGATACCCAACGCTTCAAGGTCAGGCGAAATCCCTTTGATAAAGGATTCTGCGTCGAGAGCCTTTACTTTTCCTTTCGAAGACCCGAATCCACCCGTTTTGGCTTTGCCAAACAGCGGAATCCTAACTTGGTTGAACGCCATTCTGACCCGGCTTTTGCCTGAAGGAGTGTGTGCGCCGTTGACGCAGTTTTCTCCAAGCCAATAGTCGAGATATTCTGCAAGTTCTCCGCTTTCTCCGTTAATCGTGACGGTTTCTTCGAGGTTCAAAGGGCAGTCGTCGGCTATCTTGAAAACGATGGTGCCTTCTCGCCCTTCGTTGGCAAGCGTATTGAAATGATTGTCGATACGGAGGTAGAAATTAGGCATGAAGCCTTTGACCGATTCCTTTACCAATATGGACATCGGCGCCGCCGAGGCACTGCTTGCGCCAACGTCGCCGTGAATGATTTTTCCAGAAGCGGCATCCACCGATGTCACTCGGAACTCTATAAAACTGTTGGGACCTCGTCTTTTGTTGTCGAGGCTCATCTCTACCATCATGTCGGCTCTTCCGGCGCGTGCGAGTCGGTCGATGTCGCTTTCTACGATTAGACCGTCGTCCTTTGATTTGAGCAGAAGGTCATATACTTCCTCGTTGTCGATGTTGTCGAGAATCTGTTCAAGTGAAAGGAGGGGATAGTTCTCTCCAGCCATCATGTCGCCGATGGTGGCTATGGCACTCAACATGTCGGGGTTTGACAATGCTTTCCTATAGTCGCAGTTGCCGTAGTTGTCTGTGTATCCGTTTCTTTGGCACCAGTCTCTTGCCGGCACCACCATAATCGTAGGCTTATGGGCTGTCTGCGAGAATAAGATGGCGGGGGTCAGGATTGCAGCAAGGAAGACAAATAAAAAAGAAAAATGTCTCATTAAGGTATGTTTTTTCTTAGGTTTATACTTCTCATTGATGTCCGGGGACCGGATAATTGAAATGGTCGTTGAGTTTCTTCAGAAGGCCGTTTTCCTGCAGAAAACTGCGGAGCCCGTCATAGTCGATAGTGAATTCGATTCCCACTCTCCTCCCGTCCGGAGTCTTCACGTTGTCCTGGCCGGTGGGATATGATGAATTCACATCGTTGATATACTGCAGAAAAGAGCCTTTTTTGAAAAAGTTGTCGAAAAACGCTTTGTTGGAGTCGTAATCGCTCCTTTTCATCAGTGAAGGAAGTGGTGCGACTCCGTTTCCACGTGCTGACCTTGACGGCTCGATGCCGTAAAACAATGCGGCGGCTACAGCGTCTATTCGTGCCTGGTCTATTGCCTTATCGGCGTTTGAGGCGGTTCCCCAGGCTTTGATGAAATATCCTTTGGAAGCTACTCCCGTCATTTCCACTTTCGGTGTGTGGTCGAGCTTCAGCTTGTAGCTTTTGGCGGAGACGGCGTTGTCCGATAGAAGGAGTAGGATAAGAGCCGTCAGTATGCATGTATAGCGATTCATGATGTAATAAGTTTGATTGTTGTGCAATAAAAAAATGATTCGGTGTCGGCTTGCTCCGGTCAGTTGATGATGAATGTTTTCCGGAACGTGCCTCCGTTCGATTTTATCGTTATCTCGATGGTGTTTTCTTCCCAGTCGAGACAGTCCTCATCGGAATATGTGATTTTGAAGGAGCGGCCGTCGGAAGAAGGTATCGCCTCAAGCTTGGAGGCGCAGCCTGATTTCAATGACACGCGGCCCGATGTCTTGACGGGTCTTCCGTCAAGTTCGGTGAGGCAGACTATTTCTTTTTTCCGACGGTCAACATTTCCGGTAATCGAGATTCTTTTGTATAGGGAGAGATAACGTTTTTTTAAGTCCATTGCTTCATTTTTCCTAATCTTGTCGAAGAAATATGAATGAAGTGATGTCAGGGCTGCGGTTGCCTCGTCTATCGCATCCGTAGAATCCACAAGCCCGATATTTTGTCGGAGAGAGGCAAGTTCGTCGTTCTTCTTTTTGTCAAGGGTTTCGAAGTTTCGACACATATCGTTGAGCTCCGAGGCGGGAAAAGGATAAAGCACAGAATATACCACATATATATCTTTTGATTCTTTCCGTTCTCTTTTTTCCCAATAAATCCCTTCCGCACGAGAAAGAGCCACACCCTTAATGAAAGGAAGATATGCACTGTTTATCTCTGTATCGGTATAGAAAAGCTCCTGCGACTCAAGTGAAGAGCCGTTTCTGATTTCCGAAGCGCTGCTTTTGGAGGAATGCGAAACGTTGAGAGCCACAGACGTGATGATGCGTCGTGCTATTTCTGAGATAGCGGCTTGTTGTGCCTCTTCCATGGTTTCACGTTCCAGTTCAACTATTATGTAGCCTTCCGGCTGTGTGGCGAGCCATTGCGGTATTTTCTTTTCGCTTCTGGCTATTATCTTGTCGCCGCAGAATGCCGGAGTTGCAAATAATCCAGAAAGAGCCATGATAATGGCAATAAGAATATTTCTCATTTCAGTGTCACATTTTTAAGTTGCAAGTCGATGATATTTTTGATTTTAAAAGAGAGACGAGCCATTTCACCGGGGTTTCCTTCCACTTGGTTTATGATGAATCCGACTTTAATCCAGACTCCTTTCGGGAAATCGAAATAATATTTGTCGTCCTTGTTTCTCAGATAAGTGAATGTGTCGCCCTCTGCTGAGATTGCTCCTGTCATCTTTATGTAGGTGTCGTCGGCGTCACGCTCGAGACTCTTTACTTTCAAGGTTATCAGGATTGATTTTGTGGTCTTGTCGTAAACGCACGACGCGATTTCGGCATCCCAGCCGGGTCTTGAAACGTATAATTCCGGTTTCTCATTATTGGAAGATGGGGAGTCGTCACTTTTTACCATCGTGAAAGAGTCGGGAATAGAACTTGGTGTGGCATTGTGCGGGATTGTCACGGTTGACGATGCAGGGGTTGCGTGGGTGCCATGGTCAGGCAAAGGGATGCTGTTCTCTCCCGTTATTTCAGAAAGGAGTGTATTGGCTTCCTCTGCGCAAGGTGCCGAAGGGGGTATGGCGCACAGGAGCAATGTGGCATTATCATACATCCCCCTGTCGGCAAAGGCTTTCGCCCTGCCGATTGCCTCTTCGCAGTGACCGGAAAAATAGTCTGAGATACTTGCGCGGGCATTGCGCACAAATCTCACGTATGTGGCATCCGTGACGTTGATTGAACTGGCGAGCGCCTCTCCAGGGTCGTTGCCGAGGCTTGCCTTGACGCTACGTAACGGCACGGTCGTTGCAAAGTATTCCGCATTGTCGTAGGAGTTGGCTACGGTGAGGGTGAGTTCTCCCGTCGTGACTGTGGTGTTGTTTGCAAGTCCGGAAGTGGATTTCGATTCTACTCCCGAAAGTCTCGGGATTACAATAAATTCTCCGAAATCGCCTCCAGCGGCAGCCTTGTTGCGGTTGAGAATCTGGCTTACTTTCGTATGGAGAATGTTGGCGGTTTTATCGCTTGTGTGGGAAGATTCCGGGGGATAGCCTGCCCGCAGCATAATGTCATGCTGTGCCCACATAGACGCAGTGGCCGTTATCAATATAACAGTAGGTAGAAGGTGTGAAAGGCTTGCGTTCATTTCTCTTGATTTGAGCTTTTTTTCCGTCGTTTTCATTGTGTTGGCGTTGGTAAATAGGAAGTGGCGGAATAATTGTTAGGCGATTTCTCGGAAAAAAAGGGGAAATGGCAAGTATATGTAATGAAAGAAAGTGTGAGACCTTCATTGCCTTATCCGTGATTCAGGCTCTCGCATTGCCCATGGCTTGGATAAAGCAATAGCCCCACACCGATCAGGCACAGCCCTGAATGCAGGGTCATGCGAATGGTCTGACGATGTAGGTGCTATTGCAATATATCTTCAAGCCAAAACAAATTTGCGAGATTTGAATCACGAAGATTATTTCAATAACACCCTTTTTATCTTGTCGAAATCAACTCTATGATTCCTTTTGTGAGGGCTTTTGGGAGTGGCGTGCAAAGCCTCGTGTTCAGGTTTTGCAACGCTCCCGTCACCCCTGGGGTGAAACTTGGGAGACGGTCTGTCGGAATAGCCTGACTGCGGGATATGAACATAGTGTCCACACCTCCATATGAAAGAGGCGTAATCCGAGTATTTGTGAAGATATGTGGGAGTTTAAATCAGGAATTGAAACCAATTTAAACATCTTCCCATCTGAATAACATGATATTGAGTTGCAACTTCGAAACTCCTGAATCATGTCGCCGGTTTTGTTTGATGCTTGATGGGTCTTGAATATGAACCATAATGCATGGCTGTTTTGTAAAGCCATGGCATGATACATACAACAAGTGTTATGTCAAACAATCTTCAAGCCATAGTCATCGGTTCCAAATAATTAAGAATCCGTCAACTTCAATACAAATTTGCGAGATTTGATTCACGAGATTATTTTACAACACTACATTATCGGTGTTATTTTTAGAACCGACTCTTCAATTCCTTTGCAAATTTAATATATAATGCCCCGAATTCCAAATATTGAGTTAAAAATCATCAAAAAAACAATAAAATGCGCGTCCCGTCCAGGACGCGCATTCGTATTTAATGGAAGGGGTTGATTAAGGAATGAAGATTTTGAAAGACTTGCTTCCGCTTACCACAATATATTGTCCTCGGGGCAGAGCTTCGGCCGTGCCAGTTCCGCTGAATACCATCATGCCCGAGAGGGTATATATTTTGCCGAGGCTTGTGCCTGGGAAGGAGACGTTGTTTCCGTCAATTGAAATGTTGCCTTCGTCGGTGACAAACTCCACACTGTTGAATCCTTCGCGAGTGAGGGAAAGCGTGAAATTTTTCCATTCGTTGTTGGCGGCATCTACCAGATATTTGTAATCTAATTCCACTTCACGTCCGGCCTCGTCGGGAATCATCACCACTCCACTTATAACGTTACATTCGTTGGAACGGCGTTCTCCGTCTTCTTCCCATGATGCCCACCATTCCGAGGTGCGGTTGTGGTCGAACCCTGTACTTGCAAGCGTCTTTGTGTTGAAATTCGGCGTTGTGATGCTCAATGCGGGGTTCTGCCCATAGCAGTTGAAACTTGTCAGAGCCGGGAAATCATCTGCTTGGAAATGCGTTAGGGCATTGTTGGCCATGTAAAGTCTCTCCAAAGCAGGATTGTTTGAATGGATCAATTCGGAGATTTTGTTATTCTGTGCGTTTAGTTGAATAAGTGCCTGCAGTCCGGAAATGTCGAGAGTGCCTTCGATTTCGTTGTTGGAAACAACAAGATAGGATAGGAGAGGAAGTTTTCCCAAAACTAATTCTTTTATATTGCATCCATCGGCCCATACTTGATGTATCTTTGTGGAAACAGTGAGGTCAAGTGTGCCATTGGCAATCTTTGTCCGCTGAATGCTTAATCCGCTTAAAAGAGGATAGTTCCCGAGAATGGCCGTCAATTCCGGATTGTCTGACAGGAATATGTTGGTGGCATTCTGCAAATCCCTCAAATCTAACTCTCCTGTCAATTGATTGTCTTCAAGATATAGGTTCTCCATCATAGGATGAGAGCCTAAAGATACTGAAGAGATCTGGTTTTCGTTTAAATTAAGGAAGGTCAAATTTGATAATGCTGAAAGATTGACAGATCCGTTCAAATTATTTCTGAACAACTTTAATACTTGCAATGAAGGAAGATTGTCAAATGTGAATTCCTCTATTATATTGTCCGAGGCATCCACTTCTTTGAGATTTTCAAGTCCACAGACATTTAATTTAGTCAATTCATTTGAAAAACACGACAGTTGCTTGAGTTCCGAAAATCCGGATACATCCAATGTCCCTTGTAGCTTATTGTTTCCGATGTATATATATTTAACAGAGGGTAGCATATCGAATCTAAAATCTTCTATAGAATTGTCGTATGCATAAATATATTCGAGTTTATCATTTCCTGTCAAGTCTAATTTTTTCAGTTGATTGGAATTGCAAAAGAGAAGCTTCAATTGGTTGTAAGAGGGTAGCACGAGGTCAGTCAGTTTGTTTTTCTGCACATCGATGTAATATAGTTGCGGAAATCCGGAAAGGTCGATACTCTCGATTCCGGTTTGATAAAATTCGACGTATTCAAGTTCCGGGAATGATTCAAGGTTTATGGATGTTATCGGAGAGTTTTTTATGGACACTTCTGAAATCTTCAGATTAGGTGGAAAGTCGAATTTTTCGGAGGGGTTGCCATCCATCTCGAGACGATATGCATTGAAGAAGTGCTCTATGCCAGTGAAGTCTGCTACGGGGAGGTTGCCCATTTCAAAAACTGTGCCATCGGCTAATTCAAAGTCAGAGAGTGCGCCGTCGTTGTCAGTGTCGAATTTGGCTGCGACATATTCCCTGAAAACGGCATCAGGAAAATTCGTCGGGTCGAGGGTGAGTTTAAAGTCGTAAATCTCCACTGTTCTCGGATTGCTCAATATTCTATTTCGGAAGTCTTGCAGAGTGACAGTGTAGGAGCCTTCTTCCACATCCCGGAGGTTGTATAGATAGAATGTTTCGGCTGAGGTGTCGCCCGGACGTAGGTTCGCCATGACGTGTGAGGTGAGTTTGCTTATCTCATTGCCGTAGGCATCAGTAAACACACACTTCACCCCTCCGAGGAATTCGGTGTCGGATGGGTTGGAGACTGTGAAGGGAAGCCCTTCTCCATACCGGCGTATGATTCGTTGCAAATCAGGGTCGATTTCCGCAATGATTCCGGATTCCATTTTTTCCTGTGTGATTTTTAATGCGTTTTCGTGGCGTTCCAAAATCAGGTGGGAACGTAAGCCTGGACCAAATTTCAGCTCTTCAACAGGAGATTCTTCAGAGAGTCTATAGCATAATGTTGCCTTATAGGCGACATCGTACTCCGGTTGCCAGTTGTTGGCGACATCCGAATACTTCATCGGAAGGGCATTCGTATAATAGCCGGGAGAAAGTGAGCCGTTCACGGGGACCTGTATGTCTTTTATTTCACCGGTTTTCATGTTTTCCAGACGAGTGATAAGGTTAAGGTGGAATGTGCCGTTTCCTGTGCTCATAAAGCCGGCATATTCTCCACCTATGGTTGTCACGTAAAAGGAGCCGTTGTTGCTGTAATCAAGTGTTACGGTTTCTGAAGAGTCATCATTCAGTTGTAGTTCTCCCATTGGGGTGAGTTGCCCGTTAAGCACGTCGGGGTCGATGTTGCGTTTGGGTTGTATTCCCACAGTAAAATCTACTTCGAAGCTGAACCCTTCCTGACTTCCCCCTGTCCCATAGTCGGCCGGGCGGAGGGATGTGATGCGGTAAAAACCGTCGCAATAGCCGTTCCATCCCCAGTTGATGTGGAAAAGACCGTCAGTGTTACATCCGTCGAGGACGAATTGATGTCCGCCGTCAACGCCAGGATATTCACCACCCACAATCACAGGACGTCCTTCTTTCAGTTCCGTGTATAGAATTTCATGGAGCTCATCATAACCGTATGAATTTCGCATTACTTTCCTGATTGTGGAGCCGTCGTAGCCGAAACGCTCCACCATGGCAGGGTTTATCGCGAATGTGCTTGCGCCACTTTCGCTTTCTCCATATTTCATATTCACGGAGATTCCGCAATGATTCATGAGTCTGGCCACTTGTTCTATGGCCTCGTCGCTTTCGGAGCCTGTGTATGAGTCGGCCATGAGAGTCCATTCGTAGGTGAACGTTTCGTTGCCGTTTGTAAACGCCTGAGGCCACTCGTGATAACGCATCACTTGAGCCATGGCTGTAGCAACGCAGCCTGTCACGGCCTGACTCGGTTTCCACCCGATGGGAGGGCGGTAGCCGGGATAGGTGGAGAAGCAATACTTATTGTATGGTGCGTTCTGTCCCCATTTTGTCGTGAGCATAGGGGGCACGTCGGGGGCCGAGGCTTCGCTACGTGTCAGTCGCGACTCGAAGTTGCCGGCTGATGCCATCTCGGCTGACATGGCCGCCAGCCAGCTCCCGAAGGTCGGGTTCTCTTGCATGTCTGAGAAGGAACCCTCGGGGGCAAAGCCTAAAATCTCTTCAAACCGGTCGTCGGCAGTGACGATAACGAACCCTTGCGAGTCGTTGGCTTCGAATACATAATAATTTGTTTCATCGCTCCTTGTCAGGTTTTGCGAGGGCATGAGTTTTGCTTCGGGGTTAATCTTTCCGAATGCCTTCACTGCAAGCTCGCGAGCCTCCTGGGGCGTGCGGGGCATCGCGAAGCCGCTTATGGCGGCAAGAATTGCCGCTGATGTGGTTAAGATGTATTTATGTTTCATGAATATACAATGAGATTTATAATCAGCAATCGGTCAGGCCGATGGAGTGTTCCACTGGTCTGACCGATTGCTATAAATATATTTTTAGATCCTGCGGAATGTGTTGCCGTCGCGTTCATAGGTGTGTCCATCGTTGCCACGCCAGGTCACTTCGCCGAGTAGCCCTTTCTCTTTTTTCACTCTTGTGCCGTCGTCGAGGATAAAGGTGTCGTTGTTGCCGCTCTTCTTGCTGCCGCCTCCTGCGAACAGTCCGATAACAGATAGCACAAGAAGGATTACGGCAAGGAAAAAGACGATGTTTCCGAGCCATAGGCCAAGCATTATTGCAAGGAATGTGGCACACATCACGAAAACAGAGCGCACCACCATTACCTTTGTAGAGGTGAATACGGAACGGGTCTGGTAGAGATGCATGGCCGAATTGATTATGCATAATGCGATGACGAGTCCGAGAATCCAGTTGGCCACTGTCTGTCCTGTCTCCCGGCTGAGAAACATCGAGAGCAAGGCTACCGCACACACACCCACGATAGATGTGATGAACGCAAGATAGACATGATAGCCTGAAGAAATATAGCAGGCAGTGGCGTGTTCTTCAAAGAACTTCCTTTCACACCAGTCGAAGGGTTTGCATACCCATCTTTGCAGCCACCAGGGCTTCTTTTCTGTCGTTTCCATTTTTGTCGGTTTTTAGTTAATAAATATTCGGTATAAACAGAATTTCTCTTTGTGTCTTGAAGAAAAAATAGAGGGTGATAACTAACTACGGCCTAATCTGGCTCCTTCAGGACTTCTTTTAAGAAGTATAATTACGTTTGATAGAAACAATCCCTGTATTAGATTTTGTGGATAAAGAGACGTAAGAAAGTGTGAGACTTTCATTGCCTTATCCGTGATTCAGGCTCTCGCATTGCCCATGGCTTGGATAAAGCAATAGCCCCACACCGATCAGGCACAGCCCTGAATGCAGGGTCATGCGAATGGTCTGACGATGTAGGTGCTATTGCAATATATCTTCAAGCCAAAACAAATTTGCGAGATTTGAATCACGAAGATTATTTCAATAACACCCTTTTTATCTTGTCGAAATCAACTCTATGATTCCTGGTTCTGGGAGGGGGCAAAACCTGAAAAGATTTGCGCTTCCTCGCATGGAACATGGGAGACGGACTTTCGGGCTATTCTTACGGTCGGACACGTGAAATGATAGCACATTTCCCGAAAATGGAATGTAGCCCGATGGCTGTAAAAGAGACGTGATGTTTAAATCCGGAATTGAAGCCGGGGTTAAACAAATTCTCTTGTGAATAACATGATTGAGAAGCCTTGTGGAATTTCATAAACATTATCGCCGGTTTGATTTGATGCTTGAATGTCTTGTGTATAAAAAATACCATGACTGCGGAAGCAGCCATACTAAATTTGATTTACAAGTGTCATGTCAACAATCTTCAAGCCGTTGTTGTCCTTTCTATATGGATAGAATTGGCAACATAAATACAAATTTGCGAGATTTGATTCACGAGATTATCCTACAACACTATTACGATGTCATTTTTAGAACCGACTCTTCAATTCCTGCGCAAATTTAATAAACAAAAAACCGAAATCCAAATTTTTAGACTAAAAAAAGCATAAAAAACCGTTTTATCAAAAATAACATTGAGCGAGTCGCGGACAATGATTTGTCAATTAGTATTATTGGGCTAAATATTTGCAATTCGCGAATTGCAAATATAGCAACCTTATTGAAAAACATCCAATTAATACACGGCTCTTTCATTTAAGATTGCGTTGCATTCTCAAAGATTGGTAACTACTCAGGTATGCCCATCCCCCTCGGCCATGATAGTTCGAGAGGATTACTGCTGACACAAGTGATGTTATTC
>JAIDXM010000052.1 GCA_029058745.1 Muribaculaceae bacterium
GGACAAGAATCAACCCGTCGGCCTTGTTTTTTATCCTGCCGGTGTAAAAATCTCACGATTTTTATGTACATTTGCATTATGGAAGAAAACAAAGATGAAAGACAGGTGGCTGCGCCTGTGGAGAATAATAATGCAGAGGCGGTTCGACCGGAAGGCGGGCACGAAGATTGTGGTGGAGAGTGCAACGATAAGGCAGTCAGCAAGATGGAGAAAGAGGCGGCAGTTGAGTTGCAAGTCACTGAAAAGACGATAGAGATGCTTCGCACGGTGTTTGATCCTGAGATTCCGGTCAATGTCTATGATTTGGGGCTCATCTACAGAATCGATTATGATGTCGCGGATAAGACACTGCACGTGGATATGACATTGACAGCCCCTGGATGTCCTGCGGCGGATTTCATAATGGAGGACGTGAGACAGAAGCTGCTCAGTGTGGAAGGGCCTGAGAAGGTTGACCTGCGCCTGGTGTTCGACCCGGTATGGACCCAGGATATGATGAGCGAGGAGGCAAAACTGGAGTTGGGTTTCTTGTAGGAGTCTTGATGAATACATATTTCCTTAGCGACCTTCATCTCGGAGCTCCATATTTCCCGGACTCAAGAGAGGCGGAGCGGCGGGTTGTGTCTTTCTTTGAGAGCATCCGCCATGACGCGAAGGCCATCTATCTTCTTGGCGATATACTTGATTATTGGTATGAATACAGGTATGTCGTTCCCAGAGGTTTTGTCAGATTTTTCGGCAAGCTCGCAGAGTTGTCAGATTCCGGAGTCCGGATTGTATGGATGAAGGGAAACCACGATATCTGGATTTATGACTATCTGCCGTCGGAACTCGGGATAGAGGTGGTGGATGGTTCATTGACAGAGACGATAGACGGGAAAAGATTTTTTCTCGCCCATGGCGATGGCTTGGGAAAGCTGAAGCCGTCATTCCGGTTCTTACGTTCCATATTCAGGAACAGGGTTTGTCAGAAGGCATTCAGTGCGATACATCCCCGTTGGACAGTCCCCTTCGCGTATAAGTGGAGTCGGCATAGCCGGAAGACGGGAGAGGATCGGGGTATTCCAGACGACCGTTTGCTTGAAAGTCTTCGACGTTTCACAACGGAGTATCATTCCACGCATCCCGAGGTTGATTATTTTATATATGGGCACATACATGTGCTCAGCAGAGAGGATGTGGACGCCGGTTGCGAGATGATAGTTCTTGGTGAGTGGATTCACACGTTCAGTTATGCCGTTTTCGGTGAAGGTGGGCTTGAACTGCGGAAATGGAGTGGCGGACAAGGGTGATTCGCTCATGAACAGTTGCCGGCATATGGGATAGGATTGAGTGGCACGACGGATGCCTGGAAGGCTCCGTGTGTCAGGTTTTATACATTCGGTAATGACTATTATCCGGAAAACGGTTTCAATTTAAAGAAAAGGAACAAAAATTAATATGTTTTACAACATGTTTATGACATTTTGTCGTAAAAGATTTGGTAAGTCCGATAGAAAGGCCTAACTTTGCACCGAACCTAAAAACAATCTTTTTTACCTTAAGATTTTTTACCTGTAGAAACTTATCAAAGGGTGCGACCGTGGAGGTTATCACCCTTTACTTTTTTTATGGAATTAGTTGGAATCATATGCTTACAACAGATATAAAAAGCCGGGAGCTTCATTATACAAATATGATGAAGCTCCCGGCATAAGGTTTAAAGATATGTTTATTAAAATCTGTTAAATATCATTCCTTGTGTGAACAAAAATGAAAGTTCAGTGGTTGAGCGGCTATCTGATTATGGCTCTTCCTGCCCAGACGAGGAGCACTCCGATTACGACACTTAGAACCAGGTATAGAATGAATGTTGACCAATCTCCCTTGCTTCCGAGAATCCACATGTCATCGGCGAATGAGGAGAAGGTGGTGAACCCTCCGCAGAATCCGGTAATCAGCAAGACATTCTCCCCCGGGGTCATCACATGAGCCTTTTCGAGGAGGCCGAAAAGCAATCCGATAATGAAACATCCGATAATGTTGACAAGGAAAGTGCCCATAGGAAACGCACCGTGCCACATCCCCGCACTCCATTTTCCAATCAGGAAACGTCCGCAAGTGCCTACGAAACCTCCGGCTCCCGCGATAAGCATCATTTTAATCATAGTAGTGTGTTAAGATTAAGTTTATAGTTATTAAGTTTATAGTTATAGCCGTGGTTTGTGCCACGGCATATCTTTCAAACGCTGAGGGAATATGTAAAGTTTATCAATTTGAGTTACCGGCTATCTGGTTTTGTTTTTATC
>JAIDXM010000053.1 GCA_029058745.1 Muribaculaceae bacterium
CTGTCTCGGCCCGTGGACTGCTGCTAACGGAGAGTGGCGCAACGGCTTGACTTTGGCAGTCGCGCCTCTCGCAGTTTCCGGGTGATTTTGTAAGGTATAACAAATAAAACTGTGAATTACCTCATTTTAGTTTGGTATGATTAACAAAATTCGTTACCTTTGCAGGTATGAAGATTATACCAAGGCAACAGCTTGCAAATGCTGATTTCTATGGACGTCGCGGTGTGGTGGTACAGAAAGGAGCCGACGGTTTCAAATTCGCCAATCCCGGCAGTATGCGCGTGTCGCTTGCCGAAGCCATACAGGACAGCGCATCAGATCCACGAAACGGTGTAATGATGAAAATGCTTGCGATGGTAAAGTATGGCGAGCGAGCCGGCAGCGGTCTTCAAGGCATTTTCAAGACATGGCAGAGCGTATATCACTGTGTGCCCAAACTGGAAGTGACAACCTCAGGCGGCGTTGACCGTACAACTCTTACCCTCGGCTTTGAAGGTCATCAGCCCGACATCGAGGCTATGAAACTTCTCTATGATAACCCGGATGAGCTTATTGAGGTAAGTGATACGCCGGAAAGTAAGGGAGAAAGTAATAATGTCGCTCAAAAAGGTGGGAATGTCGCTCAAAATGTCGCTCAAACAGATAGTGATGTCGCTCAAGGAGGTGAATATGTCGCTCAAAACTTGGATGATTGCATAGTTGCAATGATACAGGAACGACCAAATGTTAAGCGTGAAGAAATGGCAAGGCACCTTTCGGTAACCAAAAAGACTGTTGAACGGCATTTGAAAGACCTTGGAATTTCGTGGGAAGGACATCCTAAAACCGGGCATTGGAAACTCCCTTAAAAGGGATAACTGTCATAATTTGATAAGTATTTTTAACACATAAGTGTTGTATAATCGACGAAAAATCAGCAATTTTACTCTCAGTCATGTCCCACATAGCGTAAGAACTTTGAAATGAAATTCGCGGGTATATTCTTAGCGAATGTCGGCCGAAAGCCGGTTCGCGATGCCAAAGCAAAGAATATCCCGCAAATCTGTAGGAGTAGAGATAGGGAACGCTCCTTGAACGCTCTCGGATTAAATGTCTGATTAACACGATACTTAATTTTTGGCTCCGCTGTCCAAGTGGGACCACTTAAACAATATTCATAAGCATTCAAAATCTTGGTAATCAGAATTATCAAGGCTTTGTTGCGTTTGAGGAACCGATATATCGCGGAAGAATGATGAAAGATGTGGGTGTGCCATCCGTGACCGACCTTTCCCAAAGAATAATTTGTTCAGTTATTTTTCTGTATTCTTCGGGATCTGTAATCTTTATTTGTTCTAAGTGGGATATGAGGACTTCTCCTTGATTATTTCTTCCGGACTCATAATAATTCAGATTTTGAATAATAACATTTTATACACAAGCAAACTTTCTATAATGGCAGATCCAAGCTCCCAAAATACATAAAGTCACCATAACCACTATTCTGAGAAAGCAGCCGTAGATGCGAGATTTTCCGATGCAAAAGGTCTCAACTTTACACTGTAGGAGAGTCTACTTGGGTGACGTGGATTCCCCGAAATTGTAGGATCACCTAATTGGAAAAGACGAATCTCCGGGAATGTCTTTATCATATTTAGAATATCATCCCTAAATTCCTTAAGCCAGCTTACCTTATCTATGGAATCACCATAGCAGAGCAAAACATCTCCTTGCGGATATTCTTTAAGAACAGACGTGATTTTCTCCAAATTTCTTTTGTGAAGGTTTTTGTTTCCTGGATTCTTAGACAGCTCATCAGGAAAAGTTTCGATCAGAGGATAGAGATTAAGCATAATGAAGCTGTCGTAGCCATGATGGCTGTCCTTCTTCCATGCGTCAATAAAACCAATTATCTTGCGTATAGTTGCATCTGGTGTAGTTTCATCAGCCGTACTTGGATTAAGGCCGATTAAAATCAGAGGCTTATCACCCTCTTTCCGCAGAATGAATCTGCATTTGCACCCGTCTATCTTTCCTGAGACACATATAATATTGTCATATTCCATTTTGAATTAGATTTTTTATCTTGTTAATATTTCTTACACCTAATGCTGAAGAGGAAAGGCTCATCTTGCTATTAGGTGCGGTGATTATAATCTTGTCAGAAGTTAGCATGACTTCATTTTCAATCCAATATCCAAGAATCCTCTTCCAGATTTTGTGAAGCCGTGAAGATGGAATGATGAAGATTGGTTTCTCTGTCCTGTTGTTGACCAGATAATTTACTAAGATTCTTAGATAATACTGTGAGGGAAGAAGTCCGGCGGCCAGAGCGTCACTGCCTCCGACAGAATAATACGCATTTGCATTTATCACACAGGCTTGATCCAATAGAAGCTGGTCATCAATTAGTATTTCAGAAGCGAGTTTTCTGATTTCTTGTACCCAATGTCGATATGTGACTGAATTATAGGCATCGCCTACACACAAATCTCGACAACGGCCAAATCCATAATCATTGTACATACCATACCCTGATAAGGAAAACCAATTCCTGATCATTTCTTGAACCTCTTCCATTAACCTCGGTTCGAGAGAAAGCACCATATTTGCACATCTTGCAATGAAGTCGTCATACTCAGGCATGTCACCCAAGATGATAATTTTTGCAGTCATCGGATTGCCATACCAAGGCTCGGGAATCGGTCCGACAGGAAATATCTGGCCTATATTACCGGAATCTAAATTTGCCTGATGATATTTTTGAAGAACTTCAGCATCACCGGGATAGAATACGAAATCATCGTCTTTGAACATCTGGTAGTTATTGATGTCTTTTGAGGCCAACTCCCAACCGTTTGACTTGAATACATCCATGTCTGAAACATAGCGAAAATCATCTGCAAGATAATGGGGTATGGAACCATCTAACGGCAAACGGTATCTCCTTAGCAAATCTTCAATGAAAATATCTATATCTACATCCAGGCCATTCCCTCTATCTACAGAAGGAACGACTACATGGTTCACGGCGGCGAGCAAATCCAGAATGGCGTGATGAATTGCAGATTCGCTGACATGACTATGTGTGGAAAGGATATCCTTAACAGCTGATTTTACATCGAAGCCATGAGTGATTACATACGCAAGGTCAAGAAGTTTTTTCTCAGTCGGGCACTGGGAGTATTCATGGCAAGATGCATCAAAATATGCCCGATGCGTTTCGGGAAGATCAATTTCATTGAAATCTCCATAGATATTGGTATAATAGTTAACATCCATATCTCTAAGTAATTAATTGGATTCTATAAAAGAAGCCAGTGCTATGTCAAAAAAGGTTCAAGTTATAAAATTGTATTATAACGTCTCGATAGACGAGTTTATTGTGGGATTTGAGAAAATCGTCCTAAATTTGAAATAGCAGATTAAGAGGTTGTTTAAAAACGATTGTTAACGGAAGTTAGTTTGCGTAGGGAAATCACAACCGCAGCGACCATGAGC
>JAIDXM010000054.1 GCA_029058745.1 Muribaculaceae bacterium
GGAAAATGGAATGACAATATACGGCTATCCTTGAATGCCGTAATTTCCCAATGCAGTGCCGGAGACGCCCCCTTTTCTCAAAAGGGGGCGTCTCCGGCACTGCATTAAAAAACTCTAATTAGCGAAGAAATCCCACGTTTCGTTTGTTTATATGTCAAAATGATTCCAGTCAAGAATTATTACCACTATCGCGGAGGATTCCGCTACCATTAATCTCAGCATACTATAGAGAAACATTTACCTTTCAAAACAAAAAGATTATGAAAACTTCTGATTTCAACCATCAAGAGAATTCCAGACACAACCGGATACGGGGAGCGGCGTGGCTGCTCAGTATATTCGGAGTATTCGGACTGTGTATCCTCGCGGCATGGCTCGTGAGCCGCGACAACGCACCCCTGTCATCGCATGGCGACAGATATGCCATTGAGTCACGATACAAACCGTCGAACCTCTATCTCGGGAAATATGTGAAGGGGCTGAAGGCGAGAAAGGAGGTTCCCGCAGCCTTATTGGCATTCGTGTATATCGACCCTCCGGCCGTGACCGCACCGGATGTGAACGCCGGCAGTAAAGTGACAATGCCCTCTTCCCTTCCCACTTCCTCTCAGAATCGACAGCCTAATGACGCGGGCTATGACGACCGCATAGAACGCGAGGCTATGGGTGTGCTCCACGGCGAGTTCGGCAACAATCCCGGACGTATGAAGGCCTTAGGGGCTGACTACGCGGCAGTGCAGGCAAGAGTGAACCAGATTCTCAACCAATGACAGGACAATCCCGTATATAAATGCGGCCCGGAATCTTCCGGGCCGCATTTATATACGGGATGTCTTGTCACTTCTTCTCTATACCGAGAACTTCCCGACGTCCTTGAGCCACCTCCTCATGGCCCTCCTTTATTTCCTTCAGTCCTTTATGAACCTTGCAGATTTTCTTGAGAATCTCAGCCGACAGGACAATGAGCGCGGCTCCCATAGCCACATGCACGAAATGGGGAATCAGATGAGGAAGCTCCTCCTCAAAATTGTACTTCTTCATAAAACGTATAATTAAGATTATATTCCTGAAGTCGCGTGAACTTCAATATCTGAAGATAATACGCTGAAACCATATGATTTGTTCATGGAATAAACGCCGAATGACTTCTTTCCACGCCATGCCCAAAGTCCGTATCAGAAGCCGACACAGGGAGGCTCAGTCAAGAGCCTCCGGCTTCATGAGTCTCACAAAGAAGACCCCTCCGGCTGTCTGCCCTTTATCGCAGGCAAACTTGACAGAAACTGACTCCTTACCGGTCAGATAATGTGAAGGAATCTGATACTCGGCATCCACAAAACCGTCCTTATTCCATTTCCCGGATATGTCCTCGGAAGAAAGCACCTTGTCGTCGACGAGTATATTGAAAGCACGCTTTCCTGTTTCATTCCCCCAGTACCTCACACGCAGCGTCAGGTCGTCACGGCCATCAGTCCTCATCTTGTATGAGAAATAACCGCCGTTGGAAGCGTCGCGCCAGGGTTCTCCGTTGAAGTTGCCGCTCGTTGAAGAGCGCGACTCCATGAAATGGTCAGCCTCCGGCTGTTGTTCCCCGGTGTTGACAGCATCCACAGTGCGGCGGTCGAGCGCAAGACGCATCTCCTCATCACGGCGTGCCTCCTCCTTATATCGCGCATAACGCGACGGTGTCATCGACAGCCAATACATCATGTAGCGTGAATCATGTATGCCATAGAATGGCTCAAGCGTGAGTCCGCTGTATTTTCCATCGAAAAGACCGGGTACCACAAACTTCATACCCTCTCCCGCAGGACGCATCCTGTTGAGCTTCTTCAAGAGTTCGGAACGACTGCCGATTAGCAATGGGGTGTCAAAAACCGACAGTAACGGGCCGTGGGCGATATGGCCCCATCTGGAATCATCGGCGATAAGCCCCGTGAGGGGAGCGTCGCTGTCAAGACGTGCCGCCATCACAATCGGGCCGCGCATAATGCTCACATAATCGGGTAGATAGTTCAGTTCCTCGATTGTGACCCTCATAGGCATATCTATTTCTATGACATCTCCGTCTTTCCACTTCCTACGCAATGACAGATAGGAGGAGGGTGTGGACTTTTCCGTCACCTTCTTTCCATTAACCTTCACCGACATGGCGCCACACCATCCGGGATGACGCAACATCATATTAAACTCGCTGACACTGTCGCATCCGACGGTAAGCCGGACATTGCCATTCTCAGGGAACCGGGTTGTCTGAGTCAGTCTTACCCCTTTCGCGGCCCAATCCACTGATGACGGTATGAAGAGATTGACCCACAATGAATCTGATGAATGGGTATAGATGAACTGTCCGTATTTTCCGTGGTTCTCCATCCCGGTGCCCACACAACACCACATCGCGCTGTTGGGCTGTGAATATACCCTGTAGTGACCTGGCCGGGCAGAGGTGAAATAGACGTAGCCTCCATGTTCCGGATGCTGTGTCGAGAGAATATGGTTGTAGAGGGCGCGTTCATAGAAATCGGCATATCTCGCGTCGGGATTCATTCTGAAAAGACCCTCCGTAAGTTTCAGCATATTATTGGTGTTGCACGACTCCGGCCCCTCGCGGTCATCGACATAGCTCTTGGCGTCAGCCTTCGAGGCGAAATGCTCACGCCGGCTGTTGCCCCCGATGGAGAGGGAACGGTTATCCACTACAGTATGCCAGAAAAACTCGGCGGCCTTCTCGTAGTCCTTATCGCCTGATAGTTCGGCTATGCGTTGATACCCCACCACCTTTGGCACCTGTGTGTTGGCATGTCTGTTGTCAAGATTATCAATTCCGGCCAACATCCCGTCGAAAAGCTGATGATGAGTGAATCTCTTCGCCGCCTTGAGATATTTACTGTCGCCCGTAATGGCATACGCGTCCGCATACACCTCGTCCATACCGCCGAACTCACAGTCGAGCATCTGCTCCATGGCGCTGTCAGTCAGATTAGAAGTGACATCAATGCCCCAGTCGCATATCCCGAGGAACAGGTTCTTTCCCACTTCAGAACCGCCGTAAAGCCATGCGTCACGTAAACCGGCATAAATCTTGTGGATATTATACCATGGAACCCAGTAGCTCCACACTTTCTTTGGGTCTCCACCCTTCAGAGCTTCCCACAGGGGGGCGCTGTCCGGGACACCGCCCACGTAGCCATCGCCTCGCGCCACGGCACACATCGACAGTTGCGACAGCATGTAATCCATCCTATCCTTCAGAGCCTTATCGCCGGTGGCGGCATAATGGATTGCGAGGGCTGAAAGGTAATGTCCTCCCACATGGCCGTCAAGGCCGTCCCAATTGCTGAAACTCTCCCCTTTAGGCTCCAGTCCCGCCGATTTCAGATATGGGGCGAGAAGACGGTCAACATCGTAGGCGAGAAGGGTCTTCACGTTCAAATCACGGGCATGGAGGAAAGGGCTCTCAAGGAGAGTGACCTCCGATAGATTGAATTCGTTGGGGTAGAGGAGTGACTGGGCCTGCGTAGTCAGCGATGCCGTCATGGCAAGCGAAAGCAGGAGTGTCTTGGTTTTAATCATCATGATATCCGTTTTTATCGGGGTCCGCACCCCGGATATGGTTATTCAGGTTGTACCTACTGTCAGTGTCGGAGAGCGGTGGATGGCACTCCATGAGAAGAGGGGGAGGAGCCCCGACGCGCTTATCGGGAATGGCTCCGGAAGTATCCCGGCGAAATATGCGAGCAAACCGACAAGATGGGACGGTGAATACTCTTTCCTGAGCGACTCCATACTCAAGGAACTGTCGCGCTTCGAAAGGCGTTGTCCTGCTCCGTTGCAAAGCAACGGGACATGGGAGAACTGCGGCACAGGATAGCCCAGGAGCCTATAGAGATATATCTGCTGTCCCGACGAGAGAAGCAGGTCGCTCCCTCTCACCACTTCCGTTATCCCCATCAAAGCATCATCAACCACCACAGCCAGCTGATAGGCCCACGCTCCGTCGGCGCGGCGCAGTATGAAATCCCCGCAATGCGAGGCGAGATTGACAGTCTGGAGGCCATAGAGACGGTCGTCGAAGTGTATCTCCTCGTCAGGCACGAACAATCTTGTGGCACGGAGCCTGCGCTCCCCGAGGCCGTCATTTCCATTATCCTCTTTTCCACCGAGCCGGACAGGGCGGCAGGCGCCGGAATACACCACTCTTCCGTCGCTCTCATGAGGCGCCTGAGTTGCCATTATATCGGCTCGCGTGCAATAACAAGGATAAGTGAGACCAGAATCCTCAAGTCTTCCCAGGGCTTCCTCATAAAAACCGGCACGCAGGCTCTGGCTGTATGGGCCATTATCCCCGAGTCCGGAGAGCCCTCCCTCATCCCAGTCGAGGCCGAGCCACCGCAGGTCATCCTCAATCCACAAGGCATGCTCACGCCTCGACCTCTGCGGGTCGAGGTCTTCTATGCGCAAAACCCACTTCCCGCCGTCCTTTTTGGCGGAAAGCCAGGATATGAGAGCCGAGAACACATTGCCAAGATGCATGCGTCCTGTGGGTGACGGAGCGAACCGTCCTTTCGCTGTAAAGTGTGATTCCATAAGTCTTTCAATTGCAAATTTAGCAATAAGCCATGAAACAAGCAAGCGCGGTCACAAAGTCTGGACATCCATCATTCAAGAAGCTTCACCGGAAACATCCACAAAAAAAGAATCCGGTTCAATGTTATCGTTCGAGAACGATAACATTGAACCAGATCCATAAATGTCAGTCTCAATTCAGGCGGACATCATTTCATCTCGGAATAAGGGATTTTGTCCATGTCGGTATAGTCGAGATTCTCGCCACCCATGCCCCATACAAACATGTAGTTGCTTGTACCGGCGGCACAATGTATGCTCCATTCCGGAGAGATTACCGCCTGCTCGTTGTTCATCCATATGAGGCGGTTCTCCTGTGGTTCACCCATGATATGGCAAATACGGTTGCCTTCGGGAACATTGAAATAATAGTATGCCTCCACACGGCGGTCGTGGGTATGCGCGGGCATAGTGTTCCACACGCTTCCGGTCTTGAGTTCGGTAAGACCCATCTGGAGCTCACAGGGACCTTCCTCAAGCACATTATTGACGATAAGCTGGTTGATTACACGGTCGTTGCTCTCCGCGAGAGAACCGGCGGCGAAGCTGTTGGCCTTTATTGTGCCCTTGCGGCCATCGATTGTGATAAGCTGGGTCTTGTAATGCTTGTGGGCACGGGTAGAGTTTATATAGAACTTCGCTGGATTCTTGGGGTCTTTGCTACGGAAAGTCACTTTCTTGTTTCCCTGGCCCACATAGAGAGCATCCTTGAAGTTAAGCTCATAATCCTTGCCATCCACATTCACGATTCCGGCGCCTTCGCCAGTGTTGATCACACCAAGCTCACGACGGGCGAGGAAATACTCAGCCTTCAGAGGATCGATTGTCTCAAGTTCCACAGTCTTGTTGACCGGCATCACGCCGCCATACACCAGACGGTCATACATGGTGTAGGTGAGATTGATTTTGTCAGCCTCCATCACCTTCGGCATAAGGAAGTGGGAACGAAGCTGTTCTGTATCGTAATGTTTTACGTCATCGGGATGACATGCATGCACCACCTGATAGCTTGTCTGCGCATTTCCTGCGAGAGCGGCAAGCGCAAGGCAGGAAACGAAAAGAAATTTTTTCATATTCAGTAATTGTAGTTGTTATTGGTTACGCTGTATAACAAGGCATTGCCCCGCGACAAGCCGTCGTCTTGGGGCAATCCCTGATGATGATTTCACTCGGTTCTCTGAAGCTTGTCGGAGCCTGCCGCCTCCATGGCTTTCTGGTTGCGGGCAATAAGGACCTTGTTCCAGATAGCCATTCCGAGAGTTATTGCCACAAGTAGTCCGGCGCCAATCCACTTCAATGAAATTGAACACTGATAGATAATCCATGCCAGAGGACTTGAAGCGAAGTCGAGGGCTCCACCTTCGAAGCCTGCCGGGATAGCCACAGCGGAGTCGCCCGTAGCCTCAAACACGTCTTTCGCCGCGAGTGTGAAAGCCGGAGCAAGATTGGTGACGAAGTAAAGCCCGATTGTGAGTATCACGAGACCTACGATAAATGTCTTCACCACATTACCCTTGGTGTAAGGCAACACAAGGGGGAAAAGATAGAACATGCCGGCGAGTGAAGCCAACGGAAGGAACTGGTTGCCAGGAAGAACCACCGCGAGAACCAGGGTGACAGGAATCAGGAGAATCGACACCACGAGGGTGGTGGGATGGCCGATGACAAGCGCGGGGGTCATACCGATATTGAGGCCGTCGGCACCTTTGAACTTGCGGGCTATGAGTTGGCGTGTTGCCTCGCTGATTGGCTTAAGACCCTCGATGAAGAGGACTGTCACACGGGGGATAAGTTCCATCACGGCTCCCATCTTTATGCCAAGGCCAAGGATATAAGGAATCTTGTCGATTATTTCAGCCCAGGAGCGGCATGTGAGACACCCGATTCCGACACCCACTACAACTCCAAGGAAAAGGGGCTCGCCGAGGAGTCCGAATTTCTTCTTCAGGCCTTCCGCGTCGATTTCAAGCTTGTTCATTCCGGGAATCTTGTCGAGCACCCAGTTTATTCCAATCGCGAAAGGCACAAAACCCGCGCAGAATGGCTGAGGCACAGAGATTCCATCCATATCCTTATAGAATGTCTGGAACTTGCGGGCAGTCATGTCTGCAATCACAAGTGTGATTATATAGCAGATAATAGCGGCGAAAAAGCCCCACGCGAGAGAATCGCTCGCAAAGAATACCACCGCCCCGATAAAGGCGAAATGCCAATAGTTCCAGAGGTCGATATTGACAGTGCGCGTTGTCTTGGTGATGAGCATCAGAAGATTGACTCCGAGACATACAGGGATGATGAACGCTCCGACCGCTGTGTTATAGGCCACGGCGGCGGCGGAAGGCCATCCCATGTCGAACACCTTGAGCTGGAGGTCATAGATTTCCACGACAGTGTTCAATGCCGGACCGAGCGCCGACGTAAGAAGTGCGGTCACTATTGAAAGGCCGATGAAACCGACACCAACCTTAAGACCTGACTTGAACGCATCGCCAAACTTAATTCCTATGCAGACACCGAGTATGGTGAATATCACAGGCATCATGACGGCGGCGCCAAGTCCGATTATATATGAAAATACTTGTTCCACGGTTAGGGACAATTAATGGTTATTATTTAAGCGGCAATACATAACGCATTATGGACTGCCATTGATGAATCATATTGTTTCACGGTTTCTCCGACACCGCGACAGTAATCGGATTGAGCAGGCAACGTCGTTTGTGGCGGAGGGTCTCAGTCCATTTGCCGATATTCTCCATTCCTCCCTTGCTCCAACCCGAACCCCAGTAATATGTGAACGGCTGTCCGTTTTCCACTGTCCCCTTGAGGACGGCGTGTCCCACGGCATCGCCCACAGCCTTCTGCAAAGGCAGATAGACGGGAGTAGCATCCGACACGGCTACAGTGCCCACAAAGATGGTGCCGTTACCGGCTTCCGCATTCTCCGTGAGGTCGGCATAAGCCGTCACTCCATTCTCCGGGTCAAGCACATAACCCTCGGGATTCTGTCGATGCACTACCTGTCCGGCCACTATGTCACGGGGTTCCGGAAGTCCGTGGTAGGTCACATCTGTACGGTTGAGCCAGTCTCCGGCATCAAGAGTAATCACCCTTGTCTCCGTGGCCGGTATGCCCTTCTCCGCCGTATTGGGGGGATATATGAGCATCACCTTGAAACGCAAAGGGCCGTTGTCGAGAATCAGGTAGTCGGAAAAACTCCAGGGATAAAGAATCGAACCGTCAGCATCAAGCAAAGCGGCCGTTCCCCCTCCCAATGTGGGGCCGACTGTATAGACATCCATACCCTCGCCATGGTCTTTATGGAACGAGATACCCTTGCGGTTGTTGAGCAGATAACGCTTCTCAATCACAGGCTCAGCCACAGACTTCGTCCAGATATCGTAGCCGAAACCGCGCTCCCCGTTTTTCTGAAGGGCCGGGCCATAGGCCCGATAGGCCGCATGGTCATTCTCCCAGGTCATGTCGTCGGCACGCTCCTTGAAAAGACGGCCATAGACAAGCGGGGACACCGGCGACGCCTCGCCGGCCTCTGCCACATACACCACTGTCTCTCCAGGAGAGAGGGTCACCGGAAATATGATTTTACCGTCATGTGTGGCCTGCCAGGCTATCTCATTACCCTTATTGTCGCGAAGCACGAAAGAGCGGGAGCCGAGACGGCTCTTGACGGCAGTCTCGTCAACCTCCACAATCTCGTTGTCGCGGGAGAATGTGGCAGGGTTTGATACAGAAATTTCCACAGTCTGCGCGTGTGCCGCGAAAGCACACGCGAGAACTGTGGACAATATTGCCTTACGCATCTATCGGAAACTGTTTTATTTGGGTTGTTTGCCGATATAAGCCAGGATACCGCCATCTACATAAAGCACATGACCGTTCACAAAGTCGCTCGCCTTGGAAGCCAGGAACACGGCGGGACCCTCGAGGTCTTCCGGATTGCCCCAGCGTGCGGCGGGAGTCTTGGCGATGATAAATGAGTCGAAAGGATGACGGCTGCCGTCGGCCTGACGCTCGCGGAGGGGCGCTGTCTGCTCGGTGGCTATATAACCGGGGCCGATGCCATTGCACTGGATGTTGTATTCGCCATACTCAGAGCAGATATTGCGGGTGAGCATCTTGAGGCCGCCCTTGGCTGCCGCATATGCGGAAACTGTCTCACGGCCAAGCTCACTCATCATTGAGCAGATGTTGATAATCTTTCCGGCTCCCTTCTTAATCATACCGGGAATAACTGCCTTGGCACAGATAAACGGGCCGATAAGGTCGATATCGATGACCCTGCGGAAATCTTCCACACCCATCTCCTCCATGGGTATGCGCTTGATAATGCCGGCGTTGTTGACGAGGATGTCGATTGTTCCCACAGTCTGCTCGATATCGGCCACCATAGCCTTCACGGCGGCTTCGTCAGTCACGTCGCAGAGATAGCCCTTGGCGTCGATGCCGAGTTCCTTGTAAGCGGCCAGACCACGGTCAACAGTCTCCTGTCGTGAGCAGTTGAACACAATCTTCGCGCCTGCCTTCGCAAGAGCCTTGGCCATAGCGAGGCCGATTCCGTAAGCGGCACCTGTGACAAGAGCCACTTTCCCTTCAAGGGAAAACATATTTTCCATGTCGTAAAATATTAGGTTGTTTTTTATATATTATCATTACAGGAAATCATCCGTCGCCTCAAGCCGCTCTGACACGCCGCCATGGCAGTGGGATGACACCTAAAAAAGATCTTTGATATGACGGGTGTCGTCGCTCCAATGATGGTCCTTGGGGAACGGGTCGCCGTCCCATGCCTTCTTCGATGTCCAAGGCTGTGCCGCATCGCTCCAGAAAGGATGCGTGGCAGGAAGTCCAAGGGGCATGAATGCGAGGGTGGTCATGTAGAGGGAGCCATTGTTGGTGTACCAGTCGGCCACATTTGGCTGACGCCCTGAGAATCCGATTGTCAGGAATCCTCCTTCGTTGAAATTCTCTTTTCCGTCGAACATCCTGCGCATCACCGATGTGAGGGCGGCTCGCACCTGTCCGTTGGTGACTCCGGCAGGAAGTTTCTCATACCAGGCCATCAGGGCGAGAGGCTGCATGGTGGCCATACGGTAGGGGATGGAACGTCCGAACACCGGGAAGGTGCCTTCGGGTGAGATGAGACGTTCGAGCACTATGGCATACTTCTGAGTACGCTTCAGCGCGCGCTCGTAATAACGAGGATAGTGGATACGGGTTCTTGCTCCGGCATCCTTCATATTCGAGAGTGTCTCAAGATACATAGGATGAAACACATAGCTACTGTAATAGTCGAACGCGAACTCAGGACCGTCGGCATACCATCCGTCGCCGGTGTACCATTCCTCGGTTTTCCGTATGGCGGAATTCACACGGTACTGGTCGTAAGACGCACCCACCTTTGCCAGGAAACTCTCTATGGTTGATGAGAAAAGCACCCAGTTGGTATAAGGGGGATCAACATTTCGTAGCCCCTGAAACTCCTTGATATATCTCTGCTTTGTGGTTTCGTCAAGAGGCATCCACAACGACTCATAGCCTCTGATGAAGCTTTCCGCCACATACGCGGCATCCACGAGAGCCTGACCCTGACCCTGCCAAAGCAGATAGTCGGGGCTTTCGGGATCAACGGCATTAGCATAGCTCTTAAGAGCCAGGCCACGGAGTTCAGCCCTGCGTTTCCCCTCAACGGTACCGTCGTCGGGAAGTGAGAGCCACGGAGCGATTCCGGCCATAAGCCTTCCGAAAGTCTCCATATATGTCACTTTCTTGTCGCGGCCATCCCAGTTGGGACTCACCTCTACAAGCATGTTTTTCTGAAGGTTGCCTTCTGCCATGTTGCTCAACACCGGATAAGCCATCTTATAGGCGAGGTCAGACCAATAGTTACGGTCTGCATTCTCCTCCTTCTCAAGCATCCTGACATATTCGCAGGCCGCGAGCAAGAACGCACCGACGCCGAAATCACTCGTTGACTTAGCGTCCACCACCTGTCCGGGAATCGCCTTCTCACCAATCGGCTGCACGTAACCCACGCTGCCGTCCTTCTGCAAAGCCTTGCCGCGCAGATAGTTCCATCCTTTCTGTGCCGAGGCAAGATATTTCGGGTCGTTGAGATACCCGTTATTGATTCCCCACAACAGTCCATAGGTGAAGAATGCGGTGCCGCTTGTCTCCGGACCCGGGGCATGTTCCGGATCAAGCATAGAACGTGTCCAGTATCCTTCCGGCTGCTGGGATGCCACGACAGCGTCGGCGAGCTTCACATACTTATTCTCGAAAAAGTCACGATGCCTGTAGTCTTTCGGCAGGTCGGCAAGCACTTTGGCGAGTCCCGCGAGCACCCAGCCGTCGCCTCTTGCCCAGAAATCCTTCACGCCGTTCGCGCTCTTATGCTTGGGATAGACATACTTACCGTCGCGGAAATAAAGGCCGGTCTCCTCATCAAGCATTATGCTGTCGCTCACGAGGACATAGTCGTAGAGCTTGTCGAGGTATTTGGGATTTCCGGTGATGCGGTTCATCTTAGTCATCACAGGCATCACCATATACAGACCGTCGGCCCACCACCAATAGTCGTTCTGCGGTGTTGACATCTCATACTCCATCACCTCCCGGGCCCTCTTTATGCGACGGTCATCTGGAAGGATATGATAGAGATCGGCATAAGTCTGGAAGCATATCTGCCAGTCGCCGAAAAGCACGTGGTCGTCGGTCTCCCCGTAATTGTATTTCCATTTACTACGGTCGTTCCCCTTGGCACCTTTCCAGTCATTGTGCTCGGCCCAGGCCACGGAATAGTCGAGATACTCCTTATTGCCGGTAAGCTTGTATGCCTCCATGTTGCCGGTATGATACGCCGCCACATGCCAGAATGAGGTGGCCTGCGGAGCGTGACTACTCTGCCATTTGGTGTTGACCTTGTCAATAATGGTCCGTACTTCACCCGCCTCCTTCGAAGCCTTGGAGGGGGAAGGGGCGGCCATAGAGACTGTCGAGCAGACCAGCATGCCGCCAAGTAAAATTTTTCCTAAAATCAGGTTCATGGGTTGAGGTTTTTTCTCTTTAGGTTGTTATTGCCGGGCCAATTAATTATGCAAAGATAATAAAGGTGGCCGACGAATGAAAATAATAAAGCGAATATGAACTTTAATCACCCCTTTTTTGGATGATTTTCCATCATTTTTAACAATTTTTCAAGGCTTACCACTGTTCCGAAGGAGTCCAGCCATCCTTCCCTTCGGCAAACAACACACCTCCGCCATGTGCGTTGATCGTATCTCCCGCCACATCTCTCCATACTTTCCCATTCTCGATTAAGTTTCCTGCTGTAGCCGCGCCATAACCGGAGGCCGGACACAATGCAACAGCCATATAGGCGGCACAAATAATCTCCTTACGTTTCACTGTTTGTTCCGTATGTTAAAAGTTTTCCAAGTATCATGCGGCAGAGAAATCTTCCTCCGACGTCGCACGATTACAAAGTAAACCATTATTCCGCAATATCAACCTTTCCAAATCGTGCTTTTATTTGTCAGAATCGTTCAAATAATATAAAAAAGCCGGACACATCATCTGAAATGACATGTCCGGCAACATTATGAACGATTTGGACAGGTGTCTCACCACCCGCCTTGCATCAATACTCTTTCCAGGGAGTGATTCCGATGCTCTCCACGGGCCTGTTGATGAACGCCTTCACAAAGGCGCTCGCGAGACGCGCATTGGTGAGCAAGGGGATGTTGTGGTCGATTGCCCAACGGCGGATGCGGTAGCCGTTGGTGAGCTCACGCTTGGTATGGTTCTTGGGGATGTTGATTACGAGATCCACCTTATGTCCTGAGATAAGGTCGAGCACATTCTCTCCCTCCTCATCGGGCCAGCATACAGCCTCGGCCTCCACTCCATTATTGTTCAGGAACGCGGCGGTGCCTTCCGTGGCATATATCTTGTAGCCGTTCCCTGCAAGCAGCCTGCATGCGTCGAGCATGTCAACCTTTCCTCTCACATCTCCTGAGCTGACAAGCACCGCGTCCTTAGGGACATGATGTCCCACAGACACCATGGCGTTGAGAAGCGCCTCGTCGAAATCCTTTCCGAGACATCCGACCTCTCCGGTTGAGGACATATCCACACCGAGCACCGGGTCTGCCTTGTGCAGTCGTGCAAACGAGAACTGCGAAGCCTTGACTCCGATATAGTCGATGTCGAATGTGGAGGTGTCAACCTTCTCCACTTTCTCTCCAAGCATGATACGGGTGGCTGTCTCTATGAAATTTTTCTTCAGCACCTTGCTGACAAACGGGAAAGAACGTGATGCACGGAGATTACACTCTATCACCTTCACATAGTTGTCTTTGGCAAGGAACTGTATGTTGAACGGGCCGGATATGTTGAGCTCCTTGGCGATTCTCGCGCTGATTCGCTTGATGCGGCGGGCAGTAGCCATATAAATCTTCTGGGCGGGGAACACGAGTGTGGCGTCGCCTGAATGCACTCCGGCAAACTCAACATGCTCAGAGATGGCATATTCCACAATCTCACCGTTGCGTGCCACAGCATCGAACTCTATCTCCTTTGTGTTCTGAAGGAACTCAGACACTACCACAGGATATTCCTTCGACACCTTGGCCGCCTGCGAAAGGAAGCGGTGGAGCTCATCATAGTCATGGCATACGTTCATGGCCGCTCCAGAAAGCACATAGCTCGGACGGACAAGAACCGGGAATCCGACTTCTGATATGAAGCTATCGATTTCCTCTGTGGTGGTAAGCTCCTTCCAACGGGGCTGGTCGATGCCAAGCTGGTCGAGCATAGCGGAGAACTTATGGCGGTTCTCAGCACGGTCGATGCTTATCGGAGAGGTCCCGAGCACGGGCACATGCTGACGGTAGAGCTTCATCGCAAGGTTGTTCGGAATCTGGCCACCCACGCTGACAATCACGCCACGCGGAATCTCAAGGTCGAGGATGTCCATTACACGCTCGAAGCTAAGCTCGTCGAAATAGAGACGGTCACACATGTCGTAGTCGGTTGAGACCGTCTCCGGGTTATAGTTGATCATTATAGCCTTGTAGCCAAGACGACGGCAGGTGGTGGCCGCGTTCACCGAACACCAGTCAAACTCCACGGAGCTGCCGATGCGGTATGCCCCGGAGCCAAGCACAACGATATTGTTGCCGGCGTTCATATCATAGCGTATGGAGTTCTCTTCAGCCCCATAGGTGACATACAGATAGTTGGTGAGCTCAGGATATTCAGAAGCCACCGTGTTGATACGACGTACGCAAGGAAGCACCTCAAGGCTCTTGCGATGATTGCGCACACGGAGCATGTCCGCCTCCATCGAACCCTGGGGATTCTCAACGAAACGGGCAATCTGGAAATCGGAAAATCCGAGACGCTTGGCCTCCTTCATGACATCGGCAGGAAGGTCCTCAATCTTGTCATATCCCTCAAGCACACCCTTATAGCGCACAATATTGGCGAGACGTCCGATAAACCATTTGTCGATTTTGGTAAGTTCCTCAATGCGTTCTACCGTATAACCCTCCTCAAGAGCCTGTGCTATGGCGAAGATGCGGAGATCGGTGGGGTGGGAGAGCACATTGTCGAGATCATCGAACCGCAGGTCGTTGTTCCCCACGAATCCATGCATGCCCTGGCCTATCATACGGAGTCCTTTTTGGATAATCTCCTCAAACGACTTGCCGATTGACATTATCTCACCGACAGATTTCATCGAGCTGCCTATCTCGCGGTCAACCCCCACAAACTTGGTGAGGTCCCAGCGCGGTATCTTCACAATCATGTAGTCAACCGAAGGAGCGACATATGCGGAGTTGGGCGTCCCCATCTCGCCAATCTGGTCGAGAGTATAGCCGAGCGCGAGCTTGGCGGCCACAAACGCGAGTGGATAACCCGAAGCCTTGGAGGCAAGGGCGGATGAGCGGCTCAGACGGGCGTTGATCTCGATGATACGGTAGTCGTTGGTCTCAGCATTGAAGGCATACTGGATGTTGCATTCCCCGACTATCCCGATGTGGCGAACCACTTTGGTGGCGATATCCTCAAGCATCTTAATCTGCTCCTTGCTGAGCGACACGATGGGAGCCACAACGATTGACTCTCCCGTATGGATTCCGAGCGGGTCGAAGTTTTCCATCGGCACCACCGTGAAACAATGGTCGTTGGCGTCGCGTATAACCTCGAACTCTATCTCTTTCCATCCTTTCAGCGACTCCTCAACGAGAATCTGCTTGGAGTAGGCGAGGGCGCTCTCGCAATGTGTGCGGAATTCCTCGTCGTTGGTGCATATGCCGGAACCGAGTCCGCCGAGCGCGTATCCGGAACGTACCATCACAGGATAGCCGATGCGATGGGCCACCTCCACTGCGGCGTCGATGCTCTCAACCGCCTGCGAAACCGGAGTCTTGACATCTATTTCGTTAAGTTTCTTTACAAAAAGGTCTCGGTCTTCGGTTATCATGATTGCCTCTACCGAAGTGCCGAGCACCTTCACGCCATATTTCTCGAGAGTTCCGTTAAGATATAGCTCCGTTCCGCAATTGAGGGCCGTCTGACCGCCGAAAGCAAGCAGTATGCCGTCGGGACGTTCCTTCTTGATGACCTCCTCCACGAAATACGGGGTAATCGGGAGAAAATAAACCTGGTCGGCGACACCTTCCGAAGTCTGGATGGTGGCGATGTTTGGGTTGATGAGCACTGTGGAGATTCCCTCCTCGCGCAAAGCCTTCAGTGCCTGTGAACCTGAATAGTCAAATTCGCCCGCCTGCCCGATTTTAAGGGCACCGGAACCGAGTAGCAATACCTTCTTCATAATGATTTATCGGTGATAAGTACAATTTGCCCACAAAATTACATAATTTTTCAGTTTTCCGCAACATATAGGCCGATGTCTGCCAGATTTCTTTTCTTCGACATCGGGGGGGATGTCATAATTGGCTTTATGACATCCCCCCCGATGTTGTCGTATCCCTTTTCGTTTCCGGGAATCATTTATGAGAGTCTGACCATTTCTGGAGACGGTCGTATTCTTCTTTAGTGAGACGCATAAACGAGCCGTGCTGCGGAGCCTCGACTCCTCGTATATCCTGCGGGTCGCGGAAATTGCGCATGTTCTCGTCGGCCACACATATGCGGTAATGTTTCGGGTTTGAGGAATATTCAATGTATGCGATACGCCATGTGGGGTCGTTGAAAAGCTGGAAAGCCGACACTCCCTCACATTTCTTGTTCCCCTCGAAATTGACATAATCCTTCTCGTCCGGCTCGCTCCAGGGGCCATGGAGAGTAGGGGCCGTGGAGGTGAATATGCCGGGAGTTCCTCCCTCTTTCTTTATCATCATGTGATAAAGGCCATCAGTGTCCAGATAGTTGATGTCGGCATCAATAGTCGCGTAGCCCCAATCGAAAAGGAGACGCGGCTTAGTGAGCTTCGTGAATGTCTCGTCGGCATACGAATAATACATGCGGTCGTATTCCTCACCGTCTTCCGGATTCCATAAAGAATAGTAAATCATATAACCGCCCTTCTTGCCGTCAGGCCATACATATTCCGGGTTCCAGAAAATCTGAGGAGCCCACACGCGCAGTATGGTGGAATAGTCCTTGTATGGGTCGGGAGACTCCGGGTCACAGAATATCTCGGCTCCTTTACGGAAATCGAAGGTCTTCGACTCCCAGTTTATCAAGTCGTCGCTACGGAGAAGGTCGATTCCATAGTTATGCCACTTCTTGCTTTTGCCCACGTTCATGTCGGTTGTGACCATGAGATATCCGGAGCCGTCATGCTTGCGGGTTATGTAGGCATCTCGTGTGCCACCCTCTATGCGGGCATGCTCAGCCGGGTCAAACACCGGCTTTCCGCCGATGAGGTCATGGAAGTTAAGGCCGTCGCGGCTCAAGGCATAAGCCGTCCACTCCCCCTTGCCGCTCATATGGCAATAAAGATAGCCGTAGTCTCCTTTCTGCAGATTCTGCGCGGAAGCGCCAACCGGAAATGCAGCGGCGGCAACAGCCACACATTTCAGGATATTAGATAACGAAAGTTTCATATTACGAATTATATGTTCAATTTCAGATTCTCAAATCTTTTTTCTGCCACAAATTTAGATAAAAATTCCGGGATTTTTACACCGGCTGAATAAAGATATATAAAAAAATGATATTCTTAACAAACATTCGCCACCTGAATGCCGGCTCCGCACAATGATTCGCATAAATCCGGATAATAATGGTTGGGCAAGGGCAAAAAAAACGCTCCTTTCTCAAGGAACGCGTAACTGATAATAACAACCTGTAGAAGTGAAACGGTATCCACTTCCCAGCCGCCTTTTCATTTCCGGTTTGCCTCATGGAGGTAAACCTCTGTACGTGCAAGACAATAGTTTGCAGTGCGAAATGCCTTGGCAGCTTTCTTGAATAGATTAACCATAACGATAATAATTTAATAAAACCTAAAAACCTGTAATCACGGTCAAGTCTCCTAAGAGACCTCACCAACAATCTTACATCTGGCCGACTCTTCGGCCTCTCTCTTTTACCTTTCTGAATAATTAACGCTGCAAAGTTAATAAATGTTTTTAAATTATGTTGTATAACATATGATTTTTTTCGTCAATTCGTCACTTATTTTATATAAGCAAGAAGTCAACTACCTCGCAACGCATATTTATAACACTATATATCAATATATTATTCCCATAATATCACATTTTATCCACCATCTCTCTAAGATCAGGCTCACGGCCTTGAAATGATTTGAATAAGAGAGGATGTGTCAATTGTAGGCGTGCATGGAGTCAAGATAATTTACTCCTAAATATGTCATGAGTATGGTCATGACAGCCAATGCCATGTAGATATGATAGTGACGCGGGTTGCGAAGCCACACAAGCGAACGGTGGAGTGGCACAGCATATACCATCATCGTGATGAGCGCCCAAGTCTCTTTCGGGTCCCACGCCCAATACTGCCCCCAGCTGACATCTGCCCACACCGCTCCGGAGAATATCCCCATACCCAAAAGCCAGACACCCGGATAAAGCATACACAACGACATATCCCTCATCCTCTCCGCGACACCGTCGCGGGAAAGACCCACAATCGCCGCGATAAAAGTAAACGACAGCAGGGCATAGGAGGTCATCACGAGCGATACATGAAGCGACAGCCATGGAGAGTGAAGCACAGGCATTAAGGGAGTCACCACAGGGTTCGACGCCACAAGATGTGACACCAACGCCAATGCCCCCGCAAAGAGAGAGCCAAGTCCGCTCAGCAGTAGATTCCGACATGACATTACAATGGTGATTCCCGACATGACCATCACCGCAAAATGAAGGGTCTCCGGCATGTTGGACAGCGGAACTCTTCCGGCAAGCACCCACTGCAAGGCGAAACAGGTCGCCGACATCAGGAACGCCAACCAAAGAACCACTCTCGCCACGACCCGCAACCACGCGCCACATATCCGCGACATCAGGAAAGCAAACGAACATATAAACAGCGATATGAATATAATCATCGTGAAAGGCACGGCATTATATGCAAGCTCAAGCCTTACCCGCCATTCAGGAAGTGCGACATCTGATTCCGATGGGTTCACGATAAGTTGGCCGGAATAAAGCGTCAGGACGATTCCCACCTTCTCATCGAGTTCCTCCACGGCGCGACGGCTCCTTTCACCAAGACAGCCATATAGAGCCTCCACACGGTAGTTGCCCTCGGAATCGAAAAGGTCGGAAAGAGCCACCCGATTACCCGCCACACCCAAGGCCTCCCTCACAGATTTGTCCTTCACGTATATGAGCGGTTCGTTCTTCCAATCCTCCGGATACAGACGCAAGGAGACGAGTGTCTGCTCCGGAGACAGACCTCTGTATGACGGCTTGCCGTGCAGCTTCATCACCACATCCCGGGCAAGTGTATTGAATGTGACCACCCGTCCTCCATACACTACCTGCCTCCCCCTGAGACTGTCGGCGCTCTCAATAGGAATCCCGGCTATCTTTCCGGCATACGTATCAGGGACGGCCGTAATAAATATAATCCCGACTGCAAATCCTTTCAGAAGCATCCTGAAACGGCAGGAAGGGGAGAGGAGCAGAAGAAGTCCCCCCAAAGCGAACATAAGATAGCCCGCATAACTGAGGGTACGGCCATACGGGTCATGGCTCACAGAAAGCACGGTAGCCCCCGATGAATCGAACGACGACTGCGACAGGTGGTAGCCCTCAAGGTCAAGGATACGGTTCATCGACACCTCACATTCACGCCCATCCACTACAAGATGCGAAACATAATCTCTCGGAGCCACCCCTCCCGGATAATATATAATCTCGAAATTCCTCAATCGGATGTCATGAGGCAGAGCGACACTGTCGCCCCGCATGTCAACAAAGGCCGAGACACACTCTCCCTCTGAAATCCTGACGCTCCCTTTCTCCCGTGTAAGCCAAGTGAGGGCGCCCCCCCCGAGCATGGCGAGAAAAGAGAGGTGAAGCAGTAACAGCCCCGGCCTTATCCACATGCGCGACACCGTGACAGCCACAGCCAGCACCACCGCGAACGCCACCCAAAGAGCCGTCATCCACCATGACCCATACACCTCCGGAGTCATGAATGTGGCCGAGGCAAGAGCCACGGCCACACCCGCATATATCGCAATCGCAGTTCTCCTCATCTTCCTCTCATCGCCATGCATTCCATCTCTATCAGCCAACCCGGACGGCACACAGGTGCATAAAGTATCACATACGGAGTGTCCGGAAACCTTTCGGCAAACATCGCGCCCACAACCGCATAATCAGCCGGGTCGCGCAGATAGACAATAATCTGTCCTACATCCTCCCACCCAAAAGAAGCAGAGTCGAGGAGCGAGCCCACATTCTCCCACATCCTCTCGGTCTGACGGCGTATGTCGCCCTCCCACACCACACGGCCGCGATTATCTATGCTCGCGGTGCCGGAAACGAAAAGATGGCTGCGGTCATCATAATCCACGCTTGTGGCTCGCTCGAAAGCCACCCCATACTCATATGTAGGATTCAGATGGTCGGGCGCGTTCACCTGTCTCATCTGTCCCTCCTTCAGCCCTATCACAGAATATGTGTCCATCCCCACAGCCGAAGTGCGGTCGGCCTGACGCCCTCCAATACCGGTACTGGCTATAAAACGTGTAGAGGGGGTAAGACCCAACGCACCGAAAGCCTGGTTGCGCCCCTTCACCACCTCAGCATAATCCACATCCACATTCTGCACGAACAGCCACGTGCGCACGCAACTGTCGAGAAGGCTCCCCTCCCTCTCTCGCAAGGCCTCTTCCGTGGATGTCAGCATGAAAAGCATGGCATGGTAGGGATCCATGCCGGGGCGCGCGCAACCTCCCTCGAATATATGGGTATGGCCGAATGCCTCAACGGCATATCGTCCGTCGGCCTCCTTAGTCACCACGGCATCCTCTACCATCCACACCCACAAGGCCACCTTGGTGAGGTCGAGGGGTGGCTGCTCCACAACCGATGTGGCACACATACCATCATCGGGCAACGACGGTTGCTGATTGACGGCATCGCTGAGGAACCATCTGCGGAACACCGGAGTCATCCCATCGCCAAGCGACGCGAGAAGCTCGTCATACTGCCTTGAAATCTCCTCAACCTGCTCCAAGAAAGGGAGTGTCGGATTGTCAATCGTTATCATTGAATGCGCCTCGCGTTTCCCCGTGGAGGCTTTGAGTATCTTTGTCCTAATCATTTCGCTCCGTTGTTAATCCAGTTTTTGATAAATTCCGACTTGGTGTCGGTAAGAAGGTTGGCGTGGTTGAAGGCCCAGGAGGCCGACATGTCTGTGGCCACTGCCTGCCAGAGCACGGAAGCCCCCGCATCGCCGGCCACAACCCTTTTCTCCCCGTCCACCACCGTAGATTCAATCCCTACAAGCATACCGAAAGATTTGCCGGATGTCAAGTCAAGTCCTGCGGCGGCATAACCGGTGGCTCCGTGACACTGTGTGCATGTGCTTGAGAACACTTCCCTCTGTATGGCAGGGAACATGGCCACATCCAGCTGTCCCACGTTGAACTCCACCACACCGGGCCCGGGGTTCTGCACGTCCCGGGTGGCGAATGTCGCCACCCGCTTGCGAAGCCTGTCGATAAGGCACACCTCAACGCGGTCAATGTCGGCCGGGATATTGGAAAGGAGCACCTCCTGGCTCCCGTCACCTAAAGACTTTGAACTCACGGCATACTCATCCCCATCCCTGAATGCGGCGAGCGCAACGGAATATGACGCCTGGCACTCATATTCCGGACATCCCGACAATTCTCCGATCATAGCCACAGTGAGTCCGTCATCAGTGGGAGACACCACCGTGCCATCGTATATCCTGCCGTCATCGCATGCCGCCATCACCAAAGCCATAGCGGCCATGAAAACACAGTTACGTATCATGGTCAGAATGTATATTGAATCTGTATCGTGCCGTTATGCTGTGCAAGGCCGAGGTCATCGTTGTCACGGTCGAGCTGTGTCTTGTGACCCGTGCGTCCTATATAGCGGTACATGGCCTGCAACTTCAGATTGACACCCTTGAAATAGTAGTTGACCCCTACAGCCGGCATGTTGAGGAAACCGCCCTTGTCAAGACCGTTCCGGTCCATGAAGTCGTAGCGCAAAGCCGGCTGCACACGGTCGCTGACGAAATATCCGGCCTGCACATAACCTCCCATATAGTCGAACGACTCATGTATCTTCTGCCGTTTCGTGAATCCCACATGCATATAATAAGCCTCTCCGGCAAGATAGAGGCGGTTGTGCATCCAGGCCATCTCCACTCCGGCGCGGAAGTCATTGGTGCTCTCGTTCTCACTCTCCACATTTATAGATGCGGACGCCCCTATGAGCAACTTATTTAGATTTAGCTGGTTGGGATTTCCCTGAGTGGCCGGCATAACGCCATAGGGCTGGAACGTGAATCGCCCGGCGTAGAGTAGCGACGGGATATGCCAGTCGTCGCTGAAGGTCTTTGTGGCGGTATTTACCGAAGAGCCCGTGCCGTTGAAAAGCCCCACCTGATAGCCCCACTTATCCTTTATCATGCCATGGAACTCAACTCCGAGGTCAAATCCTGTCATCATGGACGGGGTGACGGCGTTCAGGGAATGGGGCAGAATCACAGGAGCCGTAAGCGACACCGGAAGGGTGGGGAAGAGGGTCTCGCCGAGAGTGGTGAGAGTGGCATGAGTGAAAGGCGTCTTGAATTTGCCGACTCTCACTCCGAAGCCATCGCTGACTCTCATGTCGGCCCAAGCCTGCTGCAGAAGCGCTCCCCCGGATGCCGCCGCATTGATCGAGAGGTTGTATGTTATAAACCCGAATGCACGCCCGGTGAAACCCAGCACGGCATAAGGGATTGAGAATCCGCTGTTGTGGACGTTATCCTGATTATAGGCGGGATCGAGCCCCTCGGAATCATAATAATTGAAATCCACGGCTGTCTGCACCATCAGGTATGGCTTGAACTCAAACTTCTTGTTGGAACTCTCCCACACGAATCCTTTACGGCCTGCGAAAGAGACGACACCGTTTTCTGTATCCGCGTCATATTGTGCCGCAGCAGAAAGCGAGAGGAGAGAGGCGACTATAGATAGTAATGTTTTTTTCATTTTGATTTCGGGTTGTAGATTGAAAATCACAGCGACTCCAGGAAACGGACAAGGGCGTCGCGGTCGGTCTTCGACATTTTTGAGAAAAGATTTTTGGAAGCCTCACCCTCTCCTCCATGCCACATTATCGCCTCCACAAAATTGCGGGCACGCCCGTCGTGAAGGAAATATGTGTGACCGTTCACCTTCTCCTGCAGACCGATTCCCCAAAGCGGGGTGGTACGCCATTCGTTGCCCATCGCGAGTCCGGAGACGTAGTTGTCGTTCAGTCCGACACCCATAATCTCCGAACCCATGTCATGGAGAAGAAAATCGCTATACGGATGTATGGTCTGATTGCCAAGCCACGGCAGTCTTGTGCCGTTGAGCAGCGTGGAACCACCGGGGCGGGTGTGGAGCGTGGTGACATGACACAGATGGCACTTCGCCTCATAAAACTTCTGTTCACCAAGCTTCACCACCGGATTGTTGACATCACGGCGTGCCGGCACACCCAGCGACTGCAGATATAGGTCAACATTCTCCATCTCTTCGGTGGAGATATCAAGCTTGTCATAAAGAAGCCCCATCATGGAGCCTTGCGAAATCTGTATCTGCCCCTCACATATCTCTTCGGGATAACGGCTGTTGGTGACTCCCATGTCGCTTGAGAAGCCAAGCTCCACGGTAAGGTCGGCATGCTGTGCCTTGTTGCCGGAGACTCCCAGACTTCTCACGCCACGTTCGGAAATATAGTTGCAGCGGCCTGAGATTCCATATTCGGGATAGTTGCTTTTCCTGGCCAACGCCTCTATCTCATTAGGGTCGAGCGACATAATCTGGCCCATACCCACATGCCTGAGAGGGATGCGGACAGTGCAGAAGAGGTCGTCGGGCGATATGTCGCCCTTATACCAGTCGGTGATGGTATAGGTGGGTTTGGCCAGCTCATACGTCTCTCCATCCGGGAAGGAGAATGTCTCATACTCCCAATCCACATGCAGCTTCCCTTCCGGAGAGACTCCATAGATAGCCTGGTCGTGGATGACACGCCCGTAATCCTGGAAGAACGCACCATTCTTGCGGGTGACATACACAAGCATCGAAGAGAACCCGTAAGGCCCCGACCCGTTGTCGGCCCATCCGGCAGGCTTCGTCCGTCCGGCGTTGCTGTGGCAGCTCCCGCACGAATACCCGGCATAGACAGGACCGAGCCCCCCTCCGAGTCCGTTGGAGCTTGTCCTCATGTCGTCATAGAGCTTGTCGCCACGGATGAACCTTGTGGAATACTGCCCGGACACCCAGTCGGCGGGACTGTCATAGGCTTTCGACGAATTCATGAAAATGGAAGATGTCCCGGCCGACAATCCATAGCCGTCCGGAACCTCCACGTCAAGCACATCGAGGCCGTCCTCATCACAAGAGCTGAGGATGGCCACGAATGCAATCAATGCAATATGTTTAAGTTTCAAAATATTCTGTTTGTAAAAATACTTAAATACAGGAATGCCGCGACTCTTGCATTCCCCGAGAGTGTCAGTTCACCTTACGGGGTTGTCCGTTCTTGAAGAGCAGGAATTCAAGAGTGTGGAAACCACGGATATTCTGGGCCGCCTCAACCTTTTCATCATCATCTCCGTCGCCCCAGTTGAGGTCATCGAAATTCCCGGACATGATATGATTCACGATGGCATCCTGGTCGAGTGGCCAGCTGTCCATGTTGGGGTCAAGACCGAGAGCATCAACGGGGCCGAAGAGGAACGCCTCGCTCTTCTCCCAAGGTTCGCGAGACACAAGCCATGCGTTGCATGCGCTCTCGAATGTATTGTCTGACGGAGCCGAGGCAAATGCCTTGACCGCATTCAGAAGCGAGTGGTTCTTGTCTGCCAGGTCTTTATAAGTAGGAAGCACCACATTGTCCACATAGTTGGTGACAATGGCGTCAAGCTGAGTCTCATAAGCGGCTCCAAGATTCTGGAAGAATGGTTTCAGCTCATTGTCATAGATTTTCTGCAAATCCTCACACGCGTCCATAGCCGCCGCAGATTCCGACGACAGTATATTGTTGCGGAAAGGCTGGGGAATGTCGAGGATAGCGTCATATGCGGCCGTTATGGCAGCCTTCGTCTTCGCGTCGAGGTCCACATCTACGGAAGCCACAAGCGCGGACATGGAGTTGGGAGATACGGTATTGTCGAGCGAACCGTAATAGGAATTGCGGATGGAGAGGATATTGTTGGAATAGTCATCGCGTGAATGCCAGCTATACCAGGATTCCACCGCGTAAAGGGCCTCCTCTGTCCTTCCGGCCGCATAGAGCTGATAAGGGTCGCCGATTTTGGCGGTGCCAACCTCGTTGGCAATTTCAGAACAACCGTCGATTATCTCCTCCACGCAACTCAACGCACTCCCATAGGAGGTATTGTTGTGGCTCTTGAAGGTGTTCTTGAATGCCTCGCCCCCTTCATAGCTTTCATTCCAGGCATCATAGAGCGACTGGGAATCGGAAGCGAGAAGATTGGCCACGGCCACAGCATAATTGCCCCAGCTTGCGGCATACTCAGCAGTGTAATCGATGTCTTTAGCGCCTACGACAACATCGGGATCGTTGCTGTCGCCACACGAGGAAAGGGAGAGCGCTGCAATCAACATTCCACCACAGACAGCGGCACCGGACTTAAAAATTTTTTCTAACTTTTTCATTATGATATGTTTTAATTATTTTTTATACCTATCTGACTTGGGAATCAACGGCGGAAGAACCATCCGATATACGCTACTCCAATCGAGAATTCGTTCTCGCTGTTGTAGGCACCTTTCCCGAACACCTTGGAAGTGCCGATCTGACGCATCGAATAGTCAGCCTTCACTACAAGATTCGGCAACGCGAACCAGTTGAGACCCACAATCCATTTGCTCACCTCCAGCCGCTTGTCGGCGGTATAGGGTTTCTCTACCACCTTCTGCGGATTTAGATACTCGTACCGTGCGAACGGCAGAAGAGTGGGGCAACCTGCGATTCCGAACACATTGCCAAAGTTGAATCCGAGTTCTGCCCCATAGCTGAGTGAATTCTTGGCCACAGGGGTGAGGCGGCTGTAGGGAGAGGCGTTGGGAAGACGCCCGTTGCGGGAATTAACGGCGCTGCTGTTGCCGAGATGTCCATATGTCAGGTCGGCGCGGGCGGTGAGGTAGCGGTTGCGATATTGCGCGTCCCAGGTGAAAATCTCCACCGGTATGCGTCCGTAGCCGGCATATGTCTGCGACTTGTCGGAATTTGCACCCGCGTCACGGCAGTAATAGAAAGAGATGCCTGTACGGAGTCCCGGCACACCACGCCAGTCGATACGTGCCACATAACCCGGCGACGTGAAATTGTCGGCCTCGAAGAATCCCTGCTTCCCGGAAGCAACCCAGGTGTCGCGGTCGAAACCGTTGGCGTTCAATCCGGTCACCACCATAGCCTCATAGTCGAAGGTGGCATATCCCCTGCCGAATGTTCCGAACACCTCAAGACCGGTCTCATGCCATGTGGAGGGCATCATTATTGTCTGGCTCTCCGGACGTGTAGTGCCGAAGAAATTGATTGGCTCATGATGGGCATTAGTAAGCCCTACCGGCACTACCATATGTCCGGCACGTACATTGAAAGCGGGAGTGACCAACCGGGTGATATGCAGCTGCTCCAAAGCCACTTCGCCTCCCTTCTCTATCTCCGTCTCATACTCACCGTTCTCATTCCCCTCAAGTTCAACGGCTGTGCCTGTGCCTCCGGCCTCGAATTCTATCTCTGCACCGAGAATCCATTTAGGAGTAAACTTATAGTCGAATCCCAGTGTGAAACGCGGCACGGATATCGTGTTGCGGTGTTCTTTGGAGGAACCTTCCTTCAGAAAGCGGTTGATTCCGTAATCTTTGAAAGAGGCCACTACCTCTCCGTAGCTTCCGAAGCGGAATTTGCTGTAGCCTGCCGTGTCGGCGTGTTCCTGTGCCGTGGCCGGAGTTGTGGAAAAGGCCATGGCGAGAGCCGCGAATGCGGTGGTAATCCTGATGTGTCTGACGGTCATTTCTATGATGTTATTTTTGACTCCGCAAAATTACTGCCGTAGTCTTTCCCCCGAAATACACATGATTCGGTATTCTTCACTCTGCTCATACCTAATCATAATTAGAATCGACGCAAACGACATCCTTAATAACCAAAAGTGGCCAACATCCATCAAAGATATGTGAATAATACATTCTACGGAAAAATGGAACAATCTCATCCCGACGCCATCTGTCGATTATGTATCCTGCATTTCTCAGATGACCCCATCCTTATGATTCGAAATCCGACTTCTCCTCCAAGAGAGAGCGATATAAAAGAAGGCACCAAGAGATGAATCCCTTGGCGCCACGGCAGATCCAGTGCCATTATCTGTCCGGCATGATTAAATATCCAGCCGTTTTTGAGATTATCTGATAAAGCCCGGAGTATGTGATATTATATTATTGTACAGTCCTTCAATATATGGATCTTCACATGGATTACCTAAGGCAAGGACACAATTGGTTGAATCTAATAACAGAACCACATCTTTCCCTAACGCAGCATCAATGTTTAGACGTTTCCTTAAACCTGACAATGAATCAATTGTACAATTATTTGCCATTCCATACATGTCCAACATTTTAATCACTTCCTTAGGATTGTCCGTATCCACAAAAAAATAAAGCCTCGTAATCGACTCAGACCTTTTCTGTAATCCTTTCATGAAGACTCTCCATTGACCCAATTTTAATTGACAAGAAGTGCATGCAGGATTGTCAATATAGCGTATAATGGTAAAATCACATGTTGAATCAGGTTTAAGCGCGTCAGCACCAAATTCCTTCCCAATTAGGTTTCGAACCGCCACTTCAATTCTATCCTGTCTGTTGGAACACCCTGTTATATAAAAACACAGCGAAACAAGAACTGCTATAAATAAGCAATTCGAATTATAGGATTTCATAATATGAAATGTTTTTTCTTATTTCTGAATTTAATAATATTACAAGGACACTATGTATGTATCAAAATATTATACAAAACTTTCTGACAAATATTTCAAATCAACTGTTGAAATTGAACTATGTCATCATAATAATATGACGAGATTCAATCGCTACACGAATAGACTGCAAATCTAAATTCTATACAAAATTTTTTATGAGATCATAGCTTCTTACATGTAAGAAGATACATCTGTCATGGATTAAAACTCTGAATCATCAATACCCGATTTCCTTCGTCCAAAGCAGACTTAATGCTGTCTGGCAACATTTGATAGTCATTGCATTTCGATGCGATATCCTTGTCAATAAAGCTTATAAGATTGCCATTTCTATCAACAGAACAAGGCGTTATAATGTCGAAAGCAGATACATTGTCATCAAATATTTTCCCTCCCGAAAAAGAGGTGCCCATATTCAAGACGGTGTATTTCTTCAGATCTCGGTATATCTCAGAAACAATTATGCCGTTAGGCAGGGAGACCGGATTATTAAGCAACTGCATGCCCTTATTCAAAAGTCCATCTCCTTCTGCCTTTATATAGTCTAATTTTGCTTCTTCCGAAATGGGACCGTCCTCAAATTCCAATGCATGACGCGCGACAATGTTCCCGGCTTTATTCAAATCATATATGGTGTCATATGGTGACTGGTAGTAGGTGATGGTCTCATCTTTTCTTCTGAATAGATCGTTAGTCACCCATCCTCCTACACAATTATCCGGATATGGAATCATATATTCCAAAGGATTCATAAGAGAGTCGGTTTTACAGAGTTGAAAACCTGATTCGTCGTTAGGGTCAAGATTAAATAGAAAATCCCCGTTGTCAAGAGCAATGAAACTGCCTGGGAAAAAAGGCAGTTTGCGTTCAGACACATACGCGCCGTCATGTGTGTATGAAATAACCTTCCTTTGCGAGACATCAAGAACATATACGAAATTAGAGTCCACATCCATTGCCCATGGAAATACAAATTCACCAGGGCCATTTCCTCTCTTTCCATACGAGGTAAGCGGATTGCCATTATAGTCAAAAGCCACTACCTTTCTGGAACCAGACATATCAAGTATAAAATACCTACCATAAGCATCTATTACCCGGTTTATGTCAGAATACATTGTGTTCTCATCCTCCTTCAATATCACGAAATGAAGCGTGTCTGCATAATTCATTATTCTGCTATAATTCCCGATGTCTGTTGATATGAACAATGTATCAGATACGGGACTGTCACTATAATCCGCTATACTCTTGCCTCTTGGGCCACAGGATCCAACTACAAACATATAGGCAAATGCCCCTAATATTATTATGTTATTTCTCATGATAATGTATTAATTCGTCAGTATTATCTTTTTCTTCACTATAGGTATTTTTTTTGTTGCAGAGGCATAGAGATGATGGTTGTACTGTGTTATGGAAAATAACAAACCGGCTGATTTTAAGCTTTCGTTTATAATCAGCCAGTTAATATCAATTCTTGTTATACAACCAAACTATGCTTTTCACTATCTTGGTCGTCCAATAATTCATTGAGAGTTGTATCAGTAAACGTCCTCCAGATCTTTAAATCAACAGACTTGTAATCGTTGAAAAGTTGTCCTATGAACTCAATCTCGAATACAAGTCTAAAGTCATTCTGATTTTCCTCAGGAGTTCCTTCTTTACGGAATCCAAGACGTGCAATTTTAATCAGATAAATGTCTCTTATACCTTTGCCTTTAAGGTATGGCACAAAATAGTATAATCTATTTAGTGCAACTGTTGTTGGAAACTTCTTACCAGTATAATATATCTTGGCTGACTGTCCGACAAAATGCTCAAAATTATCTGATTTAACGAGACTGATCAAACAATTCTTATCAATGTTTAAAGCGGAAGGAATGATTTTGCCTCCATAAACACTTGTCGCATTATCATTTACCATCCAGTTTTCAACGATAGGATTGTCTGCATATTGATCGAACAACTCTAGGAAATTTAATTGTTTTGCTACTCTCTTAGAATTCCTGGATTTCTTGCTGTCTGCTCCTATGTTTTTGAAATACAGATTGGCAAAAATCTCATCAATCTCCTTTTTGTCAGTTTCAATATTCGTGTCACCATTTTTTAAGGTGGCAATGATATTCTGAACCAATGCATCTACTTTATTCTTTGTCTCGTCACAAGGTACAATAAAAGGAATCTTCTTAATATAATTGGCAGAATTATTGGTTGACGGGTTGATTGCGTTGATCAATTCTGTACATACAGAAGAGTTGAAAAATCCTAAAAGGTAGAATATCCACTTCTCTTCTTTTGGGAAAACTCCGACTATAGATTGGTCAAATAAACGTTCTTCTATCAAAGCTCCAGTAAGTTTTGATGAACGTATCATCGGTATTCCGATTCCATTTTTAAAATAGAAATCAGAGTTTTGAAACCTACACTTTTTGCTTTGTTTATATTCAGAAATAGCTTGAGCAGACCAATCCATAAACCAATGGTTGGGCTTCACATACTCAATATTGCCACCTTTGACGATGGGTACAAGATAATCGTCCTCAGTAATACCTGAAACTTTTTCTTCCTGAGACAAGTCCGATTTACGAATATTCTCAATTTTTGCACAGATATACTTTTTTGAATTTTTAATCTCACTATTTAATGGATGAAGGTAATTCTTGTCATTTCCAGAATAAAATCCTGTAACACAACTTGCTATATCTCCAATCTTTTTTAAATCTTCATTGTTAATCAGACTGGCAACTTTATCTGTTGAATTAAACATGAATGCAGAACCTACTCCATCATAAACAGATTTCTGAGAGATAATTTTTCGGGTGCCGCAATTACTGTTCTCCAATTCTTCAACTGACTTAAAGTTTGTTCGAATAACTATTTCATTATTCATATTCTGAGAAATTTCAGAGGATTTCTTTAGAGTAATGATACAGAGATTCGCATAGCCAAAATTAATACCAGGAAAGAAAGAAGATGGAAATAAAGCCAACTCCCTAATTTGCGTGTTGGTTAACAAAAACTTTCTAATAGACAGATGTCTATGAAGAGAAAGAAATGTATCAGGTATAATAAAACAAAGTTCACCGTTTTCCTTTAGGCAACGTGTGCAAGCATAAAGGAATAAGGTATAACTCTCTTTTGTATATAAGTCTGAATACAATTTGTTGAGAAGATTCTTTTTCTTCTCGTCATTTCTAGCACCATAAGGAGGATTTCCTATAATCTTATCGTATCTTTGAGTGCAAGATATAATTTCTGTATCAAGCAAAGTATCAGTTTCCTTTACTGAAATACCCGGCTTGGCGCTATACTTTTCTTTCAGACCGATAACAGCTGAAGTATTTAATTCAAATACATTAACGTGCGCATCTGGATTATGTTCCAAGATTTTGTCAATGAACACGCCATCCCCACCACATGGTTCCAATATTTCGTCATGTGGATCAAAATTCAGCATCCCAGTCATGTAATTGAGAATAGGATCTGATTTTGTATAGTAAGCTTGGTAAGTTAATGCTGAATCCATTTGATTACCAGATAAGATAATTTTGAAGTTCGTTACGTGTTACAGTGTCTCTCATTTGAGGAGCAAAATCATTCATCCAATCAATATTGTTCTCAATCCAATTATGGATATCAAAGCCTGTAAATTGATGAATCTTTGAGTATGTATCTGAACCACATGAGGTCTCCCATACTCCAGAATTTTGGAGTGTGGTTAGATAGTGATTATTCTCTGTTGAACGAACAAAAATTAAACATTTATAATTCTCTGTTTCAATATTCTGATATATACTTCCTACAAGAAGCAATCTATTAGTATTGCCCTTCTCATTTGAACCGAATCCGCTTTTGAAATCGACAATGTACTTGGTCGTTCCATCGGTAAAATGCAAATCACATTCCAATTGAATTTCACCTGACGTAACCAACCCCCAGACTTTATCATAATAACGTCTAAGTTGCGCTTTCTCATGTGTTTGGATAGTCAATCCGTCTATATATGTTACTATCTCGGTAGTAAGACTTTCTTTAACCTCGGAGAAAAGAGGTGGAATAAAGGAAGATATTCCAGTAGAAGGATGTTTAAAACATAGCTTGCAGAAAGGTTCCCACAATTCACCTACTCGACGTGAAAATGCCATATAGTCGTACTGCCAAACAGCATTACGAGATTCAAGCATAACAACATCATTTGTATAGGTTATCATAAGAACACATTCAAGAACTTCTCTATTTGTCCAGTTTTGAGCTCTTGCTGTTTCTTCAAGAATAGATAATAAATTGTCTCGACTTTGAATAATTGCTTTGTTCAGAGCAGAAGCCTTTTTCTTATAATCTGCTGCTGAGTACTGAAGAGCCAATTCACTCACAATCTCGTTTGCACGACTTCTGAAATATGCCAAAAGTCCAGTTTTGTTATTTTTTAAGTTTCTATCTACATTCATATTAGTAGGATATTTATGAGCAAAAGTGATTTTCAGAGATAAACAGAGTTGTTACATCGAGCGATCTTTCGGCTCATTGATTAAATCTGAAACACGGACATTAAGACACTGGGCTATTAAAGCCAAAGTCTTTAGATCTGGCTGTGCTGTATTACTGCACCATTTGCTTACAGTACACGCAGATTTCCCAAGTTCTTCTGCAAGCCATCTGCCAGTTTTTCCTTGTTCTACAAGAGCAAGCTTTATTCTATTTAATTGCGCCATATTTTCAAATTGATTTAATTTAGACTCAAAGGTAATAAACTATTTTTTAAAACTAGCAAATGTTGTCGGATATCTTCAATATTTTGCTGTAATTTTGCCATAAGCAGTGTTTCATAATTTCTGTATTGGGAAAAAATTCACCATTTTTGACTATTTACGCATGCGAAAGTAACTATTCAGCGGACACGCCGATGTAGTCGCCGTCTAGAAAAGGGCGAGAATGGCGTTGTAGGGCGAGTTACCGTGTTTCTTTGCAGTCTCGACGATTGAGAGTCGATGGCACTCTGCATCGACTCGATATGGGCGGATAATCTGTCCGGCATGATTAAATATCCAGCCGTTTTTGAGATTACCTGCGCAAAAAGTGTTATATTTGCCATGAGAGTTGATGTGAATCCGGCAACACGCTACTAAAGTAGTCGATTTCCTTGATTCCTCGACTCCAGATCCATTTTCAAGACTAATTTTTGATTCTATTGACTTTTCACACATCATGAAGAAAATTATGGCAATCGGCCTGGCTTCCATATGCGGACTGGGAGCCTCAGCCGATCTCCTGAGAGTCGATTCGTTCGACCACTACGGACCTTTCCCATTACAGACACCTGTGATGGTTGACTTGTTGGACGTCAACGGGAAAGCTTTCACCGATGAATCCCTGTCTTCCGCGCCGTCAACCCTCCTCCTGCCGGGAGTCCCGGTAAAGACAGGCCCGACAGCAAATGCCCCTTCCCATACCACTCCGGCCGTGCATATCCTGTCGTTCAATTTCGAGAACGCCTCTTATGCCACTCCGGAACTCTCCGTAAGCGGTATCGGCAACCATGCCGTATATCTCGACGGGAAGAAAACGGATAGCAACAAGCTCACACTCCGCCCTGCCACCCACAACATAGCCATACGCTACATATCCACCCCGGGTTCATGCGGCGACTCGCTGAAGGTGGAACTGCGTAATGACGGCAATGCGGGACTCGCGCTCCGGACAGACGGCAAGAGGCGGTTTACTCTTGATGACGTGTTGCATGGCTCCCGCATCACATCGGCCTCCATCTCTCCTGACGGGAAATATATGATTGCCGCATATGTAACTACCAGGCGTGGCGGGGCTTCATCCCAAATCTATAAAGTAGTGGGACTGACTGACGGGACATCCGTGGCGCAAACATCCAATCCGATAAGATGGCTCCCTACCGGGTCGAGATATTATTTCACACGCGATAACGTGGATGGTCGTGAACTCGTGGCCATCGACGCTTCAACCGGTGTGGAGAATGTCGTGGCGCAGGTATTGCCCGACAACGCGTGGCCGACCGTGACCCCTGATGAGAAATCTGTGATACTCGTCTCATCGCAAGAGGGACGCAAGGAAGACTCCGGCGTGTATCAAGTGCTTGAACCGGAAGACCGTCAGCCGGGTTGGCGTAACCGATCTTCAATCTCGGTGCTCGACATAGCCTCCGGCGTTGTGCGCCCGCTGACATTCGGCAACTGCAACGTCTATCTCAACGACATCTCCGACGATTCCGGAAAGATTCTTTTCTCGACAACAAAAAGCCGCCTCGACAGGAGACCCACCACCGTCATGTCGCTTTATTCTCTCGACATTAAGACGATGAGTGTGGACACAATCGTCGTAAGCGACGGTTTCATCGGGCAGGCCAAGTTCTCGCCCGACGCCGGGAAAGTGATTGTGGCCGGTTCGCCCGAAGCATTGGGAGGCATAGGGAAAAATCTCCCGGAGGGACGCATCCCGAGCATGGTTGACAACCAGCTTTTCCTCATCGACATAGCATCCGGGGATATACGTCCCCTCACAAGGGATTTCAATCCTTCCGTGAGCGGGTTCAGTTGGAGCCGTGCCGACGGGATGGTGTATTTCAATGCCGAAGACCGCGACAAGGTAAACCTGTTCAGGCTCGACCCCGCCTCAGGAAAAACCACACGTATCAACGTTCCGGAAGAGAACGTTGGCGGATTCTCGGTGGCCGACAACGGACGGACAATGATATGGTATGGAGAAAGCGCCTCGTCGCCTCTCTCGCTATATTCCCTCGACACAAAGACTTTGAAATCTCGCCTCATCGACAGGCCTAAGGCTGAACGTCTCGAAAACGTGCAACTCGGCAAGTGCGAGGCCTGGGATTTCGTCAATTCGCGTGGCGACTCCATCTGCGGCCGTTTCTATCTGCCGCCGGATTTCGACCCCTCGAAGAAGTATCCCCTCATCGTGAACTATTACGGAGGCTGCAGCCCCACGAGCCGCAACTTCGAAAGCCGCTATCCCCACAATGCCTACGCGGCCCAGGGATATGTGGTGTATGTAATCCAGCCAAGCGGAGCCACCGGATTCGGCCAGGAATTCTCTTCGCGCCACGTCAATACGGCTGGTGAGGGGGTAGCGCAAGACATCATCGAAGGCACGAAAAAGTTCTGCCGCCAACATCCCTATGTGGATGATAAGAAAATCGGATGTATCGGTGCGTCATACGGAGGGTTCATGACCCAATACCTCCAGACCGTCACCGACATCTTCGCGGCGGCAATCTCACATGCGGGCATAAGCGACCATACAAGCTACTGGGGAGAGGGATACTGGGGATATTCCTACAGCGAAGTCTCGATGGCTGAATCATACCCCTGGAGCAACCCTGACCTTTTCGTGAAACAGAGCCCTCTCTACAATGCCGACAAGATACACACGCCGTTGCTGTTCCTTCACGGCGACAAGGACAACAATGTGCCGGTAGGGGAGAGCATACAGATGTTCACCGCACTTAAACTCCTGAACCGTCCCACGGCTTTCGTGGCGGTAGCCGACCAGGACCATCATATCCTCGACTTCGATAAGCGCATTAAATGGCAAGACACAATCTTCGCATGGTTTGCGCGCTATCTGAAAGATGACCCCACATGGTGGGAGGCGATGTATCCCTCCACCCCTCTCTGACAGCCGCATTCATGTAATTTACAACGCAGTCAAGTCCCCGACATCACTGTCGGGGACTTGACTTTTTCTTTTTATAAATAGGTGGGTATCATGACGACACATTTGTTAATGTTAAAAATAGGGGATAACCGGATATTTTTTTATGTTTGATGAACCATCCGGGAGTACTTCATGTTTTAGAATCATAACAAATGCTAAAAAAACAAAGATTATGAAAAAGTTATTCCTTACTCTTCTCGCAGTGATAGCCACAAGCCTGGCCGGAGTTGCGCAGATTTCCCTTGACGACGCCTACACTTCTCTGGTGAATCTTCCCGGCATGACCGAGAAGAAAGTTGACAACGTGCAGCTTACTCCCGACGCTGTGATAACCAACCTCACGTCGGTTGTCTGCAAGGCTCCGCGTTATAGCCAGGAGTTTGTCTATACCTACGAGAGCCTTCCGATCAACAATATGCTGATTGGCGCCAACAACCAGAAAGAGATGGCATGCGCCTTCACAGAGCCGTCAGACAATGGGGTATATAACGTGTTTTTTATCGTGGGTGAGAAAGGGGGACAGATGGTTGCCGCATACGGACAGACCAATGCCGCCGGAGTGGAAGCCATACGCAATTGCGACGTGAGCATGGAAGGCGACAGCCTTATCATGGCCGTGGCTCCGCAGATTGATGTGGTGGAAGTGATTACAATGGAATACGCCCAGAAGTGACCTTACATCATCATCCCTCATTCCTGCCATGCTTGTGTCCCACATCCACACTCGTTCATGGCATGATCAAATCAAAAACATTCCACACACAAAAAATCAAAGATTATGAAAAAGTTATTTCTTTCCATCATAGCAATAGCCGCCTCTTGTCTCGCTGGCAACGCACAGACCACTCTGGCTGACGCATATAATTCTCTCTCGGCTCTTTCCGGAATGTCGGAACAGTCGGTTGGCAAGATTGCCGTAGGTCAGGGCAACGCTATCTCCAACGCAAAGACAGCGTCTGTGAACGTCGCTGACGGAAAGGTTCAGGAATACCGCGACAAGTTCGTATGGATGACCGAGAATCTTCCGGTGCGCAACATGATTATCGGAGCCAACAACCAGCGTGAGATGGCTGCCGTGTATGCCGTTCCGGCCGGTGGAGGCAAATACAATGTGCTGGTGCTACAGGGAAACACCCTGAGCGGCAACTTCTCAGCTTCCTACGGACAGACAAACGCAGCAGGCATCAAGGCTATCCGCGACAGCCAGGTGACGATGGACAGCACCGAACTTGTGGTGACTCCCACTTCCAATTCAGGCAACGATTCATTTGTCAGCATGACCGACTGACAGAACCGGATTGCCCGCAAACCATGCTACACCAATCCATTTATCAAGCTTAATTGAATATTTTCCGCCGTCCCGCATCCCTAAGTGCGGGACGGCCTTTATTATGTCTGCCACAACAATCGGAAAATCTCATGGATTTCCGGCCGACTCCATCTCTTTCCTGCTCCGACTTATGGTCACAAGGAATACTCCTATGAATATCAATAGTATCGCAAAGGCTTTTGTCACTCCAAACGTGTCCATACCCCATAATATGGCTACTATGCACGCCACAAGAGGCTGGATGTAGTTGTACATACCTGCCACTGTGGGACGAAGCCGCCTCTGCCCGATCACTACCAGTATATAACATACGAATGTCGCGCCTACCACAACCAACGACAATGCCCCCCATTCCAGAGGGGTGACAGCTTCCCATCTCGTGTCTGAAAGAGCCGGTGTGGAAAAAGGCACTATGCATATGAACGCAAACGTGAACATCCACTTCATAACGGTGAAAAGTGAATAACGGGATACAAAGTCCTTGAAAAGCACTATATACAGGGCATAGCTCAATTGGGCAGTCATCACTATCAAATCACCCCATATCGATGATGTGACTGCCCCATACTGTGCCGCCTGCTTCCCGCCGAGCACAAGAAGCACCGCGCCCGTCGCGCCGGCCGCGATTCCCATGATTTTCTTTCCTGTTATAGGTTCCTTCAGGAAGAATGCCGCGAGAACCATAGCCCATAACGGCATACTCGTCGTGATTATGGACGCGTTTGTAGGGGAGGTCATTCCAAGTCCCATTATGAAGCATCCCTGATTGAACACTATCGCGAGCAATGACGCCCCGAATAGCTTCGCCATATCTTTCGGGGACATATGTTCAGGTTTCATGAATAGGGATACAAGCCAAAACAGAACCATGGCTCCTGCAATTCGCAAATTTGTCACTACCAAAGGTGTGATCGTGCCACTTATCATCACAAACTTGGCAACCGGCGACATCACGCCCCAGATTGCATTGGCCCCGAACATCGAGGCATGCCCTTTTATATCAATCTTCATCTCTATGTTGTTATACATAAGTCATAGCCTTGACTCACGTAAGAAAACGGAATCGTCAAGCCCTCCTTATAAACCACACCTCCCTATGCGATAAGGAGTGCAAAATTACAAATTTTCACATTAACAACAATAGCCGATGTGCATCGCCGTGACCGACAGACTCGAAGAATTTATCGAAAGCTTTCGACGAGCTTGCCAAAGCCTCCTGCTACAGTATAAGCAAAATGACATCAGCAAATCAACGAATCACTCTGTAAACCGCTGATTTACCGAATATTTTCTGTAACTCTGCAGTCAGAATGGCAACCTCAATGAAAGAAAACGAAAATAAAAATACACTCGAACCTATTAATAGTGGCGATAATTCTCCATTGCTGCCGATAGAGAGTCTGATTCATGTAATTCGCGGACAGCAAGTAATGCTGGACAGCGATTTAGCCAGATTGTATGGTGTTGAATCAAGCTGTTAAGCGTAATATTGAGAGGTTCCCTAAAGATTCTATGTTCCAACTTACTAATGATGAATCTCAGAACTTGATATCACAATTTGTGACTTCAAGTTTAAGATCACAAAATGTGATGTCAAGTTGGGGCGGTAATAGAAAGTTGCCTTATGCTTTCACTGAAAATGGTGTCGCCATGTTAAGCAGCGTGCTCCGGTCTAAAACGGCTATCGAGGTAAATATCCGGATTATGAGAGCATTTACTTCAATGCGTAGTTTTCTGATGAGTAATGCTCATATGTTCAAAAGGCTTGAAACCATAGAACATAATTACTTATTGGTCAATCGCCATCTTTCGGAACATGATAAAAAATTTGAAGAGGTACTGGCACGCCTTGATGACAAGGACTCTGAGCCTATTGAAGGATTCTTCTTTGAGGGGCAGATTTTTGACGCTCACACGCTTATCTCCGACTTAATTAGAAAAGCCACAACGAGAATAATTCTAATAGATAATTATGTGGATGACGAATACTGAAAATCCTGACAAAGCGTAAGGAAGGCGTATCGGCAACAATCTATACAGACCCGCGCCATTCTCAAATCAGCAATGATCTACGCAGACATAACGCCCAATATCCGCGTATAGAAGTCTGGAACTGCACAAATGTGCATGACCGTTTTCTCATTGTAGATAATACTGTGTATTTCATAGGAGGCTCAATAAAAGACCTTGGGAAGAAAATTGTAGCTTTCAGTCAGATGCAACAAAATCCAAATGAAATTCTTTCAAGACTAAGATAATTTCAAGGTCGCTATATGCGACCTTAAACACATCATTAAGGCTCTGCTTAGGCAGGGCTTTTTTCGTGTCTGACACGATGAAATTACCCATAAGCCTTTATGAGTGGTAGTATGCTACCACCTGTTTACCACTCAAAAATCTTACTACCACTCATCTTTTGGCGATATGTAATCCACGCAAACCATTGATAAACAGAGCAGATAATTCCATTAAATAATTTCTTATTCTGACCGAAATTTTCTGAATTTCACCACTCGGATACCACTCAAATAGGGTATTAACTTTGCATTGTCGAGGAACACTTCCCGATGCTTTTTTCAGAGTAATCCGACTAAAGGGAATGTCAAACTTAAACTGATTTGCGTATGGAGTTATCCAGCATTTTAGGTCTGCCTCTGGGCCTTATGACAGGGGCACAGTTTCTAACTCTTATGTCCGAGGCTCTCAAAGACCGCCGTCAGACAGAGGCACAGGCGGCAACAGTCAACGACTTTTCCGACGGGCAAAGGTACAGTCATATACCGTCAGAAAGCCCTTGACCTTGTACAGCAGGACAACGAAAAAAGAAAAGGAGGTCGCAGATGCAGGATGTGAAGACTGAAATCCTCCGACTCAGGGAGGAGAAGCAGTTGAGAATCACAGATGAAATTCAGACTGCGCCAGAGGTGCTGTATGCCACCGGCAGCTACATGAGCTTTCGGTGGCATTTCCACATTTAATCATCTCACAGCCTTATGTTTCTGAGCATATTCGATTGCCATCTCAGAAATTTTCGCTAATTTTGCCGTATAGAACCCCGCGATGCGTGGTGCCTCAGAGGAGGATTAACACCGGGAAATCGGCTTGCCGCTTGCGCAGCAAGAATTGGGAGGTTCGTTACATACGAAAGGCGTTTACCTGACGCTTTATTTCTTGGCTCTAAGAAACTACCACTTTCAAAATCATAGTCAAGGATGAAGCAATAGTGGATGCCCCTTGGGTACGTTTATGTACTTCCACCTCATTTCAATCTGAAATGGGGTGGAATAATTGCATATACATACTTCGCGGGGTGATTCTACCATTGCTCGTTCTACTATGATGGGCTGTGGTAGGCCTCTTAGAGCGGGATGAGCAGGGTGTGGCTCCCCGTTTTTCGTTATTATTAACCAACTATTTTGCCATTTGGAGTCAGTGGCTGCGAGAGCGATTGACCCATAGTGCAACCTCGACTCATTGACAATGTCAATCAGACACTGCGCGATGATTTGATAACTACTATCAAATCGGGTTGCCGTATGTCTATTGCCGCCGCGAGTTTTTCAATCTACGCCTTTCAGGAGCTTCAGGAGCAACTGAAAGATGTCGATGAGTTGCGTTTTATATTCACATCTCCCTCTTTTATTACTGAAAAAGCCGACAAGCAGCGACGGGAATTCTATATCCCGAGGCTAAACCGTGAACGCGACTTGTTCGGTTCGGAATTTGAGATAAAACTCCGCAACGAACTCTCGCTCAAAGCAGTCGCTAAAGAATGCGCCGACTGGATACGCCGAAAAGCCTGCTTCAAATCCAACCGCACCAACGAGAACATGATGGGCTTCATCAATGTTGATGAAACCAATTATATGCCGATAACGGGCTTCACGACAGTTGACCTTGGCTGTGAAAGAGGCAATAATGCCTATCAGTTCGTACAGCGTACCGATGCGCCTTTGTCGCAATTCTATCTGAATCTTTTCGACCAGGTCTGGAACGACAATGAAAAGCTGCAGGTTGTGACGGAAGAAGTTCTTGACAACATCACGAACGCCTACAAGGAAAACTCCCCGGAGTTTATCTACTTTGTTACTCTATACAACATCTTCAACGAGTTCCTTGAAGATATTTCGGAAGATGTACTGCCCAATGAAGCCACCGGCTTCAAGTCGAGTGTCATTTGGAATAAACTCTACAATTTCCAACGCGATGCGGCTTTGGCCATCATCAACAAGTTGGAAAAATATAACGGCTGTATCCTTGCCGACTCCGTGGGTCTCGGCAAGACTTTTACCGCTCTTTCGGTCATCAAGTATTACGAGAACCGAAACAAGTCTGTTCTCGTTCTTTGCCCGAAGAAGTTGCACGACAACTGGGTTACTTACCGCAGCAACTATGTAAACAATCCGCTCGTTGCCGACCGTCTGCGATATGATATTCTCTATCATACCGACCTCTCGCGTCAGTCAGGACAAAGCAATGGTCTCGACCTCGAACACATCAACTGGGGAAACTATGACCTTGTCGTTATCGACGAAAGCCACAACTTCCGCAACGGCGGCAAAGTCACCACCGATGAGAATGACGAGAATCCGCGTGAGAACCGCTACCTCCAGTTGATGAACAAGGTTATACGCTCAGGCGTGAAGACAAAGGTGCTTATGTTGTCAGCCACCCCTGTCAACAACCGCTTCAATGACCTGCGCAATCAACTTGCACTCGCTTACGAAGGGGATTTCTCTCAGTTGGACTCCAAACTGAAAACAACAAGCTCTCTTGACGATATTTTCCGTCAGGCTCAGGCAGCCTTTAACAAGTGGTCAAAGTTGCCGTCGGAAGATAGAACCACCAAGACTCTGCTTGAAATGCTGAGTTTCGACTTCTTCGAGGTGCTTGATAGTGTAACGATTGCCCGAAGCCGTCGCCATATCGAACAGTATTACGACACAACCGACATCGGCAAGTTCCCCGAAAGGCTCAAGCCAATATCATTGTGGCCAAACCTCACTGACCTGCCCAAGACAGTTGATTTCAATGACATCTTTGTGAGTGTCAGCGAACTCAACCTTGCCATCTATACCCCCTCCGACTTTATTCTGCCGAGCAAGCTGGATAAATACACCGAACCGCGTGAAGATGGTCGTTTCGGCAATCTATCTCGAGCCGGACGTGAGCGCGGTATTCGCCAGTTAATGAGCATCAACCTGCTCAAACGCCTTGAAAGTTCAGTCAATTCTTTTCGACTGACACTTGAGCGAATCCGCAAATACATTGCGACTACAATAGAAGCTATTGACGCTCTCGCCGCTCGTCATGAGGCTACAATGGTTTCCGATTATGATTTTTCCTACGGACTCGACTTCGACGAGCGCGAGGATTCAGTCTTTATCGGCAATAAGAAAACCAAGATTGACTTGGAGGATATGGACTATATCCAGTGGCGAGGCTATCTTGCCAAAGATCTTGACAATCTTAATACGCTGCTTTACATGCTCAGCGATATCACACCCGAGCATGACAGCAAATTGCAGAAACTTATAGACATTATCCGAAATAAGTTCGATAACCCTATCAATGGTGAGAACCGCAAGGTGATAGTATTCACAGCTTTTTCAGATACCGCTCAGTATCTTTACGAATATATAGCTCCGCTCATAAAGGAGCATACAGGCTTGAACACAGCTCTTGTTTCGGGCGATGTAGAGGCACGTTCAACTTTGAAACTGCGTGAAAAACTTGACTTCAACAAAGTGCTGACGTTGTTTTCTCCGCAATCCAAAGACCGGTCAACGCTATATCCCAATCTCAATGAGGAGATTGACGTTCTTATCGCAACTGACTGTATTTCCGAAGGTCAGAACTTGCAGGACTGTGACTATCTGATAAACTACGATATACACTGGAACCCTGTGCGTATCATTCAGCGTTTCGGACGTATTGACCGTATCGGCTCGCAAAATGACAAGATTCAGCTTGTTAATTTCTGGCCCGATATGGACCTGGACGATTACATCGACCTGAAAGGGCGAGTGGAAGCGCGAATGAAAGTATCTGTCCTCACAGCAACAGGCGACGACAACCCTCTCTCAGCCGAAGAGCAAGGCGATCTCAAATATCGTCGTGACCAGTTGGAACGACTAAAGGAGGAAGTCGTCGATATTGAGGAAATGAATTCAGGAGTCTCAATCATGGATTTGGGACTTAATGAGTTCAGACTTGACCTGCTTGAATATATGCGCTCCGGCATCGACATCGAACATACCCCGATGGGGCTTCACGCTATCACACCCACAAGCAAAGGGTCTCCAAAAGGTGTCATATTCGTGTTGAAGAACCGCAACAACGACATCAATATTGACCGTAAGAACCGTCTGCACCCATTCTATATGGTCTATATATCACAAGACTCCGAGGTTATAGTCAATCACCTTGATCCGAAGGGAATGCTCGACCGGATGCGTCAGTTATGCCGTGGCAAGTCTGAGCCGATAGCTGACCTGTGCCGTAAGTTCAACGCAGAGACTCGTGACGGTCAGCGTATGGGTACATACTCCCGACTGCTTGGCGATGCCATCTCCTCACTTATCAAAGTCAAGGAAACGACTGACCTTTTCTCGTTCCTCGACGGTGACAGCGGCTCGCTTTTCGGAAACGATGTTCGCGGCCTCGATGATTTTGAACTAATCTGTTTCCTTATAATCCGCTGATATGTTAGGACTGCCGCAATCTACTGAAGTCAAGAGACCGCTTCCGAAAGCGCAGCTTTACAAGCGGTTCGACTGGTCTCCATCTCAACGAGAGCGTTTCGATGCGGAGGTGTCGCGTCTTGACTTCGTTAATTGGATTTCTCCTCGCACCGTTCCGGCTATTGCTGTCGGAAATGAGGTTAAGGAAATATTTGTGGTGGAAGTCTCGCTCAAATCCAGAGATTTTGATACTAAAGCAATAACACTCCTTGCCAAGAACATTCCTCAGCGCATTGTCTTTGTTCTCCGCTATGAAGATGAAATCAAGCTTGCAGTCTATCATACAAAATTATTCATGACAGACTGGCAACTCATCACTCCTCACTCATCACTCCTCACTCCTAATTCCTCATTCCTAACTATCCAAGGACTTAACCTTGACACCTTATGGGAAAATATAGTCCGCCAAATTGGGAATATTAATTCCTCATTCCCCACTTCTAATTCCTCATTATCTGCCCTCTCTGAGCAAATAAAGGCTGATGAGGAACGCGCCAAACTTGACCGTCAGATTGCAACATTGGAGCGTCAGATGAACGCAACCAAGCAGCCACGTCGCAAGCGCGAACTATTCGTTGAACTTCAAAAACTGAAAAGAGATGTGCGTTGATTTTTCTTTCCTTCAAAATGGTACTTTTTGGAGTGCTTTTTCAGGTATATTTACCGCTATTATGGCTTTTTTGACATGGCGAAACTTGGTATTAATTCGTAAGGAAAAAGAAGCTAACATACAGGTTACAATAGTGGCTGGACGCAATAATGGAAGATGGCCGTGCTATTATTTTAAGTTCACCAATATTGGCGGAGAGTCAACGTTATTTACGTTTACTCTACCAAACGAATTTATAAACAATATACCACTTGATAAGGCAAAGGACTGTTTATTAGCCGTAAATGGGAAATCTTTATACTTAGAAGCTAAAACTTCTAAATATTATTTAATTTCTCACTGCGATACAACGCACATGAGTAAAGACAGTAAATTCGATAGTGACTATTTATATAAGCCAACTCGACATTTTCTTGATAATTTTTTAGACTACGAAATCAAAGTAAAATTATCTTATGGTAAAAACACAAAAACTGAAACCCTTGTGTTACGTTGGTTCGATAGTCAGGCAACTGTTTTTACTGAACCTCTTGAGCGTATTGCTAACTTATTAAGCTATAAACACTAAAACAACATATTCAATGAATAAACTTAAAATGAAAACCCATGACGCATCAGAGGGCAATATGGCTAAGATAGCCGCATTGTTCCCTCAATGCGTCACTGAGCGAAAAGGCAAGGACGGCACCGTCGAACTTGCCATCGACTTCGACAAACTCCGCGACGAGTTGTCGAAGGACTTGCTCGATGGGGCAGAGGAACGTTATCAGTTCACATGGCCTGATAAACGCGCTGCATCACGTCTCGCCAACGAGGCAACCGACAAGACGCTTCGCCCTGACCTCGATGCTTCTGTAGATTTTTGGAACACACAAAATCTCTATATAGAGGGTGATAATCTTGACGTGCTGAAAGTTCTCCGCGAGAACTATCTTGGTGCTATCAAGATGATTTACATTGACCCTCCCTATAACACAGGTAATGATTTTGTCTATAACGACGATTTCGCACAGGGTAAGGATGAGTATGAGCAATCAAGCGGTCTTTTCGACGAAGACGGTAACCAAGTTCTCGACCCAATGCAACGCAACACTGAAAGCAATGGCCGCTTTCATACTGATTGGCTCAATATGATTTATCCTCGTCTTAAAGTCGCTCGCGACTTGCTTTCTGAGGATGGAGTAATATTTATCTCGATGGATGATGGCGAGATAGAGAACCTACGAAAAGTATGTGACGAAGTTTTCGGTGAGCATAACTTTGTAAACCAGATTGTGTGGCATAAAAAATATGGGGCTGCTAATGACGCTCAATACCTATCGGATGTTCACGATTATATCTTGCTATTCTGTAAAAATAAGAAAAGCTGGAAGCCCAATCTATTTGAGCGACCTGATGAGTTAAATGCTAAATATCATAATCCAGATAATGACCCCCGAGGACCATGGGTGGCAACAAATTTATCGGTTAGGACATATTCTGCGGCGAATGATTACGAAATAAGTGGTCCTAACGGTCAGGTATTTCTTCCGCCGCCATCACGCAGTTGGGTCGTTTCAAAAGAACGTTATCAAGAACTTTTAGAAGATGGACGAATTACATTCGGTAAGGATGGAAATTCTCGTCCATACAAAAAAACATTTCTTTCAGAGGTTCAAAATGGGATTGTCCCAACTACAATATGGGGTTATGATGAGGCTGGTCACAATATTGGAGCAAAATCCGAAATTCGAGATTTGTTTTCTGATATGAAGGTTCCGTTTGATACTCCCAAACCGACAAAATTAATTAAAAGGATTATTCATATGGCTGAAAATCCTTCTCATGACGATATTATACTGGACTTTTTCTCTGGATCTGCGACTACCGCTGATGCTGTAATGCAAAAGAATGCCGAAGATGGCGGCCATAGAAAGTATATATGTGTACAGGTTGCAGAACGAACTAATGAAAAGTCCGTCGCTCGACTTGAGGGATTCAACGCTATTACTGAGATTGCAAAGGAACGTATTCGTCGCGCAGGTAAGAAAATCAAGGAGGAAGCGGATCTTAACGGTCAAGACCTCGATACCGGCTTCCGTGTCCTCAAACTCGACTCGTCGAATATGGAGGACGTGTACTATACTCCTGAAGATTTCAACGAGAATGACCTTTTCAAATCAGTTGACAATGTGAAGCCAGACCGTACTCCGCTTGACTTACTTTTCCAAGTCCTACCCGAACTCAATATCGAGTTGTCGGCCAAGATAGAGACGCAAGATGTCAACGGCAAAAAAGTGTTCTTTGTCGATGACACTTATCTTGTCGCCACATTCGATACCGAGGTCAACGAGTCAACCGTCACCGAGATTGCCAAGATGAAGCCTCAATACTTCGTAATGCGCGATGCCTCGGCCGCTAATGACAATGTCCTTGACAACTTCGAGCAAATCTTCAAGCATTATTCACCCGATACTATCCGCAAAATCCTTTAAGGAATTAGGAATTAGGAAAGAGGAATTAGGAATATAATATTATGGTTAATCGATTCTGCAGACGTGTCTGCAAAATGTTACAAAGTTCTTGATATGAAAGAATCAAATCCCATAAAAGATAAGTCTAAAGCATTTGCTGTGAGAATTATCAACCTATATAAGCATCTGAGTAATAATAAGAACGAGTGTATTCTGTCAAAACAATTATTACGCAGCGGCACAAGTATTGGAGCTAATGTGTCAGAGGCTCTGTGTGGGATAAGCAAGAAGGATTTTCTTGCCAAGATGTATATTGCGTTCAAAGAATGTGTCGAAACTCAATATTGGCTTGAACTGTTATCTGAAACCGATTTCCTCTCAGCGAGTGAATTTGAATCAATTAATAAAGATTGTGAGGAACTTAGAAAGATGTTAAGCAGTATCACAAAGTCAACAGTAGAATCTCTGAATTCCTAATTCCTCACTCCTAATTCCACATTGAAAAAAATGAAATTTAAGTTTAAGATTCAGGGCTACCAGACGGATGCTGTGGCGAATACAACCGCCATATTCACCGGTCAGCCTAATATCGACCGTGCTCATTATCGCCGTGACCTTGGCAGACTCCCTGCCGGTACTATGCGCGAAATGCTTGATGATGACGGCTACCGCAATGCTGATGTGGAACTTTCGTCCAAGCAATTGCTTGAAAATCTACACTCTGTTCAGACTTCGGCAGGTGTGCCGCTTTCCAAATCTCTCAGCAAAGTTGATGGCTTGGGTGCCGTTAACCTCGATGTCGAGATGGAGACCGGTACTGGTAAAACTTACGTCTATATCAAGACTATGTTTGAGCTTAACAAACTCTATGGTTGGTCGAAGTTCATTATAGTTGTGCCGAGTATAGCGATTCGTGAGGGTGTGGCTAAATCTTTCCGTATGCTTGAAGACCATTTCATGGAGCAGTATGGTAAGAAGGCGCGTTGGTTCATATATAACAGCTCAAACCTAAATCAGCTCGACCAATTCTCGCAGGATGCCGGGCTGAACGTGATGATTATTAACACTCAGGCGTTTGCAAAATCATTTAACAAAGATAATGCAAAGAAAAATAAGAATGGTAATGCAAAAGATAAAGGAGCTTTAGTAATCTACACACCTCAGGATAGATTTGCCTCAAGAGTACCAATGAATGTAATCGCAGCTAATCGTCCCATTATTATAATGGATGAACCTCAAAGGATGGAAGGAACTGCTACACAAAATGCTCTCAAACAATTCAATCCGCTTTTCGTCCTGAATTACTCTGCGACTCACCGCACACGACACGATACTGTCTATGCGCTCGACGCTTTGGACGCTTACCGCGAGCGGCTTGTAAAGCGTATTAAGGTAATCGGTTTTGAACTTAAGAACCTGCGTGGCACCAACGGCTACATGTATCTCGAAGAAATTGTCCTGTCTCCGAGCAAGCCCCCGATGGCGCGTATCTCCATCGAGGTCAAGAACGCCGCCGGTGAGCCTCGCCGTCACTTCAAAACTCTCGGTGTCGGTGACTCTCTGTTCATCGCATCGAACGAACTGGAAGAATACCGTGGCTACGATATTGCCGAAATCAATCCCGGCAATACTGTTCATCCCCTTGGATATGTGACTTTCACAAACGGCGTTACTCTGCGCAAGGGTGAAATCGTGGGTGAATCTAACGAACTGCACATGCAGCGCGTTCAGATACGCGAGACCATCAAGGCTCACTTCGAGAAGGAGCGTCAGTTGTTCAAGAAAGGGATCAAGTGCCTGTCGCTCTTCTTCATTGATGAAGTGGCGAAGTACCGCAAATATGACGAGAACGGCGAACCGGTCAAGGGTATTTTCCAAACCATATTTGAGGAGGAATATGCCCGGCTTGTTAATGAAGAGTTCCACATCTTCGATGAAGAGTATAATGAGTATCTGCGTCGGTTCTATCCCTATCAGACACATCGCGGTTACTTCTCCATTGACAAGAAAGGGAAGATGGTTGACACCAAGACCAAACGCGGCTCTGATGTCAGCGATGATGCCTCGGACTATGACCTCATTCTCCGCGATAAGGAGCGTCTGCTGAGTTTCGATGAACCGACTCGTTTCATCTTCTCACACTCCGCTCTGCGTGAGGGTTGGGATAACCCCAACGTGTTCCAGATATGTACCCTGCGCCACAGCAATTCAACCACTACCAAACGTCAGGAGGTTGGCCGTGGCTTGCGTATCGCCGTTGACAAGAATGGTGTGCGTCAGGATAAGGAACTGCTTGGCGATGATGTTCACAACATTAATGTACTTACAGTGATTGCAAACGAAAGTTATGCAGACTTTACCAACGCTCTCCAAAAGGAAACGCGAGAAGCCCTGCGTGAACGTGCTACCAAGGCTTCTACTGACTACTTCAAGGGGAAAACCATTACGCTCGACGGTCAACCTCATGTCGTTACCGACTCTGAGGCTTCTCGCATAATGATTTATCTTGAAGATAGCGGGTATGTTGACGATTCAGGCAACATAACACCCAAATATCATGCTGACCGCGAAGCCGGGACGCTCGCTCCGCTTCCAGCAAAACTTCAACCTATGGTCGAGGGTGTGACTCGCCTTATCAACTCTATCTTCGACCCGTCACTGCTTGACGGCATGACTGAGAACGGCGGCAAAACGAAATTGCCTGAGCCGAAGCTGAACGCCAATTTCTACCGCGAGGAGTTTCAGGCTCTGTGGAAAGCAATCAACCACAAGTATGTCTATACTGTCAGCTACGACTCTGACGAGTTGATTGAGAAGTCAATACTGCATCTCAATACCGACGAACTGAAAGTGCGCACTCTCCGCTACATCAAGATTGAGGGTAAGCAGCATGAAGATGAAGTAACTGAATTTGGTGACACCAAATCCTCCTCTCAAGAACTTACCGACGTAAGCACTTCATCCGTAAAGTATGACCTTATCGGGCAGATTGCCAAGGGTGCCAATATCACCCGACGAACTGCCGCTAAGATTCTTCAAGGTTTGCGCCCGGCTAAACTCGCCCTGTTCCGCAACAACCCCGAAGAATTTATCCGTAAGGTTGTGCAAATCATCCGTGAGCAGAAAGCCACGATGATTGTGGACCACATACATTACCATCTCACCGACGGTACGTATGACTCGGATATCTTCACGGCTGCAAGCAAAGCCGAATTTGACAAAGCTTATCAGGCATCCAAACACGTTACCGATTACGTCGTTTCCGACAGTATCAGTGAGCGCAATTTCGCCCACGACCTTGACGAGGCAAGCGAGGTTGTTGTCTATGCTAAACTCCCTCGCTCTTTCCAAATTCCTACTCCTGTCGGCAGTTATGCTCCCGACTGGGCGATAGCCATGCAAAAGGGTAGCGTCAAACACATTTTCTTCATAGCGGAAACCAAAGGTTCGCTCCAATCCATGCAACTCAATGCTATCGAAAATGCAAAGATTGACTGTTGCACCCAACTGTTCAACGAAATGTCGACCGACAATGTGCGCTACCATAAGGTGACCTGCTATCAGGATCTGCTTGATGCAATGACTACCATCAGATAAGTTCAATGGCGGGCGCAGATCAGATTGGTTTAGCGCCCGCGTTTTTTAGACCCCGTTTGGTTTGGTTCGGGCTATATGTATGCCCGGATAAACCTACATATGGAGATAGCTGAACAATAGCCGATGTGCATCGCAGTGACCGACTGACTCGAAGAATTTATCGAAAGTTTTCGACGAACTTGCAAAAGCCTCCTGATACAGTATAAGCAAAATGACATCGGCAAATAAACGAATCACTCTGTAAACCGCTGATTTACCGAATATTTTTCGTAATTTTACAATCTCAAAAGTTTTTAATGGATACAAACAACGAAATAATATTATACCAACCGGATGCCTCGGTCAAACTTGAAGTCCGATTGGAAGATGACACGGTATGGCTTACGTAGCAACAGATGTCTGATCTGTTTCTGCGAGACCGTACTGTAATCACGCGACATATCAACAATATTTTCAAGGAGAAAGAACTTGAAGAGAAAAGCAATGTGCATTTTTTGCACATTGCAAATTCAGACAAACCGATTAAACTGTATAGTCTTGATGTTATTATTTCAGTTGGATATCGGGTCAAACTCCAGTGCGCCGCTTCGGAGCATCAGCGGAACTCGGAAGTGCGTTTTTTGCCACCTCAATCTCAAATTCCTTGCAGAAATCGTCCGCGATACAAAAAATTTCAGTAACTCTACTCTCGGTAATCATGATACAGTATTTATTGTTTGATACCTCTAAATTACTAAATATCAGAGAAATTACCAAAAGAATAGGCAACTTTTTCAAGCTGCCTATTCAACTTTTTTATAGCATTTCTTATCCCGAACTCGCGTTATTAAGAAGATATGGTGACAACCGCTTTGAGAACATACGGTTTGCAATTGGGTCATACACTTTTAACGTAACGACCCAAACATTGTCATTTGGCGACAAAGAAACAGAATTATCTCTCTTTGAAGCCAAGATACTTGAACGTCTGGCCACAAATATCGGGAAGACTGTTGATGCCTCTGAACTGATGATTGCCGTATGGCTGCGCGACGAACAAAGCAACCGCAACTCCATCCATGGTTACATTCACAAACTACGCCGAGCCCTGCGTCACGACCCCTCAATCTCCATCATCAATCAGCGTGGTTTCGGCTACATACTCGTAATCCGCAACTGACAAAATGCGGATAACGCAGAAAACGCAATGTTCTATTTCAGTTCTAATTCAATATCTTCGATTGATGGTAGGGAACTCTTGAATTCGTCAGGAATGAACTTTGTCAGCTGAAATTCTGCCACGCCTATCGGCTGTGATGATGATTCAAGGGCATATTGGGCAAGCACATTGTCTTTGTCTTTACATATCAGAAGCCCAATTGTCGGATTATCCTGTTTGGTTTTAAGAATATGATTGACTGCGGTCATATACGTTCCGAGTTGACCGATGTCGCCTGCTCCGAATGTTCCGGTCTTGACCTCTATCACGCAATAGGCGTGTAATTTTACATTATAAAACAATAGATCAATAAATTGCTCTGTATGCCCTACTTTAAGTCGATATTCTTCTCCGACGTATGCAAAACCAGATCCAAGCTCAAGAAGAAATCGGGAGATATTTGCCATAAGAGACTTTTTCAGTTCCCGTTCCTTATATGGCTCAGCCATTTCAGTAAAGTCGAAGATATAAGGGTCTTTTGTCAGCTCTTGTGCAAGGTCGCTGTCGGGGGCGGGGAGCAAACGGGAGAAACTTGTCAACGCTTTGCCTTGACGCAGATGCAGACTGGTGTCGATAAATGATTTCAACACATTACGTGACCAACCCCCTTCAACTATTTTATGCACATAGAATAATGCGGTTTCTCGTTCTCCTTTCTCGAAATATTTATCTATCAGAGTGCAATGATGTCCCCACGGAACAGAAAAGATAATATCGTCATTAATGCCGAGAGATGTGCCAACAGGTTGTTGGCATATTGGGGCGTCAGAATTGCCAATAGGCTGCTGGCAATTTACAGATGGCTCACTATAAAGGAGATACATCTTTTTCATGTATTGCAAGTTCTGTCGGGAAAAGCCCTCGGATTCAGGAATAGCCGCTTTCAAATCCTGACTAAGATTCCGATAGAATCCGCTGCCATAAACATTCTCAGCGTCACGAGCCACGATGTCGCGACCAAGAGACCAGTAGAAGCGCAGCATCTCCCGATTCACTTGCGTCGCTGCCTTAATCTGACTGCGACGGTATCGTTCTTTTAGATCCTGAATCCATCTGGCGT
>JAIDXM010000055.1 GCA_029058745.1 Muribaculaceae bacterium
CCTGTTAATATTCCGGAATCGCTGTCAATGTCATTTTGGTGGATATCAATCTGACGTGTCTTTCGCCCAAAATCGAGCTCAAGGTTGAACCTTACCGCAAAATATGAACTATTACGACCGCTATGCGCTTTCGATGTATATGACGCCAAGGCCGACAGATTGCGAGACTCCATCCAGTAGTTGATGAATGCGTCAAACACACCGACGCTGATTGACCATTTGTCTCGTTTGTATCCTACCATTATCATGTTCATGTCTTTTTCTTCAATTATCTCCTCGCCATACATATAGTTTGCAGAGCCAGACATGATATTTCCATAGGCAAGCCAGTTGCCGTATGAGAAATCAATATTTAGGCCGATACGGAAGATGTTGTGACAGTGAGAGTAATAGATACCGTGGCTGAAGCATCTTGTCAACACCGGAGTTGCAGTTATCGAAAGATGGTCTTTCCAGGGGCGCACAGATACGGCTCCTCCGAATATCAACCGCTGAAAGGAGCGTTGGTTGAAATATGTTCTTACAAACTGTCCTTCGTCGAATATTACAGATTCCATAATTGGCTTATGTTCGTTACGATATTCAACACGAGCATTGACACCAACCAGATGGCTCTCAAAAGATGCGTCAAATGACTGGTCGATCACACGGAATGGCTTTAAATCCGGATTACCGCGGCGCACCATTCCTGATTGAATGGGCTGCTCCACATCGCTTATTTCAGCAGCCAATGGCATTTTGTAATTCAAAGAGACAGAATAGCGAAAAAAACATTTATCCATTGGTCGGTAAGAAATATTGACTTCTGGAAGAAGGAACAGTCTGTCCAGAGTTCTCCCCTGTTGACCAAGGTGGCGATACACTGCTTTTAGATTTCCCATTATTCCCCAGTTACCATATCGGTTGGAGTATTCCCCCATTAATGCTGTTTCCGACTGGTTTATATTGATATTGATAAAATCACCGTTCTTATAGCTGTTGCCAAGGTATGAGTTATTGGTTGAAACACCGATACTCCATACACGGCTTCTGACTCGGCTCTCATACATTCCTAAAAATTTAACAGCATATTTATCACCTGTCACATGACTGCTTTCGCCAATTTCATTCTCGAAATATTCATGAAGCATACGTGAACGTACATATGAACCGTGAGCATCGAGTATGATACAATTGGTATCTGACAATTTATGCTGATAGTACAGCCCTAAATTTGGCTGAATTGAATGTTCCTCAGTATGTTCTACAACTTCTACCGGCTGCTCATATTCCGATGTCTCCAGCATAGCACGACGGTCTCCTTCCTCCTTGTTCGGAACATCTTCAAGATTAAATCCTATTCGCACGTTCAGTATATTGCCGGATGGATGCATATAGTTATAATTCAGAGAGCTTTCAAGAAAATGATTACTTACCGTCACCGGCAATCCATATTCATGTCGGCTTATTATGGCATCAGGATATTTCCATGTCTCAACGTAATCTCTAATCCAATTGTCGCTCAGTTTTCCAAAGTAGTCCGCATTGACGGTCCATACTGATCGACCTTGATTATATTGAGCCGCAAAATTATCTATCGAAGCCCACCGACCTTTTCCAATAGCCTTAAAAGAGCTGAGGAAAACATTACCTCCCGATTCTTTCCGTGAAGTTATATAGTCAATCGCTATTGTCGCGCCTGAGTATCTGACACCGGGGAGATCGTGATATTCAATTCTTATAATATCACCGGGAGGTATCGCCATAATCTGAGCCGATGTTGATTCAACTCCGTTTATGTAGAGGATTACATCTCCTCCACCAACGACATCAACACTGTTAGTCAGCGTGCCGACTGTTATTCTGGGGAGTTGAAGTTTGCGTAGCAGATCGATACCATCAGTTGCCGTGCGGAGCATTTCCCTATCAGGACGTATAACCTTACCATCAGTTTTATTGATGGTGGAAGATGCTTTAACTACCACTTCCTCAAGCAGACGAGGAGAAATCGAATACTCGATTGAATCGGGAGTGGAGGTTTCTTGTGAGCACACGAAGAGTGCTGTGGCGCATAGGAATGCCCACATAAATAAATGTCTTAACATGAATAAAAAATAGAGATTAGACTTGTGAGATCATCGCATCATATAGATTGTGGAATCTTTTGCGCAGATATTTCACTGCATAGTGTTTTCGTGAAAGCAATGTAGCTGCCGGAACACCGGTGGCGGATGAAATATCTTTTATTGCCATCCCGTCGAAAACAGTGAGACAGAATACTTCACACTGTTCAGGAGGCAATTCCGACAAAGCTATGTCAAGTTCTTGCCACACGAGTTTTCGGAGCAAAATAGTATCAGGGGCATCCTGCGGACTACAGAACAATGACTGAGCAATATCCTCGCACACCAGATCCTCTGCATCCAATGAAACCTCTCTCTTTTTTCGCCAGAAATTTAATACTGAGTTGCGGGCAACCTTGTACAGCCATGAGGAGACGCGTTCTATTTCAGACATGCAGTCACAGTCACTTGATGTACGTGCAAGTTGATAGAAAACATCCTGAAGAATGTCCTCCGCATCCTCATGATTGTCTACTTGCGACCGAATATATCCCAACAAACGCGGAGAGTATTCCGTATAGACCCTCTCTAAGTTATTCTTTAGAGGCATCATCTCAATTCCCGGGACGATTACGGAAGCTAAACATCTCCCTACGACGCTGTATGAACTCACGACGCTCTTCGTTACTCATCTTATGCCAGTGGTCGTGCCAGTCTCCTCGATGGCGTATTATGGCATGAAGACTACCGAATCCAAAGAACAATGCGATAATGAATCCGCTGCTAAGAAGTTGACCAAGGAGAAACAAGCCAACAGCCTGATAGAATGTTATGGTGGCGAAGCCGCATACAGCTGTCACGATGCCATTCCATAATGCCAATATACCAAGTCCAGCCAATGCCGGTATTGCCAGCATAGCGATGAGTGTCACAAATATTTTAAATGCTTTTTTCATTTCAGATTGCTTAAGTTGTTTATTAGAGATCTCTATCTCTTAAGACACATGACTCTCGAAAATATTTTAATCGGGTTTCATTTTCTTAATTTCAAGCTTGATACTTTTTCGATGGTACATAAAACCCCGAGATGCTGCAAAATAGATATATTAATGATGGAGACAGATTTTTCTGTCATCTTCATTCTGTTTA
>JAIDXM010000056.1 GCA_029058745.1 Muribaculaceae bacterium
TATTCAGTTCATCGTATTCTCTGGCAGCTTAAAAAAGGAGGGTGTGCCAAAAACTTAATTTTGACACACCCCCATTTTAGCTTATTAGTGTTGGAGTGGAAGCATGCCGTCAAGACGTTTTTTCCACAATCACGACCCCTGCGATTGTTATTGCCGCTCCGAGTACGGCTGTCCATGTCACCGGCTCATTGAGGAAAAGAACGGCGGTGGTCATCGTGCCCAGAGGGGAGAGGTAGATATAGTTTGATGCTTTGTCAGGGCCAATCACTTCAACCACCCTGTTGAACACCGCGAAGCACACCAGAGAGGCGATAACCCCGAGGAACAGGATGTTGCCATAGACGGCAGGGTGAGTCAATGTCCTCAGGTCAAGGCTGAAATCGGAGAAGGGGATATAGAATAATATCGACACCAGTCCGTAGAAGAACACCTTCCTTGTCATAAAAAGGGTCGGATAATCGCGGTCGCCAAGATATTTCATTATCACGCTATATGCGGCCCAGCATATGGCGGCGAAAATGGTGAGCATGTCGCCTACTGGTGCTATGTTGACTGAAGTGGTTCCGTTCAAGACCACAAGCACCACTCCTCCAAGAGCTATCACAGACCCGAGGAACATCGACTTCTTCAGTTTATGCCGGAACACCATAGCGGAAATCGCCAATGTGAACAGGGGTGTGGTGGTGATAAGGATAGACACGTTAGATGCGTAGGTGTATTCGAGGGCGGTGTTCTCTGTGATGAAGTATAGGGAGCCTCCGGTGAGTCCGGCGATGAATAGCAAGAACTCATCTTTGCGCGAATTGGCAAACATTCTGTTTCTTGAGAATGCAAGTAAACCGAGATATGCGATGGCAAACCTGTATAAGAAAATGTTTTCAGGAGTTAGCCCATGATTAAGCAGTGTCTTGGTAGAGACGAAAGTGGTTGACCATATTATGGCCGTCACAAGAGCCACGAGATGATATTTCAGCGTTCCGGCTCCGGAAGGCAGCTTTGCCACATATTGTTGTTTTTCCATTCTGTTGATTTTTTCCGGGTGCAAATTTAGCTGATTGCGGCAGATTCTGCAAGAGAACGGACCGACCCTATATTTCAAGGGGATGTCGTATAGGGAAAGAAGGGTGTATATGGTTGAATTAATCGAGTATTGTGTTTGGTAATTGGATAAAATTATAAAAGAATGCTTGATTATTGGATAAAATTGTATAACTTTGCCACGTTAATAAGGGCAATGGTTGTGTAGCGCGTCATCAAACCGTATGTGCAAGCGTTGTTTTTAGTGTTTCTACGGTAAATAAAAAGAAGATGTCAAGAGCGAAAAAAGAATCGGCTTACAGAGAGGGATTGTATTCACCGTCGTATGAGCATGACGGATGTGGCGTTGGCCTTGTGGTGAAGATTGATGGCAGCAAACATCATTCGATAGTGGACCAGGGACTCTCAGTACTGGAGCATATGGCCCACAGGGGGGCGGAAGGGTCAGACGACAAGACCGGAGACGGAGCCGGTATAATGGTTCAGATTCCGCATGAATATATCCTTCTCAACGGTATTCCTGTCCCGGAGAAAGGACGCTATGGCGTGGGGATGGTGTTCATGCCGAAGGATGATGGCGACCGTTTGGCTTTTGAGCGAATAATAGACCGTGAGATAAAAGCCCAGGGACTGTTTCTTATGCACACCAGGGAAGTGCCTGTTGATTCCACCGTACTGGGGCATGACGCTCTGGTGACGGAGCCTCTGATACGTCAGCTGTTCATAGTCGGATGTGACAACCGCGACAGACTCGAAGGACTTCTTTATGTCATACGGAAAAAGATTGAGCAGGCAGTGCTTGAGGATGAGGGGATAATTGATAAGGATTCCTGCTATGTGGTGAGCATGTCAACGCGTACACTCGTATATAAGGGGATGTTGTCGTCGTTACAGCTGAGGACATACTTCAAGGACCTTCAGAGTCCTTATTTCACGAGTGCGATAGCCCTTGTCCATTCCCGATTCTCCACCAACACCTTCCCGACATGGCGGCTGGCACAGCCGTTCCGTCTGATAGGCCACAACGGAGAGATAAATACCATAAGGGGTAACCGGTTCTGGATGTCAACACGCGAGGCCGTGATACAACCCGACAATCTTGGGGAGATGAAGAATATCGGGCAGGTAATCCAGCCCGGAATGAGCGACAGCGCGTCATTCGACAATGCCTTGGAATTCTTTGTCCGTTCAGGGATGAGTCTCCCCCACGCTCTTGCTATGCTTGTGCCGGAGAGTTGCAACGACCAGAACCCCCTTTCCCGCAAGATGCTCGCGTTCTATGAGTATCATTCCATTTTTATGGCTCCTTGGGATGGCCCTGCTGCCATAATTTTTTCCGACGGACGTTATGCGGGCGGTATGCTCGACCGTAATGGACTTCGTCCTGCAAGAGTAGTGGTCACGAAGAGCGGAGAGATGGTGGTCGCTTCCGAGACAGGTGTGCTTGCCGTGGAACCTTCAGACATAGAACACAAGTCTCGGCTGAAACCGGGTAAGATACTGATGGTGGATACAGAGGAGGGGAAAATATTGATTGACCGCGATATAAAGCGTGAGCTGGCGAACGAGCATCCCTACAGTGAATGGATAGCGCAGAACCGGATTGTGCTCAGCGACATAAAGAGCGGGCGCAAGGTGACGCATGAGGTGGAGGATATGGACAGACTTCTTGTGGCATTCGGTTATGGCAAGGAGGATATAGAGAGGCTTATAAAGCCAATGGCTTCAACATCTGCGGAACCGGTGGCGTCGATGGGGAATGACGCTCCCCCGGCGATACTCGCACGTACGCCCCAGCGTTTTTTCAATTATTTCCGTCAGCAGTTCGCGCAGGTCACCAATCCCCCTATCGACCCTATCAGGGAAGAGCTTGTGATGTCGCTTACGAGTTATGTCGGGGCTGTAAGGAAGAACATATTGCATCCGTCTGCCGAACTGTGCAATGTGGTCAGGATGGAGTCGCCGATAGTATCCGACAGCGACCTTGACAAACTCCGCCATCTGCAGTATAAGGGATTCAAGACGATAACCCTGCCTATGTTGTTCGACTCGGATAGTGGAGTGGAAGGTATGGAAGGGGCCATACACAATCTGTGCCAGATGGCCGAGGACGCTGTTGACAACGGCTATAATTATATGGTGATTTCCGACCGTAATGTGTCTTCGCGCCATGCCCCGATACCGTCGCTCCTTGCCCTGTCTGCTGTCCACCATCATCTTGTGGCACGCCACAAGCGTTCACAGATAGCCATTATCGTTGAGAGCGGTGAGGTGTGTGAGGTGATGCATGTGGCGTTGCTGATGGGATATGGGGCGAGTGCCGTGAATCCGTATATGGTGTTCGCGATACTGAAGAGGCTTGTCGATGACAAAGAGCTTCAGCTCGATTACGAGGGGGCGGAGTCCCATTATATAAAAGCGGTCAATAAGGGTATGCTGAAGGTAATGTCAAAGATGGGTATAAGCACGATACGAAGTTATCGGGGATGTGCCCTTTTCGAGGCGCTTGGGGTCAGTTCCCGTCTGCTGTCCAACTATATGGGAGGCGGTTTGTCGCCTATAGAGGGAATAGGGATTGAGGACGTTGCCGGAGATGTGCTTGCCAACCATACCAGGGCTTATTCCGGAGAATGCGGTGCCCTTGATGATTTCGGCAACTATTCGTTTAAGAAAAAGGGAGAACTGCATGCCTGGAATCCTTCTGTGGTGAGGGCTCTTCAGGAAGCCACCTCGAAATGCGACGAGACGAAGTTCCGTGAATTTGTCTCCCTTGTGGAAGAGAAGCCGGAGGCGATATTGCTAAGGGATTTGATGACAGTGGAAAGCGACCGTGAGCCGGTGGCTCTGGAAGAGGTGGAGAGTGAGGAGAGTCTGATGCGAAGGTTCTGCACAGAGGCTATGTCGTTCGGGGCCATCAGTAAGGAGGCACACGAGGCACTCGCCATAGCGATGAACAAAATCGGAGGAATGAGCAACACCGGAGAGGGAGGCGAGGATCCTGAACGTAATAAGGTAAGGGATGACGGCACATGGGCTCGGAGCAGTGTCAAGCAGGTTGCCTCCGGACGGTTTGGCGTTGACGCGGAATATCTCGTGAACGCTGACGAGATTCAGATAAAGGTGGCACAGGGTGCAAAGCCGGGAGAAGGTGGACAGTTGCCGGGATTCAAGGTTGATGAGGTTATAGCCCGCACCCGTCGTGCGCTTCCCGGGATAACGCTCATCTCTCCGCCACCCCATCATGACATATATTCAATTGAAGATTTGGCTCAGTTGATTTTCGATTTGAAGAATCTTAATCCGGAGGCGCTTGTGAGCGTCAAGCTTGTGGCGGAAAGCGGTGTAGGCACAATCGCCGCAGGTGTCGCCAAGGCAAAGGCCGACAAGATTCTGATAAGCGGATGTGACGGCGGCACCGGGGCCAGTCCTGCAAGCTCTATGAAGCATGCCGGAGTGCCGGCGGAGATTGGACTCGCTGAAATCCAGCAGACTCTTGTTATGAATAATCTCCGGGGGAAGGTGATTATCCAGGTTGACGGGCAGATGAAGAGTCCGCATGACGTGATAGTGACTGCATTGCTTGGAGCGGAGGAATTCGGTTTTGGCACGGCGGCCTTGGTGGTGCTCGGATGCTGTATGATAAGGCAATGTCACACCAATACCTGTCCCAAGGGGGTGGCGACACAGAATCCTGAACTGAGAAAGAAATTTATAGGACGCTATGAGTATCTTGTGAATTATTTCCGTTTTATGGCCTGCGAGATAAGAAAGCGGCTTGCCGGCATGGGATACAGGAGACTTGATGAGATAATAGGGAGGGCCGACCTTCTGAGGAAGAAGGATGTGGCAGGGGAATCTAAGGCGTCAAAGATTGATTTCTCGCATCTGTTCCATATGCCGTCAGAGGCAGAGGGATCGCCATTGAGATGCGTGGGCAGACAAGACCATAAGCTTCAGGGCGTGAAAGACGGGGCATTGCTTCAGTTGATAGGAAATGCCATAGATGCGTGTCAGCCTATTGCACTCGGGATGCCTATTGTCAATACAGACCGCTCGGTGGGAGCAATGTTGAGCGGATACATCACCAAACGCTTCGGAGGCTCCGGGCTTCCGGATGGAAGTGTGGAACTTACGTTCACCGGGTCTGCCGGCCAAAGTTTCGGTGCGTTCCTGTGCAATGGTGTCACATTGCGTCTGGAGGGAGATGCCAATGATTATCTTGGCAAAGGTCTTTCAGGAGGAAGAATTGTCGTGGTGCCTCCGAGAGATGCTGATTTTGAGGCGGAAAACAATACAATCGCCGGTAATACACTACTTTACGGGGCTACATCGGGCGAGCTTTTCGTAAATGGACGCGTAGGAGAACGTTTCGCGGTCAGGAACAGCGGTGCAGTCACGGTGGTGGAAGGAGTCGGCGACCATGCCTGCGAGTATATGACCGGAGGAAGAGTGGTTGTGCTCGGAAAGACGGGACGCAATTTCGCGGCCGGTATGAGCGGCGGTATAGCCTACATTTGGAATGTGAAAGGTAACGTGGATTATTATATAAATATGGATATGGTGGAGCTGACACTTCTGGAGGAGGAAGATGAGAAGTCGGAACTGAGGGAGCTTGTCGAACTTCATTATCGCCACACTCGTAGCGCGCTTGCCCGGCGTATGCTCGATGACTGGGAGGCTTATCTGCCTCAGTTCCTGAAGGTGACTCCGGTAGAGTATAAAAGAATAGCGCTCGGAAAGTGAACCATAGGAGATGTGAAGATGTTGAAATGATGTTTTCATATGCATAGTAATCCGGTTATACGGATTTGATTTAAAATTGATATATTATGAGTTTTATCTGGTACATTCTGATAGGGATAGTGGCCGGTTTCGTTGCCGGCAAGCTTATGAGAGGCGGAGGATTCGGATTGGTTATGAATCTTGTTGTCGGTATCATCGGCGGCGTACTCGGCGGATGGGTGTTCGGGCTTCTCGGAATATCGGCCGGAGGTGTGATTGGCGGACTGATAACATCAGTGGTAGGAGCGGTCTTACTGCTTTGGATTGTAGGGCTGATAAGCCGTTCGTCGCGGAATGGATAGTAGGACTCGTCTGGGCAAGCCAGAAGTATGCTATAAAAAAGGAATCCTCCTGACGGAAGATTCCTTTTTTATCTCGAATAAGGGAGGAGGTCTTAGTGATAGTGTGATTACTTGCTGAATTGCGCGTCAGAAGAATATGGCGGTGACAGCAAGGTAGGTTATATGGGCCACAATAGCCGCAGAGATGCCTCCGATAGTGTGCGAGAGGATTGCCTTGGGTGTCAGTTCCCGATATCCGAGAGAGTCGAGCATGGCGGTGTGGGTGCTCAGATATCCGCTCCAACACATTCCGATTGCCGTGAATACGGCAATCGCGTTTCCGTCGATCCATCCTTGAGATATGAAATTCGGCACCAGCCCGAGAGCGGCGCCCACGGCTCCGAGAGCAGTGATAGGGAATGCAATCAGATGAGGGTCGGAGAATCCGAAAAGCCAGTCGAAAATGAAGTTTATCTTGTCGGCAAGGTATGGCAGCAAGGCAACCCCTTCGTAGGCCGCTCCTGTGTAGTCGCCCGTAGGTGAAGGCCCGAATGTCAGAATCATCACCAGGGTCGATATGATCAGCACTCCGGGAATTATGGCAAGACCGACATCCACCCCTGTGCGTCCTCCATCGAGAAGGGAGTTCAGAACTCTGATGAATCCCGACTTCTCTGTCTTGGTTTCCTCGATTTTTTCCTCCGGATTTGTTTCCGTAGCGTCCTCGACGGCATAATGTGGATAGTTCTTTACCACGAAATATTGCATGAGGCGTGTGGATACAACACAACCGCAAAATGCGCCGAAGAACCCTACGAGCGGTTGCCAGAAGAATCCTTGCCCCACCATAAATACCATCACGAGAAGTCCCATCCCGAATGCAGTGCCAAAATTGGTCAGGGAGATGAATTGGAATTTTTTGAAATATGAGCTGAACCTCTTGTCGGAAGCCAGTGAGATAATGGCAGGATTGTCGCTGAGGAACGTCATGACTGCCCCAAGAGACGCTACTCCCGGAAGGTGGAAAAGAGGTTTCATAAGAGGACGCAACAGGCGTTCCAGCATTTTCACCACACCGAATTCCACGAATATGCGGCCAAGTGCGCCTGTCAGCACGCAAATCCCCATCAGATAGAACACTGTGTTCAGCAGAAGGTCGTGGGCGGTGTGCATCAGCGTGTTCAGCATATTTGCCATACCCATCGACTGTCCAAGATAGTAGAAGAGGCTGAATACTATCGCGAGACATATCACCCCTTCATATTTTGAGATTGCGGATTTCCACTTTTTTGACGTGTCGGCTTGTAGGTTCTGAGCCGGTATTCGTGTGTTTTCTTGAGTTTCCATGGCTAATTTTTTCGTTTGATGTTAAGGAGATTCATGTCCCATGTGAGGCCGGCTGTAGCATACATTGTCTTGTCCTGCATTGTGTTGGCCGGATTGGCGTTGTGTCCCCACGAATAGTAGCAACCGGCGTGGAGACGCAGACGGTGGCGTTCTTTCATGAGAGGGAAGAACTCGAGTCCAGCCCCAGCCATGTTCAGCTCGGTACCTGCCCTTACCACAAGGTCGGCTTCAGTGGATGCTTTATTGACATCGTAAGTGTATTTCCCGTAGATTCTCCACTTGTCGGATGGGGAATATGAGAGTTCCGCCATTAAGGAGCAGTCTTTGAAAAGAAACTGCTGGTGGGATGACGCCCTGTTCATGAAGTCGAGTTCCAGACGTAGCTTATCGACTGTGAATTTGTTGCCGAGAGCGATGTAATTTATGAAATGTCCTTTGGCATATTCCATCATGTTGACAGAATAGATTGACTCGAAAATTCCGTGCCTCCCGTTCCACATGAGGTTGTAGCCATATATGTTGCGGCATCCGGAATTGGCGAAGGGGCTTTCTGTGACCTGGAACGAGAGACGGTCATTTTCGGAGATTCCGTATCCAGCCGCGACACCGAATGCGTAACACGGGATGTTGTTCCAGAAAACGGAGCATCCGTAAAGGTCGATTGGAGCACGGTCGTATTCGTATCCGCCGATAGCCACGACTTCCTTTCCAGCCTGGAAGTTCCAACGGTTGACAGCATAGTCGAGATATACCCAGTCGGTGGCTTCAAAGAGGGAAGTGTTCTTGTTGAAACGCTGTCGCCAGGAGTATGTGAGCCCCGGCATAATCATACCGTCGATGCGCATCACAAGGTATTTCCCTTCGAATCCGGAACGGGAGTCATCGGTGTGTCCGTCGTTTGTCACCCATTGGTAATCGAGACGTGCCTCGACATCGAGTCGCAGGATTTCCGATTCGACAGGTTTTGAATTGTCTTGGCTACGAGAAGCCGGGGCGGCATCCGATGCGTATAGAGCGAATGCGGAGAGGCCTACCATCATTGTTGTTATTGTCTTTGCATGTTTCATTTGGTCAGTTCTAAGGTGTTTGTTTTATAATTATGGTGCAAATATAGTTTTAACTTTTGTAAAAGACATCATCATGAACTATAAAAAACAGGAAATAACATCGAATTTTTATGTGATGAGACCGGAATTGTCTGTCAGATTGTTTATCCTAAAGTCGGAGGCATTATTCAATGGATGTTGAAGTATGGCCGTATGATAAAAGTTGCTTGAAATAAACACTGAATTTGTGGCATATGAAAAATAAAAGATATAGAAACATCGGAGAACGAGGTGCGATTATCTTATTGATGGTCGTAGTGTTGTCGGCAGTCTTCTATGTGGGTTGCGGAAACCGTCAGGCAGAACAGGCATCCTCTTCAGAAGGGGAGATGGCATATGTTGGTAAGGAAGGGAGGCCCTATCGGGAGGTGGATGTCCCCACTCCTAACAAGGGAGAGGGGAAAAATACGGTTGAGGGTGTCGTGCTTCACCACACTGCTGAGGATTCGGTGGAGAAGGCATTGTCGATACTGACCAATCCGGAGAAAGGGGTAAGTTGCCATGTGCTGATTGACAAGGATGGGACGCGATATGTGTTGGCATCACCGGAGACTGTGACATGGCATGCCGGCAAATCATGGTTTAACGGCAAGGAGAATGCCAACAACACAACGATAGGTGTAGAATTCCAGGGGAACACTCTTGAGGAACCTCTCACCGACGACCAGATACGGAGTGCCATAGAGTATCTTCGGCCTATCATGGAGAAGTATGACATACCGTCAGAACGTATTGTCACTCACGAGCAAATCAGGCAGGAATGGAAGAGGCGTCATCCAAAGTCGAATGTGCCAGACAAGCGTGATATAACTCCGGATGAGTATTCCAGGTTTATGAACGCCCTGAACGACAGCATTGCCAATGGGTCGTGGAATGATACGCACAAGAAATGAAGTATCCGGAAGAATATTTATAGTTGAATAGGTTGGTAGTATTAAAGGATTTATTGATTTATTAAAGGGAATGAAGGCGGAGTAGGGAAGTGAGGGAGGCAGGTTGCATGGCGGCGAATGCCGCGACAACCTGCCTCCTAAGGTGTTTTGTTTAAATCCAGGGGTTATTCCCACTCGATTGTGGCCGGTGGTTTTGAGGATATGTCATATACAACCCTGTTCACACCACGCACCTTATTGATTATTTCGTTGCTGATATTGGCCAGGAATTCATAAGGGAGGTGTACCCAGTCGGCGGTCATTCCGTCGGTTGAAATCACCGCTCTCAGAGCCACACAGCTCTCATATGTGCGCTCGTCGCCCATCACTCCGACACTCTGCACCGGAAGCAGCATCACGCCAGCCTGCCACACAGAGTCATAGAGACCCTCCTTGCGGAGTCCGTTGATGAAGATGGCGTCGGCTTCCTGAAGCACGCGTACCTTTTCCGGAGTCACCTCTCCAAGTATCCGGATTCCGAGACCGGGGCCGGGGAAGGGGTGACGGCCAAGAAGTCGCGGATCCATATCCATGGCTTTTCCTACACGACGCACCTCATCCTTGAACAAGAGACGCAACGGCTCAACAATCTTGAGGTTCATCTCCTTGGGAAGTCCTCCCACATTGTGGTGGCTCTTGATTGTGGCCGAAGGCCCCTTCACAGAGCAGCTCTCGATTACGTCGGGATAGATTGTGCCTTGGGCAAGCCAGCTGGCCCCCTCGATTTTCTTGGCTTCCGCGTTGAATACCTCCACGAAATCCTTTCCGATGATTTTGCGTTTCTGTTCCGGGTCGGTCACGCCCTTTAGGTCGTTATAGAAACGTTCGCTCGCATCCACACCGATAACGTTCAGACCCATGTGCTTGTATGAGTCGAGCACCTCGTCGAATTCGTTCTTGCGAAGAAGACCGTTGTTGACAAAAATACAGGTCAGGTGGTCACCGATGGCTTTATGGAGAAGCATGGCGGCCACAGATGAGTCAACGCCGCCGGAAAGTCCGAGAATCACACGGTCGTCGCCAAGTTTCTCACGAAGTTCAGCCACGGTGGTCTCGATGAATGAGGCGGGACTCCATGTGCCGGAACATCCGCAGATGCCGAGTACGAAGTTGGCGAGAATCTGTTTGCCGTCGGTGGAATGATACACCTCAGGATGGAACTGTATGCCCCAGGTTTTCTCGCCTTCAATGTGATATGCAGCGGCCTTCACGTTCTCCGTGGAGCCGATGATATGGTAAGACTCAGGGAGCCTGGTGATGGTGTCGCCATGGCTCATCCATACCTGTGTGGGCGACGGCACGTTTAGCATCAGCGGGTCAAGCGTGTCGGTCACTTTGAGCATGGCACGTCCGTACTCACGCGAGGGCGCTCCTTCCACGTCTCCTCCGAACTCGTAAGCGAGCAACTGTGCGCCATAGCATACTCCCAGGAGCGGAAGTTTCCCCTTGATTGCAGACAGGTCTGGCTTTGGAGCGTCGGCGTCACGAACAGAAGAAGGTGAGCCTGACAGAATCACGCCCTTAATGTCCTCATCCAGGGCAGGGATTTTGTTGAAAGGATGAATCTCGCAATATACGTTTAGTTCGCGCACTCGCCGTGCTATGAGCTGGGTGTATTGGGATCCGAAATCCAGAATCAGTATTTTTTCCATATTGTTTTATTCTCCACGTGAATAGTTGGGGGCCTCTTTCGTGATGGTCACATCGTGGGGATGGTTCTCAATCACACCTGCAGAAGTGATACGCACGAATTTGGCATTGTGAAGGGTCTCGATGTCTTTGGCTCCGCAATAACCCATTCCGGAACGGAGTCCGCCGAGGAGCTGGTAGATAGTCTCGGAGAGGGTACCCTTGTAAGGCACACGCGCCACGATACCTTCCGGCACGAATTTGCTTGAGTCGCAAGTCTCGCTCTGGAAATAACGGTCCTTGGAACCGGCCTGCATAGCCTCGATGGAACCCATCCCACGGTAGGCCTTGAACTTACGTCCATTGTAGATTATAGTCTCACCAGGCGACTCCTCGGTGCCGGCAAGCATAGAACCCATCATCACACAGTCGGCTCCGGCTGCGATTGCCTTCACCACGTCTCCGGAATAGCGGAGACCACCGTCACCGATTACAGGCACACCATGTTTCTTGGCAACCTGTGAGCAGTTGAATATAGCGCTCAGCTGGGGGACACCAACACCGGCCACGATGCGGGTTGTGCATATAGAACCCGGTCCGATTCCGACCTTGATTCCGTCGGCTCCGTTGGCAATCAGGTATTCGGCGGCCTCAGCGGTGGCTATGTTCCCGACAAGCACGTCAATCTGGGGGAATTTCTCTTTTACAGCCTTGAGCGTGTTCACCACATTCGCGGAATGACCGTGGGCGGTGTCGATTACGACAGCATCCACACCGGCATTGACAAGCGCCTCCACACGGTTGATAGTGTCGCTTGTCACACCCACACCGGCTGCCACACGCAGGCGTCCCTTCGAGTCTTTGCAAGCCTTGGGGTAGTCCTGTATCTTGGTTATGTCGCGGTATGTGATGAGCCCTATAAGTTTGTTGTCATTGTCAACCACCGGGAGTTTCTCGATCTTGTGGCGCAACAGAATCTGTGAAGCTTCCGCAAGGTCAGGGTTGGTGGTGGTGACGATATTGTCTTTGGTCATCACCTCAGCAATAGGCAGGTTCTCCTGTGTCTGGAACCTCAGGTCGCGGTTGGTGACAATACCCACAAGTTTGCCATCTGCATCGACTACAGGGATTCCGCCGATATGGTTCTCGTGCATCATACGCTGCGCGTCGCCGACAGTCTGTTCGGGAGTGATGGTGACGGGGTCGAAAATCATACCGCTTTCAGCACGTTTCACTTTACGCACCTGAGCGGCCTGGGCCTCTATAGGCATGTTCTTATGAATAACTCCAATGCCTCCCTGACGTGCGATTGCGATGGCCATCGCCGCCTCGGTCACGGTGTCCATCGCCGCAGACACAATCGGGATGTTGAGCGTGATGTTGCGCGAGAAGCGGGTTTTGACCTCCACCATGTTGGGTGTCACTTCGGAATATGCCGGGATAAGGAGGACGTCGTCAAACGTCATGCCTTCCTCTGCTACTTTTTCTGATAAGAATGACATGTTGAGTAGTAATTAGGACCTTAGAAATTTTTCAGCTTTTCAGAAATGAGGATAGTCTGCGTGCGGTCTGGACCGACGGAGATTACCCCTACAGGCACGCCTGTGAGTTCCTCGATTTTACGGACATAAGCCTTGGCGTTGTCGGGGAGCTCATCGAATGATTTCACTCCCGTGATGTCTTCCTTCCAACCGTCGAGCTCCACATATACGGGCTTGCATCGGGCCAGCTTTGAGATGGTTGACGGCGGGGTATCGACAATCTTTCCGTCGAGTTCATAGTGGGTGCAGATTCTCACCTTGTCAAGACCTGAGAGCACGTCAAAGAGCATGAGAGCCCAATTGTCGATTCCGGCGAGTCTGCTCGTGTATCTTGCCACCACGGCGTCAAACCAGCCCACACGGCGAGGACGTCCGGTCACAGTGCCGTATTCATGTCCGCGTTCACGTATTTCATGAGAAATCTCATCAAACAGCTCTGTTGGGAATGGGCCTTCGCCGACACGAGTGCAGTATGCTTTCGCAACGCCGACCACGTTGTCTATCCATTTCGGAGAGATTCCGGCCCCCACAGGCACGCTTGCCGAAGATGGAGTTGAGGATGTCACGAATGGATATGTGCCATGGTCGATGCATAGCATCATTCCCTGTGCCCCCTCGAAAAGGATTTTCTTGTCGGAAATCAGAGCCTTGTTTATAAGGTCGGACGTGTCAACGATACGCGGCCCGAGAATTGCTGCGATTTCCATATACCGGTCATAGACTTGCTGAAAATCGAATGTGGGAAGGCCGAGCATCGCCAGCTCCATATTCTTCTCTTCCACTGCGGCTTTCAGTCTTTCCGCGAAGTATTCCGGTTCGAGCAAGTCGCCCATCCGGAGTCCAGAGCGGCTGTACTTGTCGCAGTAGGCCGGTCCGATGCCTTTCTTGGTGGTGCCGATGAGTTTGCCACCCTTCAGGCTTTCGTAGGCCCCGTCGAGAGCCGAATGCCAGGGCATCACCATGGCGGCACGGTCGGAGATGAAGAGCTGATAGTCGGTGACACCCTGGTCATGGAGGCGTTGAAGCTCCACAAGCACGGATTCCGGATTCACGACCATGCCGTTGCCCATCACGTTGACAGTGTTAGGATTGAAGATTCCTGACGGAATGCTTTGGAGTGAATACTTATGGCCGTTGAACATTACGCTGTGTCCGGCATTGTTTCCACCCTGATAGCGCACCACCATATCGGCACGGCATGCGAAATAGTCGGTAATTTTCCCTTTACCTTCATCGCCCCACTGGGAGCCGATGACAACCAATCTTTCCGACATTATTCTTCTAATTTATTACGTTTGTAGATGTGGTCAATATTCTTGAAATAGTAGTCGAGCGTGAAGCAGTTGTCAAGCTCTTCTTCCGAGAGTGCGCCCATTACGGTCGGGTCCTGTTTGAGGAGGTCCTGATAAGGCATTCCCAGGCTCATGGCCTTCATGGCGATAGGCTGCACGGTGTCGTAGGCTTTCTCTCTCACGAATCCCTTGTCGATGAGGGCATTCATGACACGCTGTGCGAAAATCACACCGTTGGTGCGGTAGATATTCGCCTTCATCTGGTCTTCGAATACCACGATGTTCTCGAGAATCCCCTTCATGCGGTTGAGCATATAGTCGAGGAGGATTGTCGCGTCGGGCATGATTATCCTCTCTGTGGCGGAGTGGGAGATGTCGCGTTCATGCCATAGGGCCACATTCTCATAGGCTGTGGCCATATATCCCCGAAGCACACGGGCGCATCCGCATATATTCTCGCTGCTGACAGGGTTGCGCTTGTGAGGCATCGCTGACGACCCCTTCTGTCCTTTCCCGAAAGCTTCCTCCACCTCATGCACTTCCGTGCGTTGCAGATTACGTACCTCAAGGGCCATCTGCTCAAGGCTTGCGCCGATAAGCGCGAGTGTGGCCATATAGTATGCGTGGCGGTCGCGCTGAATCACCTGTGTGCTCACGTCAGAGCTGTCGATGCCAAGTTTCTCGCACACATAGTCCTGCACGAATGGGGGAATATTCGCGAAATTGCCTACGGCGCCGCTGATTTTGCCAACCTCCACGCCTCTCGCGGCTGCCTTGAACCTTTCGAGATTCCTGCGCATCTCTGCAAGCCAGAGCACCCATTTGAGTCCGAAAGAGGTGATGTCGGCATGTATGCCGTGGGTACGTCCTATGCAAGGGAGTTTCTTGAATCTGACAGCTTGTTTGGCAAGCATATCGATATATTCCTCGATGTCTTTTAGAAGAATCTCGTTTGCCTGCTTGAAGAGATATCCGTTGGCGGTGTCAACCACGTCGGTGGAGGTGAGTCCGTAATGCACCCATTTTCGTTCTTCGCCGAGCGATTCGCTCACGGTGCGGGTGAACGCCACGATGTCGTGGCGAGTCTGGAGTTCGATTTCCTTAATGCGGTCGATGTTGAATGTGGCGTTCGCATTAAGCTTTTCCACATCTTCGGCAGGCACGACACCCAGTTCACGCCAGGCTTCGGCGGCCAATAATTCCACTTTGAGATATGCGCGGAACTTGTTTTCCTCAGTCCACACTTCCCGCATCACATCTCTTCCATATCTTTCAATCATTTCAGTTCTGTTTTATGGTTCGTATAATTCCGGGCGAAAGGGTGAGACGGATTACGTATGGATTTCCGTCGCCCTTGCAGTCCGCGTTTTGTTATCTGCTTTCCATTTTGCGGATGAAGCACTCCAGGGTGTTCTCCATCAGACATGCCCGTGTCATGGGGCCTACGCCTCCTGGTACAGGTGTTATCACCGATGCCTTCCGGCTCACTGCATCGAAATCCACGTCACCGCAGAGTTTGCCGGTGTCCGGGTCACGGTTGACTCCCACATCAATCACAGCGGCGCCTTCGCCGACCATGTCGGCGGTCACGAATTTCGGTCTTCCGATGGCCACTACGAGGATGTCAGCCTCCGACGCCACTTTCGCCAGGTCTTTCGTGCGGCTGTGCGCCATGGTGACGGTGGCATTGCGGTCAAGAAGAAGCTTGGCGGCAGGAAGTCCGACGATGTTGCTCCGTCCGATTACAACAGCCTTTTTCCCTTCAATGGATACTCCGGCCTTGTCGAGAAGCTTGATGATTCCCTTTGGCGTGCAGGGAAGAGTGCACGGGAGCTTCTGCCATAGAGATGCCACATTGCCCGGATGGAATCCGTCAACATCCTTGTCTTTGGAGATTGCCTCGATTACCTTGTCTTCATCGATATGACGGGGAAGTGGGAGCTGGACGAGTATCCCGTCCACCTCATCGTCGGCGTTGAGTTCCGCAATCATGTCGAGAAGTTCCTTCTCTGATATTTCGGCAGGACGACGTATCGTCGTGCTTCTGAATCCGACTTCCTCGGCGTCTTTCCCTTTCCCCTTCACATAAGACTGGCTCGCGGGGTCTTCCCCCACGAGAATCACCACAAGATGCGGGGCGCGTCCATATTTTTCTTTAACCTCGGCAACCTGTGCGGCCACATTCTGCTTCAGTTCTTTTGCCAATTGAGTTCCGCTTATTGTCATCTGTCAATAAATCTTTAATGTTTGGAATGCTTATAGCGACGCTTTGCCTATGTCTGTGCGATGGAACAGCGACGGACAGTCGATTTTTGCGATTTCCGCCTTGGCCGCCTCATTAGCCTCGGATATAGTGCGTCCTTTCCCAACCACCATAAGCACACGTCCGCCGGCGGTAAGAATCTTCCTGCCGTCACGTTTGGTGCCCATGTGGTAAACCTCAGCGTCAACGTTCTCCAGACCTTTTATTTCAGCTCCCTTCTCATATGCTCCGGGATAACCGTCGGAAGCGAGCACGACACCGAGGTAGGCGTCATCGCTCCATTTGGTCTCACAGTCAAGTCCCTCGACGGCGGCCTCCACGAGGTCGTAGAAATCACTTTCGAGACGGGGGAGCACGACTTCTGTCTCAGGGTCGCCGAAGCGAGCGTTGAATTCAATCACCTTCGGCCCCTCTTTGGTGAGAATCAGGCCACCGTAGAGAACGCCCTTGAAGGGAACACCCTCTGCGACGAGAGCGTCGGCGGTGCGCTGTATAATCTCTTTTAGGGCGATGTCCCTGATTTCATCGGTCACGAAAGGCACCGGAGAATATGCACCCATGCCACCGGTATTCGGACCCTTGTCTCCGTCGAACGCACGTTTGTGGTCCTGAGCCATAGCAAGGGGATATACCTTATGTCCCGACACCACACACATGAAAGAGAATTCAGGACCGTCGAGGAAGTCTTCAATCACTACCCGTCCTTTGCCGAAGCTTGAGTCGAGGAGCATGTCGCGCAAGGCTCCCTCCGCTTCCTCATAGCTCATGGCCACTACGACACCTTTTCCTGCTGCGAGTCCGTCATATTTTATGACAGCCGGCAGAGGGCGGTTTCTCACGTAATCCCATGCGGCGTTGAAATCATCGAATGCCTCATATCCCGAAGTCGGTACACCGTATTTGGCCATGATTTGTTTGGCGAACTCCTTGCTACTCTCAATTCTGGCCGCCTCTTTAGTAGGGCCGAACGCTTTGTGTCCCGCCTCTTCAAGAGCATTCACCAGTCCGGCTGCAAGCGCGGCCTCCGGCCCCACTACAGTGAGGTCGATTCCATTTTCTTCGACAAATCTTACGATTTCATCCACATTCTCCACGCCTATCTCCACGCATTCCGCGTCGTCGGCGATTCCGGCGTTGCCCGGGGCGCAGAAAATCTTCTGCACCCTCGGGGAACGTTTCAGGGCTTTCACGATGGCGTGGCAACGTCCGCCGCTACCCACCACCAGCACTTTCTTGTCTTTGCTCATCCGGATGTGATATTAATGTTTGAAATGACGCATGCCGGTGAAGAGCATGGTGATTCCTTTCTCATTGGCCACCTTTATAGAGTCTTCGTCGCGGATGCTTCCTCCGGGCTGCACGATGGCTGTTACTCCATATTTTGAAGCAAGTTCCACGGTGTCGCCAAAGGGGAGGAATCCGTCGGAAGCGAGTACGAGTCCTTCCGTTATGCCAGCCGCCTTAGCCTCCTCAAGTGCAATCTCGGCAGAACCTACGCGGTTCATCTGTCCGGCTCCGACACCGGCAGTTGCCCCGTCTTTTACCACCACGATGGCATTGCTCTTCACATGCTTCACGATTTTCCATCCGAAGTCAAGTTCCGCGAGTTCTTTTTCGCTTGGTTTGCGTTCGGTGACACACATGTCGGCAGTGATTTCTTTGCATTCGATGTCGGCATCCTGCACGAGCATACCGCCGTTTACTCCGACATATTGTTTCTGGGGAGCCTTCACGTTGTCCATCGTCACCTCCAGCAGACGCAGATTCTTCTTCGACGCGAGCACTTCGAGAGCCTCGGGCTCGAAAGAGGGAGCCATGACGATTTCAAGGAATATGGGTTTCATGAGGCGTGCCACTTCCGCAGTGAGAGGACGGTTCATGGCCACGATGCCTCCGTATATGCTCACTTTGTCGGCCTCGTAGGCGCGAGTCCAGGCCTCAAGAAGGTCATTCCCGATTCCGGCGCCGCACGGGTTCATGTGTTTCAGGGCCACGCAGAAAGGCTCAGCGAATTCACGCACGATGTTCAAAGCGGCGTTGGCATCCTGAATATTGTTGTAGCTGAGTTCCTTGCCACCAAGCTGACGTGCATGGGCAACAGAGTATGACACTTCTTCCGGTCCACGGTAGAATGTCGCGGCCTGATGGGGATTCTCGCCATAGCGAAGAGTCTGGATTGCGTCGAAAGAAAGGAACAGCTTTTCGTCCAGACCGGCGGCTTTGCGCATGTAGGTTGCGATATGGCTATCGTAGAGGGCGGTATGGGTGTAGGCTTTCGCGGAGAGTTTAAGGCGAGTTTCAGGAAGCGTGTTGCCGTTTGCCGTGATTTCCTCGATGATGTTGGCATAGTCGGAGGGGTCGCACACCACTGTCACGTCGCGGAAGTTCTTCGCGGCGCTGCGGAGCATGGAAGGTCCGCCTATGTCGATGTTCTCCACAGCGTCTTCCATGGTGACGCCCTCTTTTGCGATTGTTGCCTCAAAGGGATATAGGTTGACACAGACCATCTCAATTGTCTGTATGCCGTTTTCCGCGAGCTGAGCCATGTGTTCCTCGCTGTCGCGGCGACCGAGAAGACCGCCATGCACTTTGGGATGAAGGGTTTTCACACGTCCCTCGCATATTTCGGGGAATCCGGTGACGTCCTGTATGTCGAGCACTTCAAGGCCAGAGCCTCGTAGAGTCTTGAGCGTACCTCCGGTGGCAATAAGTTCCCATCCGAGGTTTTTGAGGGCGGTTGCGAATTCCACCACCCCTGTTTTGTCGCTTACGCTTATTAAAGCTCTCATATTCTGAGTTAAGTTGTTTTATTGGTTATTTGCGGCATCCTCCATGCGGAGGATGCCACGTTTGTCATGAAAGTGAGTCAACAAGTCCTGCCACGGTGGCGGGATACAAGGCATGTTCCTTCTCGTGAATCATCGACTCAAGGATTTCGCGGTCATTGCCGTCATATTCCACCGCCGCCTGCGAGATAATCGAACCTCCGTCGAGAGTGGAATCGACATAATGGACGGTCACTCCATATATCTTCACACCATACCGCATAGCCTGCCCTATGGCGTCGGCCCCGGGAAATGCAGGCAACAGGGAGGGATGGATATTGATGATTCGTCCGCAGTAGGCGTCGAGAAGGACATCTCCGATTATACGCATATACCCGGCGAGGCATATGAGTTCCACTCCATGCTTTCTCAGTTCTCCGAGAAGCATTGTCTCGAATTCTGCCTTCGATGCGAAATCGGCAGGGCGGAACTCCACTACGGGGATTCCATAGCGTGCGGCTCTCTCCACGACATATGCTCCGGGACGGTCTGTGACACAGACCGCAAGGTCGGCATTTATTGTCCCGTCGGCACACCCCTTTGCGATTGCTTCGAAGTTAGAGCCGTTGCCGCTTGCGAAAACCGCGATTTTCCTTTTTATTGCCATTGACTCCTTTGTGTTATTATAATATGGTCACGCCGTTGCCTTCCACAATCTTGCCAATCACAGAGGCTTTCTCTCCGGCTTCCGTCAGGATTTCGAGGGTCTTCTCCACGTCAGCCTCGTCAACGGCAAGCACCATGCCTATTCCCATATTGAAGATGTTGAACATCTCACGGTGTGGAATCTTGCCATACTTTTCAAGGATATGGAATACAGGAAGAATCTCCCAGCTTCCTTCCCGGATTTCTATGCCTTGGCCTTCGGAAAGTATGCGCGGGATATTTTCGTCGAATCCGCCGCCGGTGATGTGTGCTATTCCGTGGACATCAACCTCCTTGAGCACCTCATGCACTTGCTTTACATATATTCGGGTCGGAGTAAGGAGCATCTCGCCGAGAGTCTGGTTGCCGGTGCCATCATATTTCTGGTTCAGGTCGAGTCTATTGTCAGCCACAACCTTGCGAACAAGGCTGAAGCCATTGGAGTGTACTCCCGAAGAAGCTATCCCCACAAGCATGTCTCCGGCCTTTACCTTCGAGCAGTCGATAAGGCGGTCTTTTTCCACGGCTCCTACGGTGAATCCTGCGATGTCGTAGTCTTCCTCGTCATACATTCCGGGCATCTCTGCCGTCTCTCCTCCGACGAGGGCGCATCCAGCCTGGCGGCATCCCTCTGCCACACCTGCCACGATTGCCTCCACTACAGCCGGACGGTTTTTGCCGACAGCGACGTAATCGAGGAAAACCAGAGGCGCCGCACCTTGCGCGAGCACGTCGTTGACACACATGGCCACGGCGTCGATGCCGATGGTGTCATGTTTGTCGAGAGCGAATGCGATTTTGAGCTTAGTGCCCACACCGTCGGTGCCGCTCACGAGGATAGGATGCCTGTAGTTGAGGGAACCAAGGTCGAACATTCCTCCAAACGCTCCTATGTTGCCCATGCATCCGGGGCGGTTGGTGGAGGCCACATGTTTCTTGATTCGGCTCACCACTTCGTAGCCGGCCTCCAGATTCACGCCTGAAGCCTCATAACTTTTTGCCATTGTTATATAGTTTTGTCGTTATTGTTATTACTTTTTGCGGAAATAAGCCACAGCATTTGCGAACAGGTTCTGGCGTTTGTTGCCGGAGATGTTCTTCATCAATCCCTCGTCATAACGCTCGGAGTGTCCCATCTTTCCAAGGATAAGCCCGTCGGGGGAGATGATACCCTCGATAGCTTCCGTGGAGCCGTTGGGATTCGCCGGAGAGGACATCGTCGCGTTGCCCTCCTCATCTGCATACTGGAATGCAATCTGGCCGTTCTTGTGGAGCGTGGCTGCCAGTTCGGGGCTTGCCACGAACTTCCCTTCACCATGAGAGGCGGCAATAGAATGAAGTTCGCCCGGAGTGAATCCTTTCAGCCAGGGTGATGCCACAGACCCTACACGGGTGGATACGATCTGCGAGATATGGCGGTTGATATCGTTATGGAAAAGGGTAGGTGAGTCAGGACCGAGTTCCCCTATCTTCCCGAATGGGAGGAGTCCTGATTTCACGAGGGCCTGGAAACCGTTGCAGATTCCGAGAATCAGACCGCCACGCTCAATAAGGCGTTCGATTGCGGCTTTCACCTTCTCGTTCATAATCACGCTCGCGATGAATTTCCCGCTGCCGTCAGGTTCGTCGCCTTCGGAGAATCCTCCGGAGAATGCGAGTATGTCGCATGCGTCAATGTGTGCGGCCATGTCAGATGTCGATTTCTCGACATCATCAGGAGTGAGATTGCAGAACACGGAAGAGGTGACTTCCGCACCTTCTGCGGCAAATGATTTTGCCATGTCGTAGTCGCAGTTGGTGCCGGGGAATACCGGGAGATATACCACGGGATTCTCTTTTGCCTCGCCTTTATATACGATTGAAGCGGAAGCCGACACTGCGTTGGATGCCTCTCCCTTCACTTCTGTCTTGTCGGGATAGACGGCTGTGAACTTCATCCTGTTGGCCTCGAAAGCTTCCTCTACAGGAATCTTGATTCCATTGATGTTTAGGATGCTGTCGGCGGATACTTTACCGATGAGTTCGAATCCGGGCAACTCCACGATATTTTTGCTCTCGACGATGATGGAACCGTTGCCATAATTGAAGAGGTCTTGTTCCTTTATTGTCACCTCGACACCGAGCCTATTGCCGAAACTCATCTTCGCGAGGGCTTCAGCCGCACCTCCGAATCCGAGTGCGTATCCGGAAACCACGGAACCCTCTTTGATGAGGTTGTGGAGCAGACGATAGTTTTCCATCAAGGCTTTTGTGTCGGGCATCAGCGATGGGAGTGGCGTGTGGCGCACGATATAGATGTAATTGCCGGGGTTCTTGAATTCCGTGCCAATCACATCATGTGCGCTGACGGGAGCCACGCCGAAAGCAATCAGAGTCGGAGGCACGCTAATGTTGGCAAAAGTGCCGCTCATGGAGTCCTTGCCTCCGATAGAAGCGAGCCCGAGTTCTGTCTGCATGCGGAGTGTGCCGAGGAGGGCAGCGAGGGGCTTGCCCCACGAATGGCGGGAATGCATGCGTTCAAAATACTCCTGATAAGAGAAGCGCATACGCTCGAAGTCGGCTCCGGCGGCCACGGCTTTGCTCACAGCCTCCACAACGGAGTATGCGGCGCCATGATAAGGACTCCAGCTCATAAGGAACGGGTTGAAGCCAAAAGCCATCATGCTGGCCGAATCAGTCTGATGGTTGCCTACAGGAAGTTTCTGCACAGACACCTGCGTTTCAGACTGCTGAGTCTTTCCTCCGAAGGGCATAAGGACCGTCGATTTTCCGATAGAAGAGTCGAAGTGTTCAATCAGACCCTTCTGCGATGTCACATTGTCATCAGACAAGAGGTTGAGCACTTTCTCCTTCAGGGACTCTCCGTCGATTTCCCTCTCAAACGGGTCGCATGGTTCGATTGTGCCGATAGTGGCTTGTGCGAAATGGCGCGCGCCCGCAGAGTCGATAAACTCGCGGCTCAAGTCGGCCACAATCTTGTCGCCATAGAACATGCGCATTCTTCCTGAGGAGGTCACGTCGGCGACATGGTTCACCTCAAGATTCTCCTCATGGCAATATCGCATGAACTCGTCCATATCTTTAGCCTCGACCACTACTGACATCCTCTCCTGGCTCTCGCTTATGGCGAGTTCGGTTGTGTTCAGTCCGGAATATTTGGTAGGCACACGGTCAAGATGAATGTCAAGGCCATCGGTAAGTTCTCCGATAGCCACGCTGACACCACCGGCTCCGAAGTCGTTTGATTTCTTGATAAGTCTTGTCACCTCAGGACGGCGGAAAAGCCGTGCGATTTTTCTCTCCTCAGGCGCGTTCCCTTTCTGCACCTCCGAGCCGCACTCTTCCAAAGAAGATGTGGTGTGTTCCTTCGAAGAGCCGGTGGCTCCGCCGATGCCGTCGCGGCCGGTCCGTCCTCCGAACATGAGCACCACGTCGCCATCAGCCGGACTTTCGCGGCGCACGTCGGAAGCTTTCACGGCGCCGACTACGGCCCCGACTTCAAGACGTTTTGCCACATAGTCGGGATGGTAAATCTCCCTTACATGCGTTGTGGCGAGTCCGATTTGGTTTCCGTAGGAAGAGTAACCTGCGGCGGCACGTAGAGAAATCACCCTTTGGGGAAGTTTCCCTTCGAGGGTCTCATCTACGGGCTGGTAGATGTTGCCGGCTCCGGTGACGCGCATTGCCTGATAGACATAGCTTCGTCCGCTCAACGGGTCGCGTATGGCACCTCCAAGGCAAGTGGATGCACCTCCGAACGGTTCGATTTCAGTGGGGTGGTTGTGAGTCTCGTTCTTGAATTGCAGGAGCCATTTTTCAGTTTTCCCGTCAACATCCACGTCCATATAGATGCTGCAGGCGTTGTTCTCCTCGCTTTGTTCAAGATCGTCAAGTTTCCCTGTTTTTTTGAGATAGCGGGCCCCGATTGTGGCGAGGTCCATCAGGCAGAGAGGCTTGTTCTCACGTCCGAGTTCCTTGCGTATTTCCTTCCATTGGCGAAGGCTTTCCTCAAGGTCGGCCGACGCGAAGGAATCGTCAATCGTTATGTCGGTGAGTTCTGTAGTGAAAGTGGTGTGGCGGCAGTGGTCGCTCCAGTAAGTGTCGAGGATACGCAGTTCCGTCTCGTTGGGGTCTCGTCCCTCAGCTGTGAAATATTTCACCACCTCCATAAGGTCGTCGCCGTTCATGGCCAGGCCGTTCTCTTTGCACCAATCCGCGGCCTTGTCGGCAGTGATGTCACGGAATCCTTCGAGCACAGCCACCGGTTTTGCTTGCGCACGTTCCGGAGCGGCCAGTATGGAGAGGTCTTTTTCTCTGGATTCGACGGCATTTATGCAATAGCCGGCTATTTTCTTCATCTCCTTCTCGCCGACAGAGGAATCGAAAATCATAAGCTTCGCGCTCCTGATGTCGATGTCAGCGTCAGGTTGTATAAGTTTCACGCAATCCACGGCTGCGGCAGCACGCTGGTCGAACTGGCCGGGAAGTGATTCCACCGCGAGGAAAGGACGCCCCTCGAAATCGATATGGTCAGAGACGTTGTCGGTGGCAGGTTCGCCAAACACCTTGAAGCTGCTTTTCTCCACCAGTTCGGGAGTGAATCCGAAAAGGTCATAGACACAAATCAGCCGGAGAGATGAGATGTCGAGTCCGAGATTGGAGTTAAGCTCATCGCGCAGGCTGTCGGCCTCCACGCGGTATGGCTCACGTTTCTCTACGAAAATTCTATATGGTTTCATAAGTATGGAAAGTTCAAGAACGTTTATTGGTAATGACCATGCAGGTCAGTCGAGAGTGGATGCAAGCACCTTTTCCGCCTGTTGCCTGCGGAAATCCTCCATTTTCTGGCGTAAAGAGGAATCTGTGATGGCCAGCATCTCGATTGCGAGAAGCGCGGCGTTCTTTGCACCGTCGATGGCCACGACAGCTACGGGGATTCCAGACGGCATCTGCACCATTGAAAGGAGTGAGTCAATGCCTTCGAGGGCACGGGCCTTGATGGGCACGCCGATGACAGGGAGAGTGGTGAATGCTGCCACGACTCCTGCAAGATGGGCGGCTCCTCCGGCCGCTGCGATGACGGCGGCAAACCCGCGTTCGCGCAGCCCGCTTACCCATTTCTCAAGTTCAGCGGGAGTGCGGTGGGCACTCAGAACTTTAGTCTCAGACTCAACCCCAAACTGAGAGAGTGTCTCAGTGGCGGCTTTCATGACTCCCCAATCGCTGGTGGAGCCCATAACAACACCTATTTTCACGTCTTTATAAGATTAAAAAAGAATGGGCGCAAAGATTATGTTCTATGCGTCCACTCGAATTATATCGTTTTAAAATTTATCTGTCGGATGGAGGCGGACATGTGTCGCCCTTTTGTCTGTCCACAAGAGTGCATGATGGTCTCGGAAAAAACCGTCCGCGCACTTGACTTGCCCGGCTTAAGGCCAGGCTTTCGTCTGGTGGCGGATATGTCTTGACTATGCCGAATCATCTGGAATCTCAGAATTAAGACCCTTTGCGGGCTTTTGTGGTTCAGTGTGCAAAATTAAGAAAAAAATCCGATATAATCATAATAAACTTTAGACAATTATGGACAGTGTAATGAAAAAGGGGTCAATCATTGTGGATATGTAGCTTTTTTAGTATTTTTGCGGAAATGGCAATGACTCTTGATTTCGGGATGCCATCGTTAATGTCGGGTGACTGCCCACGTCATTTGGCGACCGCCTTTCATACACTTCAAATCTTCATACATTTCAAATATGAGATTCAGGACTGAATATAAGCCTGCAAAGGCGCCCTTTATCATGGATCCCGGCCGGCCTGTGGTGCTTCTCGGCTCGTGTTTCGCGGAAAATATAGGTAAGCGCATGCGTGCCTCCTTGTGGAAGGCATACAATCCTTTGTCTGTGCTTTATAATCCTCTCTCGATAGAAAGGTCGCTTAAAGTGGCGCTCAGCGAAGATGGCGACATGGCTGATTTTAATTCGTCGTTGTTTGAGAAAGACGGAATCGTGCGGTCATGGCTGTTTGACTCAAAACTTTCTTCCGAATGTCGTGAAGACACGTTGGCAGGTTTTTGCCGGCGTCGTGATGTGGTATGTGATTTGCTGCGGCGTGCGCAGGGGCTTTTCGTGACCTTTGGCACTTCGTATGTTTATGAACTGTCCGAACGTCCGGGATATGTGGTTTCCAACTGCCATAAGCAACCTTCCGACATGTTTGTAAGGAGACGGCTGGAGATTGGCGAGATTGTGGATGCCTGGGAGGCGTTGGCAAAAAGTCTGAGAGAGCGGTTTCCCGGGCTGGACATCGTTTTCACGGTTAGTCCGGTGCGCCATCTCAAGGATGGATTTGTAGGGAATGCAAGGTCGAAGGCCGTGTTGCTTCTTGCAGTGGAAGAGTTGTGCGACAGACTGGAATACTGCCACTATTTCCCTGCGTATGAGATTGTAAATGATGATTTGCGCGACTACCGGTTCTATGCTTCCGATCTTGTGCATCCGTCGGATGACGCTGTGGAATACATATGGGAGGCCTTCAAGTCAACTTTTCTTGGAAGCCGGGGAGAAGAAATGCTGAAGGAAGGGGAGAGGATTGTCAAGGGATGGCTTCACCGTCGTCTCCCTGATTCAACGCGGCAACCGTCGGAGGCATCACAAGAGAAATGGCATGAATGGAGACGGAGCGTGGAAAGACGGTATGAGGCATTTGCCGATGCATATGGCGAGGTGTTGCCGTTGGATTATCCTTTCCAGTCTGATCCTGGATTCATGTGACGTGCAGACATGGTGGTGTCCGCCCGTGTTAATCGATGTATATCGGGAAATGATAAAAAATACTAAATGTAAGATAAAATCCGGCTGTTGATTGTTGTCATAAATAGAGTGACTAATCATTTTATAGATAAATAAGCTATGGATTTTTTAAGTAATGATAAACTGCTCATCGTCGGTGCCGCCGGCATGATCGGTTCGAATATGGCGCAGACCGCGCTTATGATGCGTCTTACCCCGAATGTGTGTCTCTACGATCCTTATGCCCCGGCTCTTGAGGGAGTGGCAGAGGAACTGTATCAGTGTGCGTTCGAGGGAGTCAATCTCACGTTCACCACAGATGTGAAAGAGGCATTCACCGGCGCCAAATATATTGTATCCTCCGGAGGCGCCGCACGTAAGGCCGGCATGACGCGCGAGGATCTTCTGAAAGGGAATGCCGCCATCGCCGAGGACTTCGGAAAGAACGTCAAGGCATATTGTCCGGATGCGAAGTTTGTTGTGGTAGTCTTCAACCCGGCAGATATAACGGGTCTGATAGCGTTGATTTATTCCGGGTTGAAACCTTCTCAGGTGGCGACTCTCGCTGCGCTTGACAGCACACGTCTCCAGGACCAGCTTGTGAAATATTTCAAGCTCCCGGCTTCCGAGATAGAGAATTGCCGTACTTATGGTGGGCATGGCGAGCAGATGGCTGTTTTCGCGTCAACGACTCTTGTGGATGGAAAACCGCTTGACACAATCATCGGCACTGAGCAACTTCCTGCGGCCGACTGGGAGATAATCAAGCAGAAAGTAATCCAGGGAGGAAAGAACATCATAGACCTTCGCGGGCGTTCCTCGTTCCAGAGTCCTGCATACCTGTCGATTGAGATGATAGCGGCCGCCATGGGAGGCAAGCCGTTCACATGGCCTGTGGGCACTTATGTCAATAATGACAAGTTCCATAATATCATGATGGCCATGGAGACTGTCATCACCAAGGATGGAGTCCAGACCAAACCCGTGAAGGGGACTGCTGTCGAAGAGGCAGACCTGGAGAAGAGCTACAAGCATCTCTGCACACTCCGTGATGAGGTGATAGAAATGGGTGTCCTTCCTCCGATTTCCGACTGGAGCAAGATTAATCCCAATCTCTGACGTGTAACTGTCGTTTCCGTCTGGAAATGGTAACTTGGAATAAAAGACGGCCGCAGAATCATCCTGCGGCCGTCTTTTCGGTTTGTGGGCATTGGATGTATGGAAAATGTTAATATTATGTAAAAAAAAGACGATGTTCGGTTAAACAAATTGAGCTCTATATTGTTAAACGTTAAAACTGTCTTAATGCAGGGCAGATGTCGATGGGATGCCGTGACAGCAGGTCCTTGATTATTTCAGGAATCATTTTAACCATAGTTCCAATGAAAGTAGGATTATTTATACCATGTTATGTAGATGTAGTTTTTCCACAGGTAGGAATGGCATGCTACAGGCTACTGCGCCATCTTGGAGTGGATGTAGTTTATCCGCAGGGACAGACATGTTGCGGCCAGCCGATGGCTAATGCCGGATTCCAGACCGAGGCGTTGCCTCTCGCAGAGAAAAATGACGATATGTTCGCCGGGTTTGATTATGTGGTGGCTCCTTCGGTGTCTTGCACAGCCTTCATACGTGTCAACTATCCGGGTCTCCTGAAAGAGGCCGGCCATGAATGCCGTATCGCGTCGCACACCATGGACATCGTAGAGTTCCTGCATGATGTGGTGAAGCCCAAGGGACCACTTGGCAAGTTTCCGTATAAGGTGAGCCTTCATAATTCATGTCACGGTGTCAGGGAGCTTGGCCTGTCGTCGCCTTCAGAGATTGTAGAGCCGAAATTCAATAAGATAAAGGATCTTCTCTCACTTGTGGAAGGGATAGAGGTGGTAGAGCCAGAACGCGCCGACGAATGCTGCGGTTTCGGCGGAATGTTCAGTATAGAGGAGGTGGCTGTCAGCAAGCAGATGGGATTGAACAAGTTTGAGCGCCATAAGGCCACCGGGGCAAGATTCATCACCGGGGCAGACTGTTCCTGTCTGATGCATATGGCGGGTGTCGCCGCGAAAGAGAAAGCCACAGATGGCATAGAGTTCAGACACGTAGTTGAAATTTTAGCATCGGGATTATGAGTACATCACACAGCAAGGCGGCGAAGAAATTTCTGGAAAACCGGAATTATGCCGACTGGCACGACCAGACATTCTGGGGCGTGCGCGTAAAGCGCGATTCAATGGCGTATCAGCTTCCGGAATGGGAACGTCTGCGCCAGAAGGCGTCGGAAATAAAACGTCACACGCTAACCAACATAGACACCTATCTTGAGAGATTCTCTGATGCCGCAGAGAAGAACGGAGTCGTGGTGCATTGGGCGAAGGACGCTCAGGAATTCAATGAGATTGTATATGGAATCCTGAAAGACCATGGCGTGAAGAAGATGGTGAAGTCTAAGTCCATGCTCACGGAAGAATGTGAGATGAATCCGTATCTTGAGGAGCGTGGCATAGATGTGGTGGAGACTGATCTCGGGGAGAGGATTCTCCAGCTTGGAGGCCAGCGGCCGAGCCACATAGTGATGCCGGCCACGCATCTGAGTCATCATGATGTAGGCGATCTTTTCGAGGAGAAACTACACACGGAGAAGGGGAACCACGACCCCACATATCTCACATATGAGGCGCGTCTGAGCCTTCGCGATGAATTCCTCACGGCACAGGCCGGCATGACAGGGGGCAATTTCGGAGTGGCCGAGACAGGCGATATAGTGGTGTGTACAAATGAAGGAAACGCCGATATGTCAACATCTGTGCCCAAACTCCAGATTTCGGTGATTGGCTTGGAGAAGATAATACCGGATTATGAGGCGTTGTCAGTATTCGTGCGACTTTTGGCACGTTCCGCCACCGGACAGCCCTCCACCGTATATACGAGTCATTTCCGAAAAAAGAGACCGGGAGGCGAGGAGCTGCATTATGTCATAGTCGATAATGGCCGAAGCCAGTGGCTTGGCGACCCTCAGCATTGGGAGACGCTAAAATGTATCCGTTGCGGTTCGTGTATGAACACGTGTCCTGTGTATAGATGGAGCGGCGGGTATTCCTACAGCTATTTCATACCCGGCCCGCTTGGGATTAATCTCGGCATGCTCCGCGACCCGAAGAAATATTCCGGAAATGTGAGCGCGTGTTCTCTGTGCCTGAGCTGCCAGTGCACTTGCCCTGTCAAAATCAATCTTGGCGACCAGATTTATATGTGGCGTCAGACACTTGACGGGATAGGATGTGCCAACAAGGAGAAGAAAATGGCATGCAAGGCTATGGACAAGATATTCACAAGTGTCCCGCTCTACAAATTCATGACTTCCAAGGCCTATCTGCTTAACATCGTTCCCGGGTTCATCAAGGATTCCGCACTTAATCCCTGGGCTTATGGCCATAAGATGATGACATTCCCGAAAAAGACGTTCCATGAGCAGATAAGTGAATACCTGAAAGACGAACCCAAATAATCCACACACTATGAGCACAAGAAAAGAAATAATCGACAGATGCCGTGCCTCGATAAAGACGCGCCACGCAAGGCCTTCGCTCGAAGACCTCCACCCGGAGACATATCCCGACACGCTGGTGAAATTCATAGCCATGGCGGAATCAGTGGGGTGTAATGTGGCACGAGTGGGGAGTGAGGATGAAATCGACGATATCCTGAGGTCCGTATATCCTGACGCTAAGGTTGTGGCAAGCAATCTTCCGTCGGTCAAGAGCGCCACAGTCAATCCAGACACTGTTGAGGATGCCCAGGCTCTCAACCATACGGATGTGGGAGTGGTGAGGGCATTCCTCGGAGTCGCCGAGAACGGGAGTGTATGGATTCCGCAGACTATGCGAGAGCGGGATGTATGTTTCATATCCGAGAATCTGGTGGCAGTCATGCCGGAAAGCGCGGTTGTGAACAATATGCATGAGGCATACGGAAAGATAACCGAGGAGGAATACGGCTATGACTCCTTCAGCACATCAGGCTACGGGGTGTTTGTGGCAGGTCCTTCCAAGACCGCAGATATCGCGCAGGTGCTTGTCAAGGGTGCACAGGCCGCCCGGGGAATGACGCTTATCCTTGTAAAATAGAAAGATTGAATAATCATAAAACACGACACCTATGAATGCCATTATATCCATATTGCCGGTAGTCCTGCTTTTTGTGCTTATGCTGGGCTTGAAAGTCTCCGGATACAAAAGCGCCCTTATAACATTGATAGTGACTGCGGCATTGGCATTGTGGGTGGCTCCTGCAATCGGAATAGTGCCGCAGGAATATGCCGGAGAGTCAGTCTATCCCCTTGTGTGGTGGAGTGTGGTTGAGGGTGCGCTCAAGGCGATATTCCCGATACTGATAATAATCCTCATGGCCATCTACAGTTACAATGTGATAGTTGAGTCAAAGGCCATAGAGACAATCAAGAGCCAGTTCACATCGTTCACCGATGACAAGGGAGTGCTTGTGCTGATGATGGTGTGGGGATTCGGAGGCCTGCTTGAGGGTATGGCCGGATTCGGGACCGCAGTCGCCATCCCTGCCGCCATATTGATAGGTTTGGGGTTCAAGCCAATGTTCTCTGCGCTTGTGTCGTTGCTCGGCAATACTGTGGCCACCGGATTCGGCGCAGTCGGGGTTCCCGTTATCACTCTTTGCAATGAGATTTCGAGTGGAGGCGCCACTGCAACCACACTGTGCGAGGTGTCGGCATTTGCTGTGGTCCAGCTTGCACCCTTGTTCTTCCTGATTCCGTTCGTGATATTGATGCTGACCGACAGCAAATCATGGGGAAAGAACATCTGTCTGTCGTTGTGGGTTGGAGCTGTGTCTCTTTCCGTACAACTTTTGTGTGCCACATTCCTTGGTGCGGAGACTCCTGCCATTATAGGCTCGATTGCGGCAATCCTGGCGATTATCGTGTATGCCCGTCTCTTTCTGCCCCGTAAGGTTAAGTCGCAGTCGGCGAAGGTGTCCACTACAGGTAAGACTCTCAAGGCGTGGAGCGTGTATATCTTCATACTGGTGTTTATCCTTGTCGGGGGAGCGCTTTGTCCGCCGGTGGAGAAGTTCCTGAAGGCGCATCTTGTCACATCGTTCCCGTTGCCGGTGGTGGGGACAATGTTCAAGTTCGGCTGGATAAGCAATGCCGGGGTAATGCTGTTTTTAGGCAGTGTGGCCGGTGGTCTTGTGCAAGGCCTGTCGGTGAGACAACTGTCGGTGGTGATGGCCCGCACCATAGTCAACCTGCGTTTCACGGCGGTGACTATAATCAGTCTGATAGCCCTTGCCTCTGTGATGAATCATAGTGGAATGATTGCCGCGCTTGCGGAAGGACTCGTAGCCGTGTCTGGTTCGTTCTATCCCTTCTTTGCGCCGCTTATCGGAGCTATCGGCACTTTTGTCACCGGAAGCGACACATCATCTAATATACTTTTCGGTAAGTTGCAGGCCAATGTGGCTCATCAACTCGGAATGACAGGTCAGACCTCGTTCTGCGGGTTCACCGGCTCGGAGGCCGATTGGCTTGCGTCATCGAACACTGCCGGAGCCACAGGAGGAAAGATGATATCGCCGCAGAGCATAGCGATAGCGACAGCCGCTTGCGATATGAAAGGAGAGGATGATGCGATTCTGCGCAAAGCCATCCCATATGCCATCGGTTATATAGCAATCTGTGGAGTCATTGTCTGGCTCGGATGCTGAGTGGCTTTAACCTTCGTAAGGAGTCTAAGAATATTTCCGGTATCAATTTCAATCTCCCGTTATAGGATTCTAAAGAATAAACAATAGTTAGTTAATAGGGTGTTCAGTTTGATGTTCCTATTTTTTAAGCTCTGGTTTCACTGGTAATATCGTGTGTTTAAGCGAAATAACACCATAAAACGGGCATATTTTTGAATTTTGAACAGACATGCTTATAAATACTGACGTATATTACATATTCTGTTATGAGTATCAGATGTTTATGAGCAGGTATCTCTGATTTCTATCTCAATAATTAGAACATAGAACTGAACACCCTGGTTAGTTAAGAAGTTTTTCATAGGCTAAGCGGCGTTGGTCGCCAAGCCAAAGAGTTGTTTGACATGTTTAGTATTTAAAGTCTTGTTCGGGTCAATTCCGCTCAGGTCAAAAAATCTTTTTATGAAATTTGGTGATGTTGAAGGCGGCAAGCGAGGAATTGTAGGCAAAATCGAGAGCCTTTTCATCGCGTGCCTGACAGTCAGGGAGTCCGGAGAACTGATGTCCGTCACGAAAACAGAACTCAATCTGGAACCGTGTCTGGTAGATGTCATAGATATCCTTGCCACGGACAGTGGTGTCGGTTGAGAAACACAGTCGGTGTCCGCCTCCGGGGCAGATAATGGATTACCAGCCGTATTTTTTGCATCAGGATCTCGATGATGTTTGTAAAAATATCTATATGGCAGTTGAATCCCAGGAGTGTCGCGAATGAATCAACTTTATATCAATCCGTTATTTCGTACCCACATGAGCTGGCCGCTTACAAAAATTAATGCAATACAAACAATAAAGAAACATGCTGAAAAGATTCTTCTTGATTTGGCATAATATTTCGGATTCTTCAAAGTTGCTATATATCTTTTTCCACACATTGTCTTGTAATATAAGAATAGCGTCACACTTCCTGAAATCACATAAATTAGCAATATCAAACACCATAATGGCATAGGATAGTAAACTCTATCTACAAATATACATAAAGCCGCTACTGTCATAATCGAGAACAATATGATAAATAAACAATGAAATAGGATTATAAAAGCAGTTAATATCGGGAAATCCGCATCCCCAAATTTCGTGTGCCGATTAAAATAGATAAAATTACATATTAACGTCTTAAAAAGTTCCATAACAAAACGCCATTATATCAATCCGTTATTTCGTGCCCACATAAGCCAAAGACTAAGCGGAAATAATAAAAAACATCCTATAAAGAAACACGCAGAAAATATCTTTTTGGATTTGGAATAATATTTTGGATTCTTCAGAGTTCCTATATATCGTTTTCCACACATTGTCTTGTAATATAAGAATAGTAATACACTTCCTGCAATCATATACATTGATACTACCAGACACCATGAAGGCATAAGATAGAACATCTTATCGACATATATAAACGAATCCACTAAGGTTACAAGCAGGAATATTATTAATAAAAAACAATGCCATAAACTTATAAATGCAGAAATAACAGGCATCTCAGCATCTCCCCATTTTGAATGCCTATAAAAATATATATAATTACATATTAACGTCTTAAACAGTTTCATATTCAAACACTATTTATTAACTTTTTTATAAGTAATCGAATAATCGAGTAACTATTCACCTATAGTAAAGGCGCACCACTGATTTGGTCGGACTGTTAGACCACGCTAAAATGGCATCCCGGCGGGAGAAATCGTTTTTCTTGGCGGTATCGGCAATCGAGTGGGTTGCCATGAAGCCTTCCGCTCCGGCCTGACTTCGGAAGCCGCCGCTCCGTTTCTGTTTCACTTTTAGGATTCTTATACCTTCATGTCCGGGCTGGCCGCCGGGTTTCTTACCGCTTTTCTCACGCAACGAAGATGTGCGCCTCTTGATTTCGTCTCTCATCCTTTCTTTGAACGGCGGCACACTGCTGTTGCCGGAGTTCCTTGGAGGCTGCGGATCCTCGTACTTTGACAGCCTCTTACGCAAATCATCATTCTCTACATACAGAGCCTCCACACGACGGTTAGGACGTGAGTTATCGTCCGTCAAATCCTTGACGGTCTTGTTGAGATGTCCTATTTCCGAGCGGAACTCCTCAAGATATTTTTCGATGCCAACTTGCTGATTCATTGATGCAAAGATACAAGATGTCTTTGACATACGCAAGTAAATCAGCAACTGTTTTTGAACTTAATTTAATGAGAATAAAAAAGAATAATATCAGCGAAGATTTATGTTGAGGAGTGTGTGAAAGGATGGGTTCGACCGCCATCTAAATCCGTCACACCTATATAGGTGAGTAGTTACGAAAAAAATGAAAAGTGTAAGAATAGACTTAATTGTTGGCCTATTTGTAATATTTATTGTTCTAAATGGCGTAGCAGGACTATAATATGTTGTAAAACATATAAAAAAAATTTGGAAGCGTAAGATATGGTGTTAATTTTACACCCAAAATAAAAATAATTGAAATTGCGAATCTTACCCAAGGTTCTAACTCTAAAACTTAACTCTCATGAAACAACTTAGAATGGCGGCCGGCTTCGGAGTCCTTCTCATCCTTGCGGCATGCGGGAGCAAGGGGGAAACGCCCCGCCTCACGGAGTCCGGTCTTGACCCGGAGAACTTCAAGGCTGAGTACAGAGG
>JAIDXM010000057.1 GCA_029058745.1 Muribaculaceae bacterium
GGAGCCCTTGTCTCAGTGGATGCCATGGGGACTCACCGCAATATAGCACAGCAGATTATCATGCAGGATGGCCATTACCTTATGGTTTTGAAAGATAACCAGCCCATCCTTAGAAGCCTGATTGAGACCATCTTCATGAACGCATCCCCGCTTTCAACATTTGCAACTGAGGAAAAAGGACATGGCCGGAAGGAGAAGCGAAAATGCTCTGTCCTTGACACCAGGCTTCTTGAACAGGAAGGTATGTATGAACAATGGCCGGGACTCAAACGCATAATCATGATGAAAAGGGAACGTCTTTGTAATGGTGTTGACTATCCCTGAAAAGTGTTGACAGATTTGAGGGCGATTAACTAATATGGTTTACACCGTCAGTTAAATCCAGAGAAACGATATATTATCTCAGTAGTGAGGAAGTTGACGATGCTGCTTATTTCGCATCACGGATACGTGCCCACTGGGGGATAGAAAACAAACTGCACTGGCATCTTGATATGGCATTCAAGGAAGACCAGTGCAGAGTAAGGACTAAGAACGGAGCCGTCAATCTGTCAATAATCCGCAAGTTCGCAATGGAGCTGCTGAAGAAGCAAACTGACAAGTTGAGCCTGAAACGGAGAAGAAAGAAATGTATGCGAAATCTCGAATATCTCGCCAAGGTTATGAACGAAAGTTAAATTTCATGCGCCGTCCCTGATTATAAAAATTGATGACAACTCATTATCCATAAAAGCCGCAAAAGACAGGCGCAGGTCATATTCCCGCTTTATCAGCATTGATCTCACTTCTTCCTTGTCGATACTAATCTCATAGTCGGATAACTCATGCTCAAATCCGTGGAACAATGTGTCAAAATCGATATTATCGAAACTTTTATTTTCCAAATTATACATAACTGCGTTCAAGGTGTGACATGATATATCCTTGTGTTTTCATCCTAAGGATGTTGGCATTCTCCTTTATGTGAGAATCCGGACGCTTCGTAATATCCGGTATGTGATTACCACCATGTCGGGGACTGCTATCAATCTTTATCTTAATGCAATGTAGTCGTGCAGGCCAGGGGCAATCATTTTGCGAGGGATGATTGACAACATTGTCTCAACCATACTTTTCAACATACGGTGCCGGATAAAATCCTTGCGGATATAGATGGAGACACATCGCCGCGAGACATATTCGCCATCTATCGGCCGAACATTTTCACGTTGTGAGTCTGTAAGAAAAGGAAGGTGCATTTCCGGTATGATTGTGAAGCCGCCGTTTATATCGACAATACGTATCAGAGTCTCGATGCTTCCGGCCTCATAGATATGCCGTCCAATGCTTCTTTTCTTGCAAAAACTGAATGCGCTATCACGCATACATTGCGACTCTTTCATTATCCACATCTTTTCATGTAGCAAGTTTGCAGGATTGAATTTCGGCATTCTCAACAGACAATCCTTTGCCACATACACGAGGAACGGCTCGCAGTAGAAAGGTATTTCCTGAACATCTGTAGTCCCATGTCCGCTGATGGCTATCCCGATGTCAATCTTTCCCAAACGTAGAGAATCGATGACAATATCACCTCTCATCTCGTTTACGGTTATCTTTACATCGGGATAACTATCGGTATATTTTTTGATGAACCAAGGTATGAGATAAGGAGCGATGCTGGGGCCGATGCCTATTGAAAGTGGCCCGGCGACCTCTCCCTTCAGCTCTGCAATTGTCTCTGAAATCAGCTCAGTCTGACCCAATATTTTTTCGGCTTGTCTTATCACAGTCTCTCCGATGGCTGTAGGCAGCACATTCTTGTTGCTACGCTCAAAAAGACGTACTCCGAGTTCGTCTTCCAGCTTTTGAAGTAGTGAGCTCAGTGTAGGTTGCGTCACATCAAGTTCCGCAGCGGCTTTGGCGAAATTTCGGTAGCGGTCTATCGCTATTATATATCTGAGTTGTTGAAGGGTCATGATAGATAAATTCAATGCAAATATAGCTAAAATCTGTTGTCGCTCTATCATAAAGGGGCTAATTTTGCACTATAATTTAAATGTAATCATGGCACAAAAAAAATTTCACAGATATTTACCGACCAAAGGATGGTCATTCTACTGGATACTGTTTGCATATCTTGCGATAGGTTATTTCTATCCGGTTATAGGAATGTTGGCGTTGGTATGCATGATAGCTCCGGTGGCATTTGCCATGAGTCGTGGCCGATGGTGGTGTGGCAACGCTTGTCCAAGAGGCAATATGTATGACCGCCTGTTGGCAAAATACTCACCACACCGACCGATACCGCTATTTGTCAGAACCTCAGGGTTCCGTATCTTCATGGTTCTGTTCATCTTCACCATGTTTGGTGTGCAGATGTATTTCGCATGGGGCGATTGGAATGCCATGGGGCGTGTGTTCTGGAACATCATAGCGATTACCACTGTGGTAGGAGTGACTCTTTCGTTCATCTACGCACCTCGCACATGGTGCTCGTTCTGTCCGATTGGTACACTTTCATCATGGGTAACTCCAAAGAAAGCCCCGTTTCCCAGAGCTTTTACAAGCGTCAATGTAGATACCTCTTGCCAGGAGAAATGCAAAAGTTGCGCAAGGGTATGTCCCATGCAGATTTCTCCATACGAGAGTCGCGGCTCGGAGACTGGCTATCTTCACGCCGATTGTATCAAATGTGGCAAATGCGTTGCGGCATGCCCTCTCAAAATCATGAAAATAAAACCACAAAACCAGATAATCGATGATAAAAGTCAACCGAAAACTATGCCCGCATGATCATGTGTGTCCTTTGATACGTATCTGCCCCGTGGGTGCCATTGCCCAAGGCTCCGACGGCTATCCTGTCATAGACCATGACAAGTGCATTGAATGTGAGCAATGCGTCCGTTCATGCCCGAAGAAAGCAATGGAAAGTAATCTGGCATAATCTCAAAGCAGACCAAGCTCCCGTTTAATCTTATTCGGGAGTTTGGCTCGCTTTTGGCAGGTATGGGGTAATCTATGGTTGAGCCTCACCGAATGTGCGTATTATCTGGATTCGAGTAATGGCATTCTGTTCAGACTTTAAATCGAATACAAGAATCTGGTCGGTCGCTTCACGCTTTCCGGAGGCGTTTTCATCAAAGTGAATTCTTAGACTGTTGTTGTCGATTCTTGAAATATGAAAACTCATGTCAAGATTATAGTAGGAATCATTTGGTGCGATAAGAGTCCAAGCGATATGCCGGTTCTTGCAACATAACACGACATCTCCTGATTTATAACCGGCTTTCGCAACTATATTATATTGATATTCGGAATTTTCCGGGTTTTCAATTAGAATGTGAATCCATTCAGGATCTGAATTTGACTTCACTTTCCATTCTGTCTTCGTCAAAGTCATTTCTGGAGACAATACATCTTCTGAAGACCTCATATCACTGCAAGAAGTCGCCAGTGTGATAAGTATAGAAAATAAAATCTTGTATAGTAAGTTTAGCATATCACGGTCTATTTAATGATTATCTTCTGTCCATTTATTATTTGGAGTCCTTTTCTCAGGTTGGAGATAGCCTCGTCTTCGTCCGCATATTCACCGATAAATATTCCCTGTGAGTTGAACACCTTTGCTTGCTCTTTCGGTTCTTGCGTCATTACCAATGATGCGGCAGAATGCTCACTGACTGGCAAATGCTTGTCGAACCACTCTATATTTCGTCGGATTGCGGTCTTAATCCTTTCGGCTCTGTGCCGGGCTGTCTGGTTTGGGTCGTCATTCCAGTTCGCGCAATCTTTTGCCCATGCCTCACTAAGAGGAAGTACAATGTCATCAATCCGGTCGTATATCTCATTCAGCTTGCCTGGATAAACCTCACTCCACACCGATTGTACGGCCTTACAGAAGCTGTCGTATTGGATTATCTCTCCAATCCAGTGCGGAGTAAAGCCGTAGTGAACTTTCATCCTGAATGTGTAATCTGTTTTATCCCGGTTATAGCAAACCAAGTCCCATACAGGGCCTGCCGCCCATTTGGTGTTGTCTCCCAAGTTTTTGTGAAGATAGAAACTTCCATGAAAACCATCGGGATTGTCCATGACTTCCTGCAGGATAAAATATCGGGCCATACTTTTCACATCGATATATCTTTCCCAGTCTGTCGATGTCTTGTCTGCCGAGTATATAGCCTTATTTATATTCTTGAACTCATCTGTGAGCCATTGCAACTGAGGATTTGACAGATTCTCCGGAGAATGGTAGCGAAGAGTAAGATTCCATTTATTGCATTCCGGAATTGTAATCTGACAATCATCGAGGTAGTTGTCAACCTCCACAAGCCAGCCGCCCTTTATCAGGATCGGATTGGTTTCCCCGTCCTGTTGCTCATAAATATTGACACGGTTCTCATCTATACGGATAGTTTCGGTGAGAAAGTAGAGACCTATATAATCGTCGTTGAGTACAACTTCAACCGGGCGAAAGCTCGGTGTCCACGCCATATTTATGATTTTTGCGAGATGAAATCCGGCCACAGTGTTTTCCGTGGGCTTCAGCAACGCCCAGTGTTTGTTTTTAGGCATTCCCATCAAGGCAGTCCTCTTTCCGAGCTTGATTTTGTAAGGTTTCTTGGGGCCTTTCCAAGATGAATGTCCTCTGCCTCTAATTTGCAATGGTAGTGGCTCAGTTTTGGAGCCAATAGGTTCGACGCCTTCCACGCCCATAGGGTCAAGACGGTAAAGGCCATCTACGTAAACCTCTTTAGAGACAATCGGTTCTTTGTTCTTGGTGTCGATATATACCACCGGCAAAGTTCCTGATACCGATACTTGGGATGACCCCTGAGGATTGCCTGCTTCTATGTCATCCGCACAGGAAAAAAGTGGCGACAAAGCCATGACACAGCCTATCGCCTTGATTGCATTAAGCATGACTGTAGTTTTGTGTGTTTGTTATATGTTTTCTGGTATAAGTAAGTGCTCAAAATTAATTAAAGCATAGCTTCATAAAATCTGAGGCGAGCTATCGAATTGGGATTCAGTTACGACGGAACTCCATTGTGCCATCATCCTAACCCAAAATTTCATCCGCATATTTCATAATTCTATACGAGACTTAGTTTAGGACACATACTTATGTCTTCTTGACAAGACTTCACCATATAGATGAAGACCTGTCCCAAAGACTGCATGTTGTAATCGAATTTTTATAGCATCACCACGTCAGTCTCAATCCTATCGGAATAGTAAAGTCAAACGGTTTTTCCTGCCGTATAGTCTTGATGTCGGAGCCGGGATTGAAAAAGTATTTGAACGACGGTTCGGCATAGATGCTGAATGACGGCGATAAATGATACTGCAGTCCGATGCCACCTTCAACAGACCATTGCAACGGGGCATTGATGCGCACGACACTTCTTTCCGGATTGCCCCATGTTGGAGAATATTCCAGGATTGACTGATGTCCATAAACGGGTATATCCAGTGCTACGCCCGCATGTCCATATAAAGAGAATCCATTGTACGTGGCAAAACGGCAATTTGTTTTTAGAGGAATGCCTATATAATGTATATGCTGGATTATACCCTTGTGTGAGAACTTACTCTCTGTTAGGAAGTCAGAGCGTAGCAACGTATATCGCAGACCCGACTCCACACTCCATCTTGATGAAAGCGACTTATTGATGGAGAGTCCGATAACCATCGGCATATAATGACGATTTTTTTCCGTGACTTCAATTTCACCGTCCGGTCCTTCCACATCAGGAAGGGTAGGATTAGGGATTCTATAACGGTTCATGTCATTTCGTTCAAGACTGCCTGCGTATGCCAGTGACAATGACCAATCGGGCTTTTCAGGTTGTGGTAGGGGATAACTGTCCTGTACGATAAGCTTTTCACGCTTCATGATATTCGGAAATATCCTTATGGAGTCATTGGCAATGCTGTCATTCTTAATCGTCTGGACACTGTCGCCTGATATTGCCATCTCTGCTATTTTGTCCGACTGTTCAGGATTCCGTATGACCTTGTGAATCATATTTAGACTTGGCGAGATGCTGTCAGCCGTTGAATCCCTAACCACTATAGAGTCCGTGACAAGAGGCGTTTCCTTATCCGTATTTTTGCTTATAATCGGGGTTGATGTGGCATTTTCCCGTTGTTTGAATATCCCATGACAAATAAGCAATATAATTCCAATAATAGATAACATACCCATCTCCACACGGTATTTCATTATCATACGCCTCAACATGGCTTTTGCGTGGGAGAGTTGCGAAGAAGAAGAATGTGGAGCGATACCGAGCAACGCGCCTATTTCCTTGTGCGAAAGTCCGTCAAGGACAGCAAGGCGGAAGACATTGCCGTATCCTTCCGGCAACATGCCTATGATTCTATGAAGTTCGTCCCATGACAGACCCTGCTTGTGGATATTATCGTGACATTCATTCTCTATCTCCATGTCTGATAATGGAACAGCCAAACGGTTTGTCTGCTTTCTGATGTATTGGAGCGCCAGATTTTTCATAATCGAGGTTAGCCATGATTCCAGTTTATTAAGTTTTTTCAAGGAATCCATCGAGCTGAAGGCTAAGATGAATCCGTCATGAAGAATATCCCATATGGCATCATTATCATGGACATAATAAGAGACTACCTCCCGCATAGGTAGGAGGTAGGTGCGATAGAGAATGCCCATGGCCTCTCAATCTCCTGCTTTGCATCGTTCTGCAAGACTTTCCGTGTCCATTTTATCAAATATACAAAGTATAGATGAAAGAACGCCCCAAAGACTGCATGAACTGATGAGAAAAATGTCAGAATCTATACCTCGTCATTGCCAACTTATTGTGTAATAACTTTCGGTCAATGAATAATAGGACTGATAATTCGGTCTTAGAAAATAGTCGGATAACCCATTTCTGCAGGGTATGGCGTTACAACATCTTCGAGACCAATTCCATGCTTATAGCCCCAATGAGTCCTTTTTTTGTGCAAAGTTAATACATTTGTGTTACAATAATAACACAAACTCAATATTAATATTTTAGGCATAGCTTGGTTATCTCGCTGATAATGCTACGGATATAGCCTTTGTCCTCTGTGTTGCCAATTATGTTGGGATTAGTTATGCCGAAAAGATTGTGTTTGTCGCGTCAGGCGAGGATTCCATGTCATACGTTCTTACCCATTTCGAAAGCCTGTTGCATATGGGGAGTGTCAAGGATTTCACCTTTCTGATATACCCCCTTGCCGAATATCACACCCATTTCCTTTGAGCCGGGAATACAGTCAGCCATGCCACGCATACATGCGAGTGTCGTGTCCATAGTATGCTCCTCATCTTCGGCTGCGGTCATTATGTAATACAACTCCTTGTCGCGGACAGTCTCGTATTTAGCCACCATACGGTCGAACACTGCCTTCAACTGTGCTGAGACAGAATACATATAGACCGGGGAAGCGAATACAAGAACGTCCGCTTCAAGTATCTTAGGCATCAGGGCGTTCATGTCATCCTTCTTGCAGCATACGCCGTCATGCGAGCTACAGTAGTAGCAGGCTGAGCAGAATCCGATGTTGTGAGCGGAGATAAAATATTTCTCCACATCATGACCGGCTTCAGACGCTCCTTTAAGGAACTGGTCACAGAGTGTGTCGGAGTTACCTCCATGTCGGGGACTGCCCGACAGTATCAATACTTTCTTTGCCATATATCAGTTTTTCAGTTTTCTTAAATATTTCTCTTTGATTATCTCATATGCGTGTCTAACGCTGGAATATATCTCGCTGTCGGACATATCCTCGTTGAGATTCACCCTTAGCCAGAACTTCATCGCCTTGTTTCCCGGAGTGGTCACGGCTGAATATCGCTCGGTTATCCTCGCAATCTCTTCATCGGTGGAGCGGAACGACACCGATGTGAAATCATCCATATCAACCATGCAGAACATGTGGTCTAAGACATAAAATACAAGTGTGGAATCGAAGCGAGAAGCAAACTTTCCGAAAGGAGTCTTCTCCGTCACCCCGTCCATCGACAGGCAGTAGTCGCAAAAATCCTCTATATTCATCTCAATCTCTCAATAGCTTTGATTGTTTTGTTGCGGGAGCAGACCAGCCCGGGAGACATAGTCTGTTGAGTCAACATCGTAAGGTGTCCCTCCAATTCGGCTACGAGTTCCGGATAATGGCGGCATAATTTGAAGGCAAGATATATGCAGAATGCTCTTATTGAATACGGTTCACATTCGGAGTTTATCTTAGAGAGACAGAAGTCGAGCAAGTCGGTACGAATATCGTCCGGTTCATATTCCATATTCCGGAGCAATTGCAACAGCATCCGTTTTTTTGCGGCATCCGTTGCCTCGATGAGAATATCCGTCAGCTCATTGCGTCGCGCAACAATCCAGTTTCGATGTGATGAGTCGAAATGAGTCAACACCCACAAGGCGTTGATGCTGACTGTGCGGTCGTCGGATAGGACCGATTGCCAAAGTATCTCACGGTTTTCCTCATTCTCGACGCAGGAAGTAGCAATCCGTCTGATGTCAGGCAGGTTGATTCGTTGTGAGAGAATTGACACAATATCCATACAAGAGTTATTCAGTCTTTGATATTCCACTCGTCTGCCGGAGATTCCCTTTCCGCATAACAGCCGCAAGGCATATCTTTCAGCAGACCGACCGAATGGTCAAGTTCATAAATATATCTCAGAGAGACAATTCTTGCTTCATCTTCCGAATGCTCTCCGCCACAAAGAAATTGCCACATGCCGTCATCCTCGTCATGCGAAACGTAAAGCACTGGTGCGCCATCGTCTGTCACATGGCAACATGTTATTACTGCCGTGTCGGGAGCATCTGTGAAGGGGGTCAGTTTATTTTCGTCCATATGTTTTCAGTTTTTTCATTTTATCTTTATCTGGGCCTTGCGAAGTACGATGTATTCCGACGGATTGCGACTGTCAAGTCGGGCGATGGAATCGTTCTGGATATAGACCGTAGCGATATTCGGGAGAATTCTGCGGAGAGCGTCCTCGACTGCCATGTTGTCACAGGCCATTTCTGTCATAGCTCCGTCGCCAAGGATGATTGAATCCCCCTTGATTGTATATGTACCGGAAATTGTGTTGCAGTTGGTTTTGATGAAATATGTGCTGTCTTCAAATACGATATACTGGTGTATGCTTGAAAGCCTTACGTCAGGACGCACACGCACATATTCGGAGTCACTGAATACGATGCTATCCAGATACCACTGACCGCGCACGTCCACATTCGCTACGGTCTCTTTCTGCTGATTGTCGGCAGTCTCTTTATTTTCCTTGTTGCCTCCGCATGAGGCGGTAAGTATTGTCAGCGCCGTGGCTACCGACAGAATTGATGTTCTTGTCATTGATTTATTTTTTCTTTTATTGCATTGACCATTTCGGGTGCATCCTTGCAGCCGAGCATATATTTCTTGCCGTTTTTAAGCGTGACGAGGAAGCAGTCGGAGGCTTTGCCATAA
>JAIDXM010000058.1 GCA_029058745.1 Muribaculaceae bacterium
CCGAATATCTCAAGGTCGCTTGCCGGCATAGTCTCCGGGACGTTCTCCCAACCTGCGAAAGTATAGCCTTCCTTGGCAGGAGCCTCAGGTGCCTTGACAGCCTCGCCGTATGCTACGGTCTCCTCTGAGATTACCTCTTCACCTATCTTGAATACCAACTTGTAGCTGTTGACTGTGTAGTTGCCGACTATCTCAAGATCGCCTGCCGGCATTGTCTCCGGCAAGTTATCCCAACCTGAGAAGGCATAGCCTTCCTTGGCAGGGGCCTCTGGTGCCTTGACGGCCTCTCCGTATGCGACAGTCTCCTCTGAGATTACCTCTTCACCTATCTTAAAAACAATCTTATATAAATTCGCAGCAAATACAGGAGATAGTTCCAAATCATCGGTAACAACAAGTACACGTTTCGCATCCTCAACACCATCACTCCAATGTTCGAAGTGATAGCCTTCGGAAGGAACTGCCTCAATACTCAATTCCTTGTTTTCTGGATACTGGCCATTATTAAAATCAACAGTACCATTTTCAACACCCGTAATGCTCACATTATAGCATCTATACAATATATATGGTTCAGACGGCAGACCTGTCATGACGTCAGGTTCGAACATCATCGACGAGCCATCCTTTGCAGTGAGCTGTCTCACCGCACCACTCCGTTTGTCACGGATTTTCAGTTCAATAACTTCATTCTCTGACTTAGAGGCGTTACTGTGTATTCGCAAATAACCGCACTCCCCGTTTTCCGGTAGTTCAAGCGTCTCCGCCACTCCTCGGCATTCGTCACCGACGAACGCACCAACCTCAAACGAATCCATACTTTCCGATGCCTTCAAACTAACATTGAAGTAAAGGCTCATGTCATAGCGATAGTCTGCCGGATTAACGGCCCATTCGCCTGATTCCGAATTGGCGAATGCCGACAAACCCCAAGACATGAACATCGCAATCAGCATCATCAGCATCCTGTCGTTCAATCTTCTCATTAACATTAATTTTTAGGTTTAGTTAGAATTTTCCTCGGAATCACAACACCAGACAAACGCCTTATACCACCTCATAAATACCGGCAGGAATGACATAAGGACAATCCGACAGCAGACTCCTTATTAGACACAGTTATCACGCCGGAACGGAGACACCCCGGCTATAAACCCTGCACCAATCATACCAAGTAATTACGATACAGCATATTACAATAAAAAGAAAAATTTATTTGATCGGTTCTATGATATTGTAGTTCCTTTTTCGGTGCAAAGTTAACACTATTTCAACACAATCAAAAAACATTCCATTCGATTTTACATAAATTCTTCAACATTCCCAATAGAAAAACTCATAATGATTCACACTTGTGCGACACCGGAACACAATACCAATCCCTCGTTTTTTCCTTCGTTTTTTTATTATAAATTTTCTTAATTTGAATTTTGTAGTTACCTTTGTGAGAATTTATTCTTGTTCCCCAAACGGTAAAAGCTTGCAGAACATCTATAAACAAAATTATCAATGAAGTTGTACCTTTATTCTTCACATTCAAGAATACATTTCAGAGTCAGGATGTCAGATTGATGTGTGGATGGCATAAGCAGGCCGGACAACTTCAGTATTATCACTTTGAGCGAGTCTGTATTTGATTTGTTTATAAAGAGCTCATCATATACCGACAACTCCTGATTAATATTTCAAACTTATGAACCTATCTATCAAAGAAAAAACTTTCGGGGCAGTATTCGGCTATGCAATTGGAGACGCATTGGGAATCGGGACAGAATTCATGACTAAAAAAGAAATCAAAGTAAAGTATCCCCAGCAGCTTACTAATTACAGCCAGATTATCCGCGATGCCCACCGTTCCCTATGGAAAAGAGGAGAATACTCCAACGACACCGAACTCGTGAAGATGCTCATGGAAAGCATCTGCGAAATGAATGGTTTCGACCATATGGACTATGCAAAAAGATTGAGGGAGTGGTTTCTCTCCGACCCTATCGACCTTGTAGCCAATATGAGGTGGGTACTCTCTCAACCCGATTACACGGAGAATCCTTTTGGCGTGGCTGAAAGGACCTGGAAAAGCATGAATGCTGCAGAAAATCCATCCGATGCCCTTGGCAAATCGCTTTTCATAGGGCTCTGGAACTCAAACCTCAAAGCAAATGCAATCAACGTGTGCCGACTGACGCATTCACAGAAAAGATGTCAGACAGTTTCTGAAATCATCGCCACAATGGCAAATTCAATAATGTGGCAGGACAAGGAAGCCTCCTTCGATGATCTCGTGCGCATTGCCAAGGACAATGACCCGGAAATTATCAGGTATCTCGAAATCGCACGGCATGGCACACTTGCTGACTTTTCCCTCGACCACGAGGCCACATACTGGTATGTCAGGAAAGCCATGGGGGCCGCATTGTGGGCACTTTGGCACACACAGTCGCCCGATGAAGCACTGGTGGAAGTGGTCAACCAAGGGGGCGACGCCGACACAAACGCCGCCCTCGCCACAGGACTATGCGCCTTGAAACACGGATATTCGGCAATCGGAAAAGAATACATAGAAGGGTTGCTCGACAGAGAAAACCTGGAACGTATCGCATCACGATTCTCCGATACCATCAGCACCAAATTCATATAAGCATCATAACACAAAAAGTAGATGAAACCCTGGATTGAAGCGATGAGACTACGCACACTTCCGGTAAGTGTGGCGGGAGTGGCGGCCGGCACTGGATGCGCGGCCCACCACGACGGTTTCGCACTCGTGCCAATGACAATATGTCTGTTTTTCGCCATAATCGCACAAATTGCATCCAATTTCGCAAACGAGTATTATGACTTCAAAAACGGCCTTGACAAAAAGGGGCGTGAGGGTTTCAGAAGAGGTGTCACGGAGGGAGACATATCGCCGGATGCCATGAGGCGTGCCACTTTCCTGTTGTTGGCTATCGATGCATTACTTGGCTGCTCGCTCATATATTACGGCGGTTGGTGGCTGATTGCAGTGGGAATTGCAGTTGCAGTTTTCGCAATAGCCTACAGCGCGGGGCCTTATCCACTGTCCCACCATGGCCTCGGTGACGTGGCCGTGGTGGTATTCTTCGGATTTGTCCCCGTAATTTTCACGGAATATGTACAGACAAGAGTCCTTTACCTTGACATCACCACCATCTCAACATCCCTGGCCGTCGGCCTTATGGCCGCCAATGTTTTGATTGTAAACAACTACCGGGATTTCTCTGATGACAAGGCTGTCGGGAAGCATACCACCGTAGTGATTTTCGGCAGGGAGAAAATGTCGTATGTCTATCTGCTTAACGGATTGATTGCGGCCGCATGTCTTGTAGCCGCAATATCCGGTGGCCCAGCCGCCACCGACATACCATTGCTCGGATATCTCGCCTTCCATGTCACCCTCTGGAGAAGACTCAGGAGCCAGACCGGAGCCGAACTCAACAAGGTGCTTAAACTCACAGCAATCGCACTGCTGTGTTCTGCCCTCTATACCTCTGCGGTTCTTTTCATCTGGCATTAATATCCCGACATGCACACATACCCGTATAATACATCAGGACATTCCACGTTATGACATATGTCTCCACCACGAGACACGCTCATATTTAACTCCACACTCACGACATAAAATGGCAAAGAAACCAGAACATCGTCAGGAAATAACCGACCCGACAGGGAAACTGCCTCCCCGCGACACCGACCTCGAAGAGGTGGTGCTCGGTGCATGCATGCTTGAGAAAGACGCATATATGAACGTATGCGACATACTTGTGCCCGACAGTTTCTACGATCCGGTCAACCAAAAAATATATCAGGCGATAACAACCCTCGGTTTCAACCAGCGGCCTATCGACATGATGACCGTCACAGAGCAGCTCAGACAAGACGGCACACTCGAAGAAGTGGGAGGAGCAGTGCATATCACCGAACTGACAGCTCGTGTATATTCCGCAGCCAATGTGGAGTATCATGCCCGTATTATAGCACAGAAGTATCTGGCACGGCGCCTCATAAGCTACGCCGCAGCTATCGAGACAAAGGCTTTCGATGAGAGCAACGATGTCGATGACCTTCTTCAGGAAGCGGAAGGGCAACTCTTCGACATATCCCAGACTCAACTGAAAAGGGAAGTGACACAGATTGACCCGGTCATAAACCTTGCGCTTGAACAGATCCAGACCGCCGCCAACAACGAGAGCGGCCTTTCTGGTCTGCAGACCGGTTATACAGAGCTGGACAGGATGACTTCCGGATGGCAAAGCTCCGACCTTATCATCATCGCCGCCCGTCCGGCTATGGGAAAAACCGCTTTCGTGCTTTCCATGGCAAAAAACATGGCTGTCGATTTCAACATCCCTATCGCGATATTCACTCTTGAGATGGCAAACGTGCAGCTTGTGAAACGTCTGATCAGTAACATCGCTGACCTTGAAGGTGAGAAAATAAAAAGCGGACAGCTCTCTGCAGAGGAATGGGACCGTCTGAACTCAAGACTACGCGGAGTATATAGCGCCCCTCTTTATCTGGATGAGACTCCGGGTCTCTCTATCACCGAACTCAGGACAAAGGCACGGAGACTCGTCAGAGAGAAGGATGTAAAGATGATTATGATCGACTACCTGCAGCTCATGAATGCCACCGGAATGAAACTCGGAAGCCGTGAGCAGGAGGTCAGCACAATCTCCCGCTCTCTAAAAGCCCTTGCAAAGGAGTTGAACATCCCGATAATCGCACTCTCACAGCTAAACCGAAGCACAGAGACCCGTGATGACAAAAGACCTGTGCTCTCTGACCTCCGTGAATCAGGCGCGATTGAACAGGATGCCGACATCGTATGCTTCATTCACCGACCCGAGTATTACACAAAAAGCGGAGAGGATGCTGAAGGCAATGACATACGCGGCCTCGCACAGCTGATTGTGGCCAAACACCGTTCCGGAGCTGTAGGCGACGTTAAGCTTAGATTTGTATCAAAATTCGCAAAATTCGAGAATTGGGACCAAGGATACAACGTGATGCAGGAAACTCTACAGGAAATACCTCAGAAACTGCCGTCGAAAATGAACTCACAGGGATCACAGAGCCTACAGCAGGACTCTCCTTCCCCCTTCAACTTCGGTCCGCTTCCAGGACAGTCCGCAATGCCGGACATTATGCCCGGTCCCGGCGATCCGGGAATTCCATTCTGACATCATAGGACACGGGACATCATCGCTTGTCCCGTTCTTTTTTATCCTCCCTGTGAACAACTCCAACACCTATATCGTTTTAATATCAAACATTAAAAAATAAGGTTATGGACAGCAAGGAAAAACAATTCAGAGACAATGAGCCGGTCAACGCCGACATGATCGCCGACTCATTGAAAGCCGAAGGAAGAAACCGCAAACGGGAGAACACCAGAAAAATCAACCGTCTCTGGCTATGGCTCGGAGTCCTGGTTCTTATCGCGATTCTACTCTACTGGCTATTCAGCATTGGAATAATCGGCAGTCTCAACGATTCGTTCAACGGCTGACACCGGAGTCCGACAAAGACTGCACAATCTATAACACCCGGCCATTCATAGTCCTATTAAAAGGGCTTTATCAGATTTAACATCGACCGGGACCAGAGCCCCCGGGTATTGCACTTCGGGGGCTTTCCTTTCACCACCCGATGTCTCTTATTTTGAACGAACAAGAGACACCGGTAGAACACAACGGCGGCGCATTCCTGAGGAATGCGCCGCCGTTGTGTTCTACCGGATTAATCACTTTCCGGAGATATGATCGGATACTGTCAGCGATGCGCGACCTTTGGCGCGACGACGAGACAATACTTTGCGGCCATCTTTTGTGGCCATTCTCTCACGGAAGCCGTGCTTGTTTACCCTACGGCGGTTAGAGGGCTGGAATGTTCTTTTCATTGTTGATATATTGACTTGTTTATTTCAGATTTTCGAGGTGCAAAATTAGGAAATATCTTTCACTTCCACAAATTTCACGCCATTTTTTTGTGGTCTGTAACGCTTTATGACCCTCTCTCCACCCCTTTTCTGTTTCAATATTCCCTTTTTTTTATTAATTTTGCACCCGATTCAGTCCTCGGTATATCCGCAGGCAACACCTCATTGAAACAACAATATATTTTTTAAGATATGATGAACGCTCAAGACATCAAGAACGGCACCTGCATCCGCATGGACGGCCGTCTCTATTTCGTTGTGGAATTCCTTCACGTAAAACCCGGAAAAGGAAACACATTCATGCGCACAAAACTCAAGGACGTTGTTGACGGACGCGTGCTCGAACGCCGTTTCAACATCGGTGAGAAACTTGAGGACGTACGCGTGGAACGCCGTCCCTACCAGTATCTCTACGCTGACGGCGGCGACGACATCTTCATGAACAACGAGACTTTCGAACAAGTTCCAATCAGCAAAGAACTCGTCACTGGAGCAGACTTCATGAAGGAAGGAGACACCGTGGAAGTTGTCAGCGACGCTTCTACCGAAACTGTACTCTATGCCGAAATGCCCATCAAGACGGTGCTTAAAATCACATACACCGAACCGGGTCTCAAAGGCGACACCGCAACAAACACCCTCAAGCCTGCCACTGTGGAGACCGGAGCAACAGTTCGTGTGCCTCTATTCATCAACGAAGGCGAGCTTATCGAGGTTGACACACGCACCGGCGAATATGTCGGCAGAGTGAAGGCATAATAACCGGCCTCCGATTTCGCATGGATACCCCGCAGTCCATATTGTTTTCCATTATCGTGCCTGTATATAACAGGCCCGACGAGATTTCAGACCTTCTGGAAAGCCTGTCCTCACAGACCGACAAAGGGTTTGAGACTATAATTGTGGAAGACGGCTCCTCCATAGTATGCAGTAGCCAATGCTCAGACTTCGGGAAGAATGCGAACGTAAAGTATTTTTTCAAAGAAAACGAAGGGCGCAGCATCGCCCGCAATTACGGTATGGACAGAGCCAACGGGGATTATTTTATCTTCGTTGACTCTGACTGTATCCTCCCCAACGACTATATAGAAAAGCTCCGGAAAGCACTGGCTCTCAACCCCTCCGACTGTTTCGGAGGTCCGGATGCGGCCCACGAGTCTTTTTCCGACACACAAAAGGCCATCAACTTCGCCATGACTTCCTTTCTCACCACCGGTGGAATCCGGGGCGGGAAGGTGTGTATGGAAAAATTCACCCCACGCACTTTCAACATGGGCTTCTCAAAAGAGGTCTATAAAAAAGTGGGAGGATTCCGTGAGATGTTCAGCGAAGACATCGACATGAGCACACGCATACGACTCGCCGGATTCGGAATCACCCTATATCCGGAAGTAGCCGTTTTCCACAAACGACGGGTGGACTTCCGTAAATTCTGGAGACAGGTCCATGTGTTCGGGATGTCCCGTATCACCTTGCAACTACTCTATCCCGGTTCGCTCAAACCAGTGCATTGCCTGCCCGCCCTTTTCGTAGTTTTCACCGCCATAATGATAATCGGGGCTTTCTTCTGCAAGTGGCTGCTGATTCCCCTGGTTGCTTATATACTCGCATTGTGGGTCTGGGGCTCCATATCCACAAAGAGCGTAAAAATCGGCTCTCTGGGTGTTGCCGCAGCCATGGTGCAACTGTGTGGCTACGGCTCCGGGTTCATCAGGGCATACGTCTGGAAAATAATCCTGCGCCACGGACGGGACATCGATGACGAGATTGCCCGCAGAAAAGGGAAATGACCCCAACACTCCCGTCCCTCTCTCTCCAATCAATCTGAATATCACCGCAAACCTAACCTCTTGTCTATGCCATACTCCGACTCATCCCCCGTTCCAAGAACCGTAAAAGACCTGGACCCTGACGACCAACCTCGTGAAAAAGCCGAGAAACACGGATGCTCTACACTTTCCGTGCCCGACCTTTGGGCCATTATCCTCAGGACCGGACTGCCGGGTAAACCCATCACTGAATTATGCCGCGACCTGATGCGGGAAAACGGCGGAAAACTACACCAACTTGAACGTCGCACCAGAAAAGAACTGCGCAACATCAAAGGGATAGGACTCACGAAGAGCATTCAGATTGAGGCCGTGATGGAACTCATGAGACGCTATTCCGCCGAAGAACCCATTCACGAGCAACAGATTTCATCATCAGAGATGATATATCAGAGAATGAGGTACAAAATAGGAAATCTTGACCATGAAGAGGTGTGGATACTACTGCTTAACCGGAGAAACCAAGTGATTAGAGAGGTCTGTCTATCCACCGGCACATCCACTGCCTCCCTGTTTGATGTCAAAGCCGCCATAAAGCATGCCATACTCGAGAACGCGGAAGGGGTGATTCTAACCCACAACCATCCGTCGGGAGGAACAGTCCCAAGCGAAAGCGACAACAAGATTACCCGTGAACTGAAACAGGCTTGCGACTATATGAGAATAAAAATGCTCGACCATCTGATTGTGACGGCAAACGGATACTACAGCTATCACGACAACAGCCGCCTGTAAAGAGAATCCGACTCCCCCCTCACATCCTCGCGAAGGCGCTCGAGACGCACTGGACGGCCATTATCAAGCCCCATCAGATATTTGTAGAACAATATACGCCGGCATCGGTCATCTATAACATCCAGTCCTATCTCCCCACTCCTCACCTTCTCTATCACATCCGCAATCTCCCTCGCCGTATCCTCGGGACCGACAACGACATCCGCCCCCGCGATTATAGCCTCCCATGCACCATACCCTCCGGCTCCCGCCATATTGAGAGCGTCTGTAAGCACAAGCCCACGGAATCCGAGTGTCCCCCTGAGCAATCCGCATATCACCTCCGGAGATACTGCCGCCGGTCTTGACAAGGAATCTATGGCCGGCACCGCGAGATGACCAACCATGACACCGGACAACCCTGAGCTGACATAAACACGGAATGGATAAAGGTCGATACTATCCAGATGATGAAACGAACGTCTTATCACCGGCAACGTCAAATGGCTGTCGCCTGAAGGACTGCCATGGCCGGGGAAATGCTTCGCGACACTTATCACTCCACCCGACTCCACACCCTTGGCATATGCCACTCCAAGGTCCGCAACCCTGCGGGGATCACTGCCGAACGACCTGCTTCCAATCACTCCTCTCGGATTTTCCGAGACATCAACTACCGGACCAAGCACCATATTTATACCTACCCTGCGGCATTCCCGCGCAACCTCGCTGCCGTAATCGAAAAGAAGCAGCTCATCGGCCTTCGGGCCAAGACGTCCGTTGCGGGGAAAATCAGGAGCATCCTCAAGACGCATACCCAATCCCCACTCAGCATCTATGGCGATAAAAGGAGGAATCGCTGACGACATACCGACACTCGCCATCCGTGCCGCAGACCCGAGGTCACCTTTAAGCAATACCACCCCTCCTACATGGAGATCGGTGAGATACTCCATCAGTCTCCTCATCGTGCGGCGTTCCGACCGGGAATAAATCGTCGGCATAAAACACTGCCCTACCTTCTCCTCAAGCGTCATGCCGGCAAGTATAGAATCTGCCACATGCATGACCCTGGCAGTAAGGTCTGTCCCGACGACTGAATCCCCAGTCGCCGTCTCCAGTCCTCCCTCCACACTGTCAATAACAGAACGGCTTCCTGAAGTCTCCCCGCTTCCCGGATATACACAGGAAGAAAGCGTCAAGCATGACGCGGCAAGGAAAGCGACAGTAAGCCGACTGCACATAACCGTATTATTTTATTTCCACTTGGAAACGACCTGTCTGGTCGGGAGCCACAGGAAGGCCGAGTTCTTTCTGACTCTCAAACCATCTGAGGATAGGAGCCGCCACCTCCACCTCATCAGTCCATATCTTCCTATGGTTGGCGAGGCTTCGCATATCATCATTCCCCTCCGCCACATAGTCGATTGTGGCCAGCGTATATATCTTCGCCGGATCCATCTCGACTCCATCTATCACTACCCTCACAAGGTTGCGGGCATCATCCGTGACTACACGCACATTCCCGCTCACGGCCTCCCCTCCCTTCTTCGCTCCCACACGGAGGGCTTCGATAATGTCTGAGCCTTTTAGCGACACTATCGTGAAATGGTTGGAAAAGGGATAAGTGGACAGAATCTGACCCTCAGTGATGTCTCCGGCCGACATATTCTGGCGTATCCCTCCGACATTCATTATCGAAAGGTCAACTCGCCCGACATCCGTTCCGGCGGCCCGAAGGGAATCCGCCTTATGATTACCATACCAATATCCGAAATCGGCCGTAAGATTGGCGAGTCCTCCATTGCGGTCGGAATTGCTCATGTCATAAAGGGATTGCCCTATCACCCTTTTGTTGACGGAATCCACCTTTTCCTTATAGGGCTGAATGAAATCCAACATCCTACGGTCAAGGCTTTCCTCACCAAACCGGTCAGTGACCGGTATCAGCTCATATGAGATTTCACTTCCGTCCGCCCCGGGGAGACGGTCAAGGTCAATGGAGACTTTCCCGATATACTTCCCGTATTTACCTGTCTGGACAATCCTCACAGGCTTGCCGTCGGCATTATCCACAAGTGACGGATACAAGTCCGGGCGTGCAGGGTCGATAAGAGTATGGGAATGGCCTCCTATTATAAGGTCGATGTCATGACTCGATTCGGCGAGCTCCACATCTGTGGTCTTATCGTTCTCCTTTACATATCCGATGTGGGTGACAGCCACAACAAGGTCACATTTCTTTTTCTTCTTCAGATAAGAAGCAAGCTCATTGGCAGTAGGTATTATCTCCTTGAACCTCACATTTATGTTCTTCGAGGATATAAGGCTCTCCGGATCCACATTCAACCCGATAAACCCTATTTTTCTACCCCCAACCTTTTTGATTACATAAGGTTCGAAGACACCGTCGAGTTCAGTGCCGCTGAAATCATAATTGGCGGAAAGACGCGCCCCCTTTACCTGACGGTATTTCTCGGCAAGGTCCTTCATTCCGTTGTCGAACTCATGATTGCCGAGAATCCGTATGTCATAGCCGCTCATGTCCATAAGGGGATATTCCACATCCCCTCTGAAATACTTGAAATATAACGACCCCTGGACCATATCGCCGGCATCTACCGTTATCACGTTTTTCTCGGCTCTCCTCACTGAATCCATCACCGCCTTGCGCTGCAATACGCCCCCGGTGCCATCAGGACTCGGGTCTATGGCGGAATGAGTATCATTGGTGTGCAATATCACAAGCCGCTCGGCTCCGGCCGACATCGGCAAGCATAAGGCGGCGAGTCCAAGAGCCCGGACCGCCGCCTTTATAATCAATATATGCTTCATTAAGTCTTAGTCTGAGATTAAGTCCTCACCGGTCATTTCAGAAGGCTTGGGAAGTCCCATTATATGGAGCAACGACGGGGCGACATCAGCCAGACGTCCGTTCTTTACAGTAGCGTTCTTGTCGCCGATATAGATAAACGGCACCGGATTCAGAGAATGAGCCGTGTTGGGAGAGCCGTCGGCATTAAGAGCATGGTCGGCATTGCCATGGTCGGCTATGATAATCGTGCCATAGCCATGTGCCTTGGCGGCCTCGACAACCTTCTCGACGCACTTGTCGAGAGTGGCTACAGCCTTCTGGATGGCATCATATACACCTGTGTGGCCCACCATATCACCGTTGGCAAAGTTCACCACGACAAAATCATATTTCTCTGAGTCGATAGCCTCCACAAGTTTCTCTGTCACTTCAGGAGCGCTCATCTCAGGCTGGAGATCGTAGGTGGCAACCTTGGGAGATGGCACCAGAATACGGTCTTCCCCACTGAACGGCTCCTCACGTCCGCCGTTGAAGAAGAATGTCACATGGGCATACTTCTCAGTCTCCGCGATGTGGAGCTGTTTCTTGCCGTTGCCGGAAAGATACTCGGCGAGGGTCTCAGTCACGTCGGCCTTCGGGAAAAGTATATGCACACCTTTGAACGAGTCATCGTATGGTGTCATGCAATAATACTGCAAATCGGGTATCGGATTCATCCCGTCCTCTGTGTGCTGTGTGAGGACAGTGGTGAGTTCCTTTGCACGGTCGTTGCGGTAATTGAAGAAAATCACAACATGTCCGGCTCCGATGCGTCCGTCAACCCTGTCATTCACGATTGGCTTTATAAACTCGTCGGTCACTCCTTCGGCATAAGACTCCTCCACGGCCTCCACCATGTTGTCGGCATGCTTACCCTCGCCATATACGAGCAGGTTATAGGCTTCCTTGAGACGCTCCCAACGGTGGTCGCGGTCCATCGCATAATAACGCCCGATTACTGAAGCTATCGTGCCTGCGCTTTTGTCGCAGTGCGCCTGGATTTCACGGAGGAATCCGGCTCCGCTCTTGGGGTCGGTGTCGCGTCCATCCATAAAGCAGTGGAGATACACCTTGCTGAGGTCATAATCTTTGGCAGTGTCGCAAAGCGCGTAAAGGTGGTCAAGGCTCGAATGCACGCCTCCGGCAGATGCGAGACCCATGAAATGGATAGGCACATTGTTCTTCTGAGCGTAAGCGAAGGCACTCTTGATTTCCGGATTTTCCTTGAATGAACCGTCGGCGATGGCCCTGTTGATTTTAACCAGGTCCTGATACACCACACGTCCCGCTCCGATATTGAGGTGTCCCACCTCGGAATTACCCATCTGCCCGGCCGGCAGACCCACATCCTCACCGCTTGCCTGAAGCTGAGAGTGTGGATAATTCGCCACAAGGCTGTCTATATAAGGAGTCGGGGTATTGAAAATTGCGTCATCCTTTCCATGGTCGCCTATACCATAGCCGTCAAGGATGATGAGAAGTGCTTTGTTTGACATATCCTATATATATTGTTTATTTTTATTCCGTTACAAATCATGCCGCAAAAATCTTCTGTAAGCGGCAAGGACATTGTATAATCCTAATCAGTCTGCAAAAATACTCATTTTTTTTCAAAGAATCATCAATACGCTCCCAAAAATTCCTGAAAAAACCGGAATAAAAGATTTCTAAAAGATTTCTCCGCGCAAGCATCCCAATACCATGTTCGCCCCACATAGCCGGCAAGCGATGCTGCATTCTCCTTGCCATACTTGACTACAGTGATTGACTCGATAAACGGAGACTCGATAAAGAAGTCTCACAGATTCCGGAGATAGTCTTCGATGATGTCAAGACAGCTCGTCGATTTACCTTTTATAAGGATATCCCCATCCCCATTTACTATAAAATACGTGGGGAATGACGGTATATCTAATTGTTTTATCAGATTATCGTTGTGTGAAACAAATAAACGGAATCCTTGGATTTCGTTTTTATCAAGAATGCTATCCGCCAGAGATTTATTGCGTGCGTCATCAACGCATATTGTCATCCCCATGATTTTATTTCGGAACTCCTCTTCTATTGCTTTTAGACGGGGCATTGCTTCGACACATGGATTGCACCATGTTCCCCAAAGGTCAATTAGCAACAGTTTCCTTTGTTTCTTAGCTTCTTCAATATACGTATTAAGTGTTACTTTTACTTGCTTTGAAAGGGTCTCGGATTCTATCTTATCCAAATTCCTGACCAATACAATTTCTTTAAGATTTGGAGTTACGCAGTCGATCGTATATATTTCGTTTGGTGAAAAATTGACACAATCCCCTAATCCTTTGTTTTTAATATATTTTCTACCATTCAGTATGGTTGGTCGATAAGATCCACTGTCTTCATGATTTCCAAATACATTTATAACAGGGTGTGATGGAATGTCATTCAGTCTATAACCTATTTTGAATTTATACTCTCCTGCATTTGTCCTAATTTCTCCACGGTAAACATTTCCTATATCGAGAGTAACTGTATAATCGTTTATAAAAGAAAGGGTATCATTATTGTATGTTATGTTATAATCCGGAGACATCCAGATTGAATATAAAACATCATTATCAGCATACTCTCCCATGTACCAGTTTTTGTCTGGAGCAAATTCCTTATGATATGCTCTCATTGAATCCGCCACAAGAGTAAGTTCAAAATCTTTGTCAACAAAAGGTTGGTTCAAGTATTTTGGAATTTTATATTTAATATTACCATTTGATTGAAATTCTGTAATAATATTTAATATACTATTTGTCATTACACTATCAACAACGCTTTTATCTGTGGGATTGTAATATACTTGAGGTTTGAATCCATACGACTTTGTACCTCCGTAAGTCATCGGTTCATGCGATTTTTGCAATTTTACCCTTACTGTGTCACCCAAGGCTACGGGAATACTATCACTATCTGAATTATTTCCGTATGCCAATAACGGAAATAGGAACAACGCGACAATGAAATACAGTTGTGCCGCTTTCATGATTAGATAAGTTTTATTGGTTCGTAAATATTAAGTCGTAAAACATTTACCATTTGCGCAGATTATATGTAGGGACATGCCTCCGGCATGTTTGCTTAACGACTTGATTTCCAGATTCCACATGCCGGAGGCATGTCCCTACATTAAAAGGTCTTCAATATTCTGCAACTTCCTCCGATGAAACAATATATACTTGCGCAAATTTCTTTAGCATCCTCTATAGTTGGTTTTACAGATTCCGGAGATAGTCTTCGATGATGTCGAGACAGCTCGTGCCGTCGCCTTTCAGTCGTATCGCCGCATTGCCGTCGAGGATATAGTAGGTGGGGAACGCGGCAGGCTTCAGCGATTTCACGAATTCGTCTTCCGGTGTCACGAACATCCTCAGGCCTTCGATCCCTTTCTTGTCGAGAATCTCATCGGAATGTGCCCTCTTGCTCTCTTCGTCTATACATAGCGACAGTCCCAAGATTCTGTCTTTATGGTTATCCTCTATTTCCTTAAGCCGAGGCATTGACCCCACACACGGATTGCACCACGTACCCCAGATGTCAACAAGCAGGAGTTTGTTCTGCTTCCCGGCTTCCGAAAGGTAAGGGTCCAACCTTTTCACCACATCTTCCGGCAAACTCTCGACAGGGACTTGTCCGTTGTCCCTCACAAGAATAAGTTCGCTGAAATCCGGCGTCACAGAGTCGATTACATAAATGTCATCCGGTGAGAACGAAACCAGCCCTCCAATGCCCTTGTATTTCTCATATTTCCGTCCCTCAAAGATATCCGGCCTCAAAGTCCCGTTGTTTTCATATTTACCCTCAACCGTTATTACAGGATGATGATAGCCGTACATCTCAGATTCTCTACTTTGATTTTCTCCTACTCCGAATAGATAATGCCCGTATTTTGTATTAAATTTCCCTCTATATACATTCCCTATAAGAGGTTCTATTTCAAGCTTTTCTAAAAATTTCAAAGAGTCAACATGCCATTTTATTCCTTTAAGTGAAGTAATCCATATTGAATATTCCTTACTGGCTTTATTATATTCTCCAATATACCATTTCTTTAGGTTATCATAGTTTTGATTGCAATTATTTATCATAGAGTCCTTATGTATGATAAATTCAATGTCGGATTTTATGAATGACTTGTTTGAATAGGCAGGGATTTTATATTTTAATCTCCCATCCGAAAGGAATTTAAGTACATAATTGAATATCATTCGAAATTTCACACTGTCAACAACTTCTTTTGAATCTGAAGTATAAAATACACGTGGCGTGTATCCATGCGATACCAAACCGCCATAATCCATCGGTTCATGCGATTTTTGCAGTTTTACCCTTACTGTGTCACCCAATTCTACGGAAATGCTGTCGCTGTCTGAATTATTTCCGTATGCAGAGAACGGAAACAGGAACAACACGACAATGAAATACAGTTGTGCCGCTTTCATGATTAGATCAGTTTTATTGGTTCGTAAATATTATTTAACAGTTAAAATAAACCTCTTTTTAGATTGGGTATTAGACGTTATCTTAATGCTAAATTTTTGCAAATATAAAGACATTTTGAGATTCTACAAAATTATCCATACGATATTCAAATAGCTTCGTCTTCTTTTTAACAAAGCTTAACTTACTGTGTATTTTAGTTCTTTTATCTAAATATGGCAGATTTAATAAGCCATGATATTATTTGGCATTATCAAGAATGAACTTTGCGTATCTGCTTTATGTTTTCAAAATTGTATTTTTATTTTTTATAATTATATTATGGAAAACAAGATTATTTATCAAAATCTGTCTCCATCCGAACGCGAGTTCGGGATAAGAAATGCTATAAAAAAGTTGAATAGGCAGCTTGAAAAAGTTGCCTATTCTTTTGGTAAT
>JAIDXM010000059.1 GCA_029058745.1 Muribaculaceae bacterium
ATAAGCCTCTGTAGTTCAACGGATAGAATAGAAGTTTCCTAAACTTTAGATAGGAGTTCGATTCTCCTCGGAGGTACCGATAACATTAAAATCCCGGAAGTTGGCAGGTGATTTACACACATGTCGGCTTTTTTGCACTTTTTAAACACCATTTGTAAAGGTGGGAAAGTTTTCTCAATATAAGGTTCAGCTTGCATCGCTGACAGATGGCAGGCATGAGCAGGACTTCGAATGTGGCACGGAATTTTTCAAGAACATGGAAAATCCCGATGTCATATCTTCTGATGTGCGCGTGCATCTTGAGTTGGTCAAGAAGAACGACGCCTACGACTGCACATTCCATTGCAAGGGGAAGTTGCAGATTCCGTGCGACCGTTGCCTGGACCCGCTCGACCATGAGGTGGATGCCACCTACCACATAACCGTGAAATATGGCGAAGACTACAAGGATGACAGCGATGACCTCCTGATAATTCCGGAGACCGACAGCTATCTGAATGTGGCCTATATGCTTTACGACACGATAGTGCTCACCATCCCTCTCCGTCATGTGCATCCCCTCGGGAAGTGCAACCGCGCCATGGCGGCCGCCCTTCACAAGCACCACACAGCCGGAGGCGACGACATCGACGAGGCATTGGATGAGGTGGATTCCGAGATTGAGAATGGAATTGACGAATAAATAAGTAAAACAAATTAAAACTATAGAACAATGGCACATCCTAAACGCAGACAATCGCATACCCGTACCGCGAAACGTCGTACTCACGACAAAGCCCTTATCCCTACACTCGCCATCTGCCCCAACTGCGGCGCTTGGCACGTATATCACAACGTGTGTGGCGAATGCGGCTACTATCGTGGCAAGCTTGTGATTGAGAAGGCTGCTATCTAAGAAAAAGGCCGTATGGCCGTGACTCATCGATAAAAAGACGGGGGCGGCGTGCCTTGTCTGCACGCCGGCCCCGTTATCTATATTCATTTCTAAGCAGGAATTATGCTAAACGCAAAAATCAGCGGCATCGCTTCTTACGTGCCGGACGATATCCTTGACAACGATATGCTGTCCAAGATGGTGGATACCAACGACGAGTGGATCACCACCCGCGTCGGCATCAAGGAACGCAGAATCCTTAAGGACGACTCCAAGGGGTCAAGCTATCTCGGCATCAAGGCTGTGGAGAGGCTTCTGGAGTCAACCGGCGTGAAACCGGAGGAAATCGACCTTCTCCTATGCGCCACCTCCAACCCGGATTACCGTTTCCCTTCCACCGGCTCTGTTATCGTGCATGAGACCGGAATGAAAAACGCTTACTCCTACGACATACAGGCCGCGTGTGCCGGATTTATCGTCACTCTGCAGGCTGCCAGGGCTTATATAAGCTCAGGGCTGTATAAGAAGGTTGTCGTGGTGTGTGCCGAGAAGATGTCGAGCATGACCGACTATCAGGACCGGGCCACCTGTCCCCTGTTCGGTGACGCCGCCGCCGCTGTGCTTGTGGAGCCTACCGAAGAGAATGTCGGCATTATCGACGGCGAGTTCCATGTTGACGGCACAGGGTTGCCCCACCTTCTCATGAAGGCCGGAGGCAGCGTGAAGCCCGCTTCTGTGGAGACTGTGGAGGCGCGTGAGCATTACATATATCAGGAGGGACGCTCAGTGTATAAGAATGCCGTGAGCGACATGCTCTCCTCCACTCTCTCGGTGATGAAACGAAACAATCTCACCGTGGATGACGTGGATTGGCTCGTGCCCCATCAGGCCAACCTCAGGATTATCGAGGCTGTGGCAGGACGCACTAAAATTGATGAGAGCAAGGTGCTCGTGAATATCCAGCATTATGGCAACACCTCCGCCGCTTCAATCCCTTTGTGTCTCGATGAGTTCAAACACAAGCTCAAGAAGGGCGACAAGGTGATGATGACGGCTTTCGGAGCCGGGTTCACCTGGGGCGCCATGTATGTAATATGGGCGTTTGATTCCTGACAACCTATGCCGTGGCTACGGCTGTCGATGGTATTCGCGGGCCAATGGATATTTGTTTCCATCGGCCCGTTTTTTCTTTAGGCCACTCTCCTTCCTGCCTCTCCATAACCCCGGAGTTATTGCCCTGAAGGATAAAACATCGGTTGCGTTACGTTGTTTTATCTATAGGGGGACTACATTCCTGCCTGTCTCAGGCTTGAGCCGGCGATGGAATGCCGTCTTTCATTATAAAACATTTGCGATATGGAAGAAATAAAAGAAACCGTTTCCGGAAGTGGCCTCGAGGGTCACAGGGCGGGATTTGTGAATATTGTGGGAAACCCCAATGTGGGAAAGTCAACCCTCATGAACGACCTTGTGGGAGAGAGGATATCTATCATCACGTCGAAGGCTCAGACCACACGCCACCGTATCATGGGAATCGTGAACACCGACGAGTATCAGATTGTATATTCCGACACTCCCGGTGTGCTCAAGCCTAAATATAAACTCCAGGAGTCAATGCTTGAATTCTCGGAAGGTGCCCTCACCGATGCCGACATACTCCTTTATGTCACCGATGTGGTGGAAGATGCCGAGAAAAACAAGGATTTCCTCGACCGTGTGGCAAAGGAGAAGGTGCCTGTGTTGCTTGTCATAAACAAGATAGACCTTCTGAAAGGCGACGGTGAGCTGGAGGCGATTGTGGCGAGGTGGCATGACAGGCTCCCGAATGCTGAGATATTCCCGTTGAGCGCCAAGGAGCATTTCAACATTGACAACCTCAAGCGACGGATAGTCGAGTTGCTTCCGGTGTCTCCTCCGTTTTTCGGGAAGGACGCTCTCACCGACAAGCCTGCGCGATTCTTCGTCACCGAGATAATCCGCGAGAAGCTACTCCTTAACTATGACAAGGAGATTCCCTACAGCACGGAGGTGCTTGTGGAGAAGTTTGAGGAGAAGGACAATTCCATACATATCATGACGGTGATATACGTGGAACGAGACTCGCAGAAGGGAATCATCATCGGCAAGGGTGGTGAGAAGATAAAGAGGGTGGGCATTGAGGCCCGCCAGGACATCGAGAAGTTTTTCGGCAAGAAGGTGTTCCTGGAGCTTTTCGTGAAGGTAGAGAAAGACTGGCGCAACCGCGAGAGTAAGCTCCGTGCGTTCGGATATATCGAATGATGTTACGCCGGACAGTCCGGTGTGCGTGAGGTGGCGGATTATTGCTCCTTTCGCAACCGGGGTGAGCCGGCAATACAAAACTTAACTATAAATGAGCAGATTAGTAGCAATTGTAGGGCGGCCGAATGTGGGTAAGTCAACCCTATTCAACCGTTTGACGCAGACACGCAAGGCGATTGTCGATGACACCGCCGGCACCACCCGCGACCGCCAGTATGGCATGGTGGACTGGTGTGGACAGGAATTCTCAATCGTGGATACCGGAGGATGGGTGGTGAACTCGGAGGACATCTTCGAGGGAGAAATCAACAAGCAGGTGCAGATTGCAATCGAGGAGGCCGACGTGATTCTTTTCGTGGTTGACGCCTCCAACGGCGTCACGGACCTCGATGACCAGGTGGCGGCCATTCTCCGCCGTTCGAAGAAGCCGGTGATTCTCGTGGCCAACAAGGAGGACAAGGGTGACGCCCGGTTCAATGTTCCGGAGTTCTATTCCCTGGGCCTTGGCGACCCTGTGGAAGTGTCTTCCGCCAACGGAAGCGGCACCGGAGAACTCCTCGACCTCATAATAGCCGACATGCCGGAGCCTAAGGAGGATGACATGCCGGAAGACAATATCGCCAAGTTCGCCATCGTGGGCCGTCCCAATGCCGGAAAGTCGTCGCTTATCAACGCTTTCATCGGCGAGGAGAGACATATCGTCACCGACATTGCCGGCACCACACGCGATTCCATATATCACCGCTACAACAAGTTCGGATTCGATTTCTATCTCGTTGACACGGCTGGAATCCGCAAGAAGCAGAAGGTTAACGAGGATATCGAATACTATAGCGTGATACGCTCCATCCGCTCCATTGAGGCCAGCGACGTGTGTATCCTGATGATTGACGCCACGCGAGGAATCGAGGCTCAGGACGCCAACATCTTCAGTCTTATCCAGAAGAACCGCAAGGGGCTCGTGGTGTGTGTCAACAAATGGGACCTGGTCACCGACAAGTCGGTGACAGCCCAGAAGCATTTCGAGGATGCCATAAGGAAGCGTTTCGCCCCCTTTACCGATTTCCCCATCCTCTTCACATCTGCGCTTACGAAACAGAGAATCTACAAGGTGCTTGAGACAGCCATAGAGGTGTATGAAAACCGCCGCAGGGTGATTCCGACATCTCAGCTCAACACCTATATGCAGGAGCAGATTGCCATTACTCCCCCCCCGAGCAATAAGGGAAAATTTGTGAAAATCAAATACGTGACGATGCTCAAGGAGGCTGTGATTCCTACATTCGTCTTCTTCTGCAATCTCCCCCAGTGGGTAAAGGAACCTTATCGCCGCTTCCTGGAGAACAAGATACGTGAGAAATGGGATTTCCACGGAACCCCCATCTCCATCTTCATGCGCGACAAGTGAATATATCGTCTGTCAAGGTGTCAACACATTGAAAATCATGATGAGATAGTGCATCTACTCCAAAAATTAGCGAAAAACCCGCTCGGAGAAAATCTCCGGGCGGGTTTTCGCTTTAAAGCCAATACCAGACGCGACAAAATTCTTGAAGTGTCTTGGCATAGGTGCTCTTAATCCTCAATCTCCACGTCGAAGTCATCGCCGAAGAGGTCCTCATTCTCGCTGTCGTTGCCGTCGGCCCCGAAGTCATCGTCGTCAGCTTGCGCGTCGGAGTTGTCTTCCTTATCGGTGCGCACGCTCTCCTTTGCAGGAGCGAACGGGTTGATTGCCTTCTTCTTGGCTGCTTCTTTCTTGGCGGCGAGCGTTTCCCTGATTTTCGCCTCCAGCTCGGCGGCAAGCTCCGGATTGTCTTTGATGACTCTCTTCACCGCGTCGCGTCCCTGTCCGAGTTTGGTGCCGTTGTAGGAGAACCATGCCCCGCTCTTCTTGACTATGCCATGCTCGACGGCCATGTCTATAATCTCGCCGGTCTTTGAGATACCCTCTCCGAACATAAGCTCGAATTCAGTCTTCATGAATGGGGGCGCCACCTTGTTTTTCACCACCTTCACCTTGGCAACGCGTCCGATGGTAATGTCACCGTCCTTTATGAAAGACGACGGGCGTATGTCGATTCGTACGGAAGCGTAGAATTTCAGGGCGTTGCCACCGGTGGTAGTCTCCGGATTTCCGAACATGAGACCGATTTTCTCGCGCATCTGGTTGATGAATATGCAGCATGTGCGAGTGCGGGCTATAGAGCCTGTGAGCTTTCTCATGGCCTGGCTCATAAGACGCGCATGGAGACCCACGTTCTTGTCGCCCATCTCACCCTCGATTTCCGCTTTCGGGGTAAGTGCGGCTACGGAGTCGATTACAAGCACGTCGATGGCTCCCGAATTTATCAGCTGTTCCGCGATGTCGAGGGCCTGCTCACCGTTGTCGGGCTGGGCGATCCAGAGATTGTTGACATCCACGCCGAGTTTCTCGGCATAGAAACGGTCGAAGGCGTGTTCCGCATCTACGATGGCGCATATGCCCCCCTGCTTCTGGGCCTCGGCAATCACGTGGATTGCGAGAGTTGTCTTACCGGAAGACTCCGGGCCGTAGATTTCTGTGATTCTACCACGCGGCAACCCTCCCACGCCAAGAGCGAAGTCAAGGCCGATGGAGCCTGTAGAGATAGTCTCCACGTCCTGGACCGCGTCATCGCCCAGTCGCATCACCGTGCCGCTGCCGAAATCCTTCTCGAGATGTTGCATAGCCACCTGCAGGGCCTTTTTCTTCTCCTCCATATCGCTGATGCGTCCTACGCTCGGAGCCGCAGCCGCTTTTTTCTTTGCCATTTCTGTATGTTTTTTTGTTTTTGTGTCAATATTCAGGCGGAAGGCATTTAGCCTCCCTGTTGCCACTGTATCGGAAAATACCGCTACAGCTTCATGATGCAAAGGTAATACATAAAAAGGCTAAAGTCATAATTTTTCGGCCTATAAATTAAGGGAATGAGAATTAAATATTCTTAACAAAAGTCGTTTTGATGCAAGATTTTTGCAGTGAATGGAATTGCAAAACAGATTAATTGTGTCATTAAAAATGCCTAAGTTGTTTTAAATCATAGTTCATAATTGTAATTTTTTTGTAACTTTGCGTCAGAAAAAACGAAATTGCAAGAATATAGGAAAATAATGAAGCCAGAGATATCGCGTCGCGGCTATGAGATGCCGTCATCGCCCATACGTAAGCTTGTCGGGGCCGCCAGGGAGGCGGAGCGTAAGGGACACCGGGTGTTCCGTCTCAACATCGGGCAGCCCGACGTGCCCACCCCTCCGCAGGCTATAGAAGCTCTGCGGCATATCGACCGGAAAGTGCTTGAGTATTCTCCCTCAGAGGGTATTGAGTCGCTTCGTTGCCGTATGTCGGAATATTACGGACGTTTCGGGATGGATATATCCCCGGATGAGATTATCGTCACATCGGGAGGTTCGGAGGCGGTGTTGTTCGCGTTCATGGCATGTCTTGATCCTGGCGACGAGATAATCATACCGGAGCCTGCGTATGCCAATTACATGGCGTTCGCGATTTCCGCAGGGGCGGTCATCAAGAGTGTGGCGGCGAGCATCGACAACGGTTTTAGGCTTCCCCCCGTGGAGGACTTCGAGGCGCTGATAACCCCGCGCACGAAGGGAATCCTGATATGCAATCCCAACAATCCAACGGGCTATATATATTCAGAAGAGGAACTCATGAAAATCGCCGAGATAGTCAGGAAACACAATTTGTTCCTGTTTTCCGATGAGGTGTATCGTGAGTTCTGCTATACCGACCAGCCATTCATCTCCGCCATGTCGCTCCCCGGAATCGGGGAGAATGTGGTGCTGATTGACTCAGTGTCGAAACGCTATAATGAGTGCGGCATCCGCATAGGTGCAATCGTGACCCGCCATAAGGAACTCCGTGCCAACGTCATGAAGTTTTGCCAGGCACGCCTCAGTCCTCCCCTTCTTGGTCAGATTGTGGCGGAGGCGTCCATTTCCACTCCGGAGGAGTATATGAGGTTCGTGTATGACGAGTATCTGAAACGCCGTGACTTCCTCATAAAAAGGCTCAACGAGATTCCCGGGGTGTATAGCCCGATGCCGATGGGAGCTTTCTACACAGTGGCTTCGCTTCCGGTGGATGATGCCGACGACTTCTGCAAGTGGTGTCTCGATGATTTCTCGCTCGACGGTGACACTGTCTTCATGGCTCCAGCCTCGGGATTCTACACCACTCCCGGCGAGGGTCGTAATCAGGTGCGTCTGGCATATGTGCATGAGGTGGATTATCTCGCCCGAGCCATGGATGTGCTGGAGGCGGCCCTAACGGCCTACAACAGCCGATGAGAGCAGTCTGACGAGGGAACGTCCTCCGAGGTAAGACACGATTATTCCCGCCTTGTTTTTCAGCCTTACATGGGGGTTGCGGAGGCTACGGCCCCGCAACTCCTTTATTTTTCGCCAGCATTCTCCGGCTATGCGCTCGGCTTCCGCCATATCGGTTTCGGGAATGCGGCTGTGGTGTGACTCAATGAGCGCCAGAATGTTGAAGTTGGCGCTGAGCTGGCGGTCCAGGGCGGCACGCAGAAGCTCAGGGTCATCGGCCATGGCGTCGCGGAGATGTCCGGTCACTTTCAGCACGTCGGCCCTTGCGAGAGAGAAAGTGTGCAGGTAGCTGGACGTATGCTGCCTGTAATAATACAAAGGCCATGGAAAATGTGCCACCACAGACGCCTTCAGCATAATGAGCGGAATTTTGTCGAGGTCTTCATATCTGACACCCTGACGAAACCGTTCCCCGTCCCAAAGGGAGGCCTTGAAGAGCTTCCCGCATGGCGATGGTTCGAAATTCCGCTTCTGATACAGGGTGTTGAGGCAAGCCTTCCGTCCGGTGTGGGTGATGTTTCCAAGTCTTTTTACACTATCGGGAATAGGCTTTATGTCGAGGAAAAGTGCCGGCGACTCCTCCTTGAAACGCCGTATGCCAAGGTTGATGATGTCGGCATCTGTCGCCAAGGCTTTTGCTACAGCTGACTCCAGGAATTCAGGGTGCAGGAGGTCATCGGCGTCAAGGAATGCGACATACTTTCCACGCATCATCGAGAGTCCCTTGTTCCTTGCGGCCGACACTCCCGAATTGTTTATTCTGGCGGCTTTTATCTTCGATGTGGTTCTCCCCGCCTTTTGGCAGATAGAGCCTGAAGAGTCGGTGGAGCCGTCATCGACAAGAATAAGCTCCCAATGTGAATATGTTTGCGCCAATACGCTTTCCACGCATTGGCGCAAATACTCTTCCGCGTTATACACCGGTACGATGACCGATACAAGCGGTGATTTCTCCATCGTCTTCAGACAGTAAGTATTTCCTTCTCTTTGGCGGCGAAAATATCGTCGATTTTCTTCATATATTTGTCATGGAGTTTCTGCACGTCGTTTTCGGCATCCTTCTCCACATCCTCGCTCAGGCCCTTCTTGATTTCTTTCTTGAGACCTTCGATAGCCTCACGGCGGGCATTGCGGATTGACACTTTCGCCGTCTCGGCCTCTGCCTTGCTCTGCTTCACGAGCTGTTTGCGGCGGTCCTCGGTGAGTGGCGGTATTGAAAGCCTGATTACCTCACCATTGTTTTCCGGGGTTATACCCAGCTCGGAGTTGATTATTGCCTTTTCAATCTCCTTGAACATTGATTTCTCCCAAGGAGTGATGGCGATGGTGCGTGCATCCGGCACAGAGATGTTGGCAACGTTCGAGATAGGGGCCTGCGAACCGTAGTAGTCAACACGGATTCCATCGAGCAGGCGGGCCGACGCCTTTCCGGCGCGGATGTGCGAAAGGGTGTCGTCGAGATATTCCACGGCGAGTTCCATATTGTCTTTCGCGTTGTCGAGATATTCTTTAACTTCCATATATATGTGTGTTGGTTTTCTGTTTTTCAGTTTTCTGTTTTCAGTTGTCAAATCATGCATCCCAAATAACCTGATGACTAACAACTGAAAACTAACGAACTAATCAATCTACGAGAGTCCCCACATTTTCTCCTTTCAGCATTTTTGCCAGGTTCCCCTCGATGTCCATATTGAAGACGTAGATGGGCATGTGGTTCTCTTTGCAAAGGGCAGTGGCGGTAATGTCCATAACCTTCAGGTTTCGTGCCAGCACCTCTTCATATGTGATATGGTCGAATTTGGTGGCGGAAGGGTCTTTCTCCGGGTCGGCGGTATAGACTCCGTCAACGCGTGTGCCTTTCAGCATAACATCCGCCTCTATTTCAATGGCACGCAGAGCCGAGCCGGTGTCGGTAGTGAAATAAGGGGAACCTGTGCCGCAGCTCATGATAGCCACTTTCCCCTCTTTCATGGTTTTGATTGCCTCCCATTTAGAATATGGGTATCCGATAGGAAACATCGGGATGGCGGTCAGCACCTTTGCCGGCTGTCCGATTGCTTCAAGGGCAGAGCTTAGAGCCAGAGAGTTGATTACAGTGGCAAGCATACCCATCTGGTCGCCTTTGACGCGGTCGAACCCTTTGGCAGCTCCGGATAGTCCTCTGAAGATGTTGCCACCGCCGATTACGATACCCACTTGTATTCCGTTGTCGGTGGCCTGTTTGATTTGTGCGGCGTAAGAGTTAAGACGCTGGGTGTCGATTCCATATCCTTGCTGACCCATCAGCGACTCGCCGGAGAGTTTGAGGAGAATGCGGTTATATTTCATATTATTGTTTTTTGTGATTATGTCTATTTGTTTTTCAAGGCTACATACCCATTCTGTATGAGAGAGTCAAAGGTCGGTGTATCCTTATTTCTTCAAAATTAGGTAAAAAGTATGAAACAATCGTCATGGAAGGGAAAAAAAGTTTGGGCAAATGTAAAAACAATGGTCTGGGACCCGTCCGGGAAGTGAAAAAAGTGAGAGAAGGATTTCCGGATAAGATTTGTATTGGGTAGGTATGTATTTGAACTACAGTGTATTGTTGACAGGAGATTGCCCTGTTGGCAATCTGTGGGGAATTTTTTTGAATAAAAAAGTTGCATGTGATAGAAAAAATGTATAACTTTGCATCAACAAAGGATAAAAAATCTCATGTAGTATTTGAAATCTTACAGTTTATATGCGATGGTATTCTTTACGGTGCTTCGAGATGAAGAGCCGTATATAATAGACAGTGATACATTGGAGAGGTGGGTGAGTGGCTGAAACCACCGGTTTGCTAAACCGACGATGGGAGCAATCCTATCCACGAGTTCGAATC
>JAIDXM010000006.1:0-72410 GCA_029058745.1 Muribaculaceae bacterium
TTTGCCGTCACGTCCATACTCCAGATGTCGTTGTTGATCCAGTACAGCTTGTCACGTTCGCCGTTGAGCTGCAGCTCACTCGGAGCATCACCGAGTTTGAATTTCCACTGTTTTTCAACAGTAAAAGTTGCAGCATCAATCTTATAGAGCGAAGGTGTCTCATAGCCGTATGGCGAGCCTTCATAACCGCCGTCGGTGATAGTCCACATCTTGTCGTTTTTATCCAGGACAAGCGATGTAGGCTGTATGCCCACCGTCAACTGGTCCACCACCTCGTCCGTCTCAGTATCTATCTTGATGATGCGGTTCTGGTAGCTCCAGCAGTTGCAATACACATATTTGCCGTATTGCACCATCTGCTCCGTTGAGCCGCTCTCCATCGTCATGTCGGGCACCTGAATGTAGCCCGTAATTTCATATTTCTTGGGATTGACAATGAAGATGCGGTTGTCCCAAAGCTGCGTGACGTAAGCCTTTTCATCGCTCAGGAAGTGGATATAACGCGGAGAGGTCAGATCCTCGATGCGCCCCACCTCCTTGAACGTATTGAGATCGATGGCAAAGATGACATGGGAGTTGTTCACCACAATCCACCCCTTGTTGTCATATATGCTCATGGACTGAGCAACATCGCCGAGTCTCATTCCGTTTGCGCGGAAAAACACCTCGTTCTGAACCTGATTCGTTGCCGGATCATAATAGGAAAGCGTCGCGTTGCCATACTGGAAGTTTCCCTCGTTGGTAATGAATAGTCCGGAGCCTGTTGCATTAAAGTCCTCCACCACATCGCCGTAATCCCATTCCATGCAGGAAGCAAATGAGAGCGACAGCAGAGTTGTCAGGATATATGAGAGTTTCGGTTTGAATTTCATTTTAATAATTGGAAAAACCTCGGCCCGCTATCAAGGTAATATACGAGCCGAGGTTTGGCAGAAAAATTTTAACTGTTTGAGCTGTTTTATTCAGCAGGTTTGTAACGACCTTCCTTCATGTCTTGCCATGTAGGATTATATTTACAGCCTGTTACCTCCCAATTTCCATCAGTCACTGAACCGTTTTCAATGACTGTGGCGAAAGTAGAGAAGTCTGACAATTGACCCATACTTTCAATCTTTATGTTAGGAACAGAATTTAATACAGGGAATGAAACCTGAGTACATTTGGGGGCGGTAAATAGATGTAACCTTTCTGAAACCAATTTAAGTTTAGGACAACTTAGCCCGGTGAAAGTCTGAAATCCGCATATTCCCCCGACAGATTCCAATTCTGGAAGACTGATTTCGGCTGTAGCTATCACAAATAATCCTTTTTTCCTATCTTCTATAGAAATAGCACGACTCTTGGTATTATCTGTCATATTTACAGAATGTAATTTGTCCAATTTTATCTCTTTAACGTTTGTTGCATTCAACAACGCGTAACCACCAACAAATGTTAAGTTAGATAAATCAACAGAACTTGCATTTCCTGCTACTATGTTAAAATATCCCCCGATTCTTTTAATAAATGAGCAATCTACATTTTTTTTAGCGCAACTAGAAAATGAGAAAACCGCATTGCCTATAATCTCTTCCACAGTAAGTGTTGGACTTTTGGTGGCATCTCTTAAACTAATAGTGCAATCAAAATCTTCTGTAATTTTAAAGTTTACTATAGGACGATATGTCTCATCATTGCAATAAAAAGTTAATGTCACATTAACGTCCGATAAATCATCCTTCGTCTTTATTTCTTTAAAATATGTGGATGTAACTTCCAGTGAAGACTTTTTATTATTAAAGGATTGAAATGATGCATTGCTTAGATCTAGTATGGCACTTTGGGTTAGTAGACCTTCTAAATCGTGAATGTATATTCCTCCTAAGGTCGTCAGTGATGACATATCTGGAAACTCTCTGAGCGCATCAAAACATGAAATTGTCAGAAGCCCTTTGACCTGAGTCAGTTTATTCAAACCATCGATTTTTTCTATCTCCACATTACTTTTATGAGAGTAAACATGATCTTCGTAACGAGAAGATAAATATAAATCACCATTGACTTCCGACAGTTCAGGTATTTCCAATGTTTTCAGCCCCCAACCGAGTAAAAAGTCAATTTCACCTGCGGTCTGCAATTTCGGTAATCTTAAAGACTGGAAATTATCTGATGGTATATTTATTGAGAATTTGCCTGAGACATTTTCCAACGCCGGGAATTCCAATTGAACTAATGGCATATCTTTGATATCACTCATGCCATCCTGAACACTGACTACTGAGTTATCGCTAAGATTAACGTATCCTCCGACTTCTGAAAGTTTCGAGAAAGAAAGTGTAGTAATAGCATCATCTTTGATATAGATGTCACCCTCAACTTTAGTGAGATTGTCGAACTCAATAAACTGAACCGCATTGTTGTTCAGTTCCAGATTTCCTGTAATTTCCTGAAGCTGCTCAAAGCGGAATCGGTAAGTGTCAGCACATGGTGATGGTTTCTCTTTTGTTCCAAATTGAATACCACCGACTTTAGTGATATTGAGGCCATCGAGAGCTTCTCCTTTGTAATTGTTAAGAATCTGTAGTGAACCGGTTATTTCCTTGACACCAGACAATGCTTCAAGATTGTTGATTGCAGCCGCATTTTCGGCATTGTCACCGATTACAAGGTTGCCCTTGATGACAGATACTTTTGTCTCGGCAAACGCATCCACGTCAGCCTGTGATTTCAAGACAACATCGCCATCCGATTCTATTTCAGACTTGATTACTTTATAAGTATATTCATTTACTTTCCCATTGAAGGAGGTGACGCGGAAAATCATTTCGCTATCCCAGTCAGTGACAGTTTGGGGGTTAGGAAGAATTTTCGCAGACGGAGTATAGACCATGGATGCGGTAGCACCGTTGAGATCTACAGTATATGGCACTGTCATTACTATGTCATTACCTTCAATGACGGCATCATACGATTTGCCGTCTTTCGTCAAGGTCAGAGCCGTGATGAAATTATCATCAGCATCTGCCGGAACTTTGTCTTCATCGGAACATCCCACCATGAGAAATGAGAATGTAACGAGAAGCAGCGACCACATTTTTTTCATTTGCTAATTAGCCGAATTAATTGGTTTATTGAATCGGTGTATTTATTTTTGTAATTTATTTATATTGTTTTAGAATATGTCAACAACTGAGAATACTTCTGTTGAAACTTCTCCAAATGAGTCATGATATTCCTGAACAGCACATTGTATCTTGATGAAATCGATGTATTCCAAGATTATTGGGGTACCATCCGGATACATGGCATTTGAAATTTTAAAACCGTTAATTTGTGCAGTCCCATACAAATCCGGTCCAGAAAAGCTATCATTCCCGCAATTATCAACATATCCCCACGGATAGGGGGCATGCCCCTCATTACTCATTGTACCCGGTATGAGGGTGCCTCTGATTGTATAGGAATCAGGCATCCATATAGGATAATAATATTCCTGTCCATGATACTTATTTCTTTTAACACTTCCTTCCTTGCCAAAGCAATCAATCCAAAAATTATTTCTAGCATAGGGTTCCGGACGGAAATACGTAACCTCATAATCCTGAATAGTTGTAGGTTTACCTGTTTCTGAGCCACGAAGCTCATACCATTCATCATCAGGCAGTCCGTTGCCATTTGTATCCTGCATCACCCAGACAATACCGGGTTCGTTAGAAGTGGCAAAAGCATTACCATGAACACCAAAGTCGTATCCTTCGCCGTTTTTATTTCTAATGCTATGGTCAAAGCCGACAATAAGCGACCCGCCCCAAGCTCCTAATGAAACATACATGTCAATAGCCAGCTTGCTCTCGGCAAAGGCACAAGCCAATTCCATTGTAGTCTCATTGCCGGAATATCCAGCCAGACCACCCGGTTGATTTATAAACTGACCGGGAGCAGGAAAAAACTCATAAACTTTGTTGCATTTTTTTGCACTTGACGCTGTTGCAGGTCTGAATCTCTCAGCAGGTGTTCCTGTAACACATACAACCTTGACGGTGGTACTAATTGAAGCATCAGAGGTTTCTGTTTTTTCAGATACAGTAACCATTACTTCATACTCTCCCGTTGAAGAAGGAGTGAACACATACGTCTGCGCTGTAGCATCAGAAATCTCTTTACCGTCCACACTCCACTTGAAAGTTGGATTTGTAAAATATTCAAGATGAGGTCTTAGGAAAACAGACTGACCGGGATAGACATATCTTACATTTTCCTCAGCCAGATAGTAAGGTTTAAAGAAGCTGACCACAAAAGGTTCTGATTCCAAGACCTGAACCTTGAGATCATATATTGTCTCTCCATCGTCGTTGGAGGCTTTGATGGTAACGGTATATTCACCAATCTTATCCTCATTGAAAACATAAGTCTTTTCTCTTCCGACGACTTTATTGTCAATTATCCATTCGATTTTGAAATCATCATCTTCATCGTATCGAATTTCAGGAGATAACGGATAGTCAGTACCTCGTTTCACCTTAATGCCTTGAGCCGGTAGTGCGAAAGAAATAACAGGAGGAAGTAAGTCTACGACCTCAATCTTTATTTCATCTTTTACAGAGCCAACTTCAGTATCAACTCGCAAAGTAACGTAATATTCGCCAACTACATCAGAAGAGAAAGTCAGAGAAGGAGCAGTAGAAATTAGTTTCCCGTCAACATTCCATGCAAAAACAGCATTGTTGACGTTCTTATACTCCGGAGTAATCGTGAGCGAGCGTCCAAGTTTAACAGTATAGATACCTGTCTCTGAGTCGAACTCAACTGAGGGCAGACCATTATTGTCGTACAAGTTATCATCTTTATTGCATGATGTCAATGCAATAAAGATGAAACATAATACGAGTAGAAATTTATTCATTTGAGAAGTGAAGAATGAGGCTGTTTGTGAGTTTGCCACATACAGCCTCATTTATTTTATTCTAATACAACATCATCAATAGCTACGTAGGCAGGAGTACAAAGACCACCAGCTTGGACATCAGAACCCCAGAAACCGAACTGAACTTTAGAGACATTAGCTGCATTAACCTCTATAGTCGTCCAAGTAGTCACACAGATATTTTTACCATTACGATAGTCTGCAAGTGGAGTTTCTATGCGTTTAACAAGATTATCATCCCCATCGTAACACTTGATAATAAGTGTCAAATATCCTTTCGTCTTAACAAGTGACTGAGCAAGAACAGTTACATTGTCTTCACCTTCCCATACGTTGCCGTTTTGTATGACGCCATAGGTATAAGCAGTATTACAAATCTTAAGAGATTTTAGAGTCATTGAAGGTATTACAAAAGTAGCCTCTTTGGTGGTATTAGCATACACATCGTCATAGCCATATACAACCGCAAAGTTGTTTGAGCCATTGGCACCTGCACCACCACGATTACCAGTTTTAGTACGAGCCGTATTATATACGCTCATCTGGTTGTATTCAGACATCCACCATTTATCAGTGAAAGGCTTACCGGGATTGGGGTTTGAAGAAGGATTTGAAGTCATAGCCCAGTCAGAGAGTGCAATTCCACCGAACTCAAATGAAGTTCTTTCAGCTGTTCCCGCAGGCCAAACACCTGAATTTACATCTGACCAAAAGTATCCATAGGAATCAGCAATACCTAACACCTGAGAAAAAGAACCTACAGGCTGGTAATAGTTAAGTCCATAGGATGTTGGACCAGCCAAGGCATCCTCGCCTTCGATAGAAACAAAATCCTCGAAGTCAATTACGACCTGACTTGATGCAGAGCGGCTTAACGGCTTGCCGTCCGCTGCGTCGAAGTTATCGACTAAGGCATCCTCATTGGAACACCCAGTGAAAGTTGCGGCTGCGACCAAAGCGAAGCCGCAAGCTGCGAAACGTAGGAGTTTTTTCATACTCGTTGTTGTTTTTAGTTAATATTAAAAAATAAATATTCCCGATAACGCTTAATGAAGCGGCAACGGGAATAGATAGAATTATAGTCGTTAAAAACAACTTACGAGGTAAGAAGTCAGACAACCTAAGCCCATAGTCCCGTAGGCGGTATCACTTGGCGGAAATGGCAGGTCTTCTGACTTATCCCGGTTCAATCGCGCCTTCCCAGTCGTTTGGTGACCAGTGGCAGGTTGCGAAAAACCTTGTTCAATAACGAATTTGCGTCGTCAAAGAACGGGGAATTACAGCAGCGGGTACTGTCGAGGAATCTCACCTCATTCCCTTTTGATGCTCCTTCACGCCTCCACTCTTGGACGGCAGAGCAACCATTTCAGCCGCAAATTTACAAAAAATAATCATTATCACCAAATAATTCAAATAATTCATTTTGTAACGAAAATTGTAACGGAAAAGTTGTAAGGATATAAGATGATTTAGTGTGTCTGACAAATATGTCAGGATTGAAATGTGAGGGCCATATTCCATTTTGCATTGTGTGTCGGATGTTTCTTATGTATTTGAGAAGGTGTATTTGATAATATTTTCGTAAAAATGTGAGGTGAAATCGAGATATTTGTATAAATTTGCAAATAGATTGTGAAAATAGAATAAATTAATAAAAATATTACATAAATATTCATGGAATCAAAGAAGTTTATTCTCCAGGAGAAAGACATACCCACCGCATGGTATAATGTTATGGCCGAGATGCCGGTTAAGCCCCGTCCTCTTCTTAACCCGGCAACCAAGCAACCTTTGAAGGCGGAAGACCTTTATCCTCTGTTTTCGGAGGAGGTTGCACGTCAGGAATTCAACGACACCGACAAATGGATTGAGATTCCGGAAGAGGTGCGTGAGATGTACCGTATCTGGCGTCCCACGCCACTTGTGCGTGCACGTGGACTTGAGAAGGCTCTTGACACGAAGGCTCATATCTATTTCAAGAATGAGAGTGTGAGTCCGGTAGGTTCGCATAAACTTAATTCTGCGATACCCCAGGCTTATTACGCTAAGAAGCAGGGTGTGACCAACATTACCACTGAGACCGGAGCCGGCCAGTGGGGTGCGGCACTCTCACTGGCGGCAAGGCATTTCGGACTGGAACTTGCCGTGTATATGGTGAAGGTGAGCTATCATCAGAAACCGTATCGCCGGAGCATCATGGAGACATATGGGGCGGAGGTGATTGCCTCCCCGAGCATGTCAACCAAGGCGGGACGTAAGATTATCACCGACCATCCGAACTATCAGGGTTCTCTCGGCACCGCCATATCGGAGGCAGTGGAACTCGCCATGAGCACTCCCAACTGCAAATATACCCTGGGTTCGGTATTGAACCATGTGGCCCTTCACCAGACTGTGATTGGCCTGGAAGCTGAGAAGCAGATGGAGATGGCAGGGGAATATCCGGACGTGGTGATAGGGTGTTTCGGCGGAGGAAGCAACTTTTCCGGAATCTCGTTCCCTTTCCTGCGTCATAATTTCTCAGGAGAGCGCAATGCCCGTTTCATAGCGGCGGAGCCTCAGTCTTGTCCGAAACTCACACGTGGTGTGCTTCAGTATGACTTCGGGGACGAAGCCGGCTACACACCATTGATTCCTATGTACACCCTCGGACATGATTTCTCACCCGCCAATATCCATGCAGGCGGACTCCGCTATCATGGTGCCGGGGCTGTGGTGAGCCAGTTGCGCTCGCAGGGACTCATAGAGGCTGTTGACATCCCTCAGACCGAGACATTTGCCGCCGCCCACCTCTTCGCACGCAGTGAAGGCATCATCCCCGCGCCGGAGAGCAGCCATGCCATAGCCACGGCAATCCGGGAGGCACGCCGTGCCAATGAGGAGGGGACAGCTCCTGTTATCCTCTTCAACCTTTCAGGGCATGGCCTTATCGATATGGCGGCCTACGACCAGTATCACACAGGCGACCTTGCCGACTATCAGGTGCCGGAGTCGGAAATCAGAGCCAATACCGACAAGCTTGAGAAACTTATCTGACGCATATCCGGCAAGTGTGTCGGATTACTGATGAGTGTCGATTCAAATCCCCCCCTTGGAGAACTGTTCTCCAAGGGGGGAATTTGAATGTTGATGAACGGAATCGGCTGTTCGGGCGTTTTAATTTAACCATTACCAAAACAAATGAATTATGTTGGACGAATTGAAAGACAAGGCAGCCGACCTTCTCAATAATGAGAATGTGAAACAGGCCGTAGAAAAGGCAAAGGAATTTGCCAACAGTGAGAAAGGAAAAGAGACCATCGAAAACCTGAAAGAGAAGGCAGAAGACTTCATCGAGGAGAAAACCGATGGCAAAGGGATATTCGGTTTCGGAAAGAAGGAGTGATTCCCCATGCAGGACCCGGAAACGGATTGGGGATGTTCCAGTGTGACAAACCGCACGGGAGGCCTGCCGGATTTTTCCGGAGGTCTCCCGTAATCATATACTCATTAAAAAACTGGTAGCAGAACAACTGCGGCGGACGGTCAGATTTTTACAGTCCGGGTTTTCCCGTTGTAGCTGACAGTTGTTGAGAAGGTGTGCGCGGGAATGTCGCCCGACTCGTCGCCGGGTCTCATCACCTTGACGTTGAATTTGCGTTCAGTTATCATGCCGGGATAGTTGCCGTTCCTTTCTCCGATTGTGAGAGTTGCGGAAGCATCGTCCCAATGGAATGGAATCTCGGAGAATTTCCCTTTCTCATAGTCGTAGCTTTCACCGTCATCCTCGTAAAGTATGAAATCGCCGTCGGCGCCGGGATATACGCGCACCTCCAGGACATCCCAAGGTTTTTCAGTGATAAACTGCACGTCAGGCCCGAACGGGATGATTGACCCTGCCTTGACATAGACCGGCATACGGTCGATAGGGGCTATGAACTGCACATCCTTGCCTCCGTCGTGGATTTCGTTTGTCCAGAAATCATACCATCTGCATCCCTGAGGGAGATATACATTGACAGGAGCGGCGGCTTTAGCCACATCAGGGTATATCGTGTGGCCCCTTTTGTCGTGGTCGAGGTAGGTGTAGAGGGAATCGGTCACCGGTTTCACGAGAAGGTTCCTTCCGAACATATACTGGTCGTTGAGGGCTATGGCCTTACGGTCAGACGCGAAGTCCATCACCAAGGGGCGCATCATAGTGCCGGAACGTCTTGTCACATCGCCCGCGAGACTGTAGATGTAGGGCATCAGACGGTAGCGTAGCCTTATGGCCTTCTTCTGCGCGTCGAAAGCCCAATCACCGGGGGAGCCGAAGTTGTATATCTCGCTCACCATAGGAGAAGAGCAATGGTTTCTCATCATGGGCATGAATGCGCCCCATTGCATCCATCTCACCTGTAGCTCCTGCATGGCCGGGCTTTTGGGGTCGTTTCGGTAGTCCCAGCCGAAGAACCCTCCGATGTCGGTGTTCCAATAAGGGATTCCGCATATCACGTAGTTCAGACCAGAGGGAATCTGGTTTTTCATGACGTTCCAGTTTGACGCCACATCTCCGCTCCAGCTGAATGCTCCATAGTGCTGAAGACCGAAAGCCCCGCATCTTGTCATCTGCATAGAGCGTTTGCGGTTTTTCTTCATTTTTCTCTGATGTTCGTATATCCCTTTGTTGGTCATGAGGGGGAAGGCGTTTTTCACGCTTCTCCACGACCCGTCGTAGGTGAGATGGTCTGCATCCCCCGGGGCTTCGAAATGGTCAGGCTCTGTAGAATCTGTCCACCATGCATCGATTCCCATGTCATAGAGGTGGGTGAGATATTTCCAATATATATCCCTGGCCTTAGGATTGAACGGGTCGTAAGGACGCACGCCACGGTTTTTGGGCCATGTCTCGAAAGGGAGGAGCGCCCCGATTTTCTCCAGTTCACGGTATTGCTCAGTCCAGGGGCCGAAATTTGCCCAAATAGAAATCATCAACCTGGAGTTGTTGTCATGCACATAAGCCACCATCTCTTCAGGACTCTTTATCCTGGGTTCGGGATATACGGCATTCGGGTCCTCATCATTCGGGAGATAGCGCATCCATTCAGGGTTGCCCATCTTGTTGATGTAGTGGGGGTTCATAAATTTCATCGCGTTCCAGTTGGAGTCGCATCCCCAGTATTGCCAATCCTGCACCATACCGTCGAGAGGAATTTCCAGCTCACGGTATCTGTCGAGCACTTCACACAGCTCATCGCTGCTTTTATACCTTTCACGGCATTGCCAGTGTCCGAGCATCTGAATCGGGAACATCGTGGCCTCTCCTGACAGTTCGCGGATTCCCGCCACCACACCGTCCTGGGTGCCGTCTTTATAGATGAAATAATAGTCAACCTCCGGGGCCACTTCCGAAGAGAACGTCACTATGTCGTCAACGTCCGTAAACCGGGAGTCGCCGGCATTGTCCCAATAAAGGCCGTATCCTTTCTCGGAAGTGAAATAGGGAATCGTGATATTGGTGTTTCCAGACCATATCCTGACATTCTGTCCGCGTTGGTTCAACACAGGACATTGTCGTTGTCCGAGTCCGAAAATCATCTCTCCGCTGTCGAGCCTGTAACTTTGGCTCACCTTGTATTTCCCTTCATCCACCTTGGCGGCGCATGGGGAGAACGACCATGCGGTCTCTTCAAGGAGTTGCTTGCCGTTTGAGTCGCGGAATGCCACTTTCCCGTCGGGAGATAGGCAGACACATATCGATGCGGACTGCAATGTGGTGCCGTCGGAGGATTTCCCGTAATCGACAGCGACATTTCCCGGGGTGGCGATTACGGAATAACTCTTCTTGGCCGGTGGGGTATGGCCGGGGTATTTGGTTATCCTGACAATGGAGGGGGAGTAGAACGTGACGTCAGTGGTCCATCCTTGAGGGGTGGTGACTGATGTTCCGTTTTGTGGTGCGGGCGTCTTTTTTGCCGCCGACATCCCGAAAGCCGCCGATACGATGACGGCCATTGTAATCAGTTTTTTCATGATGGGGAGGGTTTTTGAATTAAGTTTTCTGATGTCGCAAAGTTACACATAATTAAGACTATGGCGACAATACTGACGTTGAAACAAACAACACTGACGTTGAAAAACTACATGTCCCCCTTGTTTTTCTCCGCATAATCCGACGGGCGGCATCCATAGCGTTCCTGGAAGCATTTGCTCATGTAGGATGTAGAACTGAACCCGGTCAGTTCCGAGATTTCCGTTATGCTTAGTTTCCCCTCTTCCAGCAGACGTGCGGCGTAGCGCAGACGGATGTCACGGATGAAAAGGCTTGGCGACCTGTCGAGCAACGCGGTAAGTTTCCTGTATAGTCCCGTGCGGTCCATACAGAGGTCGTGGCTTAGGCTTGCCACGGAATATCCAGGCGTGTTGAGGTTTTTCTCCACGGCTTCCACTGCTCTCGCGATGAATGCCTTGTCGGCATCCGAGAGCTGGTTGCCGTCTGATATTGGATCGGGAGAGTCATCTGATGTCCCTGGGACCTGTCTTTTGTCATTCGATTCCACCTTATAGCGGTCCACCTCCTCGATAAGATTCCTGATACGCGTCAGGAGGAATTTCTCTCGTTGTTCGCGTGCGATTTTGTTTTTTGTGTGTCGCGCATAAATAGCCATGGCCGTCGCGACCACTGTTATAAAAATCAGGACATATGCGGAGAACGCCCATCCGGTCTGCCACCAGTGCGGGAGCACTCTTACAGAGAGGGATGCCGACATCTCTTCATCGGCACCGGATTCTTTCACTTTGAACATATATTCTCCGGGGGGCAATGCTGTATAGTATGCCGGAAGCCGTTTCCCGAAGTGTCCGTCACCGTCGGAGGTATGCCATTCGCGGTCAATCCCTTCCAGGATGAAGTCAAATTTTGCCGACGAGGTTTCGTAGCGTGGCATTGCCGCCACGATGGTGAGGAAATTCTGGTCGGGGGTGAGAGTTATGGCTGGTGTTTTCGCGGCGGCTTTCTCGAGAATTGTATTGCCGTTGTATGAGCACAAGGGGCGGATGCTTTCTCCGTTGACGAGAATCTCGCTGATTACAGGGATTGTTGATGTTGTCTGGCGGATGCTGTCGTTTGGTATGAAAACGAGGTACCGGTCATTTTCATTGAAAAACACGGCTCCGGCACTTGATATGAAAGAGGCGCCGCTTCCGTATTCTCCTGTGAGTCCGGACTCCTCTGACGTATGGAGAGGAGACACCGTTCCGCCGGGTATGGAGACTGTCATGTGGTTGCCTGGCTCAGAGATGGATACACTCCCGTCATGATTCTCGGAGAAGGCCGAAGACAGATGTGCCGGGAGATATGAGGTTTGTCCTTTCTTTGAAATCTCCAGGCATCTGTATGCGTCGGGATGGTGATAGAAAATACCTCTGTTCAGCGTCCCGAGCCATAGGCCATTGTCTGGGTCGGCATGAATCGCGCTTATTTCGGAAGCGAGCAGGCTTCCCGTATGGGTTCTGACCATAGGGATATGGCGGATGTCGCCGGATGGTATGGAGATGGCGAGGAGACCATTGTTGGTTGAGATGAAAGCGGATGAGTCCGTCACTTCCAGGGTGTTGAGGCGTAGTGCGGATTCAAGTATCCTTTTCCATTGTCGTTTCTCGGTGTCGAAAAGGAAGAGTCCTCCGATTGCCCCGTTTTTAATCTGGTAAAGCTCTTTCCCCGCCGCCACTACAAGAGATGTGGTTCCGAATTTCCAGTCCTCGGACTCAGGATAGGCGTGGCTCGAATATAGGAATTTGCCGGAGGGGAGGTGGAATGCTTTCAGATTCCCTCCCTTGAAAAAGAGATAGAGGCGGTTGTCGATGGTGGCGAGATCTATTGGCCGGTCAATTCCGGAGTCGAGAGGGATGCGTATGCCAAGGTCAGGCTGTAGGAGGGTGTCCTGTCTGGTTACCCATATTCTCCCTTCGGAGTCGCCGAAAAAATCGTTGAATCCGTCGGGAAGCCTGTTCTCGGCAAGAAGCGCGTTCATGTCGGTGGCGAATAGCTCTCGGTCGAGATCGAGGCACTTTAGCTCATGATTGTTCTTAATCCAAAGGAATCGCCCCCCCCCGGTGAGGTATAGGTGATGGAAGCCGTCGTAGTCAGATAGCCGGATGGCGTTTCCGGTGACGGCGGCTTTTGACGAGAAATCGGAGCCATTGAATAGCTCCACGCCGTCGAGTGTGGCGAAGGCCATTCGTCCGTCATCGAGACGCAGGATACTCCTTATATTGGGATTGCCGTTGCGGTTGACTACCTGCGAGAAGAGCATGTCGGTCTGTGCCATGGCATAGGATGCCGACAGAAGCGACATCACCATGACAACTACGGCCGTCAGATGGCATCGGCGTGGATCGCGATATGCCACCGTTACTGCTCAGTCGGTGAAGACATATTCAGCCGCCACATCTGCGATAGCGTCAGTGTCCGGCTCCCAGCATCCCGGTCTTGAGGCGCTCATGCGCACGAGATCCATCATGGGATAGTAGTCGCAGTCCGGGAGGTCGTTTTCCGGGTCGGCGATTTCCATTTCGAATGTGACGGTGTTGATTTGTAGCTGCACGTCGTCGCTGTAGGCTTCTTCTTCGGCTATGTACTCGCTAACGATGGCGGAGAGACGGCTGATGAATTCGTTAGTGTTCATTATTATGGTTGTTATGTGTTGATTGTTATGGTATCTGTCGCGTCAGAAATCGAATAGCAGTGTGGCCGCGAGGTTCCATCCGTTTGAATGTATCGTGGCGTCGGGACATCCGGAGAACGCTTTCACCGAGTTGCCGAGTCCGAAGCGGTAGCCACCTGTAATCTGTATGAAGTTGACGACATCGATGCCGATGCCTACATCCCATCCTGGCTGTATGTCGGATGTGGAAACGGCTCTTCCGTGGTTGTCGTCGAGGCGCATCAGGAATGAAGGTCCCGTATATATGAGGGGCGCCGCGAGATTATGGACCGCAGGAAGCCAGAATTTGTATTTGGCATGCAGAGGCACTTCGATATAATTCCTTCCGAAACTTCCCGCTTCCCCTCCGTTCTCTTTCAGCCTGACGTTATATCTGTTGTATAGGATGGCTATGTCGGCGGCGAACCCTGACGACGGGTGTTGGTATTCGAATGCTATTCCGCCTTCGAATCCGCCTTTGTTTACGAGGGAATAGCCGGGAGCGTCTTTCATTTTTGCGTCAGCGATAGAGGCCCCGAACCTGAATCCGTATCGGAACTGTGCCGAAGCAGAGGCTGTCGCAAGAAACAGGCATATCAGGATTGCGATGTTCTTCAGTTTATCCATATAATCATAATAGAAGAGTGCCGGCCGGAATGGGTGGCACTCTTAAATAACGTGGACATATTGATTTTAGTTTTTGCGGTTCTCCACATCGTCGTTTGAAATAGACTTGGCTGTCTTTTTCACTTGTGCGTTAAGAGAGCCGAACCGGTAGCTTATCCCGATTGAGATATTGTTGGAGGCATAATAGCTCCAGTTTCTGGAGTAGCCTGTGTAGCCTGCGTTTACAGGTTCGGAAGAGTATTCCCTCATCGACTTCCCGAAGGGGTTGGATATCCCCAGTCTTACGTTGAGCCTGCGTTCCTTGAGGAATGATTTCTGGAGGTCGATGCCGTAGTGCATCATGTCGCTAAAAGAGCATGTATTCTTTGAATAGAGGGAAGGCCCCGGCTGATAGGCGCTCCAGTAGGCCGATGCGTCGAGACCCCATGGCAGTTGTTGTCTGATTCTGACAAATGTGTTCATTCCCCATCCGGACGCGCTGACGTTGAGTGAGTGGTTGGCTGAATATGAATAATTGGCGTTGGCGTTCACCATAAATGATGTTTTGGCTCCCGGAGAGTAATTTAGCCATACCGACAGGTTGACTCTTCTGTTTCGTCCCGCGTTCGCGTATCCGGATTTCAGTATGTCGCCGTCAAGAAGTTCCTGCACTGAAATGACAGCGTTGTTCGAGAAGTTGTAGGAGGCGTTGAAGTCAAGGTTTAGCTTCCTGCCTATAAGGTTGTAATTGAGGTTGATGTTCTGGTTGCGCGAGGATTCGAGGTCGGGATTTCCGGAGGATACCGACGACGGCGATTCGATTACGGCCGGATTAAGCTGACTGATTCCGGGACGGTTTATACGTGTGGAATAGGATATTTTCAGCGTGTTGGCATCATTGATGTTGTAGGAGAACGCCACATTCGGAACCCAATCGCTCAGGTTGCTGCTGAAAGGCTCGTTTGAGCCGTCTTTGTATTTAGCCGAGAGATGGGAGTATTCGTATCTTATGCCGGCTCTCGCTCCGAATTTCTTGAGGTTAAGACGATAGTCGAAATAAAAGGCCAGCACCTGTGTGATGTGGGTGAAGTCGGAATGTTCCGAACGGTAGTCGAAATAGTCGATGTCATTGATTGAGTGGTTGCGGCGGTTTATATATTTCGAGCCGATGTCGAATTTGTTGTGGTCGTTGATTGGTCGTGTCCAGTCTATCTGTCCGGTATGCTCTATGAAGTTCAGACTGAAATTATTCTCCAGTCCGCTGTAGGGTACAGGCATGGATATTTGGTCTTCATAGTCGGTGGTTGACTCCTGTTTCTGGTTGGTGGTGGAGAGGAGATATGAAAGGATTATGGTTTCCCCTTTCTTCCGTGTTGACCTCTGGTAGTTGAAACCACCGTTGAAATCGAAATATCGGTTTGGTTTTGAGCGGGATATTGTGCTGTAGGAATAGATGTCGTTGCCGTTGATGTCTTTCATTGCCGTGTGGCCATGGCTGTTGGAGTGTATGTCATAGATATATCCTCCGAATTCGGCGGTGAAGAGGTTCAGGGAATCGAGTTCGTAGCTCGCGTCGATTCCGGCCCACGAGAAGTAGCCTTTCCCGTCGCTTTCAGACGATGACTTGAGCTCATTGCCAGAGTCTTCGTATCGTGTCAGGGATTCCGAACGGGATTTGTTGTCGCGTTCGGACATGAAGTTGGCGCCGCCGTATAACGACAATGTCACCTTGTCAATCTGTGACGACAGCCAGATGTTTGGCGCGATTCTCGATGGAGTGCTGTAATTTAGCCCGACGTTCCCCATGACACCCTTTATTACAGTGTTGTCTATGGTTACGATATTCAGGATGGCGTTTGTGCCCTCCGCGTCCTCACGCGCTCCAGGCTCGGTGATAACCTCGATTTTCTTGATCATAGAGGCCGGAATAGCCTTGAAAATGTCTTTCGCGTTCTTCGTGAAGGAGTTGTTGGGACGGCCGTTCTTATAGATTTTGAAACTGGTGGAGCCTTTCACCTTGATGGTGCCGTCGGCCTCGACACTGACGAGAGGCACTTTTTTCAGTATTTCGTCGAGCTGGGAGGTCTTTGACTCCGAGTCTGCCTGCACGTCATAGCCGATACGGTCGATTTCCTTAGAGACAAGGGGGCGCTGGGCTGTTACCACCACCTCTTCAAGCAGGCTTGGTGAATCAGACAGTCTAATAAGCCCTAAGTTGGCGGTAGGTTCGCTGTCTGATATTCTTATCTCACGGTTTGTGTCAGATTTTCCGAAAGACAGGATGTTCACTTTATATGAACCTGTAATAGGGAGGGGAATGTCGAATTTACCGTCTTCACCTGCCAGCCCTGATGTCTTCGGCTTGACAGTGTCGGGGAGCAGGAAAATCCTTACTGTGGCGAAGCTTTCCGGATTCCCTGTGGAATCGGCAACCAGTCCTGTGACTCTGTATTGCGCGGCGAAAGCGGATGTTGCAAGGAGCGGGGCTATGGCGCATAATACGCCTTTCATAAAATGTTTCATATGCCGGTTATGTCAATATGGAATTTGCTGAGGCTCCACGGCAGGAGCCATGTATGTGGAAACAGCTTGCTTGGCTGTTCATGCTATAACATCACGAAGATATTACATTAGGGACAGCTTAGTGGTGAATCTACAGTTTTAAGACGTAGAAATGAGGTGTATAGTTACAGACAGTGTGCATTATTTGCATTTTTTAACAATGTGGTGGATATTTTGTGAAGTAATCATGCCGTTATGAAATCAAAAGATGAACATATGACACTGAATTTCATAGGAGGATTAGGATTGCAGGAGATACTTCTTATTACACTCGTGGTGCTGCTTTTTTTCGGAGGCAAGAAGATACCCGAACTGATGAAGGGACTCGGAAAGGGAGTGCGTTCCTTCAGGGAGGGGATGGCCGATGTTGAGAAGGAGATGACGGGGAAATCAGAGGGTAAGGAAGAGAAGGATAATTGATGGGAGGAGACGTTGGGAAGGCGGGCTTCTGGGATCATCTCGACGTGCTTCGCGGAGTCTTGATTAGAATCGCGATAGTGACGGTAGTTGCCGGGATTGTCGCGTTCCTGTTTAAGGAGGAGCTTTTTTCTATAGTGCTTGCCCCGAAGGATGAGAGTTTTGTCACCTACAGATGGCTTGCCTCGCTGGGGTCTTTCATGTCGCCTGGGGAGGAGGACGGTTTTTCGGTGCGCCTCATCAACACCGGGCTCGCCCAGCAGTTCATGATACATATGAAGACGGCATTGTGTGCCGGTGTCCTGTGTGTCTCGCCGTATATATTGTATGAGCTGTTCCGCTTTGTGTCGCCGGCCCTCTACGACACGGAGCGCCGCTATGCCACCAGGGTTGTCGGGAGCGGCTATCTTATGTTCCTGACCGGAGTGCTTGTGAGCTATTACCTTATATTCCCGCTGACATTCCGTTTTCTTGGCACATATCAGGTGAGCGGGGAAGTCGAGAACCTCATATCCCTGGAGTCATACATGGGCACTCTGATATTGATGAGCCTGTCCATGGGGATAGTGTTTGAGATGCCCGTGCTGTGCTGGCTATTCGCCCGTCTGGGTTTTTTGAGCGACGTGTTCATGCGCCGCTATCGCCGTCATGCCATAGTGTTGATACTCGTAGTGGCGGCTGTCATCACCCCAACGAGCGATGTCTTCACATTGCTCGCGGTGTCGATGCCTATGTGGCTGCTTTATGAGACAAGCATATTTATAGTGAAATCGGCATGCCGGAAATCCGCACGGACGGGATTGGGTGTTCAAGAGGCTATCTGAGTTATGGCGGTTTCTATTTTGCGTGCGAGTGCGGCATTGTCGCGAATGAAGAAATAGAGTTCTACCACCGGTTGCAGCACACTGTCTTCTTTGAGATTTACGGGGCCTTTCCAGGATGCTATCGCTTGCGAAATCTTCGACTCCGCTTCCTCGTCGCTTCCTGAAGTTCCGGAGGGGAGCATGGTTATCGGTTTTTGCGACAGGGAGTCGGTGGATGAGAACATCTGGAAATTCGCCACGAATGCGAAGCAGTTCTCAAGAATATCGGGCCATAGGGTGAGGTCAATGCGGTTTTGCAGGGAGTCGAGACAAAGGGATGTGCTTGCGGCACTTTTCAGGAGTCTTGCCACAGCGGGCAGCCGTGTGTTGTCGGAAGGGAGGCCGGATGGTTTGAAGAGGTCGGCCATGTCGGAGAATCTGAAATTGGGGTTGAAACTCGCGTCCGCGTCATCGCGGGCGGCCATCGGAGTTGTCACCGCATAGCAGTATGCGAGGAATGTGTTGAGGTTGTGGAGGATGGATGGCGCGCAGAGGAGTAGTTTCTGCTTTTCGAGAGAGACATGCACCCTTCTCTGCTTCTCGATTTCGGAGGAGACATCGATTTCCGACTTCATTGACCCCACGGCATTCAGGAAGAATCCGAGAGTGACGATTCCGCACATCACCTCCAGTGCGGTCACGGCCTGTGCCCAGCCATGGGCCGGGGTGTAGTCGCCGAATCCAAGCGTGGTCAAAGTCACGATGCTGTAGTATAGCCATGAGCCATAGTCTGTGGCTCCGCCGTCGGGAATACGGAACTGTCCTTCCGGCATGAGCTGATATATGACCGCGAATATAGGCATCAGGGCCACGTATGTGGCTATCCACACTATCGGCCGGATATTGGAGACTACATGGAAGAAATGCCTTGTTTTGTTTGACAATGATTCTGACATGGCGGTGTGTTTTTGTGGTTGACGAGGGATGGCCGGTGAGGCCACCCACGCCATAAAAACACTTATGCCGCCGAATCGGTTTATCGGATGTTCTCGCGGAGTCGCGCTATGTATTTCCGCATTGCCTCGCTGTCGCGGCGTTCAACGATTTCCTGAAGCTCCGCGAGCTGTTCCCTGATTTTTTCGAGCTGACGGGGAGTGTGGGGATTGAACATGATTTCACTCAGCAGATAGTCGTCTTCGCTCATCAGTCCGCGGGCTATGTCGAAATGACGTTTGAATGTAGTGCCGGGCGCATCCTGGTGTTTCATGATTCCCGCGAATACGAAGGTGGATGCGAACGGAATAGACAGGGAGTAGGCTATCGTTTCGTCGTGCTCCTCGAAAGTGTATTCCACCACATTCAGTTTCAGTTCATTGTACAGGTCTTTGAAAAATACTTTGCCAAGATGGTCTCCCTCTTTTATTATCACGGCGTTTTCGTTGCGCAGGTTTGAGAGGGAGGCGAAGGTGGGACCGAACATCGGGTGTGTGCTCACGAATGGGTGCCCGGCCTTATCGTAGAATTCCGGAAGACCTGTCTTTACGGATGCTATGTCGCTGAGGATTGCAGAATGACGGATGTAGGGGAGGATTGCCTCGAAGGCGTCTATGGTATATTTGACGGTGGCGGCGTTGATTACCATGTCTGGGTCAAAGTCGCGGACATCCTCCGGTCGGGTGAAACGTTGCACATTGAAGGTGAACCGTAGCCTTTGCGGGTCGGTGTCAAGGATTGCCACTTCGTGGCGGAAAGAGAGGAGGTCGCAGAAGAAAGACCCCATCTTCCCTGCGCCAAGTATCAGGATTTTCATTGTTTTCGGTCTTTTCCTGCAAAGTTAAGCAAAAAACTCGATTGCATGACGCTCAATGTTGCGTTTTATTGTAGTTCTATTGTAAGAAGATATGTTCGAAGATAGTTTCTCTCTGAGTGAAGCTCGATTTTGTCGTGACAACATACATTAATTTGTTATACTGAAATTTTGGGAAATTCGATGGAATTTATTATTTTTGTGGGAGAATGACTGTCCTCTTGTTCTTTCCTGTGACGGGAGATGGGGAGAGTCGTTGTTAAAGTATTCAGTTCCAGGAATTATTGTGACACAATCGTCCGTGGGATATAGCGGTCAATTGCGGCACTACCGTGAATGAACCGTTATAAGTTCCCGACGGTTTTTATAGAGAAAAGTAGTTACCAACAGTATATATGCTACTTATCAATTTACTTGCACCTGATTTACTGCCGGCCAGATTATGTGAAAACCGGCAGTGGGATGTGTGCGGGTTGATTGAGAGGTGACATAAGAAAAACTCTTAAAAGTATCAGAGCTATGGTAGTCAAGGAATATGATTCTCCATGTGGCCTTCTGTATATGGCGTCGATAGGTGGAGAACTCTGCCTTTGCAGTTGGCAGGGTCTTTCCGCCTGTTATGGTATTTTTGAAGAAGCAGACAAGCCATCCGGTGCGGCAGGCGCTTCGGATTATAGGAGTGAATGGGATGTGCTTGAAAAGGCGGTGAATGAATTGGATGAGTATTTCGCCGGAGAACGGAAGAAATTCGATATCCCCCTGCGCCTATATGGCACCGATTTCCAGAATAGGGTCTGGTCGGAGTTGCTTAAGATTCCTTACGGGCAGACAATGAGTTATTCCACGGTTGCCCGTATCATAGGCGCGCCAAGAGCGGTCAGGGCAGTCGCCAACGCCTGCGCCCGTAATCCCTTGTCGATATTTGTGCCGTGCCACCGTGTCGTTTCCAGGATTGGGAAGCTTACAGGATATGCCGGAGGTCTTGAGGCAAAAAGGATGCTTCTTGACATTGAGAGAGGCGTGGCGATTCCGGAAGTGGAGGCAGGTTGAGCGGCTGAGAGATAAAGACGACGGCTCCCTGCCAATTCAACAGGGAGCCGCCGGGGTATTGTCGGGATGCGACTGTTCAGGCAGTGGCTTTCAGACGAGGCATTCATCGAGGGCATCCGTAATGGCTTTACGGTCGAGATGTTGCCCGATAAACACTATTTTCTCCATCCTGTCGCCATATTCCGGGTCCCAGTCGCGTGCAAGCCCAGGTTCGGAGGCCAGCATCCTTTGCAGCTCCTCCTCAGGAGCGGTGGCATACCATTGTCCGGCCTCCGTGAGTTTCTTCTGCACCCCGGCCTGTTCGAAGAGATAAGACATGTCGGTGTTGTCGCTGAAATAGCATATACCTTTAGCCCTAATCACATTCTTAGGCCATGATTTGGCCACAAAACGGTCGAATTTATTGATGTCGAAAGGCTTGCGGCGGAAATATACGAAAGTGCCTATCCCATATTCCTCCGCTTCTCCGTCGCCGTGGTGGTGATGGTGGCAATGGCACACGCCATGCTCATGGTCGCATGCGGAATGGTCTTCGTCATGCTCATGATGATGGTGTTCATGTTCATGCTCATGCTCATGCTCATGCTCATGATGATGGTGTTCATGTTCATGCTCAAGATGATGTTCATGCTCATGATGGTGTTCGTGGTGTTCAGGATTATAGTTGCATTCCTCAAGCGGTTTTTCAATCTCATTTATCCAGGTGGCGGATGTGATGGTCTTTTCAAAATTGAATAGATTGGTGTCGAGAATCCTGTCGAGGTTGAAGTCGCAATAGTCAGCCTCGATTATTTCCGCTTTAGGCTGCAAGGCCCTGATAATCCCCTTCATGTGGGAGGCGTCCTTTTCCGACACTTCCGAGATTTTGTTGAGGATTATTATGTTGCAGAATTCAATCTGCTGTATCACAAGACTCTCAAGGTCTTCTTCCCCGAGATTCCGGGAATTAAGCTTGTCGCCATTGTTGAATTCACTGTTGAGGCGCAAGGCATCCACCACGGTGACTATGCAGTCGAGGCGTGGGATACCATCCCTGACAAGATTCGGAGCGATGGCCGGCATGGAGCATATTGTCTGTGCTATTGGTTCCGGCTCACATATCCCGCTTGCCTCAATCACAATATAGTCGAATCCTGTTGAAATCAGGTCGGAAAGCTGCTGCATGAGGTCGGTCTTGAGAGTGCAGCAGATACACCCGTTCTGTAAGGCCACGAGACTGTCATCGTCGTTGCCGACGATTCCGCCCTTGGCTATAAGTTCCGCATCGATATTGACTTCCCCTATGTCGTTGACGATAACAGCGAATCTGATACCCTTCTTATTGTTCAGGATACGGTTGAGAAGGGTGGTCTTGCCGCTTCCGAGATAGCCGGTGAGGAGAAGCACCGGAGTTGTGTTTGCCATCATTTTATGTTAAGATAATCTTTTATTTCGTTGATATGAGAATTGGTTTCGCCTACGGAATAAGGCAGCCTCACCATTTCAGTGACCTTCGCACCCGGAATCAGCGATTCTTTCAGCTCCTGCAGCGAAGGGGTGTGGTCAAGTGCACGGTATTCATCGAAAGTGTATTTCGTGAAAACCGAGTTCATCCCGAGCCCCTGTCTGTTCAGCCACCAGCCATCGCCTAAAGAGACAGGGGCCGATGTCTCGGAAATGTCAGACGGCGCAGGGTAGTATGTGATATTGCCCTGCGCGTCGATAGAAATTGCCACATTGCGGGAGTAGTCGCCGCTCATCCTGAAGGCTGTGGCCTTAGGGATTGCGGCCGGTTTCGATCCCATCACCGGGAGCCTGCGGGAGGCTGTCACGGTTGCGTCGTCATATCCTCCGGAGTTGTCGGTGACGCTTTCCTTATGAGAGGAGCATGCCATGCATACTGCCGCCACAGATGCTATATATGCGAATCTTTTCATAGTTGACACATGTTTGGGGTGCAAATATAGCATTTAGAGTCCAACTTGCAAAATAAGTCGTGATTAAAAAGAATGTCGAACGGGGATGGTCAGAAGCTTACCTGCAGCATGGCCTCCAGACGGTTGTCGTGGGCTTGTGAGCCTCCGAAATCCACCCTCCTGCCATAGATATATTCCAGCCCCACCTGCACAATCGGACTCACGTTGTAGAATGCGTTCGCGAGGATATACTGCGCATACTTGTAGCCGGTTTTCCAGGGCACTGATGAATCACCATATCTGTCGGCATATGTGCGCACTTGGCTGTAGGTGGCGGTGCAGAAGAATTTCGGTGTGAAATTGTATTGCAGCGAGCCGAAAGCGGCCCATGCTTTTACGGGATTCATGGCAGAGGGGTCTGAGGGGTCGGGCATAAGGTCCATGCCGCATCCGGTAAGGTCTTGGATGTAGCTTGCGATTCCCTCTCCATAGACGGCCTGGTAATAGGCCGATAGGCCACCGTAAATAGGAGTGGTTCCGCTTGCCTTGACGCCCCAGCCCACCTTGTCGATATTCTTTTGTGCTGTCTCGTTGCGGTAGTAGAGATTGCGGATTATACCTGACAGCCTCAGCCATCCGTTCCCGTTGGCCCAGTTCCGCTGTATATAGAACGGGATGTCAGGCACCCTCTGTGTCACTGTCGCTGTGTGGGTGGCGTTGGTGAATGAGTTGTTTGGCATGTCGAGACCGATACCGGCCTTCCATCCCTTCTTATAGCCGAAAGAGGCTTCATATCCCACCATGCCGTGAATGACGGCGGTGAAGGCATTCGGCCCCTCATAGTCTATGGTGGCGGGTCCGGCGGCCGCGTCGGTAAAAAGTGAATAAGTGTATCCTGCGGTTATGCCACGGTATTTAAGATAGGCATGCTGGAGGAAGGGGGTGTAGTTGTCGCCCAGGAAGTTGAACGACACGTATGCTCCGAGCTGGTCTTTGGTTCCGGGGAGGGCCACGACGTTGAGGTATATGTTGCTTTGCTGGGCGGAAAACTGGAACTGTCCTCCGTTGCCGGGAGCCTTGGTCATAGGTATTGCCGATGTCACGAACAGGTTGGGGTTGCTGACAGGATTTCCGAGGTCGTAGTTGGCGGTGGCCTTGATGTTGGCTCCCAGGCCGAGGTAGAATTTCCCTTCCTTTCCGAGGAGCGCGAATCGCGGCACATCGGGGGTGTTGATAAGGCGTGGCGCGTTCTCGTGAAGGGTGATGACATAGTCTGTGGAATCATTGAACTCCAAGATTCTGAATGTTCTCACCTCAGGGTATTCCGATTGCGCGTAGGACGCAAAGGGGAGTAAAAGCAAAGGAAGCAATGATGTCTTTTTCATAATGGTTTTGTTTATGTGATTATGTCTGATTCTCAAGAGGCGGAGCGACGGCTTGCGTCATCTCCGTCCTGATAGAATTCTTTGTTGATATTGAATGCGAACTTATTTCTGAAAATCAAGACCACGATTGAGTATATCACGAGCAATGCGAAACAGAGCATGAAGGCGAATGTAGAGCTTCCTTGCGCATGGAGCATTCCTCGGAGGCCATCGATTATGAGAGGCGTCACCACAATGGCGAGATAGTTTGACGACAAGACAATGGCGAGGGCGAGTGTGGACCGGGAGTCGGAGGTCACGGCACGGCTTGCCTTATCGTAGATAAGGGGCTGGCACAGCCCGTAGCCGAGTCCGGCGAGCGAGGCTCCGATACACATGGCCCAGGAATCCTCAAAAAATGCGAACAGGGCAAGTCCGGCGGTCATGATCAGGGCCGCATAGAAGAATATCCCTTTCTTAAAAATCCTTACCACCCATGACAGTGTGAATCCCGGGATAAGGATAAAGAGATAATATAGCGATGTGATGGTTCCGGTGAGTTCCGGGCTCCAGTCCTTTTTCTCAATCAGGAAGGGGCAGAAATAGGATACCGACACGGTGGCGAAAGTGATGAACGCATAGACGCCAATCAGGGCCCATATCCTGCCAGGATATAACCCCTTCCAGGTTTTCCCCATGGAGGGGGAGGATATGGCGTTCGTGTTGCCGCGTGTCCCTTCAGCCATGGCTCCGGACGAGGCAGACGATGAGGAGGCTGAGGCCGGAATCAGTTCATCGCGGGGTATCCCTTTGAGCCAGAAGGAGAGGAAGAGAGGAACCAGACACACGAGATAGACCACAAACGGGAGATGCCAGTTGCCGTGGCTCAGCCACCCCACAGCGAATGTGGCCGCCACGAGCGATGTGTTGGAAATGCCTGACACGAGTCCCATCTTGTCCATGCGGTATTTCCCCTCGAAGGTGTCGGCGATAAGTCCCTTTGAGAAGGGTATTATCAGTCCGGCCCCGCATCCGAGCACGCAACTCACCACAATCAGCCATACCATGCTGTCAGCGAAAAGATAAGCTATGGCACAGGCTGTGAAGATAACGAGCGCCGCCACAATCACCGCGATTTTATGGCGCGACAGTGATAGTTTCCCTGAAAGGAAAACAAATGGGATGATGACGAGGTTCGGCAGAACCGTCAGCAACTGTTTCTCCAGCTGGGTGGTGTCAGGGAATATCTTCGACAGAGACCCCAGCATAGGGGTCACGGCCAGCCCCGGGAGATTGACCACGAGAGATATGGAGAGGATGGCGCAGAAGGTCATCATCGAAATCGGAGCTTTACCTGTCTGTATCATAGCTTATCTTTTTAGCGACTTGTCGGTGTCGGCATGGTTTATGATTCAAGATTTGCCTGCGGAGGAAGTCTTCTTCATGCTCACGGGGGAGAGCTCACCCTCCTCCCATTTGATTGCATTTTCAATTTCCTGCTGTGTGGGCACATAGCCGGCAGGCCATTTTGAAACCTCGGAAGGTGTGCGCCCCTCGATTTCCCAGTCAAATGGCTCGAAATCAGTCTGTGGGTCACGCCATGAGGCTTTACGCTTGGCATATACTATGAAAGGCACTGCCAGGAAGATTACAGATCCGGCCACAAGAATCACGACATAAGTGACAGGACTCCCCGTGTTGATTTGGCTCGGAGGCACGAAGCTGAGCACCATGGCCACGGCGGCTCCAAGGAATCCGACGATCGTCACAAGCCATTTGCCGAATTCTCCTCCAGGCACGCGGAATCCGCGTTTCACGTTAGGCTCTGTGTGGCGCAGACGAATGAACGCATAGTATATGATGAACACCATCGTCAGATAGATGATTGTTGACATCTGGCTTAGAATCTGGTAGGCCGACTGTACGCTCGGAAGCACCACAAGCACCAATGCGAGTATCGACACCATGATTCCCTGCACCCATAGGATGGGCACCTGGATGCCGTTTTTGTTGGTTTTCTGCAACCCACGCGGCAAATATCCGGCCTTGCCCACAGAAAGCATACCGGAAGAAGGCGCCGCGATTACGCAGCTCACCTGTCCGATGACGCCGAAAGTGAGGAAGAGGGCGAGTATATGTCCGAGCCACTCGCAATGTATTGAGGCGAAGAGATTGTTATAAGCCACAAGCAGAGATGCAAGCAGGTTGATGTCTTTCTGCGGAATCACGAACCCGATTGCCAGCGTGCCTCCGATGAATACGAGAAGTATGATTACCACGGCGGCGAATACGGCTTTCGGGAAACTGCTTGCCGGGTCTTTCATACTCGGCACATGGACTGCCTGCATCTCCATGCCGGCATAGAACAGGAATATAGAGGCGGCAAGTACAATGGTGCCGAATTTTGAGAAGTCAGGCCAGAAAGACTGGTGGGCGTCAATAAAGAGGTGATTCCCCATTGCCACATAGATGGCTCCCATTATAATGAGGACTGCTGCCGGGATTATTGTTCCGAAGAGACCTCCGAGAGTGGAGAGTTTGTTGGCATAAGCGGTGCCCCGGAATGTATTGAATGTCGAGATCCAATAGATTGCCAGCACCACGACAAGTGTATAAATCACGTTTTTAGAGAGGGTGGAGTCGAAGGTTTCCGGCCAAAAGATATATGCGAGGGTCACGGCTCCGAACATCAGTACCGCCGGAAACCAGATGACTACCATCTGCCATTCATAATACATGGCCGCCCACCCCCATTTGGGGCCGAGAGCCTCTGAACACCATCGGAACAGACCTCCGCTTTTTGTCCATGTAGAGGCGAGTTCGGCACATACAAGGGAGTACGGCACGAGAAATACAATAGCGGCGAATACATAATAGAAAATAGACGTATAGCCGTATTCGGCCTGGGATGCGAGACCACGCATGCTGACAATGTTTGTGACAATAAGGATTGTCATTGCCCACATTGTCAAGACGGTCTTTTTCGTCGGTCTTACGGCCTGCCCGCTGCCCGCTGGGGCAGGCGTGGCGGATGTGTGGGAATTTGCCATAGGATACTGGATAATTATGGTGAAACAAATTTAAAGAGTCATATAAGTTCGCTTTGGTTTTGCAGGCAAAGTAAGGAGACATTGGAGATATGACGTCAAGAAACGCAACTGTCATGTCTGGTATAGCTGAATCTGCAAATAATGTACATACAACATTGGAAAACTGAAAATGGTTTCAATAAATGTCGGAATGTTATGTTAAAAGTGGCGTTCTACAAGATTGAGATGATATATGCTAAAAAAATGCAATTAAATTGTGTCTTCTAAAACAATTTAGGACAGTATATGTTATAAAGTCATCGATTCATCAGTTCCAGAGATTGCGACAAAGGCCACAAATTCCCATGGAAAATGGATTATGAGAAACACAAACGGCCGCCTCATCATGAGGATACATGTGGGCGGTCCTATTATTAACATTATTAAAGCCTTTATTATTATGGCACAGAAAAGCTATTCTCCTATTGTACAGGAGCTTCTTGATTTGATTGCAAAGAATGGCTGGCAAGACAAGTTTCAGAAGGCATTGGATGGGTGTCATGCTCTTAATACCATAGAGTATGAGAACATCAAGACACTTGATGATTATTATGACTGGCTGGAGGAACAGCTTCATTGGGTTCCGGTTGAGAATCCGGAAGGCACAATCGTTTATGAGCATGTCACCATGTTCTACTTCCTTCTCGACCAGAGTCCTGTAAAAGAACTCCAGACTCCGATTATCCCTTCCAAGCTGAAGGGTAATGAGGTGCCGCCGCTTTCACCGCTTTCGCAGTGGATGCGTAAGTATGTCATCTCGTTCGGTGCGTGGATGGATCAGCCTGAGTCGCTCACGCCTGAGGCAGTGAAGAGCTACTATGACTCACCGCGTTACAATATGAACGACTACGAGCAACCGGAGGGCGGCTGGAAGACGTTCAACCAGTTCTTCGCACGTCGTAAGAAACCGGGATATATGCCTGTGGCTGCCATCAACGACGACCATGTCATCGTATCTCCGGCCGACTCCACCAACGATGGCCAGTGGGAAATCAACGCTGATTCGAAGGTTGACATAAAGGGTCTTGAATGGAGCATCGAGGAGCTTCTCCAGGGTTCCGACTATAAGGATGATTTCGCCGGAGGAATCTGGATTCACCAGTTCCTCAACACCACCGACTATCACCGTCAGCATGCCCCTGTGGGAGGCACCGTTCTTGAGGCCCGCGAGCTTCAGGGTGTCGTCTATCTTGGAGTTGAGGCGGTTCCTATCGAGGGTGATGAGAAGGGACGTACCCATATCGTACGCCGTAAGCTGAACGCGCTTGACGAAGCCGGCTATGAGTTCATGCAGATGCGTGGCTTGATAGTTATTCAGTCATCTATCGGTAAGGTAGCCATCCTGCCGATGGGTATGGCACAGGTGTCTTCGATTGTCGTTACGGCAGAGAAAGGCACAAAGCTACGCAAGGGAGAGGAGATTTCCTACTTCCAGTTCGGTGGCTCAGATATCGTGATGGTGTTCCAGCGTGAGTCTAACGTCAGCATCACGGCACAGCCGGGTGTCCACTACAAGTCAGGCACACGTATCGGTATGGCATATCCCGTAGGGGAATGAACCATGGCCCGCAGGGCATTGTTATAGATAAAACGGATTTGGGCGGGATGCATCAGCGAATGGTGGATCCCGCCTTTTCCGGTTTTATGTCGCGGTGTTTGCGAGTGTTGAAGTTAAAAAAGAAATGTTATGGGAAAGCAATTTACAAAAGAGCCTCCGGTGACGCAGTCGGGGCGCGACAAGAAACTTTCCACAGCCCACGGGTCGATTACCATGTGGGCCATGGCGATACTTATCATCACCTCCATACTCAGTATGCGCGGTCTTCCGTCGGAGGCGAAATATGGTGTGCAGTCGATATTCTTCTATCTGTTCGCGGCGGTTGTGTTTCTTCTTCCGTTCGCGCTTGTGTGTGCGGAGCTCGCCTCGACATATACCAAGTCGGGAGGTCTCTACCGATGGGTGGCTGAGGCTTTCGGGCCTCGCCTCGGATGGCTTGCCATGTTTCTCGAATGGCAGACGATTGTGATATGGTTTCCGACGGTGCTTATGTTTGCGGCTGCCTCACTTGCCTATATGTTCTGGCCTGAGAGTTTCGACCATGCCCTCGCGTCGAATAAGATATATACGCTTGCCATAGCGTTGCTCGTGTATTGGCTATCGACATGGAACGCGTTGCGGGGGCAGAGGTCGGCCAATCTTTTGAGCACCTACGGTGGCCTTGTGGGCACTATTATCCCCGGAGCTGTGCTGATAGTGCTCGGCATCGTCTATTTCCTTGTCGGGAAACCGGTGCATCTTGACCATCTCCCTTTTTTCCCGGATTTCTCGGATGTCGGCACCATAGTGCTTGCCGCCTCGATATTCCTGTTCTATGCCGGGATGGAGATTCAGGCAGTCCACGTCAATGACATGCGCAATCCGGCCAGGGATTTCCCGAAAGCGGTGTTCGTGGCCATTGTGGTTATTGTGCTTGTCTATTCCCTCGGCACGCTTATGATCGGTGTTGTCATACCGTCGAAAGACATAGACCTTCTCCAGTCATTGCTGGTGGCATATAAGACATTGTGGGCGAGCTTCGGGGTAGGATGGCTCGGAAATGTGATGGCATTGTTCATAATGTTCGGGGTGATAGGGCAGGTGAGCGCGCTTGTCACCGGCCCTTCTACCGGTCTGATGGCTGTGGCGCAGAGCGGTTATCTCCCGAGGTCGCTGCAGAGGGTGAACCGCAACAATGCCAATGTCCCGATATTGATTGTGCAGGGTTGTTTCGTGTCGCTTCTGCTATTGTTGCTGATAGTGTTGCCTACGGTGGAGTCTGCCTATCAGATAATGTCGCAGATGGCCACCATCATATATCTGGCTATGGTGATTATCATCTATTGCGCGTTTATGAGGCTACGGCGCACGCAGCCCGGCAAGAAGCGCGGCTACAGGGTGCCCGGAGGAAAGGCGGGGGAGTGGATTGTATGCGGTCTCGGCATCGCCGGGGCTTTGCTTGCCCTTGTACTCAGCTATATCCCCCCGACACAGATTGACACCGGTTCACCGGCGGTATATGTAGGGATAATAGTGGTGGGTGTGGGGGCCATCATCGCCCTCCCGCTTGTGGTGTATCATTTCCGGAAACCGTCGTGGCGCAATCCAGACGCGCATTTCTATCCTTTCGACTGGCAGATTGAGGGGCGACGTCCGGGAGAGGTGTCGAAGTGGGCTCCCGGCTATGAGCCTACTGAGGATGAGGTGGAGGAAGCCGAGACCCGGGCCATATCCAACCATGCCTCCGGGAGATGACCCGGATTGGCCCAGAGGATTCATCCCTGCTGCCGACAGCAAAAAAAAATAGCGCGCCTCATATTGGCACGCTATTTTTTCATGTTTCCTAAGGTCAGTATGATTCTTCCGGTGAGGGGAAGTCTCCGCTCTTGACATCGCTGATATAGTTTTGCACAGCCTCGGTCATTATTCCGGCAAGGTCGGCATATCTGCGCAGGAAGCGGGGCGAGAACCCTTTGTTTATGCCAAGCATATCATGCATGACGAGCACTTGCCCGTCAACGCCCCCTCCGGCTCCGATGCCGATGATGGGTATGCTGACTTCCTTCGCCACTCTCTCGGCGAGATGGGCCGGCACTTTCTCAATCACGATTCCGAAGCAACCGATTTCATCGAGCATCTTGGCGTCTTCGATAAGTTTGTTGGCTTCCGCCTCCTCTTTGGCACGCACGTTGTATGTGCCGAATTTGTTGATGCTCTGGGGTGTGAGACCGAGGTGCCCCATCACAGGGATTCCCGCGCTGAGGATGCGCTCGATTGATTCACGGATTTCGGAGCCGCCCTCCATTTTTACGGCCTCCGCGTGACTCTCCTTCATGATGCGGATTGCGGATGAAAGTGCCTCGATGGGGTTGCCCTGATATGTCCCGAAAGGCATGTCGCACACCACGAGGGCCCTTTTTGTGCCTTTGATCACTGACTTGGCGTGATATATCATCTGGTCGAGGGTGATGGGGAGCGTGGTCATGTTTCCGGCCATGACATTGGAGGCGGAGTCGCCTACAAGGAGCACGTCGATGCCGGCCTCGTCGAGAATCTTGGCGGAAGAATAGTCGTAGGCTGTAAGCATGGAAATCTTCTCACCGCGCTGTTTCATTTCTATAAGGCGGCGTGTCGTCACCTTACGGGTATTGTCTGTTGTGTTTGTTGACATAATTCCAACGCAAAGCGTGAATTTTAATTGACTTGGATGTTTGATTATCTGAGAGTGTCGTCACAGACACCCCTCATAAAACGGTGCAAATTTAATACTTTTTATTCAACCAAGTGCCATAAAGCCGCTAATGTTTGCCATATTTCAGGGATGGTCCCGCTTATGCCACACATTGCCGGCCGCTATGTTTTATGAGTCTAATTCAAAAAATCCAACGTGATTTCACTGTCCTGAAAATAACTCATAATAATGTGTGGAATCTCAGACTGAGACGCAGTGCATGTGATGGAAACAAGTCAAAACGTGCTGGAAGTCTGTCCCTGCATTGTGAGGATTAAGAGGATTGATGTGGATGGAATTTCTGTTCATGTGGATTTTAGGGAAGCCCGGCGGATGAGATTTTATTGTTATCCGGGAGATGTGGCACGCACTTGGGGGAGGATGGCGGGTAGTGGTTTTGCGCAATACGATGAAAATGATTACCTTTGCATTGCGAAAGGAACGCTTCTAATTTCCGGCCGCAAAACAATTATTCAGTGACTCAGGTTAAACCGGATATATCAGATTATAGACAAGGCATAAAATATTGGTGCAATCCCACAGTTTGCAATCCGACATTCCTAAGGGATGTCACTGCGCCCCAAAATGTACTTATATTCAGTAATTGGCTATAAATAAGATAAATCGGAATTGACCTGATGCGTTATGACGCCCTTAGACAGGAATAACAACATCAAATCAGTATAAATGGAATATAATCACCGCGACATTGAGCAGCGCTGGCAGCAGTATTGGCGCGACAATGAGATCTATAAGGCTACGGAAAAGCCCGGCAAGAAGAAGTTTTATGTGCTCGACATGTTCCCATATCCCTCCGGAGCGGGGCTCCATGTGGGACATCCATTGGGCTACATAGCGAGCGACATCTTCTCGCGCTATAAGCGCCAGCAGGGTTTCAACGTGCTCCATCCTATGGGATATGACGCCTACGGACTCCCCGCAGAGCAGTATGCCATCCAGACGGGTCAGCATCCTGAGAAGACCACCATGGCCAACATAGCACGCTATCGTGAGCAGCTCGACAAAATCGGCTTCTCGTTCGACTGGAGCCGCGAGATACGCACCTGTGATCTGGAATATTACAAATGGACACAGTGGGCGTTCATTCAGATGTTCAACTCATATTACGACCTCGACGCCGACAAGGCCCTTCCCATCTCCCGTCTTGTGGAGCATTTCGCGTCGAAAGGCACAGAGGGTGTGAATGCGTCATGTTCCAAGAATCTGACATTCTCCGCCGCCGACTGGAACGGATATTCTGAGAAAGAGAAAGCCAACATCCTGATGAACTATCGCATAGCCTATCAGGGAGAGACGATGGTGAACTGGTGTGAGGCACTCGGCACGGTGCTTGCCAACGATGAGGTGAGTGAGGGTGTCAGCGTGCGCGGCGGTCATCCCGTGGAGCAGAAGGTGATGAACCAATGGTGTCTCCGCGTATCGGCCTATGCCCCCCGTCTCCTCGAAGACCTCGACACGCTCGAATGGAGCGACTCCCTCAAAGAGACACAGCGCAACTGGATAGGGCGTAGCGAAGGAGCCGAGATGCGTTTTCCGGTGGTAGGGAAGGACATAGACCTGGAGATATTCACAACCCGCGCCGACACGGCTTTCGGAGTCACTTTCATGGTGCTGGCTCCTGAGTCGAAATATGTCGGGATGCTTGTCACTCCTGAACAGAAGGAGGCGGTGGATGCCTATCTGGCGGAGGTGAGCCACAAGACCGAGCGCGAACGCCAGATTGACAAGCGTGTGTCAGGAGTCTTCACCGGGAGCTATGCCCGCAATCCGATAAGCGGCAAGGAGATTCCGGTGTGGGTGAGCGACTATGTGCTTGCCGGCTACGGCACTGGAGCCATCATGGCCGTGCCTGCCCACGATTCACGCGACTACGCCTTCGCCCGCCATTTCAATCTTCCGGTGGTGCCCCTTATCGAGGGTGCCGACGTAAGCGAGGAGAGTTTCGACGCCAAGGAAGGCAGGATGATTAATTCCTCCAACGGGGAACTCGACCTTAACGGACTTGAGGTGAAGGAGGCTATCGCGAAGACAAAAAGATTTATCGAGGAGAAGGGTATCGGGCGTGTGAAGGTGAACTACCGTCTGCGCGACGCTATATTCTCCCGCCAGCGTTACTGGGGTGAGCCTTTCCCTGTGTATTACAAGGATGGCATAGCCCACGTGATGGATGAGAGCGCGTTGCCTCTCATGCTTCCGGAGGTTGACGCCTATCTGCCTACAGCCACCGGCGAGCCTCCCTTGGGACGTGCCAAAGACTGGAAGACTCCTGAGGGTTATCCCATAGAGCTGTGCACGATGCCGGGTTTCGCAGGGTCGAGCGCATACTATCTCCGCTATATGGACCCACGCAATGACAAGGCTCTCGTGAGCCGCGAGGCTGATGAATACTGGCGCAATGTCGATTTATATGTGGGCGGGGCCGAGCATGCCACCGGCCACCTCATCTATTCGCGTTTCTGGAACAAGTTCCTTTTCGACCTCGGACTCGTGGTGGAGCCGGAGCCTTTCCGCAAGCTTGTCAACCAGGGTATGATTCAGGGACGCAGCAGTTTCGTGTATCGTATAAAGGATACCAACACTTTCGTCTCCAAAGGGCTGAAGGGTGATTATGACGTGACTCCGATTCGCGTGGATATCAGCATGGTGAGCAATGATGTGCTCGATATTGACCGTTTCAAGGGATGGCGTCCTGAATTCGCCGACGCCGAGTTTATTCTTGAGGATGGAAAGTATGTGTGCGGATATGCGGTCGAGAAGATGTCGAAGTCGATGTTCAACGTTGTCAATCCCGATGATATAGTTGACCGTTATGGAGCCGACACCCTGCGTCTTTATGAGATGTTCCTTGGCCCCATCGAGCAGTCGAAACCTTGGGACACCAACGGAATTGATGGCGCAAACCGTTTCCTCAAGAAACTCTGGGGGCATTTCGACCGTCTCGACATGGCTTCCGAGGCGCCTCTCACGAAAGAGGAACTCAAGACCATGCACAAGCTTATAAAGAAGGTGACAGGCGACATTGAGAATTTTTCGTTCAATACCTCTGTCTCCGCGTTCATGGTGGCTCTCAACGAGCTGACGTCACAGAAGTCGGTGAATCCTAAGGCCATGGAGATTTTCACGAGACTGATAGCCCCCTTCACCCCGCACATCGCGGAAGAGTTCTGGCACCGTCTCGGCAAGGATGGTTCCGTGGTTGACGCCGAATGGCCTGTATGGAACGAGGAGTATCTCAAGGAGGACATGGTGAAATATCCTGTCAGCTTCAACGGGAAAACTCGCTTCATGCTCGAAGTGGCCGCCGACGCCGACAAGGCAACTGTGGAAGCGGCCGCCCTCGCGGCTCCCGACGCGGCCCGATGGCTCGATGGCAAGACCCCGAAAAGGGTGATAGTCGTGCCCGGAAAAATAGTGAACGTGGTAATCTGACAAAACAAACGCCACAAGGAGACACCGCCATGCCGGATGGCAGCGGTGGCTCTCCCCGTGGCTCTCACAATAAAACGCACTTCAGGTGCGTTTTTTTTATTATGAAAAAGACACTTCCCCAAATCGTATTCGCCACCAACAATGCCCACAAGCTTGAGGAGGCGCGGGCTCTCGCCGAGGGTTCGTTCGAGATTCTTTCCCTTTCGGATATAGGCTGTCATGATGATATACCCGAGACCGCCGACACACTGGAAGGGAATGCCCTTATAAAAGCCCGTTGGATAAAGGAACGCTATGGACACGATTGTTTCGCTGATGACACGGGGCTTATGGTGGATGCCCTTTCCGGTGCCCCGGGGGTATATAGCGCGCGTTATGCCGGTCCCGAATGCGATGCGACGGCCAATATGCGCCTGTTGCTTAACAACCTTGAGGGTGTGGCCGACCGCAAGGCGCGTTTCGTAACCGTGATAGCCCTTATCTTAGGAGGGGAAGAACATCTCTTCACCGGTACTGTGGAAGGAAGCATAGCCACTGAGCCGCATGGCTCCGCAGGGTTCGGCTATGACCCGGTGTTTGTGGCCGATGAGTCGGGGATGGCTTTCGCGGAGATGACCCCGGAAGGGAAGAACGCCATCTCCCACCGCGGACGGGCCATGCGTGGGCTGACAGGTTTCCTCGCCGGAAGCCTGAAATGAATGCCCCGGGTTCCAGATGTGTGTTGAAAACATAATACAGCCCGACAATTCCGGATTGACCAAACTTAACGCTTCGAGAAAATGAAACGACTGATCTCTCTCTGTCTGTCAATAACGGCATTCACCTGCCTGGCCGACCCTTCATGGAAAATGCACACCACTTTCGATGAGGAGGTGACACGCATTGTCGATACCGGCAGATTCACATATTTCACAAGCCGGACACAGCCGTTTGTGGCCGGCACGGAATACAACTCCACCGAATTCCTGTCGCTGTTCAGATACGACAAGGAAAGCGATGAGCTCATGAGCCTGTCTTCCGACAATATCCTTGCCTCCAACGTAGTCTCCAATCTGGAATATTCTCCCGAGAAGGGGTTGCTGGCGGTGGTGCACACCAATCAGGACATAGACCTCATTTACGATGATGGAAAGACAGACAACATATCGGCCTACCGGTATGCCAGCACGTCGCATGAAAAGTCTGTCTCTTCGATTTACATAGACCCTTCTGGCGACCTCATATATCTCTCCACCGCGTTCGGATATGTGGCCGTCAATGAAAAGAGGAAAGAGGTGGCGGAAAGCCGCATCTACAATGCCCCGGTCACTTCCATGGCGAGGATAGGGGATAAGTTGCTCCTTCTTCAGGGCAACCGTCTGCTCACAGCCCCGGTCGGGGCCCCGCGCCTGTCGCTCGACGATTATACGCTTGTGGCGGAACTCGACTCCCCTACAGCGCTTATCCCGCTCTGCGAGGAGGTGTGTCTTGTGATGGCCGCCGGAGGTTCGCCGTCATCTATACATAAGGTGACGCTCAGGGATGGTGTACCGGTATTGTCGTTCGTGATGAACGGACGTTTCTATAATGCGGAGCATAATCCGGATGGGGTCACTATCCCTTCGGGCGACCGCCTGTTCCAGTTCTATCATGATGGCACCTATCGGTTTATAGAACGTCCACGCGAAGACTATAACGTCAGCGCGGCCTCGTATGATTTTTCGGAGGTGTGGCATGGCGCGAAACGGAAGGGAATCTGGAGCAAGCGCGTTTCTGATGACGGCCCTTCCGCGTGGACTCTGACACGCGACTGCATAATACCTTCTGCGCCTGCCCCATATATGGTGTCGGACATGGTGTGGCACAATGAGCGTGGCCTGTTGGTGGCCAATCATGGCTACGACCCTAATTTCCCGATAAGCCAGGACGGAGGCCCTTTGAAGCTGAGCGCGTATAAAAATGGGTTCTGGAGTAATCTGTCGCCATTGTACACGAGTCCTGGAGTCACCGAGCCTATGAACAATCCGAATGGACTCGCCGTTGACCCCGACAATCCCGACCTTGTGCATTTCGGGTCGCTGATGAGCGGTCTGAAGCGTATAGACATGTCTGACGGCACCAATGTGCTCCACATGTCAAGACGCAATGACCCGGCCAAGGGGCTTCCGGGATTCGTGGAGATTGTGGAAGGGATGAGTGGTGCGCCCTCTCCTTTGCCCGGCGGTGCGAATACATGGGCGGCCTCATGCCCGTTCGCGGCTCCGAGATTCGACTGGTATGGCAATATGTGGACCTCGTATGCCGACTATGAAAACCAGATTCCCTACAGGCTCCATCTCTTCTGTTGGGAAGCCGCCGACCGTAAGGCATCGGCCGATGCCGCGAGTGTGCGCCTGCCCAAGAAGGTTGAGGTGGAGGGGTATATTCCGAGCAACCGTGAGATTGTGTTGCCGTTGCTGTCGTCGCGCCACCGTAATCTCCTCGCCTATACACAGCGGTCGTGGGACGGGCAGATTGTGATTATCGACACCGGAGGCACGCCGACCGACACTTCCGACGACCATGTCTATTCAATCGACTCGTTTGTGGATCAGGATGGCACATCATTCGCTGTCAATGACATCCGTTTTCTATGGGAGGATACATCCACCGGTTATGTGTGGGTGGGGCATAATTCAGGAGTGTTCTATTTCAATCCAGACAACATAATGTCCGGGTCTGGAAGCGTGACACGTGTCAAGGTGGCCAGGAATGACGGTACGAATCTCGCCGACTACCTTCTTGACGGAGTCCCGGTCAACAGGATGGCGGTTGACGGCAACGGACGGAAGTGGTTTGCGACATCCGGAGCCGGGGTGGTATATATGTCATCAGACGGCCGTGAGGTAATAGGGACACTGACATCATCCGACACCCCCTTGCCGGACGATGTGGTGTATGGACTCGGCTATATCCCCGTCACCAACTCCATGATGATAGGCACGGCATCAGGACTCGCCGAGTATTTCATTGCCGGGACATCCTCTTCCGGGGGGAACAGTGAGGTGAAGGTTTATCCGAATCCCGTGCGTCCGGAGTATGTCGGATATGTCCATATAGAAGGGTTGCCGGAGGATTGTCTTGTGAAGATAATCGATGCATCCGGAAATCTTGTCAAGGAACTCGGGGTCGTGACCGGAGGGAAGGGGCGTTGGGATGCCACCAATCTCGCGTTCAAGCGCGTAAGCAGCGGTGTGTATTTCGTGCTTTGCTCCTCGGCGGATACCAACGGAACATTCGCCAGTGTCGGCAAGGTGCTGGTGGTTAATTAGTCGTGGCATCCTGGTTGTGCACCGGGAAACTGTAGAGACTGAAATAGATAAATAAGAAATGGGAAAGAACAAACTAAAGAAATTCGCGGATATGGCCACCTTCCGGTGTGCGCTTCAATACCCGAGGGAAGTGCTGCTTTCTGAGGGTTTCCCTTATCAGGGAAGATGGAATGGTGATTTTTTCGGCAAGGAGGGTCCCATAACCCTTGAATTAGGTTGCGGTAAGGGTGAATATACCGTTGCGCTTGCGCAGGCCAACCCTTCGCGCAACTATGTCGGAGTGGATATCAAGGGAGCCAGGATGTGGAGCGGAGCAAAGGAGGTGGAGGAGCTGGGCATCGGCAACGCCGCTTTCCTAAGGACGGAGATTGAGAACATCGACAAATTTTTCGGAGAGGGAGAGGTGGATGAAATATGGATTACTTTCCCTGACCCGCAGATGCAGAAGACGCGTAAGCGTCTCACTTCTACACGCTTTCTGGAGATGTATGGCAAGTTTCTGAAACCGGGTGGCGTAGTCAACCTCAAGACCGACTCTCCGTTCCTGTTTGAATACACCAAGAGGGTGGCTGAACTTAACGGCTTTGAGATTGTTGCAATTACGGATGACCTTTACGGAAGTGGAATGGCCGACCCTGTCAGCTCCATAAAGACATATTATGAGAGCCAATGGCTATCCCGAGGCAAGAAAATCAAGCTTATCTCAATGCGTCCGTGCGGGTTCGGCAGTCTCCGTGAACCCATCTCCGACGATATCGAGAAGGATGATTACAGGGCTTATCCACGGCATACTCCGGTTAATGCATGATTCACAATTCATACTGAAACAAGAATTATATCGATACAGAACGTATCTGTGCATTCCTGAGTGTAGGGACATGCCTTTGGCATGTAGATTCGCACAGGCATAAGATGCATGTTCATTTTGTGTGGTGGCTATAAGCATTATGAATCAGTAAATAAACTATATATGACACTATATCCTAATCTGATTCTTGAGGCTCTCAAGAATGTGAAATATCCCGGCAACGGCAAGAGCCTCGCCGAAAACGATATGATTGAAGACGACATCCGTATTGACGGCGACAAGGTGTCGTTTTCGCTGATATTCGACAAACCCACCGACCCTTTTATCCGGAGCGTAGTGAGGGCTGCCGAAACAGCCATCAACACCTATATCTCCCCGGAAGTGGAGGTGAAGGGAAACATTGCGGTTAAGTATCGTAAGCCGGTGGCTGAACGTCCGGCCAATCCATTGCCGGGAGTCAGGAACATAATCGGCATATCTTCCGGAAAAGGTGGTGTCGGAAAGAGCACGGTGGCCGCTAATGTGGCGATTTCGCTTGCCGCCAAGGGGTATAAGGTGGGACTGCTCGATGCCGACATCTTCGGACCCTCAATGCCCAAGATGTTTGGTGTGGAGGATGAGACCCTGTATATGGTCAATAAGGAGGGCCGTGACTGGATTGAGCCTGTCGAGAAATATGGCGTCAAGATGCTTTCGATAGGTTTCGTGGTGGATAAGGACAGCCCGGTGCTATGGCGTGGAGGTATGGCGAGTAATGCCCTCAAGCAGCTCATCTCCGATGCCTGGTGGGGTGAGCTCGACTATTTCCTTATCGACATGCCTCCCGGGACAAGCGACATACATCTGACACTTGTGCAGACGCTTCCGATTACAGGGGTAGTGGTTGTATCAACCCCTCAGGAGGTGGCGCTTGCCGATGCCCGTAAGGGTATCGCCATGTTCCAGAGCGACAAGGTGAATGTACCTATCCTTGGCCTTGTAGAGAACATGGCATGGTTCACTCCAGCTCCACATCCGGAAGAACGTTATTATATATTCGGCAACGGAGGAGCCGCGAGACTCGCCGACAAGCTTGGGGTGAAGCTGCTCGCGCAGATTCCGCTCGTGGCTGACATCTGTTCCGATGCCGATTTGGGCTCTCCGTCGTCGGTGGCGCTGGCGGAGAATGGCCATGATTCATCGAACCCGGAGGCACAGGCTTTCGGAGAGCTTGCCGATGAGATAGTGAAAGCCTGCGATGAGCGCAATTCCACGCTCCCTCCGACATACAAGGTGGAAACCCATTGAATCCATCACATAGAGGTCTCTGACGGCTAATCACCTCTAAGGTATTTAGAAACCGACACATCCGCATCCGGTGTAGAGCCGGATGCGGATGTGTCGGTTCATTTCAGTTGTCATTCAGAAGTCCATTCAGATTTCCTTCGCGATTGCGTGCAGTCAGGCATACAATCAAACGTGCAATCAAACGTGCCAAAGGCACGTCCCTACATTGAGACTCCGTATAATGTTGTTGGACAGTGGATTATTGTGAGAGAATGAAACCGCTCATGTAGGGACATGCCTTCGGCATGTTTGATAGTTTCAACGACATAACTCACCTGTTAATCATACTATCCGGATTTCCTTCGCGATTGCATACAATCAAGCATGGAATCAAACGTGCAATCAAACGTGCCAAAGGCACGTCCCTACATTTGAGATTTTGTATAATATTGTTGGACAGTGGATTATTGTATGGAGGATGAAGCCGCTCATGTAGGGACATGCCTTCGGCATGTTTTATCTGCATAACGACATAAATCACCTGTTAGTCATACCATCCGGATTTCCTTCGCAATTGCATACAATCAAGCATGGAATCAAACGTGCAATCAAACGTGCCAAAGGCACGTCCCTACATTGAGATTCTGTATAATATTGTTGGACAGTGGATTATTGTGAGAGAATGAAACCGCTCATGTAGGGACATGCCTTCGGCATGTTTGATAGGTAACGGGTGGATTTATTGTCGTCAGTGCGTTTTTTTTCGCGGGGATTAGGGTGCGTCAGGCGAAGGTGTAGTTTTTGCGTATGCGTCGGTGGCGGCGGAGCTTGAAGACGGCATTTCCGATAGGATGCCAAAGAAGGAACCACGGTAACGACCACCAGAGACATACCGAATCAAGACGGCGTGCAGTGCGGCGGTAGATGCATATCTCAGTCATCCACAGAATCCCTATTAAGGCCACGGCAATGCAGGCGGGCACCAACGACGGGAGTCCGTATATCGCCGCCGCGACAGCGGCTCCGAGGGCAATCCACTGCATCATCGAGCCGAGACCGGCCCTCAGGAAGGGGAAGCGAGGCAGGAACCGTGCCGTAAACTGGTACCGTTCCTTTATCTCAGCGTGTATGCGGTTGCCGGAGACCCCCCATCCTGATGTAAGAATGGAAAGAGGAGAGATTGAGAGGCGGGTGTTGTCGGCATTCATGAACTCCCTGAGGAAAAGGTCATCGTCGCCATTCATGAGATGGATGGTCTTGGCATACCCCTTGTGATGGAAGAAAAGCTCACGCCGGAATGCAAGGTTCATGCCGTCGCCACGGTAGGGATGGCGGTTGTAGGCCGCGCCTATCCACTGGCAGGCGGTGAGGGTCGCATCCATCTCCCGATACCATTTTCCGGCTCCATGCATGTCGTCGAAATCAATATGAGAATACCCGAGCACCACATCCGTACCAGTATCCGAGATAAACGGTCTTGTCATTTCCGACAGCCACCTGTCGGAAGGTATCGTGCAGTTGGACATGGTGGTGATTACGATGTCTCCCTTGGCCGCCTTCATCCCAACTGTCTGCGCGAGTTTCCTCCGGCTGAGACTGTGGGCCTCAGGGGGTATGAAAGTGACATAGAGCCTTTCCGGATATTTTTTCAGAAGACGTTCCGAGAGGTCGGAAGAAGTCTCCGCGCCCCCCTCGTTTACGATAATCACCTCATAGTCGGGATAATCCTGGTTCATCACCGAGTCGAGATAAGAGAGAATCTCCTCTTCCTCAGTGACGGTATATACAATCACCGACACCTTCGGCATCCGCGTTGACGGCATGTCGTCAGCGTCATCTTTGGGAGAGGCGACAGCCGACCCGGCGAGCCATATAGGTTTGAATCTTGCCCAGAGGGCCATCAGAGAGGAGAGGAACACGACGGCAATCCATATCCATGCCGCCACATCGAATGAGAATGAGAAATTCATATGAGTCATCAGAATACGGTGGTTAGGGCTTATGCCCTTATGGAGAGTGGAGTGTTTTTGATTTTCTTGATTTGCCAGGCAAGCATACAGGCTGTGACAGCCGAAGCCACGAAGTCGCAGATAGGATAGCAGCTCCATACCCCGTCAAGTCCGAAATGTCGCGGAAGAATCAACAGGAGCGGCACCATGAATATAATCTGTCTTGTCAGAGAGAGGAAAACAGCTTTTCCGGCCATTCCAAGACTCTGGAAGAAGTTTGTGCCCACAATCTGGAAACCCACAATCCAGAAGGTCATGGTGGTTATTCTCAGACAGTTGATGGCGCATTGTATCTGCTGCTCGTCCTGCATGAACATACAGGCTATGAGGCGAGGGTGAAAAGCCCCGAAAATACTGCCTATTGATGTGACAGTCACACTCGCCATGGCGGCGAGCAGCAGGGTCTTGAACAGCCTGTCGTGTCGGCCTGAGCCATAGTTGTAGCCGAGAATCGGCTGCATGCCCTGGCAGATGCCGATTACTACCATCACGAAGACTGTGACGAAGCGGTTGAACACGACGACCGCCGCAATGGCATTGTCACCGCCATATTTCAGGAGCGAGTTGTTGACAATGGCGTTGATGCAAGAGCCGGCCACATTTATCAGGAACGGGGCCATGCCTATGTAGAGGATTGCCTTGATTACAGGCCAGTTGAACTTGAAGGTGCCTCTTACAAAGTGCAGCTCACTTTTTTTCTTGAAGAAATGCGACATCACGAAGAAAGCCGTGACCATCATCGAGATGTCGGTGGCAATCGCGGCTCCCTTTATTCCCCATCCGAATCCGAACAGGAAGAGTGGCGCGAGAATCATGTTCAGCCCGGCTCCGATAAGGTTGGTGTACATGGCTTTCCCCGGATAGCCGGTGGCCCTCATCACGTTGTTATAGGAGAATGTGAGATTCATCAGCACCATGCCCGGCAACACCCACATAAGGAATTCCCGCGCATAGGGTAGAGAGTTGGGCGACGCTCCGAAGACTTTCAGGATAGGGTTCAGGAATAGGGCGAAGAGTGTGATATATGCAACTCCAATCAGCACTGTCAGTTGTACGGAGTTGCCAAGGATTATCTCAGCCATCCGTTTGTCATTCTGTCCCATCACGATGCTGATACGTGTGGCGGAGCCGGCTCCGATAAGCATTCCGAGGGCAGTGGCGAGATTCATCACCGGGAATGTCACCGCTATACCGCTCACCACGTTGGGGTCGTCGATGGCATGTCCTATTACGATTGAGTCGATGATATTGTATATCGACATGACCACGGTGCCCACCACTGCCGGGAGGCTGTATTTGAGAAGGAGACGCCATATCTTGGCTGTGCCGAGTTCCTTTAGTCTGTCGGAATTCTGTGTGGAAGCAGTTGTCATATTCATTCTGGGATTTGCATTCCGTGGCGGGGAGCGGAGAGGGGACGGCGGGGCATGTCCCGGCAGTTCCGAGGCGGAATCAGGATGCAAAGTTACTAAAATTTAACGGTTGAGTCAATAATAATGTTTAGCGGACCAAACGTCAGGTCTTGATGAGTCTCGTCCTGTCGCGTGGCGGGAGACATAAGTGGGGTGACTTGATGCTCTGACCGATGCGGTTGTCTTATTTGTCTTTAAAATCGTTCATAAACAAACTTGGAAGGCGTTTGGCGTGTTGATGATTGTATAAAGTAAAGTTATTTATTAATTTTGCGGACTGAAAAAGAGGGCTTCCCGGCTCTTCAGTGAGTAATAATCCACTATAACGCTATATATGAACATTCTATTTAAATATATATTTCCGCTCCTGTTGTGTGCCGTGTCTATTCCGGCTTACTCCCAGCTTATACCGGTGGCCGGACAGAAGGAGTTTGTAGATTCGCTGAAGCAGGAGCTTGACTATGGCCCTTATTTCGGACTGTATAAAGACAATTACTTCACGGTAGGCACCGCGCCGTTTCATAAGCCGACAGGCACCAATTCCGATGTCAAGTTCCAGATTTCCGTGGGGATACGTCTCACGGAGGCTACCTTGCCGTGGAATTCATATATCTTCTTGATGTACACACAGAAGACATTCTGGAATGTATTCCAGGAGTCGTTGCCGATGAGGGATATCAATTTCAATCCCGGCATAGGATGGACGAAGCCATTTTTCAGCAAAGACCGCTATGTGGGCAAACTCACTCTCATGATAGAGCATGAGAGCAACGGCAGGGACGGGGAGGATTCCCGAAGCTGGAACCGTATCTCGCTGAGTGGCTCAACTCTTATCGACGAGTGGCTGATGGTGCACGCCAAATTCTGGATTCCGATTATCGACGGACAGAACAACAAAGACATACTAAACTATTGCGGCATTTTCCAAAGCGGCTTCGTGGTCACTACGCCCAACAAGGAGTTCTCCTGGGGGCTGACGTGGGTGAAGAGAAAGGGGTTCAACCTGAATTTCAATACAATCTGGGAGATGAGCTGGCGTGTGTATGACAAGATGAACCTGAATCTTTTCGCGCAGTACTACAACGGCTATGGGGAGAATCTCATAGACTACAACCAGTTCCATTCCCGTTTCAGGGTTGGTATAGTTTTCAAACCCAAGTTTTTTTCAGAGTTTTGATTATGTCGATAGATTTCACCCCATTGGTACGTCCCGGATTTGTGAGGCTTGCACGCCGCACCGACTCCTGGGATACGGAATCCGTAAATATTCAGAAGAAAGTGCTCCGCAGTCTGCTTGAACGCGGGGCAGATACCGAATACGGGAAGCTGTATGGGTTCCGTTCCATCCTCAGGGAACGGGATTATGTCAAGGCATATAGAGAGAGGGTACCGCTGGTAGGCTACGAGGAGTTGCGTCCGTTGGTGATGCGTATGATAAAAGGGGAGCGAGATGTGTTGTGGCGGGGAGTCTGCGTCGATTATGCCCAGTCGTCGGGCACCTCGGGAGGGAAATCGAAGTTCATACCGGTCACCGGCGATTCCTTGCGAGGCAACCATTACAGAGGGGCTGCCGATTCCGTGGCCCACTATCTGAGGCTCAATCCCCGGAGCAGGATGTTCGCCGGGAAAGGTTTTATACTCGGAGGCTCGTTCTCCAATACCCTTGGTTTCGAGGTGCCGGGAGTGCATGTCGGCGACTTGAGCGCCACGCTGATACGCAAGATAAGTCCCTTGGCCAATCTTGTGAGGGTGCCCGACAAGAAGACAGCCCTACTGCCCGACTGGGAGGAGAAACTCCCGGCTCTTGTGAAAGCCGCCGCATATAGCGACATCACCAACATCTCCGGTGTCCCGTCGTGGTTTCTCACCGTGATACGCAACATCGTGGAATACCGGGGCGTGGAGAAGATTTCCGACGTGTGGCCCAATCTTGAGGTGTTCTTCCATGGCGGGATATCGTTCGAACCTTACAGGGATGAATACAGGCGGCTCACCGACAGCGGGAAGATGCATTTCCTGGAGACATACAACGCCTCGGAAGGGTTCTTCGCGGTCCAGAACGATTTCGGGAGCCATTCCATGCTTCTGATTATAGACAGGGATGTATTTTATGAGTTCATTCCGGTAGAGGGTGGCGACAGCCGTCCGCGCATGTTGTCGGAAGTGAAGGAAGGGGAGGTGTATGAGATGGTGATAAGCTCCAGCAATGGCCTTTGGCGCTATCGACTTGGCGACACCGTCAGGATAGCGCAGGCTACCCCTGTGAAGATTACCATCGCCGGACGCACGAAGAGCTTTATCAACGCCTTCGGCGAGGAGCTGATGGAGGACAATGCCGAGAGAGCCATGGCTGCGGCGTGCGACCGCACCGGGGCGTCGATCGTGAACTACACGGCGGCTCCGCAGTTCGCGTCGAAGGGTAGGAAGGGACGTCATCAGTGGCTTGTGGAATGGGGGAAGTCTCCTTCCGACAACAGGGAGTTCGCCGCAGTGCTCGATGAGGAGTTGCGCAAGTTGAATTCCGACTACGACGCGAAGCGCAGCCATTCCATCTTTCTTGACATGCCCGAGGTAATCAGTGCCCCGCATGGGCTGTATGACCGTTGGCTCAAGGAGGCCGGCAACCATAAACTCGGAGGGCAACGCAAGGTGCCACGGCTTAGCAACGACCGCAATATACTTGACAAGTTGCTTTCGTTGATATGATGGCGTGACAGGCATATTAAGACAGATTTGACGTGTGGAATTTTTGCAAAATTTAAAGAATGTTTGCAAAAATGAATATTATATCTTATATTTGCGCTTGGATAGAAGCAAAGAGCGCACGTTGTCTTGCCAAAGAATAGGGTTTGCTCGATTGCTTTTGGGAGTGTCGTCCGCAAGAGCGCTCCGGCCATTAAAAACTCTTAATAAGAATTGAACTACTTGCGGGATTGCCGGTGTATAACCATCGCAGGGTCCCGTTATTTTTTTATAATACCAGCATTATGAAGCGAATAGTTACTGTAATGATGTTATGCGCCGTATGGGCCATGAACCTGCTGGCCCAGGAGGTGGTGACAGGCACTGTTGTTGACGGCAGGAACGAGCCTGTGCCCGGAGTGCGTGTGGAAATCGACGGCCGTTCCGAGTATGCCATTACCGACATCGACGGCGTCTTCCGGATAGAGCTTCCGGTGACAGCTAAGAAAGTGAGGGTTACATATCCGGGCTATAAGCCTATAGTGAAGAATATCAAGCCGGACATGGTGGTAAAGCTTGGCAACGGCTGGGCCGGACGTTCGAGCGGTTATCGCGGCTTCTTCGACTTCCAGATGGGCATCGGATTCGGAGGGGATGTCAATGTTTATGCCGGACAAAATAGTATAGAGGATTTACATCCAGGCTTTCAGTTTGGCTTTACGACAACGCACGGCTATCAGATTAACTCCAATCTTTATGCCGGAGTAGGATTTGGAATAATGCTTGGCACTTCTTATGGCAGAGAATTTGACTATGGAACCATATATACGTGGTATGAAACAAATTATGTGAGTCTTCCTTTGTATGTTGACTTACGGTGGGATTTCGGGCTTGCTAAGAAAACGGCTCCATATGTCGGACTAAAATTAGGTTATAAGCATAACATAGCCGCTGATGAAGATTATTCTTTATATCGATCTGGCAATTTAGGTGTCATATTTGATACCTGTGGGCAGTTCTTTCTTCAGCCTTCAATTGGTATGCGGACCAGAATCGGGAATAAGGCAGGTCTTAACCTCGGTCTTTCCTATAGTATAATGGAGACGCGTAAGCTTAGGGCGGTATATGAGGAGCGTACATCAAACAATTGGCAGGATTATAATCTCCGGGAGGTGGATCTCGGAAGAAGTACCGGAGGGGCTATTATGCTGATTGTTGGTTTCGATTTCTGATAGTTGTAAATTCCGTTAAGATTTAAGATAATTACGGGTAATTAATATATTTATGAAAATAAAGACAACATATTATATATCGTGTCTGTGTGCATTGTTGGCTTTTATGTCAGCGTGTACTGAGGAAAAGACATTCTATATCGAAGACGTGAAGTTCGGAAATGTGAATTTCGTGATAGAGAACATGCAAATTGGGGAAGGAAGTGTAGCTCATTCCACCATGTATGATGGCTACAGTTATAGACCCGACGGAGAGGGATTGACATTTGAAATTTATGTCAATTCAGCATTAGGTGGTGTAGAGGGAGGCTTCTATCGATATACGCTGGACGGGAATAATATTGTTATGTCCGGAGGTAACAATGACCTCCAGCTGAGATTCTCCCCTCAGTGTCCTGAGGAGGTTTCAGCCCATTTCACGATGCCTTGGGGTAAAGAGTATGACCTTACAGCAAAGGATTCTGTTGTTAATGTCCTAATCAATAGGGATTTCTTGGCTCAATCGATGAATCCGGATCTTCAAACAAGATATTATCTTGTGGTGAAAGCCGAAAGCAAGTATAAGAAGGATAATACGACATACGTCAATAGCGGATATATCTTGATTGATATAGACCAGGATTTGGAATACGATAAATCGGACGGGAAGTGGTATATAAATGATTGGATGAATAATGATTTGGAAATAAAGGGTAATTGCAATTTCTATGCCCGGAATTTATCGGTGGGAGAGCCGGATCATGCTTCTACCACATGGGATGAAGGGTATGGGGGATATTATCCGACAGGGTACCGGAACGACAACTTCTTCATCCCGATTTATCATCTCAATGATGACGGGACAAAGACCAATACCGGACATACTCTTGAATTTAACCTCGAATCCAAGAATCTCCTTTGGGTCGGCATGAACAATGAGGTGCAGTTCACATTCCGTTCATCAGGTACTGGAGAGGATAATGCCAGGCTGACTTTGCCTGACGGGAATGTGATTGATTTTACACGCCAGGATTCAACCTATGTATGGGCAGTCCCCAATGATATTGTCAGTACATCCGGACGTAATCCGGTTGTAGTCACGGCAGAGTCAGAATTTGCCCGGGGAGGTGTCAAGCATTTCAATAAGGGTTATATGCTGATAGAGGTCAACAGGGATATGTATTTCGACAAGAGTGATGGCACATGGCTATGGGGGCAGTGATATATTTAACAGTCACAAATTTAAGAATATGATGATATGAAAAAGATATTGACAATAGTTATAATGTCGCTACTCCCGCTGATGGCGTCTGCACAAGACTGGAGGGGGTACAGGGGATTTTTTGATCTCTATTGCGGCATGTCGATGGGCAGTGGAGAAAGTTTCAGCCCCGTGCATAATCTTGAATTGTCAGATTTCAGAAATGAAGCTACATTCGGGTTTAATATAACCGGCGGTTATCAAGTATTTCCATTCTTATTTTCCGGAGTTGGATTCGGCGCTCATACGACCGTTGTCCACACATCCATAAATAATTTCTATGATGATTATGTAGATAAATATAACAAACATACATTCTATTCTATCTATTTTCCGGTTTTCGCCGACTTCAGATGGACATTGAACATCAATTCAGTGGTTACGCCATTCGTGGATGTGAAGATTGGTTATCAGTTTGGTACTCCAATTAACGAAGGTTATCTGACGGGTTATTATGATGTGCAAACATCAAGTTATAATTCTGAAATAGATGTTCGTCCTAAATCGGGTGTTTATTTCCAGCCATCTGTCGGTGTGCGTTTTGGAAAAGGGACTGCCTTTAATCTCGGAATCGCATATAATCCTTCCATAGGAAAGGAGTTTGTAATGGTGCGTTCGTTGGTTGATTCATCACGTGCAACTGAGACGGTGGTCGGTAAATCGTCAACAGGTTCGATATTACTAACTTTAGGAGTCGATTTCTAATGTAATTAACATATATTAACAGAATTTGTTGGTAAAAACGGAATATTATTTATAAATTTGGACTTTCATACTTCCGGTGTCCTTAAAGGGATGTCAGTCAAGTGTGAAAGTCCTTTTTTTATGGGTTTCCACATTGTTTAGAACCCATGACTTAGGGATTGCCTGTTGGCTTGCATTGATAATGCCATGTTGACTGAAAATGCTGTGCCATTACATAGATTAAGAAATATAAACATCATAATATTAATTAATTTAACCTGATAGAATATGAAGAAGATTTTTACATTGCTTCTGACCTTGTGCTTCCTGGCGCCGGTCTATGCGCAGAACTATGACAAGGCTATAGAGAAGGCTCAGAAAAAAGAGGTGAAGCAGAAGATGAAAGACTACAAGAAAGCCGGTTATGAGATTATGGGCAGCCGCACCATGGAGGTGGCTCTCAACAAGCACTATGGCAAACTCAACGAGCTTGGCGACAACGGACTCGTGTTCGACGGAATCTCAAGCCGCACAAAATCCAAGAACATCGGTGAGCAGATGGCTATCAACAACGCCACCATCAAATATGCGCAGAAGGCGGGCAGCACCGTCAAGGGGCGTGTAGTGAGCGACGGTTTCGCCAATGGCGTTGACGCCGAGGGGGAGTTCGACAAATTCTATGCCGCCTATGAGCGCCTTGTGGAGCAGAAGGTGAAGAACGCGTTGATTCCCAGCTATTCCATCTGCAAGACCAACGCCGACGGCACATATGAGATACAGGCGTTCTTCATCGTTGACGAAAGCATAGCGAGGGTGGCCCGCAACGCCGCGCTTGAGGCCGCTCTCAAAGACACGAACCTCGCGCAGAAATATGCCGAGAAGGTGCGTGCGTTCGCAAACGACAAAGTTTCCGACTGACGGACAGTTGACTTTCATAACGGAGGTCATGGCCCGAAGGCCGTGGCCTCCGCTTATGGCAAAATAAAGCCTAATATTGAAACGATGATGATACCATATATACGCACTTTTGCCTTCTCTCTCGCCTTTGCCGGGGCGCTGGGTTGCGGCATGGCGTTGGCCAAAGACCCGGCCCCGCAACAGGATGCCAACCAGGAGAAGACCGACTACCGGTTCCGGCAGCAATACACCCCGACCCGTATATCCCCCAACAATACGGTAGTCTATACGCTTTCGCCCGTCAGCATCTCGACAATGAGGGGCGACGTGCTTTTCTCCACAAAGAAACAGCTCATGTCGCTGAACGTGATACCATCGGGAGTGAGCTACATGGTGATTGAGAAGGACAAGAAGGGGAAGAAGACGGCCACTGTGCTGAGCACTGCCGAGGCCGGGAAGAAACTCTCCTCTTTCGACGTCAAGAAGTATGGCGAGCCGTCGGCGGTGGTCTATACCCCCGATGCGCGTCAGATTGTGGTGGCCACCAATCTTGGACTCTACATCTTCGAGCCGCGCAAGATGGCCCTCATAGAGCAGATGGAGCTGCCGTTCACCCCCACGGCCATGGCGATGAGCGACAACGCCTATTATCTCGCCATGATGGATGGCGACCGTGTCGCGGTCTATAATTTCGAGCAGAAGAAACTGCGTCGCGACTGGACTTACGGCATAGCTGTCACCGACATGACATTCAACAACGGGAGCAGCGAGTTTGCCGTGCTCACGTCCGACGGCCTGCTGACTGTCTATGACACGCGCACGTTCAATATCAAGAACGACCTCGACAATCTCGGCGACGGCCTTGCCTGCGCTTTCAACAACGACGGGAAGTATATGGCGGTGGCCACGTCTCCCAACACGATAGAGATGGTGAATCTCGTGCGTCCCGACGACCGCAACACGATGCCCGTGGAGACGGGGGCCGTGGGCGACCTGGAATTCATCAAGGACTCAAAGGGGAACTCGATTCTTGTGTTCACCACGGAGAGGGCGTTGGGAGCCAAGAGGATGGTGGGCCTCGAACCTCACTATAACAAGCTCATAAACGATGAGGTTGACCGTTTGATGGACGAGTGGCAGAAGATGATGCCGGGCGAGAGCATGGAGGACTATGCCCTCCGTGTCAACGACGAGACACGCGCCCGTCAGCGCCGCCTTTTCGAGGATGAGATTTCCACGCAGCTTGCCGGCGACCTCCTTTCGGGACAGACCATGAGCCTCGGAAACTACGACCGTGCAAACCAGGTGCTGGCCATCGACTTCTCGACGATGCCTACAATCTATCTTCCTGTGCCGGAGAGTGATGTCACCTCTTTCCATGACGCGGGCGACCTTCTCCTCTCCGATGTGCAGTATGGCGTGTTGCCCGACGATACATTCGAGATTATCTATGCCAAGGTGTTCAACAAGGCTGACGGCAAGACATATGTGTATAACAACGTCAACCGTGTGGCCATGAACTTCATGGACGGCGACGCCAATGTGGTGAGCCTCGAGATTCTCCAGCAGCAGCAGATGGAGGAGCTTAAACTCCAGGAGCTTCGCGAGAGAGTGGTGGAAGAGGCAAAGACACGTGATGTGATTTCCAACCACACCAATATTGCCGTGAATTCACGGGTAGTGCCCGACTATAACGCCGACGGTAAGAAGATTCTCAATTATGAGGTCAACTTCACCTACCAGGTGGAACCGGAGTTCTCCGCCGCAGAGGATTTCCCTCCCGGCAAATATCATGTCGGGGAGTCAGGGGCGGCCAGTTCCATGCTCCAGATCGTGAAGGAGGCTTTTGAGGGAGACTTCGCCCGCTATCTGAAAGATGGCAAGAGGGTGAGGGTGGTGATTTCCGGCACGGCCGACGCCACACCTATCATCCGCACCATCGCCTACGACGGCAGCTACGGAGACTTCGAGGATGAGCCTATCTATGAGAACGGCGACCTGACGGCCATCACCGTCACCAAGGCGGCAGGCGTGAAGGAGAACCGCCAGCTCGCGTTCCTGCGTGCCCAGGGGGTGAAGGACTATCTTGAGCGCAATGTCACCCCGCTCAATAATGTCAAGGCCGACTACACATTCAATGTGGATGTGGCTGAAGGGAAAGGGAGCGAGTTCCGGCGCATCACGGCCAATTTCACGATTATCGATGTTTTCGATTGAACCTACACCGGGGGTGTCCGTATCAGCAAGAGGATGCCCCCGGACATAATCTCTCCATATAATTTTCAGATATGACAAGACAGACAAAGATTTACAGTTTGATCAACAGGCTCACCGGCAAAGGGGCGCTCCCTCTCGCGGCTTTCATGCTCGCGGGCGGCGGGGTGTCGCTCTATGCTGTGGCGCAGGAACCTCAGGACATAGTCTCTCCGGCCGGAGACACGACGGAAGAGACGGAGGAGGCTCAGCCACGGCTCGCCGAGGCCGCTGAACTCTACAAGAGTCTGAAGCAGCTCCAGTTTGACGGGGCTGACGAGGCGGAAATATATGAGACGGCCTTCAAGACATATGGTCTTGCATCGGCCATACTCGTCTCAGACACCATCGGCGACGCCTCCGCCGACCAATGTCGCGGAATGTTGCTCGACCTCAACAATTCCCTCGCACGTGCTGCTGTATATTTTTCAATGAAGGGGGACAATTCCAACATGTCCCGTTTCGCGAAAGCCTATGTGGATACCCAGCTTATGCCGGAGATGAGCGGGGCCGACTTCAGGCGCGATCCGGAGCTCTACCCGGCTTTGGTGTATTGCGCCGCTTCCGGTTCGTATAACGCCGGGGCTGTGGAAGACGCGATAAAGTATTTCGAGGTGTATCTGCGCACCGAGGAGAAGAAGCATCGTGAGAAAGTGGCCCTATATTACGGCCAGTCGTTGCTTCAGACCGGACAGCAGCAGCGCGGACTGGATGCGCTCGTGTCGGCGGCCAACGAATTCCCGGCCAATCTCCAGATCCTTACCATAGCCATGCAGCTGTGTATCGACACGGGTCGCCGCGACATTCTCCCCCCGTTGGTGGAGCGCGCGCTCACGTTCAAGCCCAACGATGAGAAACTTCTCAATCTGCAGGCCCAGATATATGAGGATAAGGGGGACTACCGTCCCGCCCTCGACATTTACATGCGTCTTGACGAGGCTCATCCCAACAGCCTGAGCATTAACGAGTGTATTGCGCGTTGCTACTATAATCTCGGCACCGGCTATTATAACGAGAGTATCATGGCGATGAACGAGAAGGACGCCTCAAGAAGCCGCCGCCAGAGCAACGCCTATTTCTCGAGCGCGGCCGACAAGTTTGAGGAGCTGCTTGCCAATGACGCCAACAACGTGAAATACCTGAAGGCGCTCACCACCTCCTACGCCTGCCTCGGCAACAAGTCGAAGGTGGATGCCCTCAATGTACAGCTCTCCGCACTCGGGCAGGCTCCGATGGCCATGAACGCGATGCCGGTGGTGATGGGCGATTCCAAGGGGGGCGGAACGAGGGGACCCAGGGAGATTCCGTCATATCAGGACTATGCCCAGGCTTTCGTCACATCGGAAATCACCAAGTGGGCGCAACGCGGGGAGTTCGAGAAGGTTGATGACTACACTAAGCGTGTCGCCCCCGACAAAATACGCAAGGAGCAGGAACGCCTCAGCTCCATTACGGCCGACAAGTATCTCCAGGAATTCGCGAGCCATCTCGTGCTCTCCGAACTGAAACTTCAGCCTTATGACGTGGAGAACGAGACATATGCCATCGATTCCGACTTCGGACAGGTGACTGTGAAGGTGCCTCTCAAGAACAAGGAGGCGGAGGCGTTCAAATCGGGTTGGGAGCAGGTGCAGTTGCGCAATGCCAAATTCTATATCAAGGATGACAGGATTGCCATCTCCACCATCACTTTCCACAGCCCCAACGGCAAGGATTACACCTACAACGCATCCGACGCGTTGGCCTACGGGCCGCCGCCTGTGGTGGGTGTTGACCCGGCTCTTCTCGCCGACATCACGAAGCCGAAGGAGAAGAAGACTCCCGTCAAGACTGACGAGACTCGTAAACCCTCCGTTCCGCAGGTGGAGAGTGATGTCGATAAGAATATTCCCGTCACCAAGAGTGTCAACTCCAACACGATTGCACTTGTCATAGCCAACGAGCACTACAACAAGGTGACGCAGGTGGCCTCGGCGGAGCATGACGGCGATGTGTTCGCCAGATATTGCCGCGAGACACTCGGCATCCCGGCAAATCAGGTGCTGGTGTTCAAGAACGCCACATTCGGCAACACACTCTCTGCCATGAACCAGCTGAAGAATTCTGTCCAGGCTCTGGGTCCCGGCACAGATGTCATTGTCTATTACGCCGGACATGGAGTGCCCGACGAGAAAACCAACGAGGCATATATGCTTCCCACCGATGCCGACCCGATGGTGATGGCAACCGCCTATCCGCTTTCTGAATTCTATAAGGAGCTCAGCGGGATGGGGGCCGACAACGTGATGGTGTTCATGGATGCTTGCTTCAGCGGAGCCAACCGTGGCGACGGTATGCTCGCCGAGGCGCGAGGCGTGGTGCTCAAGGCCAAGGCCGCCGCGCCGAAGGGAAATATGTTCGTGCTCAGCGCGGCCGACGGCAATGAGACAGCCCTCCCCTGGAAAGAGAAGAACCATGGCCTGTTCACCTACTATCTGCTCAAGAAACTTCAGGAGAGCAAGGGTAACGCGTCTCTGCGTGAGATTGCCGACTATGTCACTGCCGAGGTGAAGAAAACGGCAAGCCTCACCCTCAACAAGCCTCAGACTCCGAAGGTGAACGTCTCCGGCACTCTTGCGGGAGAGCTTGACAAAAAGAAACTTAAGAAATGAGGACTATATTATCGTTAGTCATGACGGCATTATGCGCCATAGGGATGGTGCATAATGCCTCGGCTGACTCTTCCGTGAAGAAGGTGAGCGGCAACTACACATACTATGGCGACAAGAATGACTCCCCGGCCATGAGCAAGCTCAAGGCCCTTGAAGGGGCCAGGCTCGACGCTTTGTCGAAAGAGTTCGGCACCATTGTCACCCAGGATGTCCTTCAGGCCGACAGGGTGGATTCTCATGGAGAGAGCAGCAAGTTCTTCTCCCTCTCTTCCACGGAGGTGAAGGGGGAGTGGATAGCCGATGACGGCGACCCTGTATATGTGGTGTCGCTGGGCAACGACGACTGCCTGATAGTCAACTGCCGCATCAAGGGCACCGCGAAGTCGATCAGCAACGACGCCATAGACTTTGAGGCCATCGCCCTCCGCAATGGCACCGGGAAGGGTAACTCCTCCTCGGAGTATCATCAGGGCGACGACCTGTTCCTCTCTTTCACATCTCCGGTTGACGGCTATCTCTCCGTGTTCCTGATGGGAAACAACGGCGATGTGTGCAAGATGCTTCCCTATCAGCAGGACTCGCGTCAGGAAGTGAAGGTTAAGAAAAACTACGACTATGTGTTTTTCGACCCCTCCAAGGCCGGTGGTGAGTTTGGCGATGTGGATGCGTTCTCAATCGGCACTGACGGGGAAATCGAGTTCAACAAGCTTTATGTGGTGTTCTCTCCCAATCCTTTCTCAATGCCTGTGCTTCGTCCGGCCAAGTCGGAGTATTCCCTTCCGTATCTCACGGAGGAGGAGTTTTCCAAATGGCTTGTCAAGAACCGGCGAAACGATCCCAAGATGGGGGTGAAGCAGATTAATCTTAAGCTTTATCCCAACTGAAACAGTCACTTAACCGAAAAATCGATATGAAGAAGACGCTATTGATAGGAGCCTCGCTTCTTATGGCGGGAGTGCCGCAGGCACAGGCCCCGGCAAGTTTCGAAGAGTTCCGCCAGGGAATCCTGAACGACTACCAGGAGTTCCGGCACACCATACTTGAGCATTATGCCGATTTCCTCGAAGGGACCTGGCATGAGTATGAGCCTCTGGAGCCTCTGAAGAGGACGGAAGCCCCGAAACCTGTCAAGATTCCCGATGTGCGGCTCAGCAAGCCATCAACAACGCCGGTGACTCTCCCCGAGCCGCGCCTTGCCTCCATTCCCGGCATCGGCTCTCCGAAGCAACCGTCGCTCTCAGAGCAGCTTGGCGACAAGGGGAAGCCGGGGCAGAACGCCCCGGTCACCAAGCCTACACTTCCCGAACGTCCCGGAGAGATAAAGTCGCCGTTCGACCCTCCCAAGTGTGAGATACCCCCGGAGGCCAAGCGTGAGATTCCGTTGACTCTCAATGTGCGTCCTGATGTCGGTGCCCCGATCTTAGGAAAGATTCCGGAGATGCCGAAGCCGATACCGGTTCCGGAGGAGCCGGAGATTGCCGAGACTCCTGTGGAGACCCCGGCAGAGACTCCGCAGGAGGAGTCGAGAGAGGGTAAAGAGGTGGTCAACTTCTATGGTATGGAAGTTCTTGTGCCCAAGGTGGATTTCCAGATCAGCGAGAGTCTGGCTAAGGTTTCCGATTTCGCCCGCCATTGGAAGGTGCTCGACGAGCAGGATGTGGCCCAGAGGGTAGAGGAAGCCGTGATTCCGGTAGTGGAGAGTATGGGACTCAACGACTATCTGAAATTTGAATTCCTGAGCGCGTATATGGATTCCAAGTTTCCGAATGCGGGTATTTCTCCGAGGATGTCGGCAGTGCATTATATGCTTGCCAACCTCGGCTATAACGCGAGAATCGCCGTGGCCACCAAGACCGGCGACCCTATAATATTGATTCCTGCGGAGCAGACTCTCTATGCGGTGACTTACATGCAGCTCGGCGGCGAGAAGTTTTATGTGCTTGGCGGGCGTAATGTCAACCTTGCCGGAACCACCCTCGCAACGTGCGACCTTCCGAAAGGGGCGTCCTCAGGAAAGAAATTCAATATGCTCATCAACGGACTCAATATCCCGCGTAAGGATAGGAAGTTTGAGGTGACACATGGCGACATGCGTCTCACAGGGAGCGTGAACGAGAACATGATGCCGATTGTGTATCGCTATCCGCAGATGGATACCCGCGACTATGCCATAAGCAGCCTCGACGAGCCGTTGCGTCAGGACCTTGTGCGACAGGTGAAGGAGCAGCTTTCCGGCAAGGAGGGGCTGAAGGCCACCAACAGTCTTCTGCAGTTTGTGCAGTCGGGTTTCGAATATGCCACCGATGATGAGTTCCATGGATTCGAGAAGCCGTATTTCCTGGAAGAGAACCTCTATTATCCCAAGAACGACTGCGAAGACCGTGCCATCTTCTATACCTATCTTCTCTGGAATGCTCTTGGAATAGAGAACCAATTGCTGGCGTTCCCGGGCCATGAGAGCGCTTCTGTGTCGATTGACGGTGTGGATGTCCCCGGCACAAGCTACACATACGAAGGGAAACGTTTCTTCATTTCCGATCCCACCTACATCGGAGCCACAACAGGAATGTGTATGCGCCAGTTCGAGACTACATCGCCTAAGATTGACCATACATATAGTCGATAGACATTAGTCATTAGACATTAGTCGTTGGATATTGAATTATCTCGCGTCTGCGTGCTATCCAACGTGCCAAAGACACGTCCCTACATTTGTCGTTGCGTATGGTTGTGTCGGCCAAAGACTTGGTATCTATAATGGCAGGATTGTGATTCCTTCAACAACCCGGAAGCCTGTGAAACTGTTTTGTTTTTGCAGGCTTCCGGGTTGCATCTGACCTTGATAATCTTGATAATGATGTCTCGGATTGTTTTAAAATTTGATGATTATGAATATGAAGATACGGATTTTGTTGATTTCGGTGATACTCGCGGCTTTGTGTGTGTCGGGAGTGATGGCCGCCGGGAAGGATGGAAAGGTAATCGTGGGGTATGTGGCCTCTTGGGGAACGACTCTTCCCGATGCCGCGAATCTCACCCACATCGACTATGCCTTCGGACATGTCAACTCCACTTTCGACGGTGTGCGCATAGACAACCCCTCACGTCTCAGGGATGTTGTCGCGCTAAAAAGGAAAAACCGTAAGCTGAAGGTGCAGCTCGCTATCGGTGGCTGGGGCAGCGGCGGTTTCAGCGAGATGGCTTCAGACGCTGCTAAACGTAAGGCATTTGCAGAAGACTGTCGGCGTGTTGTGAAGGAATACGGACTCGACGGCATTGACATTGACTGGGAATATCCCGGAAGCGGGAGAGCCGGAATCGCGAGTTCTCCGGATGACAAGGATAATTTCGTGTTGCTGATGCGCGACTTGCGCAAGGCTCTCGGTAAGGGGAAACTGCTGACTTTCGCCTCCCCGGCCACAGTCAGTTTCTATGAGTTCGCGCCGGTCATGCCATATGTGGATTACGTCAATGTCATGGCCTACGACCTCAACCGTCCGCCGAGCCATCACTCCGCGCTTTATAGAAGTCCGCTTAGCGGCGACATGACTGCCGACGAGGGGGTCAGGGCGCATGTCTCCGGTGGTGTGCCACCGTCGAAGATTGTGCTTGGAGTTCCTTTCTATGGACATGGGAAGAGTGGTGTCTTTCCTGATTTCGTCAACTATCGCGACATACGGTGTGGCGAAGGGATGAGAGAGGTGTTCGACGATAAAGCCGGAGTGCCCTATATGACAGACAAAGACGGAAACATGGTAATGACTTATGACAATCCCGAATCGTTGAAAATGAAATGCCGTTATGTCAACGCCAACGGACTCGGCGGCATCATGATTTGGGAATGTGGAGGCGACACCGACAACGGCATTCTGCTGAAAGCAGTCAGGGAGGGGCTTTCTCAATGATGGGCTGATACAGAATATCTTTTGTCGTATAATTGTAATTATTTAGGTAATATTAACACAAATTAACTATTGGGGGGGGTAGAACGGAAATTTCTGATTAACTTTGCATTATATTCAAATTCACAGCTTGAGGTGTAAACCGGATTTCGCCACGCCCAGTTCATTGAGACTTGTCATATTCACTGAATGGGGGCGTGGCTTTTTTTTGCGAATGTGCGTGGAATGTGATAACTTTGTTATCGGGATATGACAACTTAGTGTCCCGGCGAAATACAGACTGAATATAAACCAGAACATCAAACTAAAAACCTGACAGAACATGCGGAAATACATTCTGCCGTTTGCCTTGATGGCCGCCTCGCTCATTGCTTCGGCGCAGACCCGCTCCTGGAGTGCGGACAATGGCAACGGAACCTACACCAACCCTTTGACTTATGATGAGTTCTCAGACCCCGACGTAATTCGAGTCGGAGAAGACTATTATCTTGCCGGAACAACCATGCACACGGTTCCCGGGCTTGTCATCCTCCATTCCAAAGACCTCGTCAACTGGGAGAACGTCTCCTATTGCTTCGACCGTTTTGACTTCGATGACGACGCTTTCTCTCTGAAAAACGGCAAGGAGATATACGGACAGGGTATATGGGCGCCATGCATACGCTATAACGACGGAAAATTCTACCTCTACAGCAACGTCAACGGCAAAGGGTTGCAATGCTACATAAGCGATAAAATCGAGGGCCCCTGGAAACATATCAACATGAAGGGGAACATATATGACCTCGGAGTGCTTTTCGATGATGACGGGAAGGTGTATGCCATCCACGGATATGGGGAGGTGAAATGCACTGAGCTGAAGCCGGACATGAGCGGGCCGGTGGAAGGCACCGAACGTGTCATCATCCCCGAGGGGAGCGCGATTGGGGAAGGACACCACATGTATAAGATTGACGGGATGTACTATCTCATCTCCACAGACTACAAACCAAACGGGCGCACCCTTTGCTCACGCTCCAAAAGTATCTGGGGACCCTATGAGACGTGTGTGATAACCGCCGACGAGACGTTCGGCTATCACGCCGCGCCCATGACCTCCATCAAGGGACGCATAATGCCTGATGGGCATCCTGTGAAGGTGGTGGCTGCTGACCCTGACAAGACGGCCGCCTCCAACATCCACCAGGGTGGTATCGTCTCCACACCCGACGGACAGTGGTGGGCACTCCTGATGATGGATTTCCATTCCATAGGGCGTACGGTGACACTCGCCCCCATCACCTGGAAGGATGGGTGGCCTATGATTGGTCTTGAGGGGAACCTCGGACGCGCCCCCCGCACGTGGCTGAAGCCTAACACGGCGGCTCGGGACACCGAGCCTATCCATGCCCCATATGAGCGTTGCGACAATTTCGACGGAAAGGAGCTTGGCCGTGTGTGGCAGTGGAACCACAATCCCGACGACAGCAAGTGGAGCCTTGCCAAGGGGAAACTGAGACTGAACACTATGCCGGCTCCCCAGCTTATGTGGGCACGCAATACGCTCACACAGCGTGCCATCGGACCGGAGTCGGTGGTGACGGTGGAACTCGACGCCTCTCATTTGAAAGACGGCGATGTGTGCGGACTCGGTAATATAAATGTGCCGTGCTCGTGGGCCGGGATTGTGAGAAGGGGTAAGGAGTTAGTGCTGCGTCGTTTCGAACAGCTCGACAATGACACTCTCGACGTGCCGGTATCGCTCGACAAGGGGAAGATATGGCTACGCTTTATCGGTGATTTTGACAATGACAAGGGGCGTTATGCATATTCCACCGACGGACGCGAGTTCAAGGACCTCGGCGAGGATATGGTGCTTAGTTATCAGTTGATTACCTTCCAAGGAGCGAGGATGTCGCTTTTCGCCTTCAACACCCTCGGCAAGAATGGAGGGTATGCGGAGTTTGACAATTTCACTGTGGAGGAGCCGAAAGCCGACCGCAGCGGATACATACCGTTCGGGAAGACGGTGAGGATTGTCAACCTGGCCACCGGTCTCCCGATGCATGCCACCCCTCACGGGCTGATGCATGACACCAAGGCTGACGCCGACAATCCGCAGACCCGCTTCAAGGTGATTGACAGGGGTAACGGGAAGGTGATATTGCAGTGTTCCGACGGACGGTATGTGTTTGTGTCCGGGTTTGGGCTCCCCGGAGACGTGCGCCTCACCGACGACATCAGCAAGGCTGAGGAATTCATGTGGCAGGACTATCTTGACAAAGAATTCATGCTCATGTCGATGCGCACTCACAGATACATAGGGAAGAGTCCCACCACCGGAAGTCCGTATTCCATGGACTACACCGGTTCCGACCCGGCCCGCCGCAACGGTGCCGTGTTCCGTTGGGAAGAATCCGAATAATCATATTGTAGGGACGTGCCTGTGGCACGTTTGATGGCGCGAGGCGACTGTAAGCTATTGTTTTGCAGGTTCAACATGCCTGAGGCATGTCCCTACATTGAGCGGTTTCTTTTTGGGTTGGGAGGTGGTGGTTTTGGATGGTTTAATGTGGATTTGGCTTGTCTGTGTGTTTTTGTTATGTATTTTTAATATTATATTAACACAAATTAACAATCGGGGGGGGTAAAACGAGAAATTTGATTTAATTTTGCGCGTAGATTATTTATTTTGGATATCACTGTAGGTGTAAACAGGTGGTTAAGATAACGGCTCTTGTAATGGCTTTTGCTAAAAAGGCTTCGTTGCGTACCGAGGATGTCAGATAAATGATTATATATGGCCATGCATGAGATTTCTATGCGTGCCGGATTGATACAAACAACTATGCCATTGGCGTGTGCCTGCATATTATATAAGAAAATTAACCAAATACATCATGATACATAAATTACTATTCAGATGTCTTCACATCCCCTTGATTGTGTTGTGTCTGTCGTTCGCGCTTGATTCGTCTGCCGCCAATCTGGTGGTGCGCGATTTCAAGATGTTACCCACCGACCAGACGGCCATCAACCGCGAGACGATGAAGAAAGACCAGAACGGCAAGACGGCGGCACTGATTAAAATCTACACGCCGGTCAGTCCGGAAGAGACCTATTTCGACAACGGTGTAATGGGAATCGTGGCACGAGAGAACAAGCCGGGGCAGATATGGCTCTACCTCCCTCAGCGTTCGCAGAAAATCCAGATCAGCAACTCCCGCTACAGTCAGTTGCAATACTTCTTCCCAGAGGAGATACTTCCCGGCAAGACCTATTCCATGGAGCTGACCATAGAGGGGAAAGACGTCACACTTGCCGCGAGTGTAAGGGAGGCATATATTTATGTTGACGGAGATTCCGTGGGAATCAGTCCCTTGAATATCTACCTCCCATACGGCGACCATGCTGTGAGGGCCGAGAAAGGGTCGATGCTCTACGAAGGGGATATTACCGTAAGCAAGGCCGGCCCCGACCGCTTCGAACTTCCCATGGAAGACGAGAACCTGAAATATAGCGATGTCTCCGTCACCGTACCCGACAAGGCAGAAATCTGGTTTGAGGGGAAGCGTGTGGGACTGGGTGAATGGCACGCCCGCCTCAAGGCCGGCACATATTCCGTAGAGCTGAAGAAGGAAAACTGCGAGACAGCCGTAGAACGGTTTACGGCGGTGGCCGGCATGCCTACGGTTGTAAGCGCGCCTGCCCCCGTGCCGTTCCGTGGCTTCCTGAGCGTTGGTGTCAATCCCTCTACCGGAACGAAGATTTATGATGCAGACGGCGACACAGTCGTTGCCGAGTACCGTCTCTCCATGCGTCTCCCTGTGGGTGATTACAGCTACACCTTCCGCAAGAAGGGTTATCTGCCTCAGACCAAGAGTTTCAAGGTGATGAAGGATATGGACACCAACGACACCATCATTCTCCATCGCATACAGTATATCCGTGAGAACGCCGTCTATCTCGGAGCCGGTTTCACGTATGGCAATATTCCCGGAGTCAGCGGCCATATCGGGTTGAACATACGCAACTTCAATCTGGAGGCCGGCTACACTTACGGGCTCACCAAGAGCGATGACCTTTATTGGTTTGAAAACGCCACCGATTTCTTTGACAGTACCTGCACCTATTCTTCCGACGAGTTTTATGTGAAGGCCGGCTATCAGTTCCGTTTTGTGGAACGAATCGGTCTGACCCCGCAGGTAGGTTATCTCGGACAGCGTCTCAGAGGAGGAACGAGGGGTAACGGAGCTATGTGTCACAACCTGAGTATAGGCGCACGTTTTCTCTTCAATCCCATACCGGTGCTTGGAGTGTTCGTCACCCCCGAATATGCTGTGCCGGTCAGTGTGAATCAGCTATATGACGACATTGCGTCTCGCAGCAACATCACCAAAGGCGGTTTCTATGTTACTGCGGGAATATCATTCAATTTTAAAATATAAAAAAGACAACGTCAGGATGACTATCAAATATATCAGGAATATAATACTAATGTCGGCATTTGGCGCTGTTTTTACCGGATGCGACACTACCGAAGACGCCTATCATCTCGGCGATTTGGGCGACATAAGGATTTCCACTGTGCCTACGAGTCAGTTGCGGCTTGCCGCCGACGGCAAACCGATGGATATAGAGGTTACATCTAACGTGTATTGGAACGTTGAAAACTTCGGGAACCGTTTCACCGTACAGGCATCCTCCGACAAGGGAAACGGCAAAATCAGTGTGTCAGGCCCGGTGAATGTCAATGCCACCCAGACTCCGTCGGAGACGGTGCTGATTACGGCGCGAGACTTCGACAAGGAGATACGCATAGAGGTGCTTCAGGCGCGGCTTCAGTTCGATATGCCGGAAAGAGAGTATCCCGTGGCTCCTCAGGAAGGAGCGGAGGTGTCTCTCCGTTTCAACAGTTCAATCGACTGGCGGTTGGTGGCCAGGAACGGTGAACTTGACTGGCTCTATTTCAATCCGGGGTCTGACGGAGCCGGCGAATGGGACGAGATTGAGGTGGAGGCGTTGTGGACTCCCAATTACACCACGTCGCCCCGTTATTTGGAACTGCAGTTACGTCCTGCTGACGAATCACTGCTTGAGTTCATAACCGTTCCTTCATCGTTCACGCTGACGCAGGAGGCAGGCACGCTTCCTGAAAATGTAAGAATACTCATAACCGGAGAGCCGACATTTACTGAATGTCCTTTGTCGGTGAGCTATGGCTCGAAGGCCCCGGTAGAGGAGGTAGGAGTGATGGTGATGTCGAACGGAACGCAATACCGGCATCCGGCTCCAGTCCCGGAAGGAGGATTCCCTCTTGACGGAAGCGTTGACTTCGTGCTCAACGGACTTGAGGAAGGCATGCGTTATGAAGTGCGCCCCTACGTTGTGTCACGTGTAGGGGAGACAGTCGGAGAGATGGTGGAGACGTTTGTAACAGGCTCGTCGGTTGTGTATAATGGCGCCCGGATTGTGGATGTCGAGGTCATCCCTTTTCAGAGGATGGTGGCGGCATCAATCACTGTGGAATCTGATTGTGAGTTGACGTGGGGAGGGATTGCCATTTATTACCCGTCGAATCCCGATTACCAGGCTGTGAAGTATTCCAAACCATTGTCGGGCATGAGCCAGACGTTTGTCCATGAGTCGGTGGAATGGATGGAGCAGAACACTGAATATCTTCTTGAACCGTTTGTGAAATACTATCATCTGGAAATGAATATTGAGATAGAGGTGAAAGGCGAAAAAATTCCGTTCACAACTCTCTACCGCATCCCCGAGGAAGACGACAACATCCCAATAGAATGATGTAGGGACGTGCCTATGGCACGTTAGATTGCGCGAGGCGACTGTAATCGGTTAGTTTGCAGATTAAACATGCCGGAGGCATGTCCCTACAAAGAGCGGATTCTTTATTGGATGATTTGTAGGTCAGAATGATTTGCGGATGCTTGATGTAGGGACGTGCCTGTGGCACGTTTGGGGGCACGGAATGACTGTAAGTTATTGGGGTGCAGATAAAACATGCCGGAGGCATGTCCCTGCATAAGAGTTTGATAAATATTAAAAATAACAAATAAATTAACAGGAATGAAACGGATTTTTACATTGGTTGCCTTTTTAGGCATGTTTGTTGGCGGTATGTTCGCACAGACCTCGTCATTTGTGACACTCTCGCATGAGGGGCAGTTGAGCTTCTTCGAGGGGTATGAAGCTTTGGAAAATGCACTTGAGGCGGCGCAGGATGACGATGTGTTGTATCTGTCTCGCGGCATGTATGCCATCAGTACTCAGGAATTGAAAATCACAAAGAAAGTAAGACTTGTAGGAGATGGCTACGACACGTTTGTCAACTCCAGGGTGAGTTATGACACAGGAGGTGCAACCTGGATATATACTGAGGCAGAACCGGCTCTTGAGGGGGTGCGCGTAAAATCGGTCAATAATGCGGTGCAGCAATCCGGATTTACTGATATGTTGGTTATCCGTTCTTGTAAGATTGATGAACTCGGACTCCGTTCGGATTCCGAAAGATATTTTCTTGAAAGATGCTATGTCGGGACGATGAACATAGTAGCTTCTGAGGCCAATAATCAGAGCGTATATGTCAGGAACTCTAAAGTAGAGTATTTTTTCTGCAAAGGTTTTGGTGGAAAGGTTGTGTTTGAAAATTGTAACATAAGGGAGTTACTTGAATTTGCCGGTACCGCATATTCTTGTATAATAGCTACGATCAGTTTTAGTAATCGCGAAGGTTATGCTTATAAATGTTGGCTTCCAGGTTTTGAAGGAACAGAGGAGAGTGGGTTATCGCAGGCTGATAGTTGCTATTATTATATTAATTGTACCATGGATGATAATTTAGAGACTAATTGGTATACGGATATATTAGGTAGCGACGGTACCAGAGCCGGTATTCATGGCGGCCAATTTCCATATTCAGAGTCCCCGGCACTGCCTACTGTTGATGTGGCGAACAGTAGCGTTAGCTATGATTCATCAAATAATCAGCTGAATGTAGCCATTACCGTGAAAGAATAAACCGGCCATAATCCGGGCGTGGCTGGCCACGCCCATATGACAACATAATATGAAACGAATATATCCACTTATATCCCTGACAGGAATAGTGGCCGGAGTGTTCTTGTCAGTGATGCTCATGTTTGCCGGGAAGGCTTATGCCGCACCTCCGGACAGGTATGAGTACTGGCTCGACAATGATACGGAGGGGAAGGTAGAGGGGGCGATGAACGGGAATTCCCTTTCGTTCTCCTTGCCGGTTGACAATCTCTCCGCCGGTCTTCACAGCTTCAATTACCGCATGGCAAACTCCGACGGATGGGGTTCTGTCTATCGCCGCTATGTCTATGTGAACTCAGTGGCTGCAAACGCCGCCAAATGGGAATCCTGGTTTGACACAGACCGCTCCAATATACAGACAGGTATGGTGTCCGGAAATTCGATGAATTTCAGTGTAGAAGCCACAGGACTTATGCCGGGACTCCACGCCTTCAACTACCGGATGCAGGATGCTCAAGGTGTATGGGGAACCATCTGTCGGAAATGGTTTTTCATAGGTACCCGAAGCGGGTTTAGCGAATACGAATACTGGTTAGACGATAATTATACGGAGAGGAAAACGGGCAAAGCCGATGGCGCGGATTTATCGTTCAATGTACCCATTGGTGACTTCGACCGCAGAGGGGTTCACTTCTTCAACCTGCGCGGGCGCAACGGAGAAGGAAATTGGGGTACCGTCTATCGTAAGCTGATTAACTTTTACGGCAACAGCGACAGTCGCAGGCTCACCGGATATCGCCATAGTATAAACGGCATAGACCTCGGCGAGGGAACCGTAAAAGACACCTTGACCGACAATTATCTAATAACTGTTGATCTTCCGGAGGGAATGGGATTGAACATGGAGAATCGGGTGTTCCGCTTTGAGGCCGATAAGATTACGGCAGAAATCAGCGACTCGATACACTATGAGTTCCAGCCACAGTCTGCGGCCGGCTGGGGCGCTCCTGTCATATGGGACTTGCCCATCTCCGAGAGCTATAGCACAGAGGCGGAAGATATGACGGTTCCTTCGGTGAGAACATTCACAAAACCTTCACAATTGCAGTTTCATGCCGTAAGGTTTGAGGCATCTGCCAATCTTCTATATGTGGGCACTTCGCAAGGGGCACGTTTCGACATATATCGCGACGGCACGAAAGTAACGGAACTGACATCGGAGGCTCTCGCCGATATCAGAGGGTTAAGTCTCGAACCGGGTGTGTATGTCGGTATTCTGTATGATTCTCCGATGGATGAGGCGAATCCTGACGCGGATATCACCCTTCGACTGATGGAGACCGCCAACACAGTCCCGGCTCCCGGGATATCTTTTGAAGGAGGGAAAGTCAGTATGTCGTGCAGTCTTGCCGGGGCTGAGATATACTATACACTCGACGGGAGTGTGCCTACGGTTAACAGCATAAGGTATGTTGAGCCGTTTGACGTTGACCGCAACCTTGTGGTCAATGCCATAGCGGTGTTCCCCGAAAGTGGGATTGGCGCATCCGAGGTGAGTCGTCTTGTGGTCGATTCATTCCGTGTAGCCGACCCTAAGATTGATTTCGTCAACCTTGAGGTGGTCATTACTACCGACCAGACGGAAGGTGTGACCACATATTATACCCTTGACGGTAGTGAGCCGACAGAAGAGTCTGTACGCTATACAGGGCCATTCGGAGTAACAGGTAACGTCACCATAATGGCCCGCTCCTTCAAGGAAGGATATATGCCGTCGGGGATTGTGGAATACAGTCACACACATTCTGTCTATGTCACTCCCGCACCGACAATCGGTTACGACCCTGGAGCCGGGACAGTGGCACTTGTCGCCAATGCCGAAGGAAGCCGTCTGTATTACTCGGTTGTCCTTCCCGGAGAGGATGTCGGGGAATGGGCGGAATACACGGTCCCGGTGAAGGTGGCCGACAATTGCCGCGTGTATGCGAAAGCCACCATGTCCGGAAGGTATGATTCAGAAATCGTATATGTGGATGTTAATGGCCTGAAAGTGCCTGCTCCTATAATCAGCTATGCCGACGGACTCGTGACAATCACGTGTGCAGTGGAGGGGGCTGCGATATATTATACGCTCGACGGTTCGGTTCCCACAACTGCGTCTGCGGTTTATACCGGTCCGGTGCCTTTTGAACGCAACGGTGTGGTCAAGGCTATGTCAGTATTGCCCGGTTCGAGTCTTGAGCCGAGCGACATCACGGAATACGTGATAGACAGTCTGACTGTATTGCCCCCCTTGCTGGAATTCAAGGACGGCATCATCACTCTGATACCGCAGACTGAAGGGTGTGTCATGTACTATTCGATAGTACTTGAACTTGATGGAGAGGAATTCTGGGAGATGTATGAATATCCATTCACCATAGACCCATTCACCGAAGGCTGGAATGGAGAGGTCAGTGTCATGGCCACTAAAGAAGGTATGCATGACTCGGAGATAGTGGTATATTGGGTTGACTATTATAAGGCGCCGCTTCCAACATTGGAATACGATGGACGCTACTTGACGTTTATGGCGGAATCCAACTCACGGGTTAGATACACCCTTGATGGGGGCGACCCCGCTCAGGGAATAGAATACGATGGCGGCAGGGTGGATGTCGGCGGTATTGTACCTGTAAGAGCCATAGCCATCATGGATGGTTATGAAAACTCTGATGTCGTGGAATATAATGTGGAAGGGTACGGCACGGAAACCGGAGCTCAGACAGTCCGTGGGGGTGTGCTTGAGTCCTGCTACCGCTGGAACGGCGGTGTGGTAGGTTCCGAGAGTTTTGCTATATCCGGAGTTCTCGATGACTCTGATTATGAGTGGCTGAGAAATCAGGCCGCGATCCGTCATCTCGATGTCTCCGGGGTAGAGGTTACGGCTCTTCCAGACAAAGCGCTTGCCCTTCCGTCGCTGTTGGATGTGGTGATGCCGGCCTGGTTGGAGTCGGTAGGAGCGCAGGTGTTCGGAACCACCTCCATACTGTGTGCCATAGACTGGAGGTCGGAACACGCCGTCCCATCCACTCTTGTTGACAGTGTCAGCAACGCCAACCTTCTTCTCTATGTGCCGGCACGTCCGCTTGCGGAGGGTGTGAGTGACAAGGTTCCCAATATCGTGGCCGGACTTGTGGCAGAGAGGATAACCCTGACCGAGGGGAATCCGTTCCATTGTCCGGAGGATTTCACCGCCGCTATGATAAGCTATGAGCGCGAGTTCACCAAGCAGACAGGCATTGACGGCGAGTGTGCAGGATGGGAGACCATCGCATTGCCATTCGATGTGCAGGAGGTGAGCCATGTCAAAGGGGAGCTGCTTCCGTTCTCCATGAATCCGGAGATAGAGACACTGCGCTATTGGCTCTATTCCCCTGACTCTTATGAATGGATGAAGGCCCGCGAAATACGCGCCAACGAGCCTTATCTAATAGCGATGCCCCAGCATCCGGCCTACTATGAGCCGTTCAATGTGGGGGGTGTCGTGAGGTTCTCTTCGCGGAATGTCACAGTGCCCGCCACTCCCGAATATCTCGGTTTTGACTTCAAGGGGTGTAAACTCCATGCCAATTATATGCCTCTGGAGGACACTCCCGGAATCTTGACTGTCAACGACCAACCTTGTGTCATCGCGTCGGATAGGGAGGAGCATGCTCCCGGTTCTATATTTGTATATGGTCTGAGGGGAGCACGTCCGTTCGAGGCATACCTTGCCGCAGAGCCGTCGCTCAAACGGATGAACCTGTTCGACCGTTCCAATGTGGAGGAAGTCATGTCGGAGATGGGTATGAAGGTCTGGAATGAAGGTAAAACCATCTGTATCCTTGCCGGATTCTCTGCTAAGATAAGGGTATATGACACGGTAGGTCAGCTTGTCAGGATTGCTGATGTGAGGGCTGGCGAGACATGTCGGGTAGATGACCTGAATGCCGGAATCTACATAGTCGGAAATATCAAGATTCTGATAAAATGAGAGAGTAGGGACATTGCCTGTGGCACGTTAGATTGCGCGAGGTGACTGTAATCAATTGGTTTGCGGATAAAACATGCCTGAGGCATGTCCCTGCATAAGAGTTTGGTAAATCTAAGAATATGATAGATTAAGATGATTTGGAAACTAAGATTTGTGATTGTATCGATGGCTTTCCTCTGCGCCTTGCAGGCGTGGGGGAAGGCTTCCGAGGCTGAGCACAAGGCGTTGCTCATAAAGAATGACCCGGAGTATATCTTCGGAGAGGGGTGGGGAGATACCCCCGGCGACGCCGACAAGAATGCGTTGCTCAACCTGTTGAGCAAAATCGGAACCACGGTGGAAAGTTCGTTCACTCTCGACGAGAGGGAGGTGACCGAGAACGGGGAACTGGACTCGCGCACGGATGTCAAGTCGGTGATGAACACCTATTCACAGGCTACCCTCAACAACACGGAGACATGCTATTACAACGACGGCAACAACGGATATTACCTGCTCCGCTACATGAAGCGCAGCGAGCTTGACAATATCTTCGCCCGTCGTCTCGACAGGGTGGAGGACTATGTGCGCACTGCGGTGAGGTCGGAGGAAAAAGGGCGGGTTGACGACGCGCTCAGGTTCTACAATTGGGCTTATGTGCTTCTGCATTCCTTGCAATACCCCTCGCAGGTGAGGATGAAGGTGGCCGGAGAGGAGCGGTTGCTCGTCAATTGGATCCCGCGTCAGATGCGTGAGATTCTTGAGCATGTGGATGTGAAGGTTGCCGAGGTGAAGGAAAACAATGAAATCGACGTGCTTTTCACCTATAAAGGCGTACCTGCCGAAGGACTTGATTTCACCTATTGGAACGGAAAAATCAATTCCCCCCTCCATCGGGTGAAAGACGGTATGGGCCAGCTTTCATTCCCGCCTGATTTCAAACCACAGGAGGTGGTGCTTTCCGTTGAGACCAAATATGACGACAGCGCGGTGAGCGACAAGGAGCTTGAGATGATGATGCGCGGATTCAAGAGCCCGACGTTCCCGTCGGCCAGGAAAGTGGTGGGTGTCGCCGGAAAGGCACTCAAGGAAGACAAAGGAGCACGCAAGGAGCTTGCCGCGCAGGTGTCTATGGGCAAAAGGGAGGGCGTCACGCCCCTTCCAAAGGGGGAGTGCAAGGAATATGACCGGATTGTCAGGGATGTGCTGAGCTCTGTCAGTGCGCGTCGCTATAAGCCTGAGGCGTCTCATTTCACCCCCGAAGGGCTTGAGATGTTCGACCGTCTTTTGGGCTACGGCAGCGCGTCGCTTGTCGGTACTCCCGACCCCGGCTATTACCCCTTCGGTGACAAGGTGGTGTGTCGCAGTGTGCCAATGCAATTCCGTTTCAAGAACAACCGCCGGACATTCATAGAAGACGTTACCTTCACGTTCAACAGTGATAAAAAGATAGAGAGCGTGGCGTTCGGACTCGGCGGAGCGGCCCGCCGCGACATCTTCTCGCAGGGGGGAGATGTGTGGGGCGACTCAATAAAAATGGTAATTGTTACGTTCTTAGAGAACTACAAGACCGCTTTCGCACTGAAACGTCTTGACTACATAAAGGGTATCTTTGACGAGGACGCGTATATAATCGTAGGTCACAAGCTGAAGAAGCTCCAGGGAGTGGGTGGCGATGCTCCAGGACTCTCTATGGGGACGCAATATGTGTTTCAGCAGAAAACCAAGGGTGAATATATGGCGCAGCTTGAGAAATGCTTTGCCAGCAACGAGTTTGTCAATATCAACTTCGCCGACAATGACGTGCAGAAGGCCGCTTTCGGAGGGAACACCTTCGGGATACAGATAAAGCAGGACTATCATTCGGAGCATTACGGCGACCAGGGTTATCTGTTTCTGTTCGTTGACCTCAACGAGGCCGACAGGCCGATAATCAAGATTAGGACCTGGCAACCCGAGCGTAACGCCGACATCACGCCCATGATACCCAAGAGCAGCCGTGACTACGGCATTTATGGAGTCTATAGTTTCCAGTGACGGAGGAAGGGGTGGCAGATGCCTCCCCTCATGAGATGATTATGAACAATTACAGGAATATAATCGCGGCGGTCATGGCGGCCACAGCCCAGAACCCCGCCAAAACAAACACCCCCCCCCCAATACACCAAGTACCCCACGGGCGGAATGGTTAAAATTACAAGGTAAGGCGGC
>JAIDXM010000006.1:72420-99464 GCA_029058745.1 Muribaculaceae bacterium
CGCCTCCCCCCCCCCTCTTTTTATTTTTTAAAAAAATAACTTTAAAAAACGGCGGGGGTTCTGGGGGGCCCCCCCCCCCCCCCGCCGCATATCCACAGACCCCCGCCGGATTCGACAAGTTCCGCCAGGGCCTGATGGATAACTTTGACTCGTTCAGGAGCCGTATCCTTGAACATTACGCCGACTTCCTTGCCGGGGAGTGGCATGAATATGAGAGCCTGGAGGCCGAGAACAAGTTCAGCGAGCCGAAGCCGGGGGCGATGCCTGTGGCCGAGTTGCTGGAAGCCGGAGAAGGGGAGGAGCAGCGTAAGGAGATGCTGTCGTCGATGGGATTCTTGCTCGGAAAACGTCCGATGAGTGAAATCCACGATATTCCCGACTATATGAAGTGGATGCGCGGCGTGCGTAATCTCTACAAGTCGGCTCCTGACACCGTTGCCACCGGCGACATCGTCACTCCCGAAGGATTCGCCGGAACCACCGACGGGGAGGAGTTCAACTTCTATGGTATGCGTTTTTCGATGCCCCGGACCGAATTCACAATCGCGCCGAGTGTGGTATCCACCGCCGACTACGCCCTGCAGTGGGAGTCGCTTGTGGCTCAGGACATGGCGGGAAAGGTGATTCCCGGCATCGAGGGTTTGCAGAAAGTGTGCGGACTCAGCGACTATCTCATGTTTGAGATGCTGTTTTCATATCTCGACCAGAAGTTTCCGGAGGCCAACGACGCGTCGAAGATGTCGGCCACCCATTTCGTGATGACCAACATGGGCTTCGGAGTGCGTCTCGCGATGGATGACAATGCCAACCCGTTTATCCTCCTTCCGTTTGATGAGAAAATCTACGGCAGGTCGGGACTGAAACTCGGGAAGCAATATTATGTATTCTCCACTCCCGGACGGCCGATGGTGAAGCGTATGGGAATCTCGTCGCCTTATCTTCCCGATAATGCAGAGCACGGGAAGACTTTGAGCTTGCGTATGGACGGACTCCGTCTTCCCCACAAGCCCTACCGTTATGCCTTCGAGCATGAGGGACTCAAGATAGAGGGCGAACTAAACGAGAATGTCATGCCTATGCTTTACCGTTATCCACAGATGGAGACCGGAGGATTCGGGGCATCGATGATATCGCCTGATGTCAGGGAGGATGTGGTGAGGCAGGTTAAGGAGCAGCTTGGCTCCGACGACCCACTGAAAGGGGCCGACCGCCTTCTGGCATTGATACAGTATGCGTTCCCGTATGAGGTGGACGACGAGTTCCATGGTTTCGAGAAGCCCTATTTCTTCGAGGAGTGTCTGTATTATCCCAAGAGCGACTGTGAGGACAGGGCGGTGTTCTACAGCTACCTGCTTTGGAACGCGCTTGGGCTGGAGTCGCAGCTGATAGCCTATCCGGGTCATGAGGCCGCGTCGCTTAAGGCAGAGAGCGTGTGGGGCGGCGACGCGCATTATCTTGACGGAGGGCATAAGTATTTCATTTCAGACCCTACTTATCTTGGGGCGCCTACGGGACAGTGCATGAGCCGGTTTCGGGATGTGGAGCCTACTGTTGATTTGTCATACCCGGAATGAGAATTGGCGAGTTGGACAATCAGTAATCGTGATTGTCATTGGGTGTTGACCGTCAATCGACAGTGATTTATTCGGTTTAAGTAAGACAACATAAAGAGACATGGCAGGAATCGGCTCCGATTCCTGCCATGTCTCTTTATGTTGCCGGAGTAATTGGAATATAGCACTATGGAGTAAACTGGAGTTTTTGTTCAGTCTTCTAAATTTATGAGGTCGTAAAACATTAGGCGGGTATGTTTTTGTGCATCAGCATTACTTAGGTATAGAAATCCGTTTTTTGTGTAGAAGGATTCTGCAGTCTTGTATGCATCTACAGTAAGGAACCGACATCCTGTTTTGTTGTCTGAAACGAAGAATCGTTTCATGAAGTCCAATAATATAGAGCCAATGCGCTTGCCCTTAACGGCATTGCTTAAGGCAAAACGACAGAGTTTCACGGAGGGATAATTGGTGAGTCTTTTTTCATTGACAAACCTATGACGCCGGAATCTGTTGAATTCGTTGTTGGAAGGGAAATCCTTTATGGTAATTCTGTCATTTGCCAGACTGAAGTAGCCAACCACTTCTTTGCTGGAGTTGCTTTCTATGATATAGGTGACGGCTAACAATGCGTCACGATATAAGGGAGCGTCGTTGACGATGAAATCGTCCAGGTCTTCGTCACCGCAGGAAAAGGTGTCCACACGCTCGCCTAATGCAAGCTTGCGGATACCATAGTCACGATAGAATTCTTCAAGATTCATCTTTGACTGCGGTCCAACATTTTCATGACAGTTTCATAAGCTGCCTGTATCTGAGCTTTACGTTGAGGAGTTTCAGGGCGAGGTGTGTCCATGAGTTCAATGAATCGTCGGGCATCTTCACCACTGAGAACCGGTGTTTCTTGAATGGGTCGTGCCATATGTTTTTTATGCTGTGTTATAAAGATATAACAAAATAATAGCGCGTTTATTCTATTTCATGAGAAAAATATGAAAAAATTGTCTTATTGAACAAGGACATGGCAGGAATCGGAGCCGATTCCTGCCATGTCTATTTTGACTAATTAATTGGGTATTATGAATTACTTGGCGCGGAGGCGTAACACGCGTGAAGCATAGTCATTGCGCTTATGGTAGTCAACGTTGTGGTCGAGAGGCATCTCAAGTCCGTTGTCCATCAGAAATCTTCCTGAGAAGCTCTTCCCTTCATAAGGGAGAGGCTGATTGTCGATGCGGTTGAGTTCGGTGACTGTGTAGGTCTTGTCAGGGTCGAGACCGGCCATGCGGATTCTGGGGAGATGCTGGTTGACGAACGATTCCGTCTTCCACCAATAGAACACCGCCTCGTCCTTATCAGGGGCCACCATCATAAGAGAGGCCGCACCCTTCTTGTCGTAGGGGGACAGGAGACGGTAGATGTCGCCATGCTGCACGACATTCCTGATTTCCTTATATTCCGAAATGGCCTTCTTGCACAGGGCAATCTCCTCCTCAGTCATATTTTTCGGCTGTATCTCCATGCCAAGGCGTCCGCTCATTGCCACGTCAATCCTGTATTTCAGAGGTATGGTGCGGAAAGTCTGATGGTTAGGAGCCGCACTGATATGTGAGGCCATCACCACCGGCGGGAAGAAATAGCTCGTGCCCCACTGCATGTAGATTCGTTGCAACGCGTCGGTGTTGTCGCTCACCCATATTTCGTCAAACCAAGGGAGCACGCCATAGTTTGCGCGACCGCCACCCGAAGCGCAAGCCTGTATGGTGACGTCGGGATATTTGGCGCGGATGCGGTCGAGCACCTTGGCAAACCCCTTGTGATAGTCGATATATAGATGGCTCTGGTTGTCGGCCGTGAGATACTGCGAGCCATGCTGCATAATCGGGGCGTTGGCGTCCCATTTTATGTAGTCGATGGCCGGGTATTTGGTGAGCAGGGTGTCAACCACCTCGAACACAATGTCCTGCACCTTCGGATTAGCCAGGTCGAGCACCATCTGCGTGCCACCGCGTCCCATCATCGGGTCACGTTTCGCGGCTTTCAGCACATATTCCGGATGCTTCTCATAAAGCTCCGACACTGAATTCACCATTTCCGGCTCAATCCATATCCCGAATTTTATTCCATTCTTTGCCGCGGCGTCTATTAGTCCCTGTATTCCGTTGGGGAGTTTGTTTTTATCTACGACCCAGTCGCCGAGAGAAGTAGAGTCGTTATTGCGGGGATACTTGTCGCCAAACCATCCGTCGTCCATCACGAACAGTTCACCGCCCATAGAAGCTATATCCTTCATCATCTGCTCCATTCCCTGCTCATTGATGTCGAAATAGACACCCTCCCAACTGTTTAGTAGCACTTTGCGCGGCTCGTTTCCGTGGGCTATCATATGGTTGCGTCCCCATTTGTGGAAATTCCGGCTTGCGCCGCTGAGACCCTCGTCGGAGAATGTGAGCGCGAGGGGAGGGGTGACAAACGATTCTCCTTTCCTGAGGGTATATGCTGAGTTCTCCTCATTGATTCCAGCGAAGAAATGATGATAGTCGCTCTCGTCGGTGTCAAAGCGAAGTTTGTAGTTGCCGCTGTAAGCGAGGGCCGCGCCTATCACACGCCCTTTGTTCTCTTCCGGCTTGCCATCGAGCGAAATCATCACCTCCCCGTGGGCAGTGTGGGAATTGCGCACTCCATCCTTGTTCTTGATTATCTTCATACCTCTTGTCAGAGGTTCTGTCTCAACCTTGGCCTCGTTCGCCCAGGCTCCATAAAGGGATGAGAGCCATACGTCTCCGTAGCGGATAGGGAGATAGCCCGAAGAGAATTGCGTGAGGGTGACAGGCTTATTCTCCCCGTTGATTGTCTCGGTCCACGTCTCGATGACATCCTCTCCGGGATAAGTCTTATAATTTAGTTTCACGGTGAGGGGATATGCCTTGTCGCGCATGGTGACGGTGGTGATTTCGGCGCCATCGGAGGAGCTTCTTGAGATATCCTCGACAGCCATGTCGAGGGTCATGTTGCCATCGGCATGGGTGGCGGCCATCGCCGACTCATGTTCCGGATAGTTGCCATAGAACGGGAAAGCGCTCAAGGGCTTGAATCCGGAGTTCTTGAGTTGTCCGATTTCTGAGGGAGAGAGTGCGGCTCCGTAGTAAAGGAAATCGAGGGAACCACCTTTCTCGCCGTCGAGCACGAGAGAGGTGCCGGGAGTCGAGACATGTATGATTTCCGCATCCGCTCCGAGGGGGTAGAGTGAGACAAGACACACGGCGGCTGGAAACAGTGTTGACCGTAAAGGGAAATGATTGAGTAATTTCATTTGATGTACAGGTTATGGGGGAGTGTATCATGATTGGTTTGAAATAGATTTTGATACAATCTCCTGTTGTTTTTGTGCAAATTTAGACAAAAGAGTTTAAAGTCTCAAGCAATCAGGATAATATCGTTATTAAAGGGTAAAAAAGTATCATGTTGGAATGTGTCGTTGCAAAACAAAACGGGAATCCTGCCGTTGCATAGAAAAGGGGGAGGATTACACGCCGGCCCGCAAACCTTAAATTCCTAAATATAGGCCATGAACAAAATCATAACAGAAATAACACCGTTGTCGGAGAAGGATTGTTTCTATCTTGTGGATCGTACCAAAGACGAGTTCAATTTCCCCATCCACCATCATGATGAATATGAACTGAACTTTGTGGAGGGATGCGGCGGCGCCAGAAGGGTGGTCGGCGACTCCATAGAGGAGTTGGGGGAATTTGACCTGTGCCTTGTGGGACACGGCATAGAACACGCCTGGGAACAGCATGAATGCAAGAGCCGTCGTATCAGGGAAATCACCATACAGTTCTCGTCAGACCTCTTCGGGGAGGTGCTTCTCAACAAAAACCAGATGTGCGGAATACGCAATATGCTTCAAGACAGCTCGAAGGGGGTGGCGTTTTCCCTCCAGGCTATAATGAAGGTATATTCCAGGTTTGAGAAGCTTGTGAAAGCCGAGTCGGGGTTCGACCAGATGATAGAGCTTATGTGCATACTCCATGATTTGTCGGGCGATTCCGGCAAGAGGATACTTGCCAGTTCGTCATTTGCCAAGGCAAAAGTGTCGAGCGACAGCAGGAGGGTAGCCAAGGCTCAGGAATATATCTCCAGGCATTATCGCGAGGAGTTGCGTCTCAATGATGTCGCGTCGCTCGTGGGTATGACCCCCACATCGTTCAGCCGCTTTTTCAAATTACGCACCGGCCGTTCTTTTTCCGATTATGTCATAGACTTCCGTCTCGGGACGGCGATACGGGAGCTGATGGACAGCACCACCTCCATCGCGGAGATTTGTTATGAGTGCGGTTTCAACAATGTGAGCAACTTCAACCGTATTTTCAGGAAGAAGAAAAAATGCTCTCCCAAGGAATTCCGTGAGCTATATCAGAAGCACAAGAAACTCGTGTGACATAGTTGTCTAAAATAGGAGGCGGAATGGAATGCCGCTTCTGAAGGTGTCAATGCCGGACTCCCCGACATTGACACCTTTTTGCTGATTTTCACAGATTTTTCACATCTGAAAATGTGTAATGTAATAAAACTTAATATTACGGATGAAACGCAATATTGGCGTGGCAAATGCTGTTTAGGATGTGCGCTCTGCTCAATGCTTGATGGCAGTCTCCGTCTCAAACGGAGTATGAATCAAGCATAGCGGCAAGAGTGTAGTGAATACACGCAAAGTAGTGTTCTTGCAATACTCTGATACTATTTTATCTTTAAATTGATGTAAACGACTCTTTACTTTGATTTCTGTATTATTCGTTTTAACTTCGCTTCTGAAATTGCCACAGGCGCTTGTCGTTGGCAATATTCTGATGTTTAAGGTAAGATTATCGTGGAAAACTACAGGAATTGTTATTATTGACTAAGAGTAAAAAGGATTGTTCCCGTTCCCCGGGAAGCGGAGACTCGATGGATCTTCGCCCCGGGCTTATAAAAGAAATTGTATAAACCAACCCAATAGGAAACTTGACATGAAACAACAACTAAAAGCGGTGTGCAGGCATGCCGGAATCGGGGCGCTCCTGATAGCGGCTTCGGCCACTGTCTCCTGTGGCGGGGAAAAGAAAGCCTCGGAGGCGGACGGCAAGGGCTTTGTCACCGTAAAAGACGGGAAATTCTTTCTCAACGACTCTGTCTATACTTTTGTCGGCACCAATTTCTGGTATGGCGCGATACTCGGTTCGGAAGGGCGCGGAGGCGACCGCCAGCGGCTTGTGGCCGAGCTCGACAGCCTTCACGCCCTCGGTCTCGACAATCTCCGTGTGCTCGCGGGCGGCGACGGCGATGTCAGTCTCCCTTCCCATATCGAGCCAACCCTTCAGACTGCACCCGGAGTGTATAACGACACCATACTCGCAGGACTTGACTTCCTTATCTCCGAAATGGAGAAGCGCGACATGAAGGCTGTGGTCTATCTCAACAATGCCTGGGAATGGAGCGGAGGCTACGGACAGTATCTCGAATGGGCGGGCGAAGGGAAATGCCCGTTGCCGAGCGAGGATGGCTATCCCGCATATATGGAGTTTGTGTCGAAGTTTCCCAAGTCTGAAAAAGCTAAGGAACTTGCCATCGCCCATGCCAGAAACATCGTGGGCCGCACCAACCGCTACACAGGGAAACCATATACCGAATCTCCGGCCATAATGTCGTGGCAGGTTGCCAACGAGCCTCGCTGTTTCAGTGAAGACGGAAAGGAGCAGTTCGCGCAGTGGATTCAGGCCACGGCAAAGGCGATAAAAGAGATTGACCCCAATCATCTCGTAAGCACCGGCAGCGAAGGGAAACACGGTTGCGAACAGGATATCGAGCTGTGGAAACAGATACACTCATATCCGGAGGTGGATTATGCCAATATCCACATGTGGCCATACAATTGGGGATGGGTGACACCGGAGACACTTTCCGACAGTCTTCCCGCCGCAAAGAGAAACACGTCCGCTTATATCCAGGAGCATCTTGACGCCATAGCAGGCTCCGGAAAACCGATTGTAATAGAGGAGTTCGGTTTCCCTCGCGACGGCATGGCGATAGAGTCGGGCTCGGGAGTGACGGCGCGAGACGGCTATTACGACTATGTGATGGGATTCGTTGGCGACGGCGAGGGGAAAGTGGCCGGAATAAACTTCTGGGGCTGGGGAGGCGTGGCAAAGCCCGCCCACCGCACATGGCAACCCGGAGATGACTATACCGGCGACCCCGCTCAGGAAGACCAGGGTCTGAACTCCGTGTTTTCCGGCGACTCCACCACCTTAGGAGTGATAAGGAAACACACCGGAAAATGAGATGACAGACAGTTAAACATCATTAAAACAGACGGTATTCCGGCATTGTGCAAATCTTGACCATTTGAAGATAAAAAAGTATTATAATCCCCTCAAACTTGTCAGTAATTTTGCATCGGAAAGACCGAGTACAATCAGCCCGGACAACCCAAGACAATCATGAGAACTGTTGATACCTGTTTTGCCAATGGAGACTCAACAAGTTGACCGAAAATAAAAACTCATAATATAACTACACAATTCCAACGTATGAAACGTAAGAAATTAGACCTAAGGGGTCTGATGACGACACTGCTATTATGCTTCGTGCTGACGGCAGTGGGTCAGACCACCGTCACAGGCTTGGTGAAGGATGAGACGGGAGAACCGCTTATCGGCGCCACAGTCCAGGAAAAGGGGAACACCATCAACGGCACTCCTACTGACATCGATGGCCAGTTTACCCTCAAAGTAAAGTCATCCAAAGCCGTCCTCATAGTGTCGTATGTAGGGATGGAGACCACCGAGGTGCCTCTCAACGGGAGAACCGACATCGAGATTGTAATGAAGGAGAATTCCGAGATTCTCGACGAGGTGGTAGTGGTTGGATACGGCACGCAGAAGAAATCTGACATCACCGGTTCTGTGGCCTCTCTTTCCGAGAAGCAGATGAAGCAGACAATCGTGACCAACGCCGACCAGATGCTCCAGGGCAAGGTGGCGGGTGTGCAGGTGACGCAGAACTCCGGAGCCCCCGGCGGCGCCACATCTGTGCGTATCCGAGGCGCGAGCTCACTCAACTCTTCAAACGAACCTCTCTACGTGATTGACGGAGTTCCGATGAGCGGCTCCAACTCAGTGCAGGGTTTCGACTGGATGGGAGGCTCCAACGGCCAGACCACCGTCAATCCCCTGGCGGCCATCGCGCCTTCCGACATCGTGAGCATCGACGTGCTTAAGGATGCCTCCGCGTGCGCCATATATGGCGCCGCCGGCGCCAACGGCGTGGTGCTTGTCACCACGCGCCGCGGATCCGCGGGACACACCAATGTCACCTATGACGGATATGTGGCTTGGCAGCAGGTGGCGAAACGCCTTGACATGATGGACCTACGCGAATACGCGCTCTATCAGCAGCAGCTCCTCAGCGAAGGGGTGCTCAACGCCTCCAACTTCGACGAGACATTCAGCGACATCTCCCTGCTCGGACGCGGCACCGACTGGCAGAATGAGATTTTCCGCACTGCCTTCATGCAGAACCATCAGGTGAGCGTGACCGGCGGCAACGAGAAGACAGTGTATGCCATGAGTGCGGGATGGATGAAACAGGACGGTACGATTATCGGGTCAGACTTCTCCCGTTTCAACTCCCGCTTCAATCTTGACAACAACATCACGAAGTGGCTGAAAATCGGAGGAACACTCGCATATACCCGCACTGACGAGACCATCACCCGCAACGACGGTTCTGACGGCGTCATCATGCAGGCCATGACCATGCAGCCCCATGTGCCTGTGCGCGACTTCGAGGGTAACTGGGCGGGTCCCAACACTGTGAACGGAGCTTCCACCTGGAATCCCGTGGCTCTTGCCCTCATGACCAACAACACGCTCCTGCGCCAGAAAGTGAACGGAAACTTCTACGTGAGCGCTGACTTCCTGAAGCATTTCACATTCCGTGCGGAATATGCTTTCGACGCCTCTCAGAACCAGAACAAGTCGTTCATACCCCGCTATCAGTTCGGCCTCGTGTCGAACGACATCAACCAGATGATGCACCGCGAAGACCACAACTGGTTCTGGATGCAGAAAGACTACATCACCTACAACCAGACATTTGCCGACAAGCATGACGTGACCGCCATGGTGGGCTTCGAGGTTTCAAAGGGAAGCTGGAACGGCACCATGATAATCAAGAACAATTTCAGCAGCGACAACATCCACATCATGGGTGAGGACGGCGATTTCGTGAAGAACACAGGTTGGGCCGACGCTAATTCCTCGGCATCCTACTTCGCCCGTGTGAACTACGGTTTCGACAACCGCTATCTCCTTACCGCGACAGTGCGCCGCGACGGTTCGAGCAAGTTCGGCTCAAACAACAAGTGGGGCACATTCCCCTCTGTGGCTCTCGCATGGCGTCTCGTGCAGGAGAAATGGCTCCAGGACGTGAACTGGATTTCCAACCTCAAGCTCCGTCTCGGATATGGAAAGGTGGGCAACTCCAATATCGGAACATATCTCTACGGCTCCTCTCTCCAGACTATCGTGACCCCGATGGGCACCGCCTATATCCCTTCCAACCTCTCCAACCCCAACCTCAAATGGGAGGCTTCGGAGCAGTGGAACGTGGGTCTTGACTTCGCGGCGTTCAACAACCGTCTCGAAATCACCGTGGATGCCTACCACAAGCAGACACAGGACCTTCTGATGCAGACTTTCGTGCCCTCGCACATAGGTTCAAACTCTTGGGGTGAAATCAACACTCCCTGGGCCAATATCGGAAAGACTCGCAACATCGGTGTGGATGTCCAGATAAACGCCCGTCCCGTGGTGACTAAGGACTTCCTCTGGAACAGCTCGCTGACCCTTTCCCACAATAAGAACAAGATTGTGGCTCTCAACGATGACTCTCAGAGGATATACGGAAATGTCGATTGGTATTCGCAGTTCCAGACTGTCACCATGTTCGCCGCAGGACTTCCGATGGGTGTGTTCTACGGATATGAGACCGAAGGCCTCTTCCAGAACGAGGCAGACATCATCGGCCACGCCACGCAGACCGGCGGCTCTCAGCCCTATGCCAATAAAATCGACAAGACGAGCGGGGCCTGGATTGGCGACCTGAAGTTCAAGGACCAGAATGGCGACGGCGTAATCAACGAGGCAGACCAGAAGGTGATCGGCGACCCTAATCCCGACCTGACTTTCGGATTCACCAACACTTTCTCCTATAAGAACTTCGAGCTTAACGTGGGACTCACAGGACAGATTGGCGGCGACATCCTCAACTGGAGCCGTTTCCGCACGGAAGGTCTCAATTCAATCTGGGACAATCAGGCTGTCAGTGTGCTCGACCGCGCACAGGCTGTGAAAATCGACCCCAACGGGAGCGACGACATCTCCAACCTGCAACTCGCTCCGGGCCACAACGGGATGCCCCGTTTCTCAAACCTCGACTCCAACGGCAACAACCGTATGAGCGACCGCTGGCTTGAGGATGCCACCTATCTGCGCATCCAGAACATCTCCCTTGCCTACAATCTTCCCGAATCATGGGCAAAGAGGGTGTATCTCCAGAACGCGAGGATATATTTCAACGTGCAGAACGTATATACCTTCACGAAGTACAGCGGATATGATCCTGAGATCGGCGCCTTCAACCAAAGCTCTCTCCTGCAGAATATCGACCGGGGACGTTATCCGACACCCCGCACATATACCGTAGGCCTCAATCTTACTTTCTAATATAATCCAACTACAGACAGACAACAAGATGAAAAATATAATAAAGACATCTGCGGTGGCCCTGGCGCTCGGAGGCATGTTTGTTTCCTGCAACGACTTCCTCACCATCGACCCTATCGACAAGCCCGTGCTGGAGACATTCTACAACACTCCGGAGGCCTTGAGATCGACCACGATGGCTCTCTACAGCTCAAAGGCCTGGAGCAACTTCCATATGAATTTCCAGTGGAAGATGGACATGATTAACGGTGACATATTCTACACCTACAGCGACGAGGGTCAGTGGTATTTCGGCACCTACACCGCCGTCAATCCTTATCTCAATGAAGGCTGGAAGGGATTGTACAACATAATTCTCGACGCCAACAGCATCATCCACGATATAATCCCGGTGTGCAACGGCTCCATCACGGAGGCCGACATCAACCAGGCGATTGGGGAGGCCCGCGCTTTCAGGGGATACTGCCACTATATGCTGGCCGAGGTGTGGCATGATGTTCCCGTGATTGAAAACAATTCCGCCATGATTGGCTCAGGCACTCTCGACGTGCCGCGCAACACGCAGGAGAGCGTCTATCGCTTCGCCATGGAGGACCTTGACGCGGCTGTGGAGCTTCTCCCCGATGACACCGGCGACAACTACCGTCTCAACAAGCGCAAGGCCCGCGCCCTGCGTGCCAAGCTTGCGGTGACGATGGCTGCCCACAAGGACTATGGCTACGACCGCGACGCGCTCTATGCGAAGGCCGCCTCAGACGCCCTTGATGTGATTGAGAACACACAGGCCCTGACCGACATCCCCTTCGAGACCCTTTTCGATGTGGAGAGTAACAACGGCCCGGAGTCTATCCTCGCCATACAGTGTGGCGTGCTCGGCTATTCATACGGAAACGCCCGCAATGTGGCCTGGAGCCGTTCAAGTGTGATCGCCGACCAGACCTGGGGCGCCGGCAAGGGTCCCACAATCTCTTTGCAGAATATGTATGACCGCAACGACAGACGCCGCATGTGGACCTACATGACCAACGGTGACTTCTATTCCATGCTCAACAGGGCCGGAGGTGGCTACACCTACCAGTATGTGAGCCGCGACGGCAGCGGAGATGTGCTTGAGGACCGCAACGAGATGCTCGCGCATATCAAGAAGTATATCATCGGCAAGGCCGCAGACTGCGACGGAAATGTCGGAATCAACCAGGACGCCGCCAACAATATCTATCTGATGAGGCTTGCCGACGTGTATCTGACATATGTTGAGGCTAAGATGGGCACCGCCGACCAGACCGCCGACGCATCGGCAATGAAATACTACAATATGGTTCGCCAGCGTGCCGGTGTCTCGGAGGCTTCATCAGTGACATATGTGGAGCTCCTCAAGGAGCGTCGCCGCGAACTCGCCTTCGAGAGCCAGACATGGTTTGACACCCAGCGTTACCGCTATCGCACCGACGACGCCACAGCTCTTGACCTTCTCAACAGCGGATACGGCACTGGCTACAACCGCGCCGCCATGTACACACCCGATTATGAGAAATATCCCAACATCGATTCATCGAACGAGAACAACGCGGATATTTACAAGATTGTGGATAGCAAGGCCGACGGTGCGCAGTATGACAAGATTTTCATAAGCAAGGATGCGTTCGTGGCCCCGATTCCGGCTGCCGTTTCCTCCACTTCCCCCGCGTTGCTCGGCGCACCGGTGGATTACTACGGAGGCTCAACCGACGGCAACCAGCCTGAGGCAGGAGAATAATAACCTAACACTCAAAACAGAAAGAAATGAACAACCGACTTAAATATACGTTTGCGGCGATGGCCGGAATTGTGGCGGCCGGCACGATGGTGTCGTGCAGCGAGACATACGCCGAGCAGGACAAAGGGGCCACTCCGGTGATAAAATATGCCCGCACATGCAACATAAACCAGGCGGACTCGCTCGTGGCAAGCGCGTCGCTCGGTGCCCATCTCTGTTTCGTGGGAGACAATCTCGGCGATGTGCAGCAGGTGTGGTTCAACGACCAGAAGGCTAAGCTCAACCCCACGATGGTGACGAGCAACACAATCATCGTGGATATACCCAATGTGATTCCCGGCGAGGTCACGAATATAGCCAGGTTCATCACTTCCACAGGAATAGAGACCCAGTATCCTTTCGAGGTGTCGGTGCCCGCTCCGCGTGTTGACAAGATGAGCTGCGAGTATGCCCCGGCGGGAGAGACCGTCACCATAGGAGGCGCTTATTTCGCCGACGACCCCAATGTGCCTCTCACCGTGAGCTTCGGCAACGTCCCGGCCACAGTGAAGAACATCACCCAGAACGAGCTTACAGTGGTAGTGCCTGAGGGCGCCGTGGAGGCTCCGGTGGTTGTGACCTCTATTTATGGCAAAGGGGAGAGCTCATTCCATTATCTTGACACGAGCGGCATGCTCTTCGACTTCGACGGCATCACAGGACTCGGCACAGCCCAGAGCTGGCATGCGCGTCCGATACTCAACGACGAGACATCAATCAGCGGCAACTACATAGCTCTTGGCGACGGCAACACCACTCTGCCGGGCAGTGACGCTTGGGATGACAATAATTTCTCGTTTGAATATTGGGCCGGAAGCTGGAATACTCCCACCGATTATCCCGAGAGAGTCGGTTCCCGTCTGTTCGACATCGCGGACTTCAGCGATTTCAACAACAAGAGCCTGAAATTCGAGGTGTGCATACCCGCCGACAAGGCATGGCAGTCATGCGCGATGCAACTGATTTTCGCCGGCACAGACCGGGTGTCGTTCGGCAACGCCGGTACCGACATTTACGGAAATCAGGTGGCCGGATGCAACAACTCCTATTTCCAGAGCGGATGGGCGCGTGGCCTGTGGTCGCCATGGAGCGTGACTGAGGCCTACCATACCGACGGTAAATGGATTACAGTCTCGTTCCCGATCAAGGACTTCGTATATCAGGGCGACGGTAGCGGAGCCGACTCATTCCTGAGCAGCCCTGAGGATTTCGCGAGCCTCCAGCTGTTCCTTTGGAACGGCGGTGTGGCGGGCGTTGACTGTACGCCGTTCATCAAGATTGACAATATACGTGTGGTAAAGAATTGATGTCTCACAGTGAAGTTGTCCTAACAAATTTAGAAAACAGCAAACGACATGAACAATATAATAAAGTTTACAGGAGCGTTGGCTCTCGGTCTGGGAATGCTGCTTCCCACTGTGATGACATCCTGTGCGAAAGAGGAATATGACACCCAGCAGTATAAGGGGGGTGTGAATCTCAACGTGTGGGGGCCGCGCCCTGTGGCGCGTGGCGGCGAGCTGCGCTTCCTGGGTTCGGGTATGAACCAGGTTACATCAATCACCATCCCCGGAGGCGGGGAGGTGACAGATATAAAAGTGATTTCTGACGAGGAAATCAGAATCACCGTGCCTCAGGATGCAGAGGAGGGGAAGGTGACGCTCCATCATTCGGGCGGCGACATCACATCCTTGACCGCACTCTCATTCCTGGAACCAATCTCTCTCGATGAGATGGCGCCGATGAGCGTGAAGCCCGGACAGACACTTACTCTCAAGGGTGATTACCTCAATCTCATCTCCGAGGTGATTCTCCCTGAGGAAGTGGTGATAGACAAGGAGGATTTCACCACCTGGACTCGTCAGGAAATCTCTTTCGTGGTGCCTGAGGAGGCAAGGAGCGGACAGGTGATTATCAGCGACGGCGGTGAGCCTATGCCGAACTGGATATATTCCGAAGAGGAGCTGACTGTCGTGCTTCCGTCGGTGGCGAGCGTGGCAGACCTGACAGGGGTGAAACCCGGTGAGACTGTCACCATCTCCGTGACTGACATAGACCTTGTGAAGAGTGTGGAGATGCCCAACGGGGAGACGGTGGAATTCGTTGTCGAGGAAGACAAGCTCACATTCGTGTTGCCTGAGAATGTGTCTGACGGCACGATAGTGATGCTTCCCGCTTCGGGCGTGAAAGTGGCAATCGCTACGATTGGTGTGGCTCTTCCCGCCGAGGTCGTGGCTGAGCCGGCTTCCGACATCTGGAAAGACGACATAATCAAGTTCAAGGGTGTCAACATGGAACTTGTGACAACGGTGAGCTTCCCCAATGTAGCTGACGCTGTGGCTCCTGAGTCAAAGTCGGCCACTGAGGTTGCGGTCAAGGTGCCGGAAGGGACGCAGAGTGGCAAAGCGGTGCTTCACACCGCTTCCGGAGGAGCTGTGGAGGTCGAGATTTCCACGCTCAAGCCCAATACAGTGTCTTACAGCGCAGATCCCGCATCTCTCGCTTCTGTCGTGAAGATTTCAGGCAGGAATCTACAGAATGTGGCTGTCGTGACATTTGGAGGCACTGCCGAGGTGGAGGTCAGGAATCCGGCGGCAAATGAATTTGAGGTGGAGATTCCCGCCACCCTCTCCGAGGGCGCCAATTCCGTGGTGTTCACCCTCACCAACGGTGAGACTGTGGAGGCCCCGGCCATCAACCTCGCCGCTCCCGTGTGCGCTTACGCCACTGTATTGCCCGGAGAGGATGTTGAGACAAACGCTGGCGAGACCGTCACTTTCGAAATAGCCAACGCCGACAAACTCACCGGCGTGCAGGTCAACGGACAGGACGTGCAGTATATCCTCAACGGTACACGCCTGATTGTGCAGGTGCCGGGCACTGCCGGGAAGAATTCAAAGGTGACTCTCGTGTCGAGCAATGGCAGCATAAGCTATGATATATCTGTTATCCCCGCCACCCACCAGGAGCGTGTGGTGTATGCCGGCCCGATGATTAACCTCGACTGGAACGGCGACGAGGGTGTCAACAAACTGCGTCTTTACAAGGATGCCCTCGCGGATGTGCCCGTGGGCGCCACTCTCGTGTTCCATGTGTCGCCTGCCGACGGAGCCGCGATTCAGGTGAACGATGCCAACTGGGGAGAGATTGTCACCCTTAATCCAGCGGTTGGAGCCACGACGATTGCCCTTGAACTTACCGCAGATGTGCGCGACAGGATCATGAACACAAATGACGGCTGGAGCGACACCGGACTCATAATCCAGGGACAGAACTGTGTGTTGAGCAAAATCACGGGCGAGTGGGAGATTTCAATGGAAACCGTGTTCTGGGAAGGGAACTCCGACCTTTCAGGATGGGCCGGTATGGGAGAGCTTGCATGGAACGATGATGTGATTGCGAATGTGTTCAGCACATGGAAACCCGGACAGATTATGCGTGCCTACTATACTCAGACCGGCGGCAGCGATCCGAAGCTTAAGTTCGGGCGCGGCGAAGACTGGGTGGCTTTGCCCGGGAGCGTGTCGGAATATCAGGACTGCACCCAGCCGAGCGGATTTGTGGAGCATGTGCTTACTGCAGAGGATATCGACCAGCTCGTCAACCATCACGGACTCATAATCCAGGGTAATGACATAATACTCACGAAACTGACCATAGAGTGACAATAGATTGTCCGGACTCCTATTTTATAATGAGGAGTCCGGACAGTCAGAACCAGAAATAATATCTTTGACAACAGATGAAAAGATTTGCATATATTTTGGCGGCCGCCATGATTCTTCCGGGAGTGTCGGCCTGCAACCAGGATCATGAACCTGAATGGTCGGAGACCGCCCCGTTCGATATAAAGGTGGTGGAGACGTCGATTACCGATGGACAGGAAGTGAGTCCTGAGACAACTGAGATTTCTGTCGCTTACGACCACGACATAGCGTTAAGCCAGACTGCGGTGATAACTCTCGACGGGGTGGCCGTCGGCGATCCGAGAGTAGTTGACGGCAACCGCCTTGTGGCCGACATCTCTCTCTCGAAGGGTAAGAGATACGTGTTCCACATCCCCGCGAACGCGGTGGCCGGCGTGGGGTCGAAGACTTTCGCTCCGGAAGTGACCATAACGTTCTCTACGGGAGAGATAAATATCATCGACAAGAGCAAGCTCACGGCCTCACTTGTGAACGCCAACGCTACTGCCCAGGCTAAGAAGCTTTTCGAGGTTTTCATAAGCAATTATGGCGAGAAACAGATTTCCGGAGTTATGGGAGGCGTGGCCTGGGACACACAGTTCAGCGACCTGGTGTATCAGGCGGCCGGAAAATACCCCGCGATTGTGGGTTTCGACTATATCCATCTTGCGTCTTCCCCTTCAAACTGGATAGACTACGGCGACATCACACCCGTCAAGAGTGTATGGGAGGCCGGAAGTGTGCCGGCGATGACCTGGCACTGGAATGTGCCCATCGCAGAGGGCAGCTCCGAACTCAATGCGAGTCAGAAAATCACCATAGACGGAAATGAGGTGGAGAATCAGTTCAAGGCATCCAATGTGCTTGTGGAGGGCACCTGGGAGAATACTGTGGCCACTGCCGATGTCGAGAAGCTTGCCGGCTATCTGGCACTCCTTCAGGATGCCGGGATTCCGGTGATATGGCGTCCGTTCCATGAGGCCGCAGGCGACTACTCCTGGGGAGCCTGGTTCTGGTGGGGCAATTCCGGTGTGGATGTCACCAAACAGCTCTGGGGATGGCTTTATGACAAACTCACGGTGGAATACGGACTCAACAACCTGATATGGGTGTGGACCGTCCAGACTTCCAATGCCGGACAGCTTGCCTCGGCAGACTTGGTGAAGTCGGCTTATCCCGGTGATGACAAGGTGGATATGGTTGGTGCCGATCTCTATGTGGAACCCCTCACCAATCAGACCGGCCAGTTTGAACTTCTGTATAATCTTGTTGAAGGGAAGAAGATGGTGGCTCTCAGCGAGTGTGGCAACCTTCTCGATGTGGAGTCTGCGTTCAGCGACGGCGCTTTGTGGAGCTATTTCATGAGCTGGTATGAGATGCCAGACGGTGAATACGGTTTCAAGGACTGGAACCTTAACAATGAATGGAAGACAGTCCTCGACAATCCGCGTGTAATCAACCGTGGCGACGTTGAGTTTTAAGACAGATTTATAGATGAATATGCGGAATACGATTTATCTTGCATTCCCCATGGCGATGGCCGTATGCTCGGCTTGCGGAGGGTCTGGAAAGACTCCCGCATCCGAGCCGGAGGCTACTCCCGCCGACTCGCTGATAGCGGCGCTTGCCGCTATCGGTGAAGAGGGAAAGACAATTTTCGGACATCATGACGACCCTGTCTATGGACATTCCTGGAAGTATGAGGATGGCAGGAGCGATGTGCTGGAGACTTCCGGGAAATATCCAGGAATGATGAGCTGGGACCTCGGACGGCTGGAACTCGGCGACAGCGTCAATCTTGACGGGGTGCCGTTTGAGAGAATGCGCCGGGAAGTGGTGGCTCAGCATGCCCGAGGAGGCGTCAACACATTCAGCTGGCATCTGTACAGCCCTGTGGATAATGCCGACAGCTGGAATGTTAGCGACACTACGATAGTCAACCGTATGGTGAATGACCCGGAGGTTAACAAGGAGTATCATGAGCAGCTGAAGAGACTCGCCACGTGGTTCAAGTCGCTAAAGACTCCGGAGGGCGATGAGATTGCTGTGGTGTTCCGGCCTTGGCACGAACACACCGGAGGATGGTTCTGGTGGGGAGCGAAAAACTGTAGCGTGGAAGACTACAAGGCCTTGTGGCATCAGATGCGCGATGTGTTCGACCGTGAGGGCGTTGACAATGTCGTGTGGGCTTATTCTACCGACCGTGTAGTCAGCGAGGAGCAGTATATGGAGCGTTACCCCGGCGATGAGTATGTTGATGTGATGGGCACCGATGTGTATCATTTCAACGGAGAGGATGGCCTTGAGGCTTATAAGGGAGATGTGGCACGCAGTCTCCGGATTGTGAGGAAACTCGCCGGAGAGCATGGGAAGGTGGCCGCGTTCACTGAGACAGGCCTTGAGGGGGTGACGATGCCCGAGTGGTATTCCGGCACATTGCTTCCGCTCCTGCGTGAGAATCCCGTGTCTTATGTCGTGGTGTGGAGAAATGCCCACGACAAGCCCGGCCACTACTATGTGCCTTTCAAGGGACATCCCGCCGCCGATGATTTCAGGAAATTCACAAATGACTCAACAATAGTGATGTGCCGATAAATGGAACGTCGCTGAATAAACAATAAGACAAACAGATACATGACAAATAATTTTGAACAGAGAAAAGCCTTGGTTGAATCAGCCTATGAGAGGCTTGTGACCCGTCCCAACCGTGCAATAGAGGGAAACGGTGTATATGAGAGATATGAGAATCCGGTAGTCACTCCCGGAATGATACCTCCCTCCTGGCGTTATGACTATAATCCTGCCACCAACCCTTATTTCATGGAGCGCATAGGGGTGAATGCCACCCTCAACTCCGGGGCCATGAAGTGGAACGGCAAGTATCTGCTTGTGGTAAGGGTAGAGGGTTATGACCGCAAGTCGTTCTTCGCAGTGGCCGAGAGTCCCAATGGTGTCGATAATTTCCGTTTCTGGGACCGTCCCGTGACTCTTCCCGAAGATGTGGTGCCGGCCACCAATGTGTATGACATGCGTCTCACCGCGCACGAGGACGGCTATATATATGGAATCTTCTGCGCGGAGCGTCATGACGACTCCTGTCCGGGCGACCTCTCTGCCGCTACAGCCACCGCCGGTATTGCCAGGACCAAGGATTTGGTAAACTGGGAGCGTCTTCCTGACCTCAAGAGCAAGAGCCAGCAGCGTAATGTAGTGCTCCATCCGGAGTTTGTGGATGGCAAATACGCCCTCTATACCCGTCCGCAGGATGGCTTTATCGACACCGGAAGCGGCGGTGGCATAGGGTGGGCTCTTGTGGATGACATCACGAATGCCGTGGTCACTGACGAGAAGATTATCGACGAACGTCACTATCACACCATCAAGGAGGTTAAGAACGGCGAGGGACCCCACCCTATAAAGACTTCAAAGGGATGGCTTCACCTTGCCCATGGGGTGAGGGCCACTGCCGATGGTCTCCGTTATGTGCTCTATCTTTACATGACCTCTCTTGACGACCCGTCGAAGGAGATTGCGCGTCCCGGCGGCTACTTCATGGCCCCGCAGGGAGAGGAGTATGTGGGCGATGTCATGAATGTGCTTTTCGCCAACGGATGGATTGCCGACGAAGACGGCAAGGTGTTCATCTATTATGCGTCGAGCGACACACGGATGCATGTGGCTACATCCACTGTTGACCGCCTTGTGGATTATTGCCTTAACACCCCCGAAGACGGACTCAGGACTTCTGAGAGTGTGGTGACTATAAACAATCTCATTACGCGGAATGAAAAATTCCTGTCGTCGGGGAAGTGATTCCGGCTGTCGGGAATAACTGATAGAAATGCTATGAACCTGCTGAAAGAAAAAATCGGATACGGCTTCGGCGACATGGCGTCGTCGATGTTCTGGAAGGTGTTCAGCTACTACCTTCCGTTCTTCTATTCCAATGTGTTCGGACTCCGTCTTGTCGATGCCGCGTTCCTTGTGCTTATCACCCGTATATGGGACGGTATATCCGACCCGGCGATGGGCGTGATTGCCGACCGCACCGACACACGGTGGGGAAAATACCGCCCCTATCTCCTGTGGATTGCCGCTCCGTTCTCGATATGTGGCATACTGTTGTTCTCCACTCCCGATTTCTCATATGCCGGGAAACTGGTGTGGGCTTATGTCACCTATATTCTCATGATGACGGTTTATACGGCCATAAATGTGCCGTATGGGGCGATGCTCGGAGTGATGAGCGAGGACCCGAAGGAGAAGACCGTGTTCTCCTCGTTCCGCATGTTTTTCGCTTATGGCGGTTCGTTCATAGCGCTGGCCGCGTGGCAGCCGCTTTGCGATTTCTTCCGGGAGAGCTATGGATTCAGCGTTCAGCATAGCTGGCAGTCGGCGATGATTGTCATTGCCGTGGCATGTTTCGTGTTGTTCCTATGCTGCTTCCGGATGACACGCGAGCGTCTCCGCACCCACAGCACTGTCAGTGTCGGGAAGGATTTCAAGTCGCTGTTGGGCAACCGTCCCTGGTGGCTTCTGATTGGAGCGGCATTGTGTTTCAACCTGTTCAACACGGTAAGAGGGGCGAGTGTGGCTTATTTCTTCGCCGACGTCATCGGTTTTGACGCCCATCTGGAACTCTTCTCACTCTCATTGCTGTTCTATGCGGGACTGTTCCTGAGCATCGGGGAGGTGGCCAATATGGCCGGTGTCGCGCTGTGCGTTCCGGTGGCAGCCCGTCTTGGAAAGAAAACCACGTTCATCATTGTGAATGCATTGCTGATAGTGTTCAGCGTATGTTTCTTCATGCTTCCCGTGTCGCCTGTCGGATTTTGGCTGATGTTGCTTTTCCAGGTGGTGATTTCCATACTCACCGGCATCATGTCGCCGCTTGTATGGTCGATGTATGCCGACGTTTCTGACTATGCGGAGTTGCGCTACAAGACAGCCTCCACGGGACTTATCTTCTCGTCGTCGTCGATGGCGCAGAAGTTCGGGGGTGCCATCGGCGGTGCCGCTGTCTTGTGGCTGCTTGATGCCTGCGGCTATGTGGCCCGCACATCCGACACAGCTGACGCGGTGCTCAATCAGCCTGCGGCTGCCATATCATGCCTGTGGATGCTTATGACTTTCATCCCGGCGGCTGTGTCGCTGTTGGCTATCGTCGTGGTGTGGTTCTATCCTCTCACCACCGAGAGAGTGGATGATATTGTCGGGAAGCTCAAGGCCCAGAGGGCTGCGGCGTCGGATGTGGATGTCCCCGAGAAGGATGAGATGACAGATTTCGCCAACGTTTAAATTTTTATGGTTATGGAATCGGAAATGATCAAGGAGTTTAGGAAATGCCTGGACGATAATATACTTTATTATTGGCTGGACCGTATGGTTGATTCACGTGGCGGTTTTTATGGCCGTCGCGATGGGTTTGACATGCTCGACAGGGACGCTCCGAAGGGTGCGATTCTCAACGCGAGAATCCTCTGGAGCTTTGCCGCCGCCTTCCGGCTCACCGGAAATTTTGCTTACGAGCTACTGGCATCGCGTGCCAGGGATTATATAAGGGACCGTTTCATGGATAATGTGTATGGGGGCGTGTATTGGAGTGTCAGCGCCGATGGGAAGCCACTCGACACAAGGAAGCAGTTTTATGCGATTGCCTTCGCAATCTATGGCCTCGCGGAGCATTACCGGACCACGGGAGATGAGGAGTCGCTTCGTATGGCGCAGTCGTTGTTCCATGATATAGAGACACATAGCCTTGACCGTGAGAAGGGGGGCTATCTGGAGGCGCAGACACGCGACTGGCATCCGATAGCCGACATGCGTCTGAGCGAGAAGGACGACAACTCGGCCAAGACGATGAATACGCATCTTCACATCATGGAGGGTTACACCGCGCTGTTGCGTGTATGGCGTAGCCCGGAATTGTTCGATGCCACAAAGGGTTTGTTGCGGATTTTCCTCGACAGGATTCTTGACAAGGATACTGGTCATCTCGGACTCTTTTTCAATGATGACTGGGAGCGGGAGGATGGCATATTCTCTTACGGACATGACATCGAGGCATCGTGGCTCATGCTTGAGACGGCTATGGTGATAGGCGATGACGGGCTCTACAAGGAGACCCTTGCCGCTACGGAAAAGATTGCCATGGCCGCTCTTGAGGGGAGAAGGGAAGACGGAAGTATGATTTATGAGCGCCACGCCGACGGCAGTCTTGACGATGACCGCCATTGGTGGGTGCAGGCAGAGAATGTAATAGGCCAGCTCTATCTTGCCGCCTACCACGGTAAGCCGGAATTTGTCGGGGCGGCGGCGGAGAGCTGGCGTTACATAAAGGAGAAGCTCATCGACCCTGGAAAAGGGGAGTGGTATTGGAGTCGGCGAGGGTCCGACGGCTCCATCAACCGGGAAGAGGACAAGGCCGGTTTCTGGAAATGTCCCTACCATAATTCCAGGATGTGTATTGAAGGGATTGAGACGCTCTCCAAAATAACCGGTTGTCAGAATAAGTGATGTCTGCGCGACAATAGCGGATATCGTAAGACAGTATCATCCACGCCATCAAGGGATGCCCCGTTCATCGGCACATCCCTTGATGGCGTGGATGAGTCTATATAGATGATAAACCCGATGGTTGGATTGGCGGAGTTATAGATGATTGTATTATGTAAAATATTGAGATATAGAATAATGTGAAATAATGAAATGAAAAAGATAAAAAAAAGGAGATAAAAACAGGAAAAAAGTTGCAAGGTAAAAAAAATGTTATTAACTTTGCAGTGCAAATGAGCGGTAGCGGCGCGAAGCCGTGGCTGTTCTTCTGCCGGGAGAGGTGGCAGAGTGGTCGATTGCGGCGGTCTTGAAAACCGTTGAGGGTCACACCTCCGGGGGTTCGAATCCCTCCCTCTCCGCCAATAAAGCCTGATTATCAGGCTTTTGTTGTATATATACCCAATTTTGCACCCAGTTTTGGGCGTGAGATTGGGTGTTTTGTTTGGGGCTTAAAGGGAGAAAAGAAAGGAATAAAAATTTTTATTCTCCCTCTTGTTCCTTCCAAAAAGAAGGAATACGGCTCTACACCCACTTTAGTTTAGAGCCGTATATATAAGGTACGATGATAAAGTAAAGCGTCAGCCGAGGATTTCTTTCAAGGCTTCTGCAAACTCCTTATTCTTTTTGCTTGGTGGATCGCTTATGGGTTCACGATATTTTGAACGGTAGTAATCCTGTTCAATGCCTGTATTCCGGAGCATGGCTCCGATCCATTCGCTGCGCGAAGCCTTATCAATCTTTTCGCTTAGCTGATGGATGAGGTAGCAAACCCTTACTTTCTCATTCTTACAAACCTCCAGAGGCTTGGTGGTTTGATGCAGGTTAAGTGCATGGAAAAAATCAATGGCTGCCATATCTTCAAACTGCCGTCCATTGCAGAGCTCATGAACGGACGCTAAAAGCGACATTGAAAAATATAAATCAGTCCGTTCGGACTGTTCTTTGTTCTTTTCTACAGGTTTATTATAGTATTTTTCTACGACAGGCAGTAGACCGTTGCATATAAGATATGTAAGCCTGAAAATATCAGTGGGCACACTCCATCTTTCCTCTTCGAGGCTTTTCCGCTTTGCGTAAAAGTTTTGAAGCTTCGCTTTCTCCTTTTGGTATTCTGCTGTCAGCTTGTCTACCCTCCGTTCCAATACGGCTGTTTCATCTTTCGACATGCCATTGAAAGGCGTCATCTCATACGAATTGGAGGCTTCTTTCAGTTCATCGCTTGCTGCCTGTGTTTTCTTTTGTTGGGCTTCAATTTCCTTATCTGCATACGACAACGGTGTATACCAAAGCAATCTTAAATCCATGTGGTCAAAGTACCGACTATTATTCTTATACAGCGTTACAATTCTGTCTAAATCGGTATGCAGACTTTTAAGAACGATCTCCATGCGTTCCGTTGGAGCTTTCAGAACCAAGTCCATTATTCCAGATTCTACATCGTGAACTGAAGGGAAAGAATTGATAAAAGCAACCAATGTCAAGGCATCTTCACAAGCGATACCACTTCCGGAGATTACACCGGAATATATCTTGCGGACGGAACTAAGCTCTGGTATGAATTTAGAGATTTCTTTCATTGTCAATGTTGTAGTTATATAACTATAACGAAGAAGCAAGGTATAAAGTGCGTTTATATCCTGAATAAATCGGGTCGAGAGAAGAAACACTGTTTCATCCTGAAGATTGACGGTGTCAGCGTCTTTCAGTGGTTCCGACAGAAAGCAAAAGAGTTCATTGAAAAAATAGGAATAAGAACGAAAGAATCGAAAAGAAGTTTGTCATTAGGATTAGACCGGACTGCCACTGAGATTCTTACATTTCACGGTGGCAGTCCTATAACTCATTTGAATACGCGGGTGAAATTTTTTAAATGCTGTTTTGAGATAATACCCCAAACCTCTTTATTTTCTGGCTGTATTCTCAAATACCTTTCCATATGGTCTTTAATTAATGGAGCAGAAACAATAAATACATTTCCTCTCATGTCTTTGATTTGTTCCGTGCCATTATAATCAAGCTTCTTGATTAACGAGTCTAAACCTTCGTAAATAGCTCGCGTTTCCTCCAGAGAACCTGTCCACATTACTATATGTTCTTCGCTGAAATCTGCAATATTGGACATATGATAGTACATTTCTGAATCTTTATCGTGGCATAAAGCCATTATCGGAGTGAAGGACTTCCCTGAATAATCAGGGAGTTCATAAGTATATTCCGTGGAAAAAATTCCTTCTTTCATATTTTGAGAACAAGCCTGCTGAGTGTTAGTAATGAAAAGTATAGCTATTATGAGTATTACTGTAATCGGCGTAGAGTTATTTAGTTCTAAAGATAGCGATTTCATATTCATTAGCATAGTTCTTACTATTTGACACCTCCATTATTACTTTCCCATTTGCAGTCTTCATAGAATATCTCAGAACTTTTGTTCCGTAAATATCTGGTAGTAGTTGACCACTGTTGGACCTCACATTAAGATTATTTCCCTTTCCAGACAGTTCATATCCATAATCTATTGCATCCTTAATGAATTTATCTGCCTCATCTCCAAATAATCTTAGTGTCATTTGGGTAATAACCCCCTTGGTATTAGCCTCAAAACCAACAAAGCATTTTCCAAAATCGTAAAAGAATGTCAATCCCACTATTCTGACGGGTTCCACATCGCACTCATGTTCAATGGTCGATATGGTAAAAAAGGAAGCCCCTATCCAATTAGTATAGTACTTAGGAGTCAGTAAAGCTTCTCGTTTTTCAGTCGCAGTCGTAGGGGTTGAATTAGTGGATTGCTGTATATTATTTAACCGATCATAGATCTTATAAACAGTTTCTTTACGCTTGGGAAAGATGGAGAAATATTTATCCCAGTATTCTACGAATGGTTCTGGATATGTTTTTTCATAATCAGGCGTGAAAGGAATTATCTCAATGGGAAATACCAATTCATCCACATAGATGTCTGTCCCAGAATAATCTTTACCGGTCATTTTACGTTTTGTAATCTGTTTTGCTATTTTAGGGAGACTGTCTGTTGGATTAGCATTATAGACGTAGATTTTGTAATCCAAATTATTTCTCTTGAAGGTCTCCAATACAATAGTGTCGGCATTAGCATCATAATATGCGCCTGACTCTTTAGCCTCAGCCAATAATTGTTGATGCCTTTCTCGCACTGTTTGGGAATACCCCTTTTCTTGAGAGACTACAAGAGTGGAAAAAAGCAATAGAGGTAATAATTTTCTCATAGTTCTTTTTTGCCTTGGGCTCAACGGCATTAATTTATTAAAGAAACGTGAGCCAACTATGCCACGTCTAAACTGATGGTCGTAGGAAACCTTTGATGCAGATGTAACAATAGTGACCCACGCTATACGCGTGAGAACCACTATGCCATCTCTTGCATCTTTTGAAAATTTCCTACGTTTTCAGTTTACAAGATGAGCATAACGTTCATATTTTACCAAAATGTCGTGGAATAGCTGAGCTATTCCAAGTGCAAAGTTAATAAAAAAAATATGAGACTTGATATTCTTAAAGATAAAACAAAATAAGAACGCATTACAGACACTGTGTAGACACTGCACGCTGATTTGCCGATGTCATTTTGCCTATCAACGCGAGTTCGGGATAAGAAATGCTATAAAAAAGTTGAATAGGCAGCTTGAAAAAGTTGCCTATTCTTTTG
>JAIDXM010000060.1 GCA_029058745.1 Muribaculaceae bacterium
ATTCCGAACAGAGAAGTTAAACCTTATCACGCCGATGGTACTGCGAAAGCGGAAGAGTAGGTAATCGCCGCCTTAGAAACCGGATTGAGATTTTCTCAGTCCGGTTTTTGCATATATGTCCTTACATGATAAGAGTTCGATATTGTTTCAGGGTTCCAACTCTTCGCTTCCCATATATTGGCCGAACAGAGAAGTCAGCCCTTGTCACGCCGATGGTACTGCGAAAGCGGAAGAGCAGGTGATGACTCTATGTAGGGACATTCCTTTGGCATGTTTGCCGGGTATCGTCCGGTGGTTATCTATTTTGCATCATAATTGCGTGTTATTCGAGTCGAGAATATCGCGTGGCATGTTTGCCTGGTGTCGTCCGGCGGTTGTCTATTTTGCATCATAATTGCGTTTTTTACGCGTCGAGAATACCGTGCGGCATCCAACATGCCGGAGGCATGTCCCTACATTCTAATAACCTGGATGCTTATTTCTGGGATTCGCTTCTTAGTATTCTGAGGAAGGGTTGAAAAGACGGGACTGTATTATATGGTAAATGTCAACGCAGGCTGATGCGTTGACATTTACTTTGATGGCGAGAGTGTCTTGTGTCAGGAATTATGCTTCCGGTAGGTGGTCGGTGAAACGCCTGTGTGATGTTTGAAATACTTTCCGAAGAACGATTGGTTGGCGAAATTCAGATATACCGCGATTTCTTGAATTGTCATGTCTGTGGTTTTCAGAAGCACCTTGGCTTCCATTATAACATAGTTTTCAATCCAGTCTCCTGCCGTGCGTCCCGATATCTCTTTGACAACGGAAGAGAGATGTTTTGGAGTTATGAAGAGCTTGTGGGCATAGTAGGCCACCTGTCGTTCTATCCTGAAATCCTCGCTCACGGCAATTATGAACTTGGCCATAATCTCTTCTTTCCTTGAACGGGAGGCCGGGGATGTCTTATCGTTTTTCCTCATGCTTATTTCCATCATCTCATAGAGGGCAGCTTGAAGCATGCAGAGCACTTTCTGTTTAAGGAATGGTGTATTCTCGCCCCTCAGTTTGGTTTTTAACGCATGATAGAAACTAAGTATCCCTTCTGCTTCTCTGTCGTCGAGCTGAGTCACGGGTTCTGTGCGGTGGTGTAGAAGCAATGGCAGGATATCGGTGAGTTTGGGCAGGACATCTTCAACCACATGATTAGAGCAGGCCACTACGGTCCCTTCGAAATCGTCGGAGTAGTCGGATAGATAGATGTAGTTTTTCGGTTGGATAACAATCAGGGTGTTTTTCTTGATTTCATATTCCCTGAGATCCACACCAATCTTGCCGGAACCTGCCGTACACAATGCGATTACCAGCGCATCAATTCTGATAGGGAAGACATCCCCTTTTTCGGAGGTGCTGAAATTGTCGAAGACAAGAATCTCCTCATTAAGATTATCGTTATTGACGTACATCGCGATTTTCTGTAGCGATATCACGTCGGCGGAATGTGTGGAGTAGTCCATTGGTGGTCGTTTATTTTTCGCTTTTCAATGTGCGAAAATAACAAATTTTTGCCGATAATTATGTTAAAAAATACTTATTCCAGCAAATTAGACCAATAAGATTTTCAGTTTTTGCCTGATATCCTTCTTTTAAGAGCCCTTGCGATAAAGGAAGCGTGGTTAACTACAGTTTTCGATGTGCCGTAATGTCCACACATAATATTGAATCTCTCCTTTAGGGAAGCGATTTTATTCTTGTCGGTCATCCCGTCGCTAAGATAATCGATTGCGATTCGATGAAGGTTTATGCAGTTGCCCGGTTGAGATTTCTGCAGGCATTTCACGGTCCAGTCATAGTCGGCCGAGAACCGGTAGGAAGTGTCATAGAGCGGAGCGATTGATTTCTTCACCATGAAGGCCTGATGGCATACGAGCATCCCCTTTGAGAACGATTGGAACGTCAATATGTCGGGGGCGGATAGATGTCGCGGGCCGATGACTGCTCTGTCTTTGTCAACGATTACCGTGTCGGCATATATTATGTCGGGGTTCTTTACGGCGGCGGCGGCATATGCCGCGAGTGTCCCGTCGTCATGAAATGAGTCTCCCGCGTTCAGGAAGAGGAGATATTTACCGCGAGACATGCGCAACCCCTTGTTCATGGCATCGTAGAGTCCTTTGTCGGGCTCACTAAGGATTCTGAGCGACGGCACTCCCATTGAGCGGGCCACCTGTATTGTGGCGTCTTTGGAGGCTCCGTCGATGATGATGTGTTCGAAGTCATGACATGTCTGGGAGGCAATCGATTTCATTGTCGGCTTGATTTCATTAGCCGCGTTGAAAGTGATTGTGATGATGGAGATGAGTGGATGGTCGATCATAAGAATTACGGTGTCTCATTTATGACACCGCCACAAATTTATGAAAAAAAAGGTTACGAATCAAATGCCGGTTGACCTTTGTTGAATAATCGGGTATCATCCTGGCCTTCTGAATGTATTCAGGCATGGCGTTTTTGGGGAGTATTGAAGGAATGTCGCTATTTAGATTGAATACAAATTATGATAATATGATGTTTTTTTTTGCGTAAATGATTTTGAAATCCTAAATTTGCATAGAAAATAACTCAAACAAACTCTAATAACGAATAACTTTAAAAATAGTAAGCTATGGCATACGTAATTGGCGACAACTGTATCGCATGCGGCACTTGCATGTCTGTTTGTCCTGTGGACGCTATCTCAGAGGGTGATATCTACAAAATCGATCCCGACACATGCATCAGCTGCGGAAGCTGCGCACAGGTTTGTCCTAACGACGCAATCACCGAGGGTTGATATCCAGCCACGGAAGTTTTTTCGGCCGCCTTTTTATAAAGGTGGCCGAATTGTTTTTATAACCGTCGTTTTTTATTAATTTTGTAAGTTCTCTATCCGAGACACAACTTTTACATGTCTCAATCGGTTAGAGTAATAGTGGAAATGCCGGAGGCATTGTCCGCTTCATAAACACAAGCATCAAGCGTTATGGACAGAATCAAGGTAAAGGTCATAAACAAAAGCCATCATCCTCTTCCGGAATATGGCACTTTTGAGGCGGCGGGTATGGATGTCAGAGCTTTCCTGCCAGAGGGAGAAATCACACTCAGGGCCGGCGACAGGGCTCTTATCCCCACCGGCCTATATATACAGCTTCCTCAGGGATATGAATGCCAGATACGTCCTCGTTCCGGGCTTGCCCTGAACTATGGACTCTCGATCGCAAACACCCCCGGCACGGTAGATGCCGACTATCGGGGAGAAATCGGGATAATACTTATAAATCTGGGTAAGGATGACTACGTTGTGAAAGACGGCGAAAGAATCTGCCAGATGGTAATCAAACAGTATTCCCACGTAGAATGGGAGGAAGTGAAGGAGCTTGACCGGACAAAGCGTGAGGACGGCGCGTTCGGGCACACCGGCACTGCTTGAGTTCTTATCCTGAAAAATACGGAAAAATTGAGAAGATATACCCATATAATCATGTTCGCGCTGGCCGCCATATCCACCTTGGTGGCATTGGCGGGCACACTCCCTTCGGAGCAAAGGCGCAAGGCCCGGTACTATTACCTGGAGGCGGCACGCCGTCAGGCCGTGGGAGAGATGCCGGAGGCTTATGAATATTACAAGAAGGCTTATATGACAGACCCGTCGTATGTGGAGGCCGCCTCATCCTACGGCACGAGCCGCCTGATGGTGCAGACCGATTCCATGCAGAGCGGTCCGCAGCTGTCGAAATCGCTTGACCTCATGCGTGCTTACGTGGACTGCTATCCGGGCGACCTTTTTGAATCGCGCACATATGCATTCGTGGCTTCAAGGCTCGACACCATATCCGAGACTATACGGATTTTTGAGCGTATCGACTCCCTGGAGCCCGGAAATACCGTCAACCTTCTCCAGCTTTCCGACGCGTATATGGCCGCACGGCAGGAGGATAAGGCTATAGCCACTCTCGACAGGTTTGAGAAAACCGAGGGTAAGTCGCCGCAACTCTCTCTTAAGAAGATGAGTTTCCTCCTCGCGAAAGGGGACACCGTCGGAGCCGTCGCGGAGGCGGACGCGCTGATAGCCTCCAATCCGCGTGAGCCATCTTTCCAGATTCTGAAGGGGAATCTATACGAGGTGATTGGCGACAATGATTCAATCCTTGCCGCCTATTCCAGGGCTGAAAAAATCAGTCCTGACAACGGGGCCGCCAAAATCGCGCTCGCGTCATATTATAAAAATGTAGGCGACAGCACGGCGTATGACAATAAAGTGTATGAGGCTTTGCTATCCGAGGATTTCGAGCTTGAGGAGAAGCTGTCTTTGCTCAGCGATTATCTCCAGACGCTGCTCGACGACAGCAGCGACACTGCCCGGGGGGACCATCTCTTCTCGGTGCTGATGGAGCAATATCCGCATGAGCCGAAAGTGCTCGACCTGGCCGCGAGATACAGCGGCGCGAAGGGAGACTTCAAGGACGCCGAGGAGCAGATGGGGTATGCCATTGACCTTGACCCCGCGAATGTCGATTACTGGGGACAGCTGATGCGTTTCCAACTGGCCGACGAAAGAGGTGGCGACGCGGTCGCTACCTATCACAAGGCCCTTGGACATATCACTCCCACAGAACCCCTCAAACTGATGTATGCCTCAGCCGCAACCCTTGCCAAGGATTTTGATGAGGCGGAGAAGGCTTATGCGGGACTCATACATTCCATAAATCCGGCGTTGCCACTCACCGATTCGATAACCGACAAGAATGCCAGAGGGGCGCTGAACTATGAGGGGCTTACAAAGGTGAGCTCTCTCTACAATATGCTCGGCGACATGTATTACAGCGCCGGAAATCTCGACAAGGCATACCGGGCTTATGACAACTCGCTGTTCTTTTTCCCGGCCAACGCAATGACTCTGAACAATTATGCATACTTCCTGTCGGAAAACAACGGAGACCTCGACAAGGCCGAGGAGATGAGCCGTAAGGCCATAGAGCAGTCGCCCGACAACGACACATATCTCGACACTTATGCCTGGGTGCTTTTCAAGAGAAAGGAATATAAGAAGGCTCTTGAATACCAGCGGAAGGCCTTGGAGGCGGCTGTCGCTGCCGGCACTGATGACAATGCGGAGTTTTTCAGCCATCTCGGCGACATCCTTTTCATGAATCATGAGCCGGAGGAGGCTCTTGAGAACTGGAAAAAAGCTCTTGAACTGGATCCGGACAATGAGTTGCTTAAAAAGAAGGTGGCACACAAGACTTTCTTTTATGAGTGATGTGGTGTGGGATTTCAGGATGGGATGTGTGCAGCATGCGATTTGAGATAATGAAGAGATGTCGTAAAAGATACTTGATGGATAATTTGTTGTTGAAAGGGGCAAGGCATATCCTGATGCTTGTGTCTCTGCTTGCATCCTTTGTGTCGGCGTTTGCCCAGACTCCATTGGATGATGAGAGAAAGGAGGCCGTGGTGGATTCAATCACGAGAGGGGAGATTGAATGGGAGTCGCTTACGTTGGCAGGAAAATTCAAGATGAACGGATTGCCCGTGAGCCCGAGTGTGAGGATATATATGAAGCGTGACAGTGTCATACTGATGTCGCTCCGCGCTCCCTTTGTGGGTGAGGTTGGCAGGGCTGAAATTGCCGACAGTATGATTCTTGTGGTCAACAAGATGAACAAGACTTATGTGGAGGAGCCAATAGAGAAGGCCCTTGCATATTATCCCGGCGGGATTTCCGATATTCAGAATCTCCTTCTCGGGCAGGCTTTCATCCCCGGCCATGGGGTTATTTCTCCCGACATGAAGGATATGCTCGAACTCTATGAGGAGGAAGACGGCTCTGTCACGGTTATCACGACAGAGGATTATCGTCTGGACGGGTTTAATTACGGATATTCGTTCTCTCCTGAATGGGCGTTGAGTGCCCTGATGGTGCTTCCGCTTGACAAGCCGGATGTGGCGGTGACGCTCCAATATCTGTATTATCCGAAAGGGTATGACATAGAGTTTCATTACCAGTCGGAAAAACGAGACTATCGGGCCACTCTTGAACTTGACAATCCGGATATCGAGGGGAAAGGATTCAAGCGTATAAAAATTGACGGAAAATATACGCAGTTGCCCTTCGATAAGTTTATAAGCGGCTTCAAGAATTGACGGATTGCAAAGATATGGTCGCTCCCGAAAATTAAGGTATCCCTAAACTTATCGATTTAGTCTTATGGAACGGTATAAAAGACTTCTTTTCATAGCACTTTCCTTATTGCTTCTTCATTTTTCAGCAATCGTTGCTCCTGTTGCGTCGGCTTCACCGACAAATCCGGTTGACGGCTCCGGTTCCCATTCCACAAAAGAGAAAAAGGGGAAGGGCACTTCTGTGCGAAGGTCATCGCGCACAAAAAGCGTACAGAACACCTCTGCCTCCGGAAAAGCTCCGGTGAGAGGTAAGGCTTCTACCCAGCCCAAGACATCAGCTGAGGCCAAAAGGCTGCAGGCGGCTACGCAGAAGGAAATCCGTCTTACAGAGGAACAGATACGGGAGAACGAGCGTTCGGTCAAGGCCGGCTTGAATGAACTTGGCAAACTGGAGACTGACATAGCGGCATCCAGAAAAATAATCAAGGCCACCACCGGACAGATCGCCACTCTCTCCGGACAAATCAGCTCGCTTGAGAAGGGAATCTCCGGCAACGAGAGGGAACTCAAACGTCTTCGCGACGAATACCTGAAGGCTGTGAAGAAAATGAGAGTGGCGAGGAAGAACAATTCCGACATCGCTTTCATATTCGCATCCGAAAATTTCAACCAGGCTTTGCGACGCATGCGCTATCTGAGGCAGTTCTCAGAGTGGAAAGACCGCCAGAGCGCGGCGATTGCCGGAAAGACTGAGGAACTCAAGAAGCAGAAGGGGGAACTCGCGGTGGCCCGCAACAGGCAGGACGAAGCTTTGAGGAAGCAGAAGAGCCAGGAATCCACATTGTTGCAACAGCATTCTCGACAGGATGCTATTGTGGCGGAACTCCGTAAGAACGGGGATGCGTTGAAGACACATCTGAGCAAAAAACAGGCGGAGGCAAACCAGTTGCGTAATCAGATTTCGGCATTGATTGCCGAGGAGGAGAGGAAAGCCGCCGAAGAGCGTGCCCGCAAGGAACGGGAGGAACGGCTCGCGAGAGAACGTGAGGAGCGGCTTGCCCGCGAAAGGGAGGAACAACGTCGCAGAGAGGAGGAGGCAAGAAAGGAGGCGCTGCTCGCGGCCAACGACAAGCAGGCTGCCGAGGGGAAAGAAGAGGATGGTACTTCTGAGAAGGGGGATGCGCACGATGATAAGGGCGACAAGGATTCAAAGAAAGGTAAGGTCTCGAAGAAGGAGAAGGATACTAAAAAGGACAAGGATAAGAAGAAAAAGGATGACAGGAAGCGCAGTGATGAGCCGAAGAAGGATGACGGCCGTCAATTTGCTGACGCGAGGAAAAGGAGACCACGTTCACAGTCAGGCGGACAGACTTCCGGCTCGAAGACAGTGGCGTCTGCCTCAAAGGGCGGAAAGGCCGTGGGTGGCAACTTCGGCTCGATGAAGGGTAGTCTCCCGAAGCCGGCGTCGGGGGCGTTCAAGGTCACTTCCCGTTTCGGAAGGCAGTCTTTGCCCGACCTCCCCGATGTGGTATATGACAATCCGGGTATTGATGCGGAGGTTTCCGCCGGCGCTTCTGCATTGGCGGTGTATGCCGGAAAGGTGTCGGGGGTGTATATGCTTCCCGGCTACAATACTGTGGTGATAGTCAATCATGGCAACTATTATACAGTGTATGGCAACATCGCGTCGCCGGCTGTGAAGGTGGGCGACGAAGTCATGGCCGGACAGGGACTCGGGGCGCTTGCGGCAGATTCCGATGACCGCAGCCGTAGTTCCATACATTTCGAGGTGTGGAGAAGCCGGGAGAAACTCAATCCCCTGGAATGGATAAGATGAGGCGGTCATGACCTGAGTTTGCGACGCAGCGACCAGGCCGCCCATGCCAACGCGACTATGAGCACGGATGTCATCATGGAATAGGCCAGGACTGTTGATTCAATCAGTGATGACATGAATGCGGCTATCACAAGAGTCGCGGCTCCGGACATGTGCAAGAGTGCCCCTCGACTGAACCGGTAGCCGTAGAGCCTACGGTTGATGATATAATACACCAGGATGCAGATTGCGTTGTCGGCCACAAAGGCGTAGCCGAGGCCGAGAAGTCCGAACCGGGCATACATCACGCAGCTGAGCGCCAGCGTCAGCGCGTTGCAGAAGATTCCCTCCAGCCAGAAAAACAGTTTCTTGTTCCCTTTGGCAAACGAGATATAACCCATCGGCACCATCAGTGCCCGGAACATGATTCCCAGTCCCATCCAGCGCATAAGAGGGGATACGGGGAGGAAGTCCGATGTAAGAAAGATTCTTATCAGAATCGGCGATGTGAGGATAAGCAGTATTGTGGTCGGCGCTATTATGATTGACACTATCTCAGACTGACGGTTGACCATATCTCGCATCAGGGCATTGTCGGAAGCCGCTTTTGTCAGTCGTGGGAAGAAGTCCATGGCCATGGCGGCGAACACCATCCCTGCATATTGGTTGGTGATGGAATTGGCTGACTGGTAGAGACCCACGGAGTCTGTGGAGCCAAGGGAGTTTATGAATACGTTCAGAACGTATTGCACAAGGGAGGCGATAAGGTCGTTTGCCATCAGCAGGATGCCGAGTGTCACCAGCTTCTTTACGATATGTTTGTGGCTTTTCCAGGAGAACCTTATTCCGGAAGGCCTTATGGCTTTCCGGAGATTGACGGAATAGAAGATATACATCGACAGGGCAAGCGCAATCATGGCCGGCACAATCCCTTTGCTCCCGAAGAAGTAATAGAGAGGCACGCCTACCGCGAGACCAGTGATTCCCCCGACGAGAGAAGCGAGGGAAATCCGTTTTACCTCATATACCCCCTGGAGTATGGAAAGTTTGCCGTTGAATGCAATGGTGAGCCCTACCACGATGCCGAGCAGGACAAATTGCCATGCCATGCTGTCGTCGCCGAATGTGACTCTGCTCAGGAGTGAGGAGAACAGGATGCACACCAGCGCGCCGGCCAAGGCGGTGAGGGTGGTGAGCCGGCGTGCGGTGGCTATTGTTGTCTGGATGCTGTCGTGGTCGTCGGAATCTGCGGCCACCTCTTTCACAATGGCGAGGTTGAGTCCCAGCGACGCGAATCGTTGCAGGGTGTTGGACGAGGCTGTGAACAGCGACGATATGCCCATACCCTCGGGCCCGAGGAACATGGCCACAAATTTACCTCTCACAAGGGTGATGAGAATCTGGAACACATGCACCCCTCCGAAGAAGGAAGTACCCTTCAAAATGCTTTTATAGGAATTGTCGTCTTTGCCTTTCATCTTGTTGAGTTATCTGCCCGTCAGTGTTTCCCAATGCTTCAGGAACCTGTCTGCCACTATTGTCACATCGTTGTTGCTCTCCACAAGCGCACGGCCATCGCGTCCCATGTCTATGAGCGGAGAGGGGTCGAGGATATAATTTCTCAGCCGCTCTTCGATGTCTGTGTCAAGAGGTGACAAGGAGAACACCGGACGGCAGGGGGGATTGCCGATATATTCGTAATACTCCGGCTGTGCCCCTGAACCGGCCACTTTCCCCATCGCCATGGCCTGCAGGGCATTGGTGGCCGGAGAATAGCTGTAGAGTTGGTCGAGCACGATATGGCTGCGCCGCATCCTTCCGAGATACTCTTTCAGCGACACGTCTCTGACACACTCCACTTCCACTTTCTGCGGCATTTCCCTTTCCAGCCTTTTTGCCATGTCAAGAAGGAGACGGGTCCCTTTCTGGGTCTCCATCCCTCCCCGCATGCCGATGAACACACGCACCTTCCCGTCGATTTCCAAAGGGGAATATGGGAGTGTGGAGAGGTCAACGGGGAGATTTGTGAATGCAAGACGTTCTCCAAGCACATCTTTCGCAGCCATATCGTATTCCGGAAGCACCGACATGGCCCCGTCCAGATCTTGATATAGATATTCGCTCCATTTCCTGTTGGCCTCTGATGTCCATCCCGGCAGGATTTCCGGTTTCTCCCGGCAATAGTCGTTGAGACGGGTGCCTGTCTTGAATTCGGAAAAGCGGAACAGCTTCGCGTCGGAACATGCCTTCACGAAATAGTAGTCGTCGCCGGCGAGTGTCAGGAACATGCCGCCGTTCTCGCTTTTGATTCGGTCATAGAAATATTTGATCTTTCCCGGTTTCAGCGACAGGAAGTTGGAGTTGATTAGCTGCACCGCGTCATATCCCCTCAATCGGGGAAGGAGCGAGAAGAGATTCAGGAGGTATTTTATCCCCCCGGCCTTTCCCGGTTTCCGTTCGATGAATATGTCGGAGTGAGTGTCCATATATCCGCAACGGTCGGAGACGACCGTCGCCTGATGTCCCCGTCGCCTGAGTTCGGCGGCGAGACAGGCATGGAGATTGGAGTAGTCTCCGATGAACAGTATCTTCATTTCTGGTTATTGTTGAGGTTTGAAGATTTCTTTTCCTTGGGTGAGGCTGTCTTTCCATCCGGACAAGGCCGGCAGGAGACATCTCATGAATCCTGAGCCGCAGATGCGGGATGTGCGCCAGGCCTTCAGTATAGTCCTGGGTAGGCCTGACAGCGGGTTCATCCTTGAAATGACAAGCCCTTGCGCCCTTAGCACAGACGGATTCCCCATGTCTCTTATGCCCGTGCTGTCGCCATCATGGATTGCGATTTTCACCGGACGGTATTCCCCATTGAGCCCGGCGTGGAGCGCGTCATGGAGCCATATGTCATCCTCTCCGCAGGGGTAGCGGCAATTGACTCCGAAATTCTCATTGAACATTATTCGCCTGTCCATGACTCTCTCTCTCCGGAAGGCAAGCTCCACACAAGATATGAAATACCCTTTCGGGGGATAACGGAGGTCGAACGGATGTGGAGGGTAGCGCTTTTCCGTTTTCCCCTCCCTGTCGGAATACTGCATTGCAATCACGTCAATGTCCGGACTGCTGTCGAGAATGCCGATTGTTTCCTTGAGTCCCTCGGGAATGAAGTCCAGGTCATCATCGGCGAGCAGGCAGTAGGGTGCCGACGCTTCGCGCAAAAGGATGTTGCGGTTGACCGACAATCCTTTAGACCGGGAGAAAACAACGCGGACATCAAGACGTCGCAATCCGGGAGGCACCGTGGGGCGTCCGTCGGGCGATTGGCATGATATGAGATACCCGACTCCCTCTGTTTCAGGAAGCCGGTGGCTGGAGACACGGTGGAGTCCGTCTTCCCCGTATGTGGCTATGAGCACTTGCAGTTTTGTCATTTCTGGATAGTTGGGCAAACGCTTGCTGTCTTTTTAACGTATAAATCTGAGAAAAATTCATTATCTTCGCAACGAAGTTGGCTAAACCTTTTCGTTTTCAGGATTCCCCGATATAAGGAGCAACCCCGTGTGGAAGGTTTTCCTTACGAGAATAAGCAGAAATATGACCGGCAAGGAGGTGATTTCGATTGTGATTCCGGTGTATAACCGTGAGAAGATAGTGGGGCGGACTCTTGAGAGTGTCAGGGAGCAGACCTACCGTCCTCTCCATCTTGTGCTTGTTGACAATAACTCTTCCGATGGCACGCTCAGGTGGCTTGAAGCGTGGAAGGTGGCAAACGAGCGCGAAGGTTTCAGGATTACTGTTGTGTCGGAGACAAAGCCGGGGGCGGCGGCTGCCCGCAACCGTGGATTAAGGGAGGTGACTACCGATAAATTGGTGTTTTTTGATTCCGACGATGAGATGGGCAGGGATATGATTGCGGCTGGAATGGAGGTATTCCACAGGAATCCTGATGCGGAATTCGTGTATTGGAGGCATGAGAGGGAGTGTATGGGGGGAGGCGTGCGCAGAAGTCATTTCACCACCGGCGACAAGATGGAATGTCATCTGGTCCATGCGTTGCTAAACACGTCGTCATATATGGTCAAGACTGAGTATCTGAGGAAAATAGGGGGATGGGATGAGGATATCCGCGTGTGGGATGACTATGAGCTTGGCGTGAGAATGTTGCTTCCGTCGGTGAAGTCTGTCGGAATAGACAGGATGCTTTACACGGTAAAGAGTCAGGAGATGTCGATTACCGGCACCGAGTTCTCGTCGAGGGCAGGAGAATGGGAAAAGGCGCTTGACAAGATAGAGCGGGACATAGCGTCAAGCGGCTGTGCCGACCGTGATAGGCTTCTCCGCATTGTGGATTACCGCAGGATTATCCTCGCCGCCCATTACGCTAAGGAGGGGAGCCGGGAAATTGCCGGTAAACTGAAATTCACCACGCTTTCAGGTGAGCGACTCTCTTGCGTGCGAAAAATAATGTTGAGATTCGCATATTTCTACACCCGTCACGGAGGACGCGGCGCATGGCTGCTCCTTAGCCGGTTTATCTGATTGGCAGAGGGATATAGGAGATTGGTCCTTAGCCGGAAAATTTATCGAATGTGGTGAAGTAAGGGGTAAATCGATGCTCCCCTTTCCGCTCCAGTTTGTAGGCATACGGTCGATGCCATCTAACGGCGAGAGGTCTTTTATATCGAATCCGAGATAGAATTCCTCGGTGGGGGAGAAGCCCAGTTCCTCGAGGGCTTTTTTAGGGTAAAGTCATTGCTGTGTGCAGTTATCGCACCGTAAGCAAGACCGCCCGGACCACAGAATAATTCGCCTAATTTGAATGTTGGCATTATATTGAATATTGGAACTTCCTGGTAGGGCTGACGGGCGACCAAACCCTTTTTGCGGCTACGGGGAAGTTGCTTAATATTAGGTATATGGTAAATTGCTCAAATAGATTGGTCAATGTCAGCGCAAGCGCAGATTCGGTTGCAAAGTTAAGAATTAATTTTTTACTGAGGAAATAATGGGTAGGTATGCATTAATTGTAGATTAATGGTGTATATTGATGGGGTCTGATGATAGTCTTTTATAAGGGCAGGTGTAAAACAAAGCGTCCGGTCTTGGAGGACCGGACGCGGAGTGATTCGATGAAACTTATCGTTTTCGGCGGCGCACTGATTTTGCGGCTCCACTGCTCGACGATGACTGTTTTGAGCTGACCTTAGGTTTCTTGGCTGAAGACTTCTTCGCAGTCTTGCTTTTCGTTGAGGTGCGTTTCTTTGCACGCGCCGACACTATTTTCTTCTCTTCTGCCACTTCCATGTCGGTCACTGTTGTGCGTTCCGGGATGCTGTCACCGGCGGCCAGGGCTTTCGCGGCGGCCTCTGCTGCCGCGTCCTGCTTCTCTTTCATGGCGAGGTAGGTCTCGCGGTCGGGCACCCACAGGTCTTTGCCGTAGGTGCGGAGACGGTTGTCGATACTGTCCTGCGCCCGCTTGCGGTCGTCCTCATCGGGGAACATCTGGGCCATCGAGAGATTACGCAGGTTGCGTGTCTTGTATATTTCGCCGTCATACATCCCGAGGTTGAAATAGTCGTCGATGGAATAGTTGGCGAGGTTGTTGTCGTCGCTCAGGAACACATACTGCTGGGACAAGTATGGGCGCAAGGCGTCGAATTTCACCCAGAACATAGGGTAGCGGGCATCATCGCCGAAGTCGCTTGAGCGGTTGAGCACAGGGCATATCGCCTCAACCCTTGTCTTCATGCGGTTCGACCTCCGGTCAAACTCCCATTTCTCGATGATATAGTAATTCAGCACCTGGCCTGTGGGTACATCCGCCTCCTCGATTACAAATTTCGGATTCTTTTCGGTTGACCCCTTTGCTTCCTGCGCGTATATCCCGAACCGTTCGAGCATGTCGGCCACATTCATCCGGTATTGGTCGGTGAACACCTCGCGGCCGTCGAGATATTCATATGCCGGAATCTTCCCATCCACCACGAGTTTCAGCATGATGCGGAAAAGGTTCTCCTGTCCGTCGATTACATCTTCCGGGAAGTAGAGGGGAGTGTTCTGCGGTTTGGTGAGGTCGAGACGGCGGTATATTTGCCTCATATATGAGAGGTCGGCGTCGTGAGGCTCCTTTGATTCAAAGAATCCCTGCATGCGTTCCGAGATTTTAGGGCCGGTCTCTGCGGTTTTTTTGTCGCGTTCAGCGCGTTTGCGCACTCCGCCGGCGTTTTCCACCTGGGCGAACGCGCCTGCGGCCATCAAGGCGGCCGCGAGTGTCAATATTATTTTGCGGAAATTCATGAGTCCATTATTTGTTAGGTTAAAGCGCCGACGGCTCAGTTAAGGGCCACCTGCATGGGAGGTATGTCGCGGGTGATTCCATCGGGTCCCTTGGCTTTCACATCGGAAATGAAGAATGTCTTTCCCGGTTTGAGACGTTTGAACTGCTCCTTCTGTCGTGCAGAGAAGGAGGCGCCGTTGCTCACTTCCGGGATGGCGTTCCCCATGGAATCGTAGAATACCGTTGAGAAAGACACCACGGAATATGACACGTTGAGGATGTCATCGTCGATGGCGGCGCCGAGGCTCTCGGCTGCCATAAGGGCCGCTTTGGAGATTTTCTTGGGCGCCCCTTTGTATTGGGTGGTGTTCCCTTGGGCATCTTTCGTGGGTATGAACGGCATGGGGTCGGGAAGTTTACGCACTCGGAAAGTCATCGAGCCCACCTGTTGCGCCCGTCCGTCAATCTGGGCCGACACCGATATCACTGCCTCGGCTCCCACTTTTGAGGCATGCGCCACCCAATGGTCACCGCTCCTTGAGAGTGTGCCGTTGGTGATGGTAGCGTTGACGGCGTTCATAGGCACTCCCGGCACAGAGATGCTTATCGGGTTGTCGATGCCGGCATATAGCACGTTCATCATTGTGGCCGAGATGGTGGCCATTGGCTCCATCACCGTGTAAGACGCGCTGAAGGGATGGCGGGCGGTGGTGCCGTCGCCTTTCGCAACCTCGATATATCCGGAATAGTCGTGATTGCCGACAGCCCCTGCCGTGATTTCAAGCAGTCCACAGTCGTTGGAGAGTCTGGACCCGTTGACAAACACCGCCGGACGTTGGGTGGTGTCGATGGCGGCAAGCACGATGTTGGCTGTATATTTCCCGCCTCTCATCACCATATTCGAGTTCGGAATCACATATGCGTTGAGCTCGTTGACCCTCACGTCTCCGATATCCACATTCGTGATAAGGTTTGCCATGGCTTCGCTCTCAGCCTGGCGGATATCGTTCTGGAGCTTTGTCAGAAGTGTGACGGCTGCAACGGCGGGCATATTGTCGAACATCTTGGACTCCCAGGTTATCGGTCCTATGGCACCCGGCACGGGCGTCACGTCGGTGGAAAGCATTTCGATTACGGCCACTCTTTTCTCGGAGTCCGGAATCAGGGCCGCCACACCGTCGCGGTATTTGTCCACCGCGAGGCGGAGACGACGCCCGTTATTGGAGGTCGGGTTGAGCATTGTCACGGAAGCCGCCTCCAGGTCATCCAGATTGATGATGGAGTTGAAATCTCCCTCGGGGCCGTCGGCCCTGCGTGCTATCTCGGTCTTGAGCGAGTCTATGGTGGAGAACAGCGCGGACGATTCCGACCTTAGTCTCTTCCCTTTCTCATACCAAGGGCCGGCTTTGGCCGGATTCTTGTCGTACAGTTCCTCCAGGAAGCGGAACTGCACCTCGTTCTTTGCCGACATGTTGAGATTAGTGCGGTGCAGACCTTCATGCACCTGGTTGAAGCCGTTGAGCACATCGCTCGAAACGTTAAGGGCAAGCATGGCTGTGAGGACGATATACATAAGGTTTATCATCCTTTGCCTCGGCGACATACGCGCTACATTGTTTCCTCCTGCCACGTCAGTTGATTTAATCGGTTAATAACTACCGGCCATAGCCATGTCTCATTCGGCATTCCCGGCAAACGGATTTGACTCATTGCGGTTGCCCATCATCGGATTCTGCATGTTGATGGTCATCGCAGTGATCATTTTCTCATAGACAGCGTTGAGCTGCTTCATGTATCGGGCCATTTTCTCTGTTTCCTCGCAATAGCGCGACGATTCGTTGGCCGATTTCTCATACATGTCGCGGATGTCCTTCATGCTGCGGTTGACGCGGTCGATGGTCTCAAGCTGCCCCGACACGCTTTTGAGCTGGATTTCATAGATGGTGTTTAGCCCTGCTATGTTGCGGTTGAGGTCGGCCATCTGGTCGGCGTAGCCTGTGGAATTCCTGGAGATGTCGTCGGAACTTCCGGTGATTGCCTGGTAAGACTGGAGCAAGGTCTGGCTCACCTCGTTGAGGGTGCGTGCGGTCTCCTTAAGGGTCTCCATTTGCTCTGACAGGGCCTTCATCCCTTCAAGATAGCTCGACGAAATGTCGGCCAGGGCATATGAGCCGGACATGTCGGCGACTCCTCCGATAGCCGCCACTCCCTGAGGGGAGGTCCCGCCGGTCGCCATCGGCTCCTGTAAGGGGGAGCCGCCGGCAATCACCACACCATTCCCTCCAGACTGGAAGTCGGGACGGTCTTCAGGGTTCTTGGAGTCGAGCACCGGGAACACGTCTTCCCAGTTGTATTCTTTCGGCGGACGGTCGAAGGCCGTGAGTATGAACATCGCGATCTCAGTGCCCATTCCGATGCACAGTAGGGTGTTGCCTCCTGGCAGATGCAGAATCTTGAACAGGGCACCCCAGATTACGATAGCTGCTCCGATTGAGTATGCGAAGTTGAAGAATCTCTGGCCCCCCTCCCCATGCAGGAAGCGTTCTATGCCGTTGGCGTATTTTCTTATCTTGACCATCTGTTATTTTCTTTTCTTTTGAGTCCCTTTTGCAAAACCTATCTGAGAACGGACGTTGCGGAAACCGATATATGACCGTTGCTCGTTCTGATACTCCCACATCCTGAGGTCGCTACGGATATTGTTGGCCACATCTTTCCAGGAGCCTCCGCGCACAATCTTGCGTTTCATCTTGTAGGGGTCTTCCTTTGCGGCGTCATATCGGTATTCCGGATTTATGTCGGCTGTGAGGTTGTTGATGCTCTCTGTGTATGCCGTTGATGTCCATTCCGCCACATTCCCGGCCATGTCATAGAGTCCGAAATCGTTTGGCTTGAATGTCCCTACGGCGGATGTGATCACGTGTCCGTCTCTGACGTAATCCCCGTCCATAGGTTTGAAGTTGGAGTAGAAACACCCGCGCTCGTCATATGGCAGAGTCTCCTCCCAGGGATATGCGCTTTCCGAGTTCCCGGCCCTGGCCGCATATTCCCATTCGGCTTCAGTGGGTAGGCGATAAGGCTCGATGTATATCCCTTCCTTGCCCAGGGCGCGTCGCAGGAAGTCGGTGCGCCAGTTGGAGAAGGCGTTTGCCTGCTCCCAGCTGACCCCAACCACTGGATAGTCGTTGTAGCCGGCGTGAGAGAAATACATACGTGTGTAAGGCTCGTTGTAGGCATTCTCGAAATCATTAATCCAGCAGGTGGTGTCGGGATATATGTTCACGATATATGTGTTGAGGAAGTCGAAATCACCGGAGAGAGGGCGGGTGACTGTTTCCCGGACAATCTCCCCCTCGTCGGAGAAATATGCGGTGTCTTTTGAGATGATTGGCAACTCATCGGACACCGGCAGGTCGGTGTTGTATTCCCTTCTTTCAGGGTCGAGACGGTTTTTACGTTGCGCGGCTGCCGTGTGGTTGAAAATCTCATACCTGTAGTTGAGTTGTGTCGGGTCGAGCTCACGGTGCCCTGTGATTGGATTTGTGCGATATACGCTTTCAATAGCCCTTTGCTCGTCTTCGTTGGGGTTTCTCCAGGGTATGGGTTTGCTCCAGTTCAGGCGCGGGGTGATAGGGTTCCCCTCTTTGTCTTCCTCAATCTTGAAAGCCTCGTCGCCTCCGTAGGCAGGGTCGGCGAGCCTTTCCCGGATTATGGAATCGCGCACCCAGAACACGAACTGTTTGTATTTTGAATTTGTTATCTCAGTCTCGTCCATCCAGAATGCATCGACCGACACCCCTTTCGGGTCGGCTTTTATTCCTGATATGCTGTCGTCTTTGGATGGCCCCATGGCGATGGCTCCCCGGTCGATGAGCACCATGCCGTGTGGCGTCGGTTCTGCCCACGCGTATCCGCCAACGCCGGTCACCTCCCCGCCGCTTGCTCCGCTTCTTCCGGAGAAGCAGGAACTCAGGGCAAAGGCGAGAATTGGAGCTGCCGCAAGGAGAAGTCTTGCAGAGGGATTGCCTTTGGTATTATATTTTAGAAATTTGTTGTTCATCATCTTCATTATCGCTACATTATCCTGATGGAACGGTGTTTGTTCTTGTTTTTGCCCGAAAGGTCGAGTTTCAATTGATAACCGGCTACAATCTCATGGCTGCCAGACGAGACTCTGGAGATTGCCGATGTAGGGTAGTCGAAGGCGTAGCCGAGAAAAAAGTTTCGGTAGTGCGCGCCAACCATCACTGAGACGGCGTCGTCCCATCTGTAGCCGACGCCAAACGTTATGAATCTGTTGTAGGTGGCACGCATCGTGATGTCGGCGGAAAAGGAGCCTAAATCAGTTGCAACAATCACAGAGGGCTGCAATTCAAATAACGTGTTTTGGATTCCGATATTGCCGCCGGCGTCAAAATATAGGGTGCGTGGCAACTCTGTCTCATATTGTTGCGCGTCTGACGACTCGCTCCCCTCAAGGGTGAGGTTCACTTTGGGGGAAGTGAGGTGGAGTGCTGATATGCCTACGTGAAAAAGCCGGTGGGTGTAGTTGACGCCCAGTGAAAGGTCAACGGCGTTTCCTGAGAGGTCCTGGGTGGGTATCGAGGGGTCGTCGGGCTGATGGAAGTCATCGTCATCGGGGATATACACTTCCGAACCCTTGAAGCGGGTGTTGTAGTAGCCTGCCTGGATTCCGATTCCGAGTTGTCCTTTAAGAAACTTTAACTTATAGCTGCCCTGGGCAGACACGAGCATGTTTGAGAAAAGTCCGATGCTTTCCTGCGAGATGGTCACTCCGGCCCCGATCCTTTTCTCCGCTATCTTGAATGGGGAGTCGCCGGTGGCCACGAAGCTCTTGGGAGCGTTGGTCACTCCGAGCCATTGCATCCTGGCCCCGCCACGGATGCGCAGATAGTCGGTGTCGCCGGTTTTTGCCGGATTATAGAGGGTGGGCATGGCCCAGTGTTGTGTGAAAAGCATGTCTCCCTGAGCCTTGATCTCATGGCAGAATAGGAATGAGGCCGCGAGAAGGGCCATGAATGTCGTCAGGGTACGGACGCGTGGGATGTGAGGCGAGAGTGTATATGCCATTGTCATTCGAAATTGAAGGTCAGCACCACCATGTTTGATTTCACTTTTGAGAGAGACTGCGTCATCCGGAATGTCAGAGGGTCGTCGATGAGGTCGGGGCGGTCGTGCCGGAGTATGTCGGTGAGCCCGAAGCAGAATTTTATTTCGGGGTTAAGCTTGAAAAAAGGGAGGTATAAGTCAACTCCCATTCCTACACACAGATATGCGTCGGCTGTGTTGAACATGAGCGCTTCCGAACGTTTCTTGCTGACATCAAATGTAGCCATCCCTCCGAGTGTGACATAAGGACGTGCATTGCGCATCCTGTCGCCGGAGACTTTGAGGTCGATGGGTACTGTCACATATGCGCTCTTCACATCCTGTGTGGCACGCAGGTCACTGTTGTAGTCGGCCATCTCCACAGTCTTACTCCCGAAATACATCCCCGGGGAAAGCCGGAGATTGAAATATCGGTGGAGTCTGAGGTCAGCGAGCACATTGACGCAGAATCCCGGGGAGAATCCAGGCACTTCCGCCACCCACCGTTGCCCGTCTTCGGAGAGATATCCGTTGTGGGTGAATGAGAGGTCCTGCACGTGCGCGCCGACAGAAAAACCGAGATGCCATCGCTTGAGGTCGGCATAAGGCCGGTTCTCTATCTTGTCGCCTGGCCTGGCCGACGCCGGGAATGCGGCCAGCATAGCAACCATCACGGCGATTGCTATGGAAATGGCCTTTCCGGGAACGATATTGCTGTAGAGTGTGCTCATTATGTGTAATAACGAGAATCACATGTCCATTATTGCTACATAAACCTTGCACGGATGGCTGAGAGTATGTATTAATTTATTAACTTTGCATTGTCTCATCAAGGTTTGACCACCTCTAAAATTTCCGACAAGATGAACTGGGAGAGATTGATAAGCGACAAGCGGCTGGGAATGGAGGAGTTTCATGACCGGCGCATACATATACGCAGTGATTTCCAGCGCGATTATGACCGTATGATATTCTCGTCGCCGTTCCGGCGGCTTCAGAACAAGACTCAGGTGTTCCCCCTGCCGGGCAGTATATTCGTTCACAACCGTCTGACCCACAGTCTTGAAGTGTCGTCGGTGGGCCGTTCGATGGCAAGGGAGGCCTGGCTCCTGATGCGTAGCCGGCATGAGGGGAGGGAGTCTGGACCCGCTCTTGATAAGATTCCCGACATTGTGGCGGCGGCGTGCTTGTGTCATGACCTGGGCAATCCCCCTTTCGGACATTCCGGGGAGAAGACCATCTCCACCTGGTTCAGCGAGGGGGCAGGACTCAGATTGCGCGACAATCTCACGGAGAGGCAATGGTGCGACTTTTCCCGATTCGAGGGGAACGCGAATTCTTTCAGATTGCTTACACATCAGTTCTGCGGACGCCGGAAAGGGGGATTCGCCATGACTTACAGTACATTGGCTTCGATTGTGAAATATCCGTGGACGTCACTTCACGGAGGGGAGAAGGGGAAATTCGGTTTTTTCGAGAGTGAGGAGGAGGACTATCGGAGGGTGGCTCTCGAACTGGGTATTCCGGAACTTGAGGAAGGGGTGTTCGCCCGTCATCCGCTCGTGTATCTTATGGAGGCCGCCGACGACATATGCTATCAGGTGATGGATATAGAGGATTCGCATCGTCTCGGAATACTTTCCACAGATGAGGTGAAATCGCTGTTGCTCTCTTTTTTCGGGGAGAAAGACCGTGGAAGGATGGAACGTGCCATGGGACATCTTGACGACCCCAATGAGCAGGTGGGCTATCTCCGCTCAAATGCCATTGGCGTGATGGTGGGGGAGTGTGCGGGTGTGTTTGCCGACAATGAGGAGAGGATGCTTGCCGGGGAGAGGATGCCTTCGCTTGTGAGCCAGATGCGTCCGCGTCTTGCGGAGGCGTATTCACGATGTTCGCATATTGCCTGGAACCGAATTTATTGTGCCTCGGATGTGGTGGATGTCGATATCGCGGGGAATCGTATCATCACCTATCTTATGGATGCTCTTATGGATGCCGTGCTGCACCCGGAGCGGAATTCTTCGAAATTGCTGTTGCTGAAGGTGCCAAGGCAGTATGATACCGGTGCGGCGTCTCTCTATGAAAGGTTGCAAAGTGTGCTCGACCATGTCTCGGGCATGACCGATGTGTATGCGCTCGACCTTTTCAGGAAATTGAACGGACACTCCCTTCCCGCTGTTTAATAATATGCAGACATAGTGTGTTATGCATGATGATATATGTGTAATGTGAGGCACGTGGTCCGGTGTCAGGGATATGTGTGCCGTAGAAATGATTAGATTGTATGAGATGTAAGATAACGATACTTCTGCTGATGGTGTTCCAGGCGATAGTTTTTTCAAAGGACTACTCGCCCGGAGATGTGGTGAATCCTAATGTGGCAGACCGTAGTGTATATGTGGCGGACCCCGGCAATCTTGTGAGTGCCGGTGTGAAGTCGCGTGTGGATGGGATGCTTTACAATTTGCGCCGGCAGACCAGTGCCGAGGTTGTGGTGGCTGTGGTGCCTTCAATCGGGGATATCCCTATAGAGGATTTCGCCGAGCGTCTGTTCACTTCCTGGGGAATCGGTAAAAGCGACAAGGACAATGGTGTCCTTATCCTTATAGCCCCCGAACAGCGTAAGGCCAGAATCCAGACCGGCTATGGGGTGGAGGGGGTGTTGCCTGACATTTCAGCGCGTAAGATAATAGACCGTGACATAGTGGCTAATATGAGGAATGGAAATCTGGATGCCGCAGTTGAGGCGTCGGCCGCATCGGTGGCCAAGGTGATTTCCGATCCTGCGGCGGCAGAGGAACTCAGGAGTTCTAATGGAGAGGCCTGGGATAGTGTGGAGGCTCCCCTGTCGGGCGATGAGATATGGCGTTTTGTATGGTATGTGGCTCTTTTGTTCATGGCATTTGCCTGGATTCTTTTGCTGTATGACGGATTCAACACGAGAGGGAAGGACCCTTATCACAAGGCGGTGACTTGGCAGGGACACAGGACGGCCTATTGGATTCTGGCTGTGTGTTCTCTCGGTCTCGGGCTGATTCCGGCCTTGATGGCCGAATGGTTCAGATACAGGGCAAGAAACAAGCCTGTGAAGTGCTCCGTTTGCGGCACGAAGATGAGGAAGCTCGATGAGGAAGAGGATAATGCTTTGCTGAGTCCGTCGCAGGACTTCGAGGAGAGAATCAAGACAGTGGATTATGATGTCTGGGAATGTCCTAAGTGTGGGGCTGTTGACAGGTATCCTTTCAGGGCGAAACAGCTCAAATATACGGAGTGCCCGAGGTGTCATACGGTTGCGATGTGCCTTGTGCACGACCACACAGTACGCCCTGCCACCACACGGAGCGAGGGTCTGGGCGAGAAGGTGTATGAATGTCAGTTCTGCCATTATCAGAACCGTCGGCAATATCGGCTTCCGCGTAAGGATGACGGCGCTGCGGCGGCTTTGGCTGCCGGGGCTATCCTCGGGTCGGCGCTTGGAAGAGGTGGCGGCCATGGCGGAGGCGGTGGATTTGGCGGCGGATTCGGCGGTGGGTCCACAGGTGGCGGCGGTGCCAGCGGAGGATGGTGACGCCGCCCGATGTCGGATGCGCTTTGATTGATGGTTTTTAATTTATATATGCCAAAGACAATGATTGAATTGAAAAAAACGGGAATGGCGATTGCCGCGTTCCTCATGCTTGCGTCCTGTTCTGTGAAGGACGGGAAGACGACATCAGGCGGGAAGGATTCCGAGATGGCGTTCGAAAGTTATGAATATGACGTGATTGCGGAGGTGACCGATGCCGACAGCATTGACAACGAGGGATGGAGATACTGCAGGGCGAGCGGATATGGGGTGTTTCCAAAAAAGGTGGGAGGCAACGATATCTCTGTGCTCCGGGATTCCCTTGAGTCGCTGGCGTCGGTGGCGTTCGTGTCTCCAGACAAGATTGTGCCGGAGTTTGACGGTGAAATGAAGCTCACTTCCCTTGACCCGGACAGCACGGCATCGTGTGGCAGCAGCTATAACATGTTGTCGCTCTCGCTGGCCACTCCACGTCTTCTTGTGTGGAAAAGCTATGCCGCGTCTTATATATGTGCGGCAGCCCACGGAAGCTATCGCACGTATTACGTCAACTATCGTATCAGCGACAACCGTATCCTCGGGCTCTCGGATGTGATGAGGCCTGGTTATGAGGACACGCTGAAGAAGATGATACACAAGAAGCTTCAACAGGACGAGGTGGATTTGCTTGTGCCGATAGAAGAGGTGGGTATCCCCTCGGAATTTCAGATAACAACCGACGGTATAAGTTTCATATACGGATTGTATGAGATTGCACCGTATTCTTCAGGAGAAGTGGCTGTGAATTTCGCGGGTTATGAGCTTGAGGAGATTCTCGCGCCGGGTATGCTGTCGCTGATTTACGGCCTGCCTGAGGATTGACCTTTCCCTGGGATGCGGCGAAGCCGGAGAGTTGAATCCTGATAGGGAAACTGTATGGTCAGAGTGGAGCCATCGCCGGATTGTGCCTTTACTCCGTTACTGATTTTCTCTCCTGCGGCATCTATCCATTCCACATCATATACACCGGGGAAAAAGGCCGGGATGATATGCGCTTTTATCATTCCGGCTTTCCATTTGCCACGGTTTACTGTCGCGCCGTCGAGATAAACCAGGTCATATGCGTTGCCGTTTTTCACGATGGCAAACTTGTAGTCGCCGCCCATGCGCAGCAGGGATTCCTCCAGCGAGCGGTCGAACACGGTCCAGTAGCCTTCCATCTCGTCGTCCGACGAGAGGAGATGTCGGCGCAGCGTCTCAGGGTCTTTCCATTTTCCCGGTTTCATGCCGGAGAGGGGAGACCCTGAAGACATTGTTATGTCGGAAATCAGCACGGAGGCGGCCGGGGATGCAGTGAACCCGAACGATTGGCAGTCAGAAAGACGGTATGGAACAGATGCTATCAGTTTCATTTCCCGGTTGCCTGCCGACAATGTTATGTCTTGTCCGGAAGAGGCGAGCCTCCATATGTTCGGGCCATCGAAGGGGTCGATGCCCTCATTGACTGTCGCCTCGGATACCTGTCCTGAGGATTCGCCGTCGGTGATTTCAATCCTGAGTTTTGTAGAGGACGAGAACGCGTCCGGAATCTCTTCCGCTGCCACCGACACCCACAGGCTCTCCCCTTCGGATGAAGATATGAAGAATCCCCAGGGAGGATTATGACGGAATATGGTTTTCCCGTCGCCTCCCATGTAGCCGTATCGTTGTCCTGGCCGGGCGTTTATGTTGGTGGCCCGGAAGGTTATCGAGAATTCAGGGAGAGGGGAATCGAGGGTGAAGCTGTCGGATATTGGAGAGGAGGTGGCGTTGCTGAGGAGAACGCCCTCTGACGTGGCGTGGCTGAACGGCAGGTAACCTCTCCCGTGGTTCCAGTAATGCGCACGGTTGTCTTGGGCGCTTGCTCCTTGACAGAAGGTGGCGGCTGCCAGCAGAATCGGCAATAAGAGAGTGGCAGGGGATTGTCTCATGCTGTCACGATGTTGGAGATGCCGGTGGCTATGCCGACAATGGCGAAGAGTAGGATTACTATTCCTATCACACGGTTGATCAGCCACATCGACCGCAGGTTGAAATGGGCGCGTACTTTGTCGATAAAAAAAGTCACGAGCCACCACCATCCGATGGCCCCGGCGAAAATCGAGATGAACCCAATGATGTAATGATAGAACCTTATTTCAGGCATCAGGAAATTGAATCTCGCGAAAAGACCGATTATAAGGAAAAGAATCAATGGGTTGGAGAATGTGAACAGGAATCCTGTGAGGATGTTCTTCTTGGGAGACGTCACTTGTTGCACCGGCTTCTTGAGGTTCGTGGCAGGGTTCTTCTTGAAGAGATAGATGCTGAATCCAATCAGGACTGCGCTGCCGAGAAGCTGGATGATGTTTTGGTTGCGTTCGATAAACTCTTCTATGAAGGAGAGCCCGAAGCCTGTGAGCAGACAATAGAAGAGGTCGGAAAAGGCGGCTCCCACGCCGGTGTAGAAACCTGTGTTGCGTCCCTTGTCGAGAGTGCGCTGTATGCATAAAATCCCCACCGGCCCCATTGGGGCGGAGATGAGGACACCTATGGCGATTCCACGCCATATCATATAGAAAAGACTTTCAATGAAGTCCATGGGCGGGCTTTCTGTAAGAACTTCGGCTGAATGACATGCCGTAGTCAGTTGGTTATGATGTATCCGCCGTTGGCTGTAGGCAGGCATTTGTAACGGCGGAGTCCGTATTTATATTTTCCGGTGGCGGCTGGCCCCGACAGAGGGCTTCCTCCACCCATTGTGACATCGTAGTGTGAGCCGCACACCGGACAGACTGCCTCGTATAGGTCGCCTTCTATTTCGACCCTCACCTCTGGCTTGACTTCTACGGGACAGGAGAGGTCGTAGGCAAGGGGGGTGTCGGTTGTCGCGGTGAAAGGGTCCATCCCGTTTATCAGAAGCACGCCTCCGTAGCCGGTGGCGCTCTGTTGGGAATAGGGGAACCCCGAAGGCTCTCTCAGCGAGGATGATAGTATGAACCGGCGGCTCGAACCGAATCCTGACACTCCGTATGTGTTCCAGGAACCTATGTCGCTGATGTTGATGTTCACGGCATAGGTGGGGATGCGGTCGTCATCGACTGTGTGGCATCCCGTCAGGAAGATGGCCGCCGGAAGCAAGAGTGTGCCGAGTCGCAACCTCATGAAAGGGGGATGGCTTTTAGCACCTGGCTGAACTGGTCGGCCATCTTCTGTATGTGGCCTCCAACCATGGGCTTGAGCATCGCTGGAAGTGCGATGTCGATATCCACTTTCACCGTGCATGAGTCGGCGTTAACCGGAGTGATGTTCATGGAGAGGGTGAGGGGCACCGGAGAGCCTTCCCCGTTTAGCCTTATCAGCGACGGCTCACACTTCTCCACAACCTTGAAAGACAATGCCCCGACTGGGCCACCGGGCACGGTGATGGAGTCTGGAGTGATCGTGATGCTTTCATACATCGCACGTTTGTCGTCGGGAATACTGTCGGCCGGCACCTTGTCCAGAAGGGCTCGCAGGTTTTCAAGATTTGAGAACTTTGAATATACGTTTTCTGCGGATGAGGAGAGTGTGACAGAATCACTGGAATATATAGCCATTGTATGGGTTATCTGTTTGAGGTTTCTTAATAATCAATCCAGGGGGGAGGGCACCCAGTCGGCCGGGTCTTCTCTCCATTCTCTCAGTGCGTCGGCCTCGTCCGGGCTGATATAGCTCGTTTCCTCAGCCACTTCTATCATGGTGGAGTAGGAGCAAAGCGACACAAGGTTGATGTCGGACTCGTGGAACCGTTTCACCGCCATAGGGAACTGGTAGTTGAACAGACAAGCCATCCCCACCACCTCGCACCCATATGTGCGTATCACATCCACTGCCTTCAGGGAGCTGCCTCCGGTGGAGACAAGGTCTTCGATTACCACCACTTTCGTGCCTGGTTTCAGGTTTCCCTCAATGAGGTTCTCGAGTCCATGGTCCTTGGGCGTGTTGCGCACATAGACATATGGCAGTCCGAGTGTGTCGGCCACCAACGCCCCGAATGCGATGGCCCCGGTGGCAACCCCGGCTATGGCTTCCGCTTCCGGGAAGTTCTCAAGGATTGTCCTGGAGTATTCCACTTTTACGAGGTTGCGGATGTCCGGATATGAGAGTATCCGGCGGTTATCGTTGTAGATGGGGGAGTTCCATCCTGAAGCCCAGACAAAAGGATTCTGTGGCTGCAGCTTGATGGCACTTATCTGAAGGAGTTTCTCGGCAAGAATTCTTTCCGTTCTTTTCATATTCACAGCTTATTGAAGTGTTGAATTATTACCTGTAGGAAACACGTTTCCCATTCGGTCTCATATAAACATTTTGATTTGTCGATAACTGAGGATTCCCCGGAAGGGAGACACAGCGACGAGCGTCATGCGGTGCTTATCTGAGTTCACGAACTGCAAAATTACACTTATCCTCAAATATATCCAAATAAAAGAACATCAAAAGGGGGTAAAAAAATTGTTCGGCTCTTGAAAATAATGTTAAAGAGGATTAGAAAGTCACCCCTAACGTGAAGATTGAGAGGGATGACGGTGAGGCTGTCCAGATGGCTTCGGATGCGGAGATTATCGTGGCTCCCGTGGTGCAGACGTCATCTACGAGCAACACCCCTTTCCCCTCGATGAGTCCCGGGTTTGCCACGGTGAATATGTCCGTGGTGTTGGCAAGACGTTCCTCTCTTGTGAGCGATGTCTGTGTGCGGTGTGGCTTAGTTGCTTTGAGGGCCCTAACTACGGGAAGTCCGGCGGCTTCCCCGATTCCTCGGGCGATATGGTCGGTCTGGTTGTATCCCCGGCGTGCCTGTTTCACAAAATGCATAGGCACCGGCACCACGATGTCTGTGTCTGAGAAAAAACCGGTTGGATATAGCTCGGTGGCGGCAAGATTGCCAAGCATGTCGCCTATGCCGGGAAAGCGTCGGTATTTCATATCCTGGATAAGGGTGGAAAGGGAGGAGTCGCGGGTGTAGAAGAAGTGGCCGGTGGCTCTTGTGAATCTGAACAGTCCGGCGAATCGCTCCTCCATAGGGTTGAGGTGCCGGCGGTGGTAGCCGCTCCGGGGAAGTTTGCGGAGACAACCGGTGCATGCGAATCGCTCGTGGGGAGCCAGGCGTATGCCGCAGACATGACATTCCGGAGGGAACATGAAATTGACGAGATGGCCGAGAAGCGGAATCATCGGGCTGTCTATTTCTCGGAGTTGGACAGCAGGTCGCGTATGGCCTTTGTGGCGAGCTCTGATTCAAATCCTCGGGACAGTATATGGCGGAACAGCTTGATGCGGTTTTCCCTGCCGTCAGGCCCTTTCAGGTCGAGGCCTCTGGCTTTGGCGGCAGTCACGCGAGCCAGGGTTTCCATATAATCCTCTTCATCGATGGCGTCGAGGGCATGCCTGATGTCGGGGGCGCTTATTCTCTTCGCCGCGAGGGCGAGCTTGATTTTGTTTCGTCCCCATAATGAGAATCGGCTCTTGTCGCGGGCGAAACTTCTCGCGAACCGGGCATTGTCGATAAACCTGTCGGCGATTAGCGATTCGATTATCTTCTGTACGTCGCCCGACTGGAGACCAAGACGATATAGCTTCTGCCGTATGTCTGCCTCGCATTGTTCTGAGCGGGCGCAGAGGTCGGCCATGCGTGCCAGGGCTGCCTCTGGAGTGGTGGGGCGGTTGTTGAATGTCATAGCTGTCTGGATGTTTTATCGGTTGACACGGCATTTTATGAAACGTTCTTTTCCGAAGCTGTCTTTGAGTGTCTCCACATCTTCAAAACCTTTGCCGGAAAGAAGGGTAGAGAGTTCATCGGCATGTCTTGGGTTTATCTCGAAATATAGTCTCCCCCCTTCCGCGAGGGCGTCGAGGGCTATGTCGGATATACGGCGATAAAACATCAGAGGATCGGAATCAGGAACGAACAGGGCAGAGGCGGGTTCATATTCAAGCACATTGGGTTCCATGTCTTTTTTCTCCGTCTCGTCGATATATGGAGGATTGCTGACGATTATATCGAGAGAGTCGCCTGCGGGAGTCCAATTGAAGACGTCGGCACGTATGAAATTGACACTGGCCGAAAGGGCGCGTGCGTTATCTTTTGCCACGGAGAGGGCCTCTGGCGACACATCGATTGCTGAGACAACCGGGAAATGCAATGTGCGTGCCAGGGAGATGGCTATGCATCCGGAGCCTGTGCCGATGTCGAGCACCCGAAGGTCGGGAGTGTCGCCGGCGTCATCCGAGATTATATCTACGAGCTCTGCTGTCTCGGGACGGGGGATAAGCACACTGGGAGAGACATGGAATGTCAGTCCATGGAAGGGAGCCTCTCCGGTTATATATTGTATTGGTTCGTGCTTCAGGAGACGCTGCAGGATGGAGTCTAACTCTGATTTTACAAACGGGGACAGTTGCTCGTTTTCGTGGATAATCATGTCGGCATGGTTCCATCCTTTCACATGCTGGAACGCTATCCGGATGATGGCATCTGCTTCGCGATCGCCATATATCGGACGTAGAGCATCGCGCATTTTTTTTAGAGTATCACGCATGACTGTGTCGTTTTTTTGGAATGAAAAGCGGCGGTTCAGGTTTTATGTCATGATGATGCTGTATGTTGCCGGAGGCAACGGGCCGACAGCCTGTCATTAATTCCCTAATCACTGAAAGCCACTTGATAATGTAGCCTTTACCGCCATGGAGAGGGGTGGCGACTGAGACTTCCTCGGATATAGTAGAAACAAAATTAGGGATAAAATGATAAAAAAACAAGAAAAATTTGGAGAATTGATAAAAAGGTAGTAAATTTGCACTCGCAAACCGAAAGCACCCCAGACAAGTTTATGATGTACTTGGGTTTCGATATATTGGAGGTGTGGTTGCCGGTCCTATAGCTCAGTTGGTCAGAGCACCTGACTCATAATCAGGGAGTCCTTGGTTCAAGCCCAAGTGGGACCACAAGTAAAAATTACCAAATTAAGA
>JAIDXM010000061.1 GCA_029058745.1 Muribaculaceae bacterium
TATTCAGTTCATCGTATTCTCTGGCAGCTTAAAAAAGGAGGGTGTGCCAAAAACTTAATTTTGACACACCCCCATTTAATATTGGCTTTCAGCTTACGGTTCAGAGCCTTCAATGTAATCTCAGCGGCTGAACAAGGATGATGGCAATGCGCGGCAGTTGTATGCGGATGCCATGACCTCTCCATATGCTCCGGCAGAGCGTATGGCTATGATGTCGCCGCGTTTTGTGACGGGCAGGGTTTCATCAGTTCCGAATACGTCTGACGATTCACATATCGGGCCAACAACATCGTATTTCTCTTTGACCTCTGATTTTGAAGTGATGTTTTCAATCTTATGGTGTGCCTGATAGAGAGCCGGGCGGATAAGAGCGGTCATTCCACCGTCGAGAATCACGAATTTCTTGCCGACGCCTTCCTTGACATATACCACCTTGCAAATCAGCGAGCCACATTGTGCCACTATGGAACGGCCCAGCTCGAAATGCAGTTCCTGTCCCGGACGTAGCCGGAGATTGTCTTTGAATATGCGGAAATATGACTTGAAATCGGGAATGGGATTACCCTCCGGATTTTCATAGTCAACACCGAGTCCACCTCCTACATTGATGGAGGGTATAAGTATATCAGGATATTTTTCCTGAAGGGAGTTGATTCTCTCACAGAGGATTCTGTATGGTTCAAGGTCGGTAATCTGGCTCCCAATGTGGAAGTGCAGACCTTTGAAATCCAGCCATTCCGAACTTAGACAATGGTCGATAAGCCGGTCGAGCATAGACAAGGCAATGCCGAACTTATTCTCCGCAAGGCCTGTGGTGATGTAGTGGTGTGTATGTGCGTCTATTTCAGGATTTATCCTTAGCGCGACAGGCGCTTTTTTGTCCAGCTTTTCAGCTATTTCGGCAATCGCGGTCAATTCAGCGTCCGACTCTACATTAAGGCACCCGATATTGAGTTCCAACGCGGCGGTGATTTCTTGGTCGGTTTTGCCTACTCCTGCAAACACGATTTTAGCGGCCGGGAACCCTGCGGACAATGCCGCCTGGATTTCCCCGAGGCTTACAGTGTCGGCCCCAAGTCCGGAGGCTGCTATAAGCTTCAATATCTCCGGATTTGAGTTTGCCTTGACGGCATAATGAGTGTTGAAGCCAGGGAAAGAGGACGTTTTCAGCTCCCGTAAGGTTTCTTCAAGAAGATGAAGGTCATAATAATATAGAGGTGTTGACTCGTTGCGGAAACGGTCAATCGGGAAATATGTCGGATTCATATCAGAAAAGGTGCTCGCTGAGCAATTGAAGTGCAGGAATTTTATCTTCTTTGCGGATAAGGAGAGAGATGTTGTAGTTGCTGCCTCCGTATGAAATCATCCTTACCGGAATGTCTTTAAGCGCGTTCACAACCTCTGCCTCAAAACCACGGTTTTTCCATTCAAGGTCGCCTACGACACATACAATCACCATGTCATGGTCAACCGTTACATTGCCGAATTCCTCCAATTCTCCGAGAATCGGTTTGAGATTCCTTTCATTGTCGATTGTCACAGACACACCCACTTCCGAGGTAGTAATCATGTCGATGGGGGTCTGATACTTCTCGAAAATCTCAAACACCTTGCGGAGGAAGCCATATGCAAGGAGCATGTGGCTGCTCTTTATCTTGATGGCTGTGATATTGTCTTTTGCCGCCACTGCCTTTATGGTGTGGGTTGGCTTGGCATTGAAGATTACTGTCCCGGGCGCTTCCGGTTGCATGGTGTTGAGCAGACGTACGGGAATATTGGCGTGTTTCGCCGGCTGCACGCATGTGGGATGAAGTATTTTCGCCCCGAAATATGCCAGCTCCGCCGCCTCCTCGAAATGGAGTTCGCTCACGGGGGTGGTACCTTCCACAAACCGGGGATCGTTGTTATGCATTCCGTCGATGTCTGTCCAAATCTGGATTTCGTCGGCATTTATGGCGGCTCCTATAAGTGAAGCCGTGTAGTCGCTTCCTCCACGCTGGAGATTGTCAATCTCTCCTTTATGGTTTCTGCATATGAATCCCTGTGTCAAGAATACATCCACTCCGGGATGTCTCTTCATCGCGATTTCGATATTCTCTTTGATATATTCTTGGTCGGGTTCCCCGTCGGAGTTTGTTCTCATGAATTCAGTGGCATCCAGGAGCACGGAATTCATCCCTTTCTCTTTCATATAAAGGGACACAAGCATCGTAGAGAGTCTCTCACCGAATGCCACCACCTCTTTCTCCTGTTTTTCGCTGAATTCCATGGCGGGATATTGGCGCAGTTCTGAGAATATGGAGTCGAGATTGGAATGAGCTTCTTTAAGAAGAGCCGTGTCGGAAATAAGCTCGGATGCCGTGTCTCTGTATTTCTTCTCAAGGTCGTCAATCTGTTTGGCAGCATTTCCGCTCTCACCGTCAACAATGCATTGGGAGAGTGAAATCAAACTGTTTGTAGTCCCTGACATTGCACTGAGCACCACTGTGGCATTTCCGGCCGCAGCGACGAGACTTACCATATTTTTCATCCTTTGGGCACTCCCGACTGAAGTGCCTCCAAATTTCATTACTATCATATTATTTTCAAATGAGAGCGATAATTCTTTGTTCCTGTAGAAAATTGTGCAAAATTAATCAAAATTATTTGTTTTTTGGAATAAAGTGGAATAAAAATGCAGACATGTCCCAATTTTTGTTATCTGATTCGGACTGAAGGAGGATTTTCGATTGATTCCGTAGATGATATGAAACTTTATTCCTCCATTCGTTGTTAAATAACATCGAAAAAACTTGTCTGATGAAGATTCCATTAATAATTATCTCCATATTGTTTTTTTGTGGTCCGGCAATGGCTCAGTTTGATTTGATTCAGCCCGTGTCGGAGTCGGGCTATGGTCTTGTCAAGACTAATCTCACGTTCAGTTATGACCATACATTCGGCGCAGTGCCCGATAATATCAATGGCAGGGTGTCGTATCAGATTGTGAATAAGCCATACCTTAAGTTCTCTGCGAATGCGAGATTCAATACGTTATGGGCCAATTTTGAGGATTCTCGTCTTTCGGAACCTTTGGATGCCTGGGGCATAGGATTGAACGGAAATCATTACTATGGAAGTTTTGGGTTCACTGCGCTTGGTTTCCTTCCTGTGTTCGGCAAGCCACTGGCACTTTTGGGAGTCGGGAATGCAGAATGGTCGAATCATTGTTTCGGACGAATTTCAGGCTTGCTGGGCGCGGTGTGGCTACTGAAGGTCACAGCAGACACACAGTTCGGGGTGGGACCGGTGTTCATAATCCATACAAGTTCTAAGATTCCGGTGTTTCCCGGAGTGATTTTTCGTCACAGGTTTAATCCTCAACTTGCCTTGAATATATATGGCGGCCTTTTCGGGCTTGAGTTCACTCCTTCGGAGAATGACCTTATAGTGTTTGGCGGAGACCTTGATTCCAGGAGTTTCTATTTCAGACCGCATAAGGATGGATGGCCGGAAAAGTGTCGTTTCACTATGACCCTGTTTCGCCCGGGATTGAAATATAAGCGACGCATCGCCCGGAATTTTTATGGAGAAGTGCAGGCAGGGGTTGGGTTCAAGCTTTCGGGGCGTGTCACTTCTGCCACAAGATCGAAGAGATTTCTTGATTTTGAGGAAAACCCCGCATTTTTTCTGAAGGCAACCTTGAGTTATTCCCTTTGATACAGAATTTTAAAACGGGGGCATATCCCTGAGAATACGCCCCCGTGTCATCATGCATCGGTTGTGCTGAATCCGGAATTTGGGTTTATTTCACCGGAGACATTCCGAGATTCTTAAATATGAAAGAGTAAATGTCGGTATTCTCGTCAATGACCTTAGTCATCGGTTTGCCTCCGCCGTGTCCGGCTTTGCTGTCGATTCTTATGAGTTTGGGTGCATCACCGGTGTCAGATGCCTGGAGAGTGGCGGCATATTTGAATGAGTGAGCCGGCACAACGCGGTCATCGTGGTCGGCAGTGGTGACAAGGATAGCCGGATATGGAGTCCCGTCATTTTTGATATTATGTATTGGGGAATATGAAAGCAGATAGTCGGCCATCTCCTTGGAGTCGGCGCTGGTGCCATAGTCGGATGCCCAGTTCCATCCTATTGTGAAAAGATGGTAGCGCATCATGTCCATAACACCCACTTCCGGAATTGCCACCTTGAACAAGTCGGGACGAAGATTCACGGTTGCCCCGACCAACAGACCACCGTTGCTTCCACCGACAATCGCCATGTGTTCCGGGGATGTCCATCCTTCGCCTATGAGGTATTCTGCGGCCGCGATGAAGTCGTTGAATACATTCATCTTGTTTTGCTTTGTGCCGGCCTGGTGCCATTCCTCGCCATATTCAGATCCCCCTCGGAGGTTGGCCTGTGCGTAAATTCCGCCGTTTTCAAGCCAAAGCATCCTTTGCGCAGAGAATCCGGGAGTGAGAGACACGTTGAAACCTCCGTAGCCATAGAGATAGACCGGGTTCTTTCCGTTTTTCTCAAGACCCTTCTTATATGTAATGAACATGGGTATCTTAGTGCCGTCCTGCGAAGGATAGAATACCTGTTCAGTGATATAGTCATCCATGTTGACCCCCTCTATTTCAGCAGAGCCGATTATTTCGCTTTTACCGGTCTTGAGGTCATAGGAGAATCTTGTGGAAGGATAGGTGAATGATGTAAGCGCATAATACACCTCATCGTGGTCTTTGCTTGACGAGATTCCCACAGAGCCGTAGGTGGGGAATTCCATCTCTCTGATTAGTCGGCCGTCGCGTTCATATACGTAAGCGTGGTCGGAAGCGTCTTTTTCGAAATAGACAATCATCTTGTCGCCTGCGAATTGCATTCCTGTCATCACACCGTCGCCTTCCGGCACAAGCTCTTTCCAGTTTTCACGCTGTGGAGCCTTTGAGTCCGCTACCATAAGTCGGTTTTTTGGCGCGTTCCAGTTTGTGAGGATATATATCTTTCCGTCTGCGACATCCATGATGTTCATCTCATGGTCTTGAGATGGCTCCATTACTATCCAGTCGCCTTTTGACTTGAGATTCTTGACCATTAAGGAGTTGCCGTTGCCCTCCCCTGAGCCTATTACGAAAAGTAGGTCTTCCGATTCAGGAACATATGCGGAGTGGAAATGGAGAGGATGTGATTCGTCTTGATAAACAAGGCGGTCGCTGCTCTGCGGCGTGCCGATTTTATGGTAATATATCTGATGATTTTCGTTGGCGTTTGAGAATTCCTTCCCCTTTTCGGGGCGAGGGTAAGAGCTATAGTAGAATCCGTCTCCATCCCAGTTTGCACCAGTGAATTTCGCCCATTCAATATGGTCATCAAGAAGCTTTTTGCTCTCGGTGTCCATCACGAAAATCTCATTCCAGTCAGAACCGCTACGCGATATGATATACGCTGTGTATTTCCCGTTGTTCGACTTGCTTACCCCCTGAAGCGCTACAGTCCCGTCGTCGGATAGAGTGTTTGGGTCGAGGAATACTTCCGGAGTGCCGCCAAGAGAGTCGGAGCGGTAGAGTACTGACTGGTTCTGCAGGCCGTCGTTCTCGTAATAATAATATTTCCCGTCTTTCCCTTTTGAAGGGAGCCCCGTCTTCTTGTAATTGTTGAGGTGGGTCAGCCTCTCGCGGATTTTCTCTCGGAAAGGAATCCCTGACAGATACTTCTCCGTTACGGCGTTTTCCGCTTTCACCCATTCGAGAGTCGCGGGAGCCGTGTCGTTTTCAAGAGGACGGTAGGGGTCTGACACTTTGGTGCCGAAATAGTCGTCTGAGACGCTTTGGTCGGTTGGCGCCGCCGGATACTCCAACTTCGTAGAGGAGGAGCATGACGCGAATAATGCGCCTGTCATTGTTGACATAATCGCATATTTAAAGAAACTGTTCATAAATGAAGGTATTTGGTTCATCTGTCATGATGCATTATGAGGGTTGTAAAAAACTATATGCTTTATGAACGATATGTTTAAATCATTTATAGGATTTTGAAATTGTATAATCTTTCATTATATAGTTTTTGCGACGATATCCTTTCTATGATGCCAAATGGTCGGAAATTAGTGAACTTACATACCTTGATGATGGTATGAAATCCGGGGTGGGAGAGAGGCCGCGATGTTAACCATCCATAAGCCATGCGTTGTTATGTTTGTCGTCGTTATATTGATAACGTGATTTTGTCTCAAAGATTTTGACAATGGTAATATTGCATTATATAGAATGTTTGTCTGCTACTGATGGTGGATGATTCGGATTTTGAGTTTTATAATTGGTGATATTGATATGATGTATTGATGATAAGTGAAATAGTGTGTTGTGTTCATAAGATTTATGAAAATAATATAGTTATGGAATGTTAATTTATTAAGCCATGGTTGGAGTATTGTTAAATTTGATTAAATGATGTAATTTTTTTTATGTTTTGCAACATTGTATGAAAAATAATTTGTAATTTTGCAGTGAGTTTTTCATGGTATTAGATTTTAAGGTTAACAAGAAGATTGGTTGTCGTGAGACAATCAATTATTTTTTTATACATACTCGAATAATATCCTTAATAAGGATTGCGTGTGATATATGGTTGTGTATTAGTGTATTGCTGTTATGTCGGCTAAGCGTTATACATTGTTGTAAGTCGAGTCCGGAGATTTCTTCGTGCTATCGGAATGCTTTTTGATAAGATAATTGTTTTTATGTTATCTATTTTTTATGTATTTTTGCATAAACTTTGACGAGGTTGCCGTAAGGCTTCCTATTTTAGTGCGTTATTCCTTGTAAAAGAAAATCAGGCGCGCTGCATGGAGTCCTATCCATAAGAATATAATCAATAACCTAACTGATATGCACAAAAACTATTTGATGTTTGTGGCCCTTACTTTGTTGGTCCCGTTTCTTGCGAACGCGGATGGCAATGTTTCAGGGTTGAGCAAAAAGGATTTCGGCAAATACTGGAAGGTGGAGTCGGAATCACCGGACTATAAGTTGACTTTCCATGGCGACACTCTTGAGATGACCGCACCCAAGGGCCTGACCCTTTGGCGAAAGGAGAAAATGAGCGGGAATGTCACCATAGAGTATGACGCATGTGTAATGGATGAAAAACCGGGCGATCGATTGAGTGACTTGAACTGTTTCTGGATGGCGTCGGATCCAAACGCTTCCGACATATGGAAAAATGAGAAAGAAAGGAATGGCAAGTTTGTAAACTGTTATGCCTTGCAATTGTATTATCTCGGATATGGAGGAAACCATAATTCCACTACGAGGTTCCGCAGATATGACGGCAACCGGGAAGGAATCACGAATGCCGAGATGCGTCCGAAGATTCTTCGCGAATATACTGATGCGGAGAATCTGCTGACACCCAACAAATGGTACCATATAAAGATTTCAACCAAAAACGGCAGGACTGAGTATTATATAGATGGGAAACGTCTTGTTGATTTCCGAGACCCCAATCCTCTGTCGGAAGGATGGTTTGGTTTCCGGACGACAGAGTCGCGTGCTAAAATCACCAATTTCAAATGGACGAAGGAATCAGATGATGTAGCCGATATTCCTGTGAGATGGATAAACGGCACTCCCGGCACTGACCGCCCCGTCACTATGGGTATCCCTTTCAGAAAAGGGGAAATGACCAGCTCTCAGACTGTGGCGGTCTCTACAGCCGACGGCAAGGCAATACCTGTAGATACCTGGAATCTCGCGACATGGCCAGACGGGTCTGTAAAGTGGATGGCCGTGGCCGGAGTGATGCCTGAAGGACAATCTGATATTAAGGTTACAAAGGTAGCTGCCAAGGGGAAAGGTAAAAGAGGTGCGATGGCCGCTTCTTCACTGAGCGTGAGTGATGATAACGGTGCGTTTGTCATAAACACCGGAAAAATAAAGGCGTTTATCCCAAAGTCGGGTGTCAATTTTATCGATAGTCTTGTATATGATGGTATCACTGTCGCCAGGAATGGAAAGCTTGTGGCCTCTACACAGAGTGAGCCGGTGATTGAGACTACCAAAAGCATAACCTTCAGCAATTACAGCAGCAAGGTTTCGTCTGTTGAGATTGAACGTGCCGGCGGCAACCGTGCATTGGTCAAGGCTACCGGTGTACATGTAGGAGAGGATGGCCGCGAGTGGCTTCCTTTCGTGGTGCGTTTGTATTTTTACGGGAATTCGCCAGAAATCAAGATGGTGCATTCCTTCATATATGACGGCGATCAGGACAAGGATTTCATAAGAGGTCTTGGAGTTAGGTTTGACGTGCCTATGAGAGAGGCCCTGTATAACAGACATGTGGCGTTTTCCGGAGCTGACGGTGGTGTCTGGAGTGAACCTGTGGAACCTCTTGTGGGTCGCAGGGTGCTCAATCTTGACCCTAACAAGAGAGGCACCGGCGAGCCTGTCCTTCAGCAGATGCAGATGAGGGGAGAGAGAATCCCTGAGATGGATGCCTTCAATGAATATAATCAGAAGCTTATAAATGATTGGGCATCGTGGAATTCTTATCGGTTGTCGCAGCTCACGGCAGATTCATATGAAATCCGTAAACGTGCTAATGACAACAACCCATGGATTGGGACATTCTCCGGGACAAGGAGCTCCGGCTACGCTTTCGCCGGAGATGTCAGTGGTGGCCTTGGCCTTAATATCAAGGATTTCTGGGAGTCATATCCCTCGTCAATTGAAATCTCAAATGCCACTACCCCAAATGCCACTATGACGGCATGGCTATGGTCGCCAGATGCTGCGCCTATGGATTTGCGCCATTATGACAACCGTGCGCACGACCTTATCTCAAGCTATGAGGATGTGCAGGAGGGTATGAGCACTCCCTATGGTGTGGCGCGTACATCAGAGCTTACGATACTTCCTCAGGGAGGGTATTCCGGAAAACATGACTTTGCCAAGAATGCGCTCTCGCTCCAGCAGAACAATATCCTTCTCCCGACTCCGGAATATCTTCATTCCCGCAGGGCCTTCGGAATCTGGAGTCTCCCCGACAGCAGCAATGCCAGGAGGGCGGAAGTTGAGGCGAAGCTGAAGGGTTATATAGATTTCTATAAGGATGCCGTGGAGCACAACAAGTGGTATGGATTCTGGCATTATGGTGACATGATGCATGCATACGACCCTGTAAGGCATGAGTGGAAATATGATGTCGGCGGTTTCGCCTGGGACAACACTGAGCTCGCTTCCCCGATGTGGCTTTGGTATAACTTCCTGAGAACCGGCGACCCCTCTATCTGGAAAATGGCTGAGGCTATGTTCCGTCATTGTGGAGAGGTTGACGTATATCATATCGGCGACAATAAGGGGCTCGGAAGCCGTCACAATGTGAGCCACTGGGGTTGTGGCGCGAAGGAGGGGCGTATCAGCCAGGCCGCTTGGAACCGTTTCTATTATTATCTTACCGGAGATGAGCGTGCCGGCGACCTTATGACTGAGGTCAAGGATGCTGACCAACTTCTCTATACTCTTGACCCTATGCGTCTTGCCGAACCGAGAGACAAATATCCGTGTACTGCCCCTGCCCGTCTGCGCATTGGTCCCGACTGGCTTTCGTATGTGGGCAACTGGATGACTGAATGGGAGAGGACCGGCAACACCGCCTATCGCGATAAGATTATCACTGGAATGAAGAGTATAGTGGCTCTTCCCAACAGGATGTTTACAGGCCCGCTCGCTCTTGGATATGACCCGGCCACCGGTGTGATTACTACTGAGTGCGATCCGAAACTCCAGACCACCAACCATCTTATGACGATAATGGGTGGTTTTGAGATTGTGAATGAGCTTAAGGATATGATTGATATGCCTGAATGGGATGACGCGTGGCTCGACCATGCCGCCAGATACAAGGAGATGGCAAGGACGGTGAGCAAAAACCGTTTCAGGGTTTCCCGTCTCCACGGATATGCCGCCTATCAGAACAGTGACCTTGACATGGCGCATGAGACGTGGACGGATTTGCTTACTCGTCTCGAGCATACAGAGGCCCCGAAGACTACAATCACGACAATATACCCTCCGGAAGTGCCGGCCCCTAAGACGGAGATGCTTCCGATAAGCACGAACGACGCCGCCATGTGGAGTTTGGACGCGATATATCTTCAGGAGGTGATTCCGATGGAGATTGATAATCTTTCTAAGAAATAAGATTGGTGTCTTGTTATAATTGGCATGCCATGTCTCTGATGTGGCATGCCAATTGCATATATAAGATGTGTCAATCATCTATTGGACGCTGATAGTTGTTTATGATTTTAAAGGACGTATAATTATGAACGGATATCTGAAAAACAAAATTGATCGTGCCAGAGACATCTGCAGGCCACTTGTGTCTGGCATTGGAAGGTCGATGGTTGATGTGAAGGGAAATTATGACCGGATGTCGGCGAAATTCCGTAAGAGATACATTGACTTGAAGTCAGGCAGGCAATCGGCTCTTGAAGCCCTGAACCGATATTTCAATGAAAGGATAGATAAGTTCAGGGACTCATTCGACAGCGACCGACTATTCAAAAAAATCGGGGATGTCGGAAAGGTGGCAGGGTCAAATGTGGTGTATATGGTGTTGGTGCTATATTATTCACTGCTCGGGAAGGATGTGCCGCTAAAGGATCGTGCAATGGTGCTCGCCTCGTTAGGTTATTTCATTAGTCCTATTGATTTTATTCCTGATCTCCTGGGGGTTGTGGGATTTACCGATGATTTCGCAGTGCTTATGCTTGTGTTTAGGAAGATACGAGACAATATCACGCCTGAAGTGCATCTTAAGGCAAAGGAGCGTCTGTCCGAATGGTTTGGAGAGGAGAGTGTGGAAAGAGTCAAGATATGATGTAGATGCGGGAAAGTGTTGCCTACATCATGTAGTTAAAACTTTTTGATGAGTTGGTATGAAGATTTCTGTAAGTTATAGTGAGTTGAGCGAGATTCTGCTCCAGCGATATGGACAGACTGTAAGATTCTCGTTTCTGGAGGAGAGGGCAATAGAGGCTGTGGTGAAGAAAAGAGCTCTGATTGTCACTCTTCCTATTCCGGTAAGGCTATATGTGAAGTCAGTCCGGAAAAGCGGTGTTATGGTCAATTACCGCATTCTGGCCGGGGTAGATAAGGTGGTTGGACTTGCTTTGAACTACCTTATTGATAGATATCCTGATATCAAACCTGGAATAACTGTTGAGAATGACAGTATTGACATCAGTCTGTCTAAGATTAAACCGGCGAATGTATTTGTAAAAAATTTTGAGCTTCGTGATATCCGGTTCAATGAGGCAGGAATTGATATAGAGATATGTGTTAAATAATATGATTTCATGTGACGATAATGGTCAATGATGTAAATAAATGTTAAAATGCAAATTATTTTTTATGTTTTGCAACATTGTATGAAAAATAATTTGTAATTTTGCAGTGAGTTTTTCATGGTATTAGATTTTAAGGTTAACAGAAGATTGGTTGTCGGGACGACAATCAATTTTTTTTTATAAATGTATTGCAATAGATAAACTATGGAAGATTTTGAAAAAGAATGGAATAAGATGCTGCATGGAGAGGTGTATGACGCCGTGCATCCTGAATTCCTGCGACGTCTTGAGGAGACAAGGGGACGATTGTGGACGTTCAACAACCTTCATCCGTCGGATACGGATAGACAGAAAGCCATTATCAGAGAGACTCTTGGTCATTGTGGGCAACGTTTCCATATTAATCAGCCATTCAGGTGCGACTACGGATGTAACATATTCATCGGGGAAGATTTCTTCGCCAATTTTAATCTTACCATTCTGGATGAGGCGAGAGTGTCTATAGGCGATCACGCTTTCATAGGACCGAATGTGAGTATTTATACGGCATGCCATCCGTTGGATCCGCAGCAAAGGAACACCGGTGTGGAATGGGCAGAACCGGTCGCTATCGGCCACAATGTATGGATAGGGGGAGATGCGGTGATTCTTCCAGGTGTTACGATAGGGGACAATGTTGTGATTGGGGCAGGCGCAGTCGTCACAAAAAGTTTCCCCTCCAATGTCGTGATAGCCGGGAATCCGGCAAGAGTGATAAAGGAGTTATAAAAAAGAGAGGGGCGCTTCCACTACGCCCCTCTCACGATTCCACTATAAACTATATCTAACTAAACTTAAACCGTATCCAATCTTTCTCACGAAACCTTGAATACTTATCCATATTGCTTCATTGCTTTTTGTACTATTAAAACGACTGTGAGCCATATATGTTGGATGCGTTATGCACGTTTAATCTTATTCAACACCCCTTAACATTGTGAGGTGAGCCGTGGATGGAATATTAAAGAAATATTATTTATGGCGAGATACTTTGTCATGTTTGATACGTTATTCAGTAAGGATGTGTCGTTGTTAGGCATGTCGTGCGTTAATATCCACTAAACACTATATTTGATATATGAAACTTGATGGAAGAAGACTCAGCGATAATGTAGAGGATAGACGCGGGATGAAGACTGGTACGAAGATTGCTGGTATCGGAGGAATCGGAGGTCTGATTGTCGCGGCTTTGTTTGTATGGCTTTCCGGAGGAAATCCGCTCAGTGTGATAAACCAGGGGAGCGGGTTTGCGACCTCGAGTGAAATCAGGGGCGACTATAAACCCACGCCCCGCGAGGAAGAGTATGCAGAGTTCGCCAAGCAGATTCTTGCGGGAACTGAAGATGTGTGGACAGAGGAGTTCAGGAAACTTGGGCTCCAATACAGGGCTCCGAAGATGGTGCTTTATACGGGGTCGGTGCAGTCGGCGTGTGGGTCGGCAAGCTCCGCTGTCGGGCCCTTCTACTGTTCAGGCGATGAGACTCTGTATATTGACCTTTCCTTTTTCGACCAGATGGATAAGCAGATGAGTGCCGGAGGTGATTTCGCTTATGCTTATGTAATCGCGCATGAGGTGGGTCATCATGTGCAACATCTGTTGGGCACTCTTGACGAAGCGCATGGGCAAATGTCGCGCATGTCGCAGACACAGGCTAATCAGGTGAGTGTACGGACGGAACTCCAGGCAGATTTTTATGCCGGGGTCTGGGCTTATCATGACAATAAGATGTTCGGTTCGCTGGAACCCGGAGATATAGAGGAGGGATTGAATGCCGCTTCTAAAATCGGTGACGATTATCTGCAAAAGCAGGCTCAGGGATATGTAGTGCCGGAATCATTCAATCATGGACGTTCCGACCAACGTGTGAGGTGGCTTGAAAAGGGAGCCACTACAGGGGAGATAAAATATGGCGACACCTTTACGCCTGCTTATTCCGACCTGTAGGAATTCATTGTTTGCCGAATAGAAGATGGAGCCGATTGCACAGCAATCGGCTCCAGTCATCTGAATTGCTTGTTTTCCGGATTATATTCAAATCCGGCTTCCGACAGTTTTGTCACTATTGCTGTCTGGTCAACGCCTTCGGAGAGGCAGAAATCAGCAAGGGAGTCAAAGCCGCCGTCGCGTAGTTTCATGTTAATCATGCTCACGAGGATGTTTGGGTCAGATGGTAATGTCATCGTATCATTATTTTGATTATCTTTGTAAAAATAAATCCCGTCTGCCTGTGCGGTGGGGGAATATTCCGAGCCGGCCCATGACGGGGCGAATGCTTTGTGATAGCCGGATGTAACAATAATGCAAAATTGCGACTATGACTAAACGTGTGAGACTATTGATTTGTTGTGTGATGCTTGGAATCGTTGAGGCTTTGGCATGCACTTCTGCAATTATCGGAGCTGACGCCACCCCCTATGGGAGGCCGCTGTTATGGAAAAACCGAGACACGAGCACTATCGACAACAAGGTGGAGTTTGTAAAGGGAAATGCCGGAGAGTTATCGTATGTGGGTCTATTCAATGCCGATGACAGAAAGCTTGAACAGGCCTGGATGGGGATGAATGAGGCCGGGTTTGCCATTATGAATACGGCTTCCTACAATATAAAGGATGACAAGGTACCTGCAAAGGACATGGACAAGGAAGGCTATCTCATGGCTAAGGCTTTGAAATGTTGCCATACGGTGGATGACTTCGCTCGTTTCCTCGACAGATTGCCGAGACCTATGGGTGTTGAGGCTAACTTCGGGGTGATAGACGCATATGGCGACGGTGCTTTCTTTGAGACCAACAATGACTCATACAAAAGATTCGATTTGAAGGATGCTGAAGGCAGTGTGCTTATAAGAACTAACTACAGCCATTCGGGACGTCCGGATGAGGGTTTCGGATTTGTGAGGGAAGCCAACGCATGCCATATGCTGGAGCCGTACGTGAGAGACCGTTCCGTGACTCCTGAGTTGCTAACCGAGACAGTGAGCCGTCGTTTTTGGCACGACCTGAAGAAGAGGGATTATGCCGATGGACATGAAAGGTGGGTAGTGGACCAGGATTTCATCCCAAGGTATAAATCTACGGCATCAGTGGTGATTGAGGGATGCAGGCCTATCGACCGCGATTCTATACCGTCGGCAGATTTTGTGGGCAGTCAGTATATTATGTGGACAGGATTGGGGTATCCGCCTTGTTCGGAGATTGTCCCGGTATGGTGTCGTCCGGACGGAGTTGACAATGAACTCAGAGGGGGCGCTAATGGGCATTCTGTTATGGGCGACAGGGTGAAGGCAAGAAGGGATGAGGTATTCCCGATAAAGAAGGGAAATGGAGAGAAGTATATCGATATGGAAAAGCTGTATAATGCTGATGGCACGGGATATGTACAGGTCCTTGTCCCGAAGAATATGGAGACATATCGCAGATTCCGTGAGAAACGGGGAGAATAGATAATGGATATGGATTCTTTTTCCCCGGATAAGGATATGCCGCAGACCGGAGTGTACCGGATGAAACATTCCATGATGGCTGTAAGGCTATTTGTTATGTACGGCAAACCATGGGTCGCGGCTTTCACGATAATGCTGCTCCTGTCGGCGATTGCTTCTTTGATCGCCGGAATGGAGTGGATGATTGTCGTGTTGATGCTCCTATTCATCCTTCTGCCCGCAATGCTGGCGACACTGTATCTTTTTCATGGATTGAAACCTATGAGTGTGGCGAATATTGTAGAGCATGACATCGCCTTCGGTGCAGATGCCATGGATGTTACGTTTTACATGATTGACGAGGATGACGACCGTGGCGTAGGGGAGAATCAGGCTTGTGACGTAAGAGCCATACCTTACTCTGAATTCGCCAATTTCTCGATAGGCGCGGACGATGTCACCCTTATCCCCAGGAGACGCGGGGATGGATTCCTGTGGATTCCGGTTTCTTCGTTCGCCGACTCTGATTCTTTTGTGAAGGCTGTCGGCATGATTGCCGAGGGTATAAGAAATACTAACGAAACCAAAGATTGAATTTATGAGAATATTGAAAGACAATAAGCGTTATTGCTTTATTATGGATATGGAGGTTCGGGACTATGAGCTCGATTGCGAGCAGATTGTCAACAATGCGAATTATCTCCATTATATGGAACACACACGGCATAAATTTTGCGCTGACGCGGGGTTGTCGTTCATAGAGATGCACAATCATGGCATTGACGCCGTGGTGCGTAAGATAGAGATTGAATACAGGACATCTCTAAGGGGAGGGGAGACGTTTCTCAGTTGTCTCAGGCTTGACCGGAAAGGTCCCCGCTTTATTTTCCATCAGGATATAATAAAACCTAATGGAGATGTCGTGGCTGAGGCTGTGGTCACTGTGGTTGTGCTCAAGGATGGCAAGCTGTCGCGTGGAGACGAGCTCGCCGCCGTGTTTTCAAAGTTCATCAAGTAATTGATTCGCTGTTATGCCTGACCATGAAATAGTTTATAAGATTGCGCTTTCCATGCAGAAGCATGTCACCTCCTCAGTCGTAAGGGAGATGGAGACGCGAGGCTTGTCGCCAAAGGATTTCTTTACACTTGACACTCCGGCTCTCTCTCTTGCATTGGGCTTGAGTGCGGGAAAGGCATTTCAGCGTATGGAGCGCGATGAAGTCCTGTTCAAGGCAAGAAAGGAATGGGAAATCATGCAGCGTCATAATATATCGGGACATTTCCTTCTTGATGACGACTACCCGGTAAGGCTGTCGCAGGCTTCCGATGCCCCGGTGTTCCTTTATCGAGTTGGCGACGCTGACCTTGACAGCGCTAAGATGGTCAGTGTGGTAGGCACCCGTAAACCCACTCCGTATGGGGTGGATTTCACAAGCAGGCTTATTGAAGACCTCGCGGCCTACTTTCCTGATTTGACGGTTGTGAGCGGTCTCGCCTATGGAATTGACGCTGTGGCCCACACGACGGCTATGAAAGCAGGTCTCCCTACGGTTGCTGTCGTGGCTCATGGCCTGAACATGATATATCCCGCACAGCATCGCGACCTTGCGCGTATGATTGTGAAAAACGGAGGCGCGATTCTTTCCGAATATCCCTTCGGGGAGCAGCCTTACAGACAGCGGTTTCTGGAGCGCAACCGTATTGTGGCCGGACTTTGTGATGTCACGGTGGTAGCCGAAAGCGACATCAAGGGGGGTGCGATGTCAACCGCCAACACGGCATTTTCGTATTCCCGTGATGTCATGGCTCTTCCAGGCAGGGCTTCCGATAAATTGAGTTCGGGATGCAATATGCTGATACGCCGTGGGAAGGCCTGCCTCATAACATCGGCCGCCGACTTGATTGAGCATGTCGGGTGGCAACCGTTCGGTATTCCCGCCGGTGTGTTGCAACGAAACCTGTTCCCCGAACTTGACGGGGAAGCGAAACTTGTATATGACACACTGCGTTTCAGCGCCGAGCCAATGCAAATCGACCGTATCCATTCCCTGACTTTGATACCGATTTCAGGACTGATGTCTGTATTGGGTGAGATGGAGTTCGACGGGATTGTCATTAGGCATCCAGGCAACAGGTTCTCCGTTTCATAGGATGTTATGGAATGGAAAGAGTCAGGCCCTGTGTGATGTCGGAGCCTGACTCTTTGATGAAGTATTATCCTGCCGGTTGAATTCAGCGGTTGCCGGTAAATCGGTCAAGTACCGTTTCCACAAGTTTTTTCACCGAAGGCTTGTAATCGGTGTCGGCATCCTCGGCTCGTCTTTGCGCGATGATGCAGCACACTGTCATTGCTCTGTGGCCAAGAAGACGAGCCATCCCCTGAAGACATGCGGATTCCATCTCGAAATTTGTTATCGGTCGTCCGTCATAGCGGAAGCTCTCGATTTTTGAATTCAGGTCAGGGTCTTTCAACGCGAGCCTTACCATACGTCCCTGGGGGGCATAGAATCCTACTGCTGCAATTGTGAAACCTCTTACCATATCGTCACGTCCGATTTTTTCCACAAGTCCTGGGTCTGCATCTACAGTATAAGGGGCAGCCCATGTGGAGTCCCAACCGACATGACGGCAGAACTCTCTCTCAAACTTAAGGTCGCACACCTCATCTCTCCCTGCGTAGAAATTCAGTATCCCGTCAAACCCCATCCCTTTCTCGGCAATTACAAAGTCTCCGATTTTAAGGTCATACTGCAATGACCCTGATGTGCCTATCCTGACAAGATTCAATGTCCTGTGTTCCGGTTTCACAGTGCGAGTCTTGAAATCAATATTGGCCAACGCGTCAAGCTCAGTCAAGACAATCTCTATGTTGTCAGGACCGATGCCGTGCGAGATACACATGATTTCCTTTCCTTTGTACTTCCCCGCTATGGTATGGAATTCACGGGAGCAGACATCGTAATCAATCTCATCGAAATAAGAGGCCACCATATCTACTCTCCCGGGATCTCCGACCAGGATTATATTGTCGCGTATCTGCTCAGGACGCAGGTGAATGTGGAATGCAGACCCGTCTTCATTGATAATAAGTTGAGAAGGAGGGATAATTCTTTTTTCTGACATACTATTTTTTTGTAATGTTTGCGACATCCCCGACTGCAAGCATGCTTCATCGCTAAACAATTGCCGGAGTCATTACGGCATGTGCGATTGAATCATACATCGGAATTTTGCGGATATCGCTTTATTGTTTTTACTAATATTTATAAAGGAGACCTGTTCATATTAAACAACGATGCAAGCGCAAAGGATGTATGGAATCCATGTAAAGAGCATGAGATTGCATTAATACAGACCGCTCCTATTATATAAACACTAAAAAACGCCGAAACGACATAACTATGCTAAAAAACATCTTGTGATATAATTTATATATAATCAGAGAATTGGACGATTGCGGGAGATTTTTGCAGAAAAAAACATTGCCGAATAAAAAAAAAGTTGTAATTTTGCAATGCTATCAAAAACTACCGAGGAAAGATGCCGGAGTGGTCGATCGGGACGGTCTCGAAAACCGTTGTACCCTTACGGGTACCCAGGGTTCGAA
>JAIDXM010000062.1:0-226 GCA_029058745.1 Muribaculaceae bacterium
ATGAGATAATGATATTTAGCCCGTATGGAGTCAACCTTTAATTCGGAAGGGTCAATCGTCTCCAATATGGATAATGCACTGTCTGCCTTGCTTTGCATCACCTTTTCGGCATTGTCTATATCCCTATTATATCGGGAATTTGACTTCGAGCAAGAAGAAATAGCAAATGCAAGAATCGCAATCAATAAGTATATGATTTTTTTCATCGTTTCTGATTATATTAAAT
>JAIDXM010000062.1:236-29585 GCA_029058745.1 Muribaculaceae bacterium
TTGCATTATGCGAATAATGCTAATTATTCCAACTCCATCATATCGAAGAACATCAAACGGGTGTGGTCGCCCAAAATCTTCTCTGATAATATCTTGAAGTCATTCTTTTGATAAAAATCTATGGCGGATAGATACGCATCAACAGTTAGGTAACGGAAAGCGGAGTAATTGGGATTCTCGTTGAGCATGCCTTTTAGGAGGTTCATCAGGTCAGTACCGATGTTACGCCCTTTATACTGTGACGATACAGCGAATCTGCCAATTTTAATAGCCGGATAACTTCCGAATTGCTTACGCTCTGGAAATCCTCCCTTAATCTTTTTCCATTGACTGTTCGTCACATCCTGACGGCTGATTTTATCATTCAGGAGACAAAAATACGCAACGATATTGCCATCATCTTCCAAAATATAAGATGTGGCAATACGTTTGTCGAGGAAACCTTTGGCATCCTCGACAAGAAAATTATTCAAATCTTCATCACCGCAATCAAACCCTGCAAGTTCGGTATCGGGAGTAAGTTTTACAAGTTTCATCTTCTTATATGCAGATGGTAATGTATTCCTTAGCTTTCTTAACCGCCTCCTTGAGTTTTCTTGTATTCTCGGCACGTTGTTCTTTGCTGAGACTCTCGACTTCCATCCTGAGTTTCTCAAAGCGCACAGCATCATCGCCTGTAAGAATCGGTGTTTCTGCTATTGGTCTTGCCATGATTTTATCTCCTATTGTTAAGTAGTTTACAAAGTTACAACAAATTTCTTAGACTTTTAGATTATAGCTTCGGATTTCTTGCTAAAATATCACGAAAAAGCCATTTTTATAATTCGCAAAGAGTGTAAAGTCAAAAGTCGAGAATACTCCGATTCCACTGAACGGTGTTTCAAAACAGTTTTAATTGTCAGAAAATTACCGGTATATGTAAAGGCATTTGACATAGATTGGGTTAACAAGCGTTTGATAGTGCATGATAGGGTGAACGATCGTGTGTTGGCCTATGATGCGACCCCGATAATAGAACGGCTCGAGTGAATCGGAGTGAAATTGAAATAGTGTATATTGAGTCGGAGGGATATAAGGTGTTCGTCAACTTTATTAATACTATTTTGCGATTTGAACCTGAATGTGAAATGATTTTGCATTAATACACAATATTTGTATTTTATGCAACGTTAAGAGATATAAGATTTTTATTGTATGATACAATTGACTTTTGCCGGCACAGATTGTATTTATGATTGAAATCCATGAAACACAGTTTATCTAAATTCTTTAGCCCATGAAAAGACGAATCTATTATTCTCTTGCTATGGCAGTTGCCTTCGCTTTCGCAGGCGTTGCCCAGGCGTCGTCAGGCGACGCCACATCTGAGTTGACAGCGATTCAGCTCGCAAATCTTCGTGCCCTTCCCGGTGAACCTGAATCTCCGATAGAATATACGTGTTACACGTCTGTGAAAACGAAACCGGGTGTGAAGGTTTTCTATTGCGGCACATGTAGCGAAATTCCCGGAGAACCGGGTGTGGAACCTTCTTCAGTTTGCTTTGTAAACAAATGAATATGTGAATAATAAATGACAAAACTAATGTTATTTGTAATTTAGGATATCATTATATATTCATAACTATGAGTAATATTGACAATTCCATGCCATTAAAAAATGACTCATAGTTTCGAATGATGGTTGGTGCTTGAAAAAGGATGATTGATACTATTCTTTTGACAAGTTGCATTCGTGAGTTAAGGTGTGACAACTGTTATTAGGATAAGTGAGAAAGGGCATTTTCGGGCATGGCATAAATACAACTAACGATAATAAATTCAGGATTATGGGTAAATCGGTGCATTTTATGGTTTTGCTTGTGCTGTTTGTATGTTCATGTACATCAGGAAGAGATGGGATGATTGAATCAGACGGCATCATGTTTGTCAGGGATTGGGAATTTGATAATCCTCTTGTTGCAGATGTCGGTTTTGAATGTGATGAGATTGGAGTGAGAGGAATCAGGGTTTTGGATTCGGTAATGATTTTAAGCAATGATAAAAATTGGGGAATCTTTACTATTGATTGCAAACGGAAGTTGGGGGAGATGTTCTCAATCGGCCAGGGACCCGGAGAATTTGTTATGTTTATCCCTCAGTCTAATTATTGCGGGTACGTCACAGAAAATGATTCCTTGGTGGTATATGCTCCCGATTTGATGAAGAGTAAGATAGTGCGGGCAAATATTGACAATTTGGTAGCCGGGATAACTCCTGTCGCGGAGGAGGTGATGGATATTCCACCGTTTTCGGCACCAACCTTGGATGTAGTTCCCATTGATTCCGTAAGCTATTTTCTACTTGCATTCAATGATGAACGTACAGCCGTTTCCAGGCTTGTCTCAATCGGAGATTCCATATACGTCATTCCAGGTACGGAACGGTTTAATGGAATGTGTGTGAAAGACGCGCAGAAATCAAATCTGTTGGGACATCAGACACTCTTCAACGCGAAACATCGAAAAATTGTGGAAGGGTTTTATTCCCTGAATAGAATTCATCTGTATGGACTTGATTCCGGCGATGCGTTGACAATATGTGTCGGAGACAAACTCGACAGTGTTGAAGAGATAGAGCAACTTGAAGAGCGTATGTTCCCGAAGAGATATTCTGTGCTGGCTCAATGTGATAATTGTTTTGGCGCCATTTGCCCGGTTGTCGGTGATAAGGATAATGGCAATTATGGTAAAAGTGATTTGCAGGTGTTTGATTGGGATGGCAGGCCGATATATAGGACTGTTTTCCCCTTTCAGATTGATGTGTTTGGATTTGATCTACGAAATGGAAGGCTGATTGTCCATGATGAATATGAGGACATGGTATTGGCCTATGATGCGACCCCGATAATAGAACGGCTCGAGTGAATCGGAGGGAAATTGAAATAGTGCATATTGAGTCGGAGTATAAGGTGTTCGTCAACTTGATTAATACTATTTTGCGATTTGCACCGGAATATGAAATAATTTTGCATTAATACACAATATTTGTTTTTATGCAACGTTATGGAGATATAAGATTTTTATTGTATGATACAATTGACTTTTGCCGGCACAGATTGTATTTATGATTGAAATCCATGAAACACAGTTTATCTAAATTCTTTAGCCCATGAAAAGACGAATCTATTATTCTCTTGCTATGGCAGTTGCCTTCGCTTTCGCAGGCGTTGCCCAGGCGTCGTCAGGCGACGCCACATCTGAGTTGACAGCGATTCAGCTCGCAAATCTTCGTGCTCTTCCCGGTGAACCTGAATCTCCGGTTATGATGGAATGCCATACCTCTTTGATATATGATAAGGCATCCTTGACATTTTATTGCGGAACTTGCAAATATATACAAGGGAAACCGGGTGTGGAGCCAATGTCAGAATGTGCTGTCTATCCCGATAGTGGCGGCAATTAGGGAAGTCGGGAGGTTATTATATGAGAAGGTAGAATAAAGGCTATGCTATAATGGCTCACAAAACATTGGAACGATACCATATGGTGTGGTTCAACATGCCGAAGTCAATCGCTGCGTAGAGATTCAGGAAGAGACGTGCCTATGGGGCGTTTGATGGGGTGTTGGAATGTAAGTAATTGGTAGCCAAAAACAACATGTCGAGGGTATGTCCCTGCATTTGTTTGCTATGGGATGGAAGTGTCATGTTTCGGATGATGCGAGTGCCTGTTATAGGATTTGGCTGTCAGACATGTAGAAGGTTTAATATATTTTGTATCTTCTCATATAAAGCTTTACGAGGTGTTTTTAGTCAGGTCATTTGATATTGTCATATCGTGATTTTGGTCGGATGACCTGACATAAATAATTTATATAATTCTAATATTATGAATAAGAAGTTTACTTTGGCAGTTTTTCTGCTTTTTATCCTGGTGTCATGCGGGACACCAAAAGACACTGAGGACGGTGTCAGATTTATAACCGATTGGGAATATGATTCACCTCTTACGGAAGATAAAAGCTTTCAATGTGATGAAATCGGCGTGCATGGAATAAGGGTGGTTGACTCGGTGATAGTTGTAAACCATCAGTCGAACTGGAGCGTGTTGTCTTGTGATGGAAGAAAAAAGTATGCGGATTTCCTTTCGATTGGCCAGGGTCCAGCTGAATTCACTTATTCTGTTGCGAATGTCGATTTCTCATATTTTAATACGGAGAACGATTCATTGGTTGCGTATATCCCTAATAGACATAGGGGTACAATCGTGAGGGCTAATATCTCAGACTTGATATCAGGTGGAAAGGGCAGTATTACAGAACGCAGTGCCAATCGATCTATGAAGAAGGCATGGGCCACTGTAGTTTGCGATTCAACCTCGGTGTTTATGTCGTTGCCCAACGATTCGATAACAGGACTCAGCAAGTATTATTGTGTTGGAGACTCCATGGAGAGGATTAAAGCGACAGAGGGGGAAGATGCCGTGAGAGTGCAGAGCGGTGCGAATCTGAATCTTCTGGTGGCCATGATAGGATATGGCAAGTCGTCAGGAAAATTTGTTGAGGCAAAGGCTTACCTCAATTGGATAAATATCTTCTCTAAAGATTGTGATAAGCTCAAGACAATCTGTGTTGGTGACAGGCTTTTTGATATAGGGGAGATGGACAAGGAAGGTATAAAATATGATGAGGGTACTCACCTCAGGGCAGCCGCCTGGGATAAAGGTTTCGCTGTTACATGTAGGGAAGGAGTGACGGACGATTCGCAGTCGTCAGACCCGGGCAAGTCGGAGCTACGGGTTTTCGATTGGGACGGGAATCCTGTTTTTAGAAGTGTATTGCCTGTATGTGCGGATGCATTCGACATGGATTGGGTAAACAGGCGTCTGATAGTGCATGATGGCGTTAACGATCGAGTGTTGGCCTTTGATGCGACCCCGATAATTGAGCGGTTCAAATAAAAATATGAGAGATGGACTCCGGAAACAGGTTCAGATGTTTAATATCCTTGTTGATATGCATGTTGATTGTCGGCTGCGCCAACAACAGGGGATATCAAGACACGATTTTGGAATGGAGTGGAAAGGAAATTTTATTTCCTGATTCCATGAGGCTTGTCGGTGGCGGTTTTATTAAAGCCCCTGACAGTGAATACACCATCGTGGCATATTATGATTCTGTCGGGTGCACCGGGTGCAAGATGAATATACCTTTCTGGGAGAGATTCGTGAAAAGGATTGATTCTGTGGCAGGACACGATAGGGTTTCCCTTTTGATTATCGCCGCCACAAAGGAAGAGAAACGTCTTCTATCTTTGGAAAGGAAAGACACTGTCCGGTATGATGTCATTATCGATGAATCGGATTCGTTTAACAGACTGAATAATCTTCCAAAGGATCTATACCTACAGGCATTCTTATTGGATAGAGACCGCAGGGTGTGTGTGATAGGGAATCCGGTGATGGCCCCGTCGCTGGAGGATGTCTATCTCATGCAGATTGCCGGCATGGACACTACGGATTTTGATGACGATTACAGTAATGACGCATACTCCCATGATTTTGGTGATATAGCCCCTTCTGTCAAGGTGAGTCATGTATTCCGGCTGAGGAACGAGTCGCCCGACACTTTATTTGTCAGGGATGTCACCACATCATGTGAGTGTACGGAGGCCGAAGTTTCTGCAAAGACTGTTCTGCCTGGTGCGAACTATAATCTGGAGGTGACATTCATGGATTCTATTGCCGGTGACTTTTTCCGAAGAGTTTCTCTGACGTTTGAGAATAACGAGGAGCTCATGTTTGAGATTACCGGTAACGTCAAAGACCGGTGATGGCATATGCCAGTCTCCGGAAATGTTTTACAGGGCTTTTGCAGAAATTTACATTATAAAATAGCTTGATTATCAATGAAGTGGATGAAGATGTGCAGAATTCTGATAAGAATTTGAAGAACTTTACTGGAGTGAATGAAAATACATCGTCGAAACATATGCTGATAATCAGCAGGTTGCGAAATTGTATGTAAAAGCTCTGTAAAAGTCCTGTAAAAAGATGAGTGAAGGATTGCCGCAAAACATGTGCCGAGAAAGAAAATCGTAAAAGGACGATAGAAATCTGAGAAAAATGGTCGTTGTGTATCAATAGATTGCGATGGGTGGCGATAGACAGGTGTAAAAATCGTTAGATTTTACACCTTGTTACATATTGGCGTTTCTTCTACCTGACAATCGTTTTTTCAAAGATTGAACGATTTTATTGTGCATTTTGAACGATATGGACATATCATGAATCGGTATGTTTATTAACTTTGCATTGCTGAACTGACTAACAACAGACTAACCATACGTTTATGAATAAAATATACACATTGATATTGCCGGTATGCATCCTCTGCTCATGCAATGAGGGGAAAGAAGACAAGAGAGGGGGGGATGAAGGCCGGGTGGCGCTCGCTACCGAACCCTCCAAGACATCGGAGGTGACAACCATGAAACTCTCAGAGACGGATTTCAGTCATGAGATAGTCAGCAACGGTAAGGTGGTAGGTCGTCACCGTGCCGAACTCATGTTTCCGGCATCGGATGCTGTTGTATCGTCGATAGCGGTAAGAAACGGCAGCCATGTAAGGAAGGGGCAGAAGATTGCGTCGCTTGATGATTATAAACAGCGGGAAGACCTTCGCAAAGCAGAGAATGCCCTTTCAAAGGCTGAGCTTGAGTTGAAGGATGCCTTGATAGGACAGGGTTTCGACCCGGACAAGGCTTCGACGATACCTGACGATGTGATGCGGCTTGCAAAACTGAGAAGCGGTTATAACGAGGCGGAGGTGGCTTTGGAGTCGGCACGGCATGCCCTTGAGCAGACAGTGTTGTATGCCCCTTTCGATGGAGTGATTGCCAATATGGCCGCGAAAGAGTTCAACCGTCCGGAGTCAGGGAAGCCATTCTGCACCATAGTCGGGAATGTGATGGACGCGTCATTCCAGATTCTTGAAGGGGAGCTGTCGCTTCTTGCTCCCGGCGACAGGGTGAGGGTTTCGCCATATTCAACGTCCGGGGAATTCACCGGGCGTGTCACGGAAATAAATCCGGTAGTTGACGAGAACGGAATGGTGACTGTCAATGCGGCAGTCGATGCCGGCAAAGGGCTTTACGACGGCATGAATGTGAAGGTGAGTGTAATGAAGTCGCTTGGCCGTCAGCTTGTGGTGCCGAAGAGCGCGGTTGTGTTGCGCAGTGGCAGGCAGGTTGTGTTCACTTTTGATGAGAAAGGGGGGAAGGCAATGTGGAATTATGTCCATACGGGACTTGAGAATATGGGGGAATACACGATTTCCGACGGCCTTGAGGAAGGGATGACGGTGATAGTGAGCGGAAACGTCAATCTTGCCCACGAGTCTCCCGTGAAGGTAGTGAAATAATTGTCCGGTTATGGTGAAGTTTCTTATACAAAGACCGATTGCTGTGGTGATGGCATTCCTTGCGTTTGTCATCATTGGCGTGGTCACATATTTCGCCATCCCGGTGTCGTTGCTCCCTTCAATCGACATACCGAGGATAACTGTCAGGATAGTGTCGGACAACACATCTGCTCGCGAGCTCGAGAACACTGCCACGGCTCCGGTGAGACGCCAGTTGCAGCAGGTGGGAGGGCTCAACGAGATTTACAGCGAAACCCGCGACGGGTCGGCCACCATCCGCATGGATTTCGACTATGGAATTGACATCGACCTTGCCTTCATAGCCGTCAATGAGAAGATTGACGCGGCAATGAACTCTCTTCCACGCGACATGCAGCGTCCGAAGGCGATAAAGGCGAGCGCAACCGACATACCGGTGCTATATCTCAACATGACGCTTAAAGAGGGACGCACGGTAGGGATGTCGTTCTTGGAAATGTCCCGTATCGCCGACAACACGGTGAGGCGTCGCATTGAGCAGATGCCGGAGGTGGCTATGGTGGATGTGACCGGAGTTCCGGCACGCATGCTCCGGGTGGTGCCTGACAGGGAGAAGACCGATGCCGCAGGCATCACGGATGCCGAGATAGAGAATGTGCTGACCTCCGCCAACTACACCCCCGGAAGCATGACAGTAAGGGAAGGGTATTATGAATATAATGTGAACGTCGCCAATCAGCTCCGTACTCCTGATGATGTGGCCAACCTGTATTTCCGCCATGGCAACAGAGTGTTCCGGTTAGGGGATATCGCCGAGGTTTCCATTGTGGAGAGTGACCCGCAAGGGTTGTCGGAATATAACGGGCGACGTGCGGTGACGCTTGCCGTGATAAAGCAGAATGAGGAGAACATCGACAAGATGAAGGAGTCTCTCGCGTCTGTCGTGGGTTCGATGGAGAAGAAATATCCGGATATCGAGTTCTCGGTCAGCCGCAACCAGACAGACCTTCTCGACTTCACAATCTCCAATCTTGTGCAGAACCTGGTGCTCGGTCTGATACTCGTTTTTCTTATCACAGCCGTATTCATGGGTGATGTCAGGACTCCGTTTGTGATAGGTCTGTCGATTGTGGTGGCCTTGATTCTGACGTTCCTGGTGTTTTATCTGTTCCATGTGTCGCTAAATGTGGTTTCGCTTTCGGGACTTATCTTGGCGGTGGGTATGATGATTGACAATTCAGTGATAGTCACTGAAAATATAACCCAGTGGCGTCGTCGCGGACTGCCGCTCATGGACGCGTGCGACCGGGGCACGACAGAAATGATAACCCCGCTTCTGAGTTCCTCGCTCACCACTGTGGCTGTGTTCGTGCCCTTGGTGTTCATGAGCGGGATAGCCGGGGCCATATTTTCCGACCAGGCATTCTCCATAACAGCCGGTCTTGCCATGTCTTATGTGGTGGGAATCATGCTTCTGCCGGTGCTTTACCGGATATTCTTCTCCCGCAGAAAGAAAAAGGGAGAAAAAGAGGGGGCAATCAGTGAAAGGACGTGGAAAGAGACGAAGCATATAGACAATGTCATGGCAAGCATCTACAACAAAGGGGTGGATGCTGTGTTTGCCCATAAGTGGGTGTGGATTTGCCTGACTCTTGCCTCAATCCCCTTGTGTGTGCTGTTTTTTGATGAGATGAAGACCGAGCGTATGCCGTCAATCGACCACACTGAGACGATGGCGCGTATAGACTGGAACGAGATGATAACGGCCACGGAAAACGAGAGGCGTGTGGAGGAATTGCTCGGGAACTGCGGTGTGCCGGTAGAAGAGAGTTCAGCCGCTGTGGGTGTGCAGGACTATATGCTCGACGATGGACCCGACCTTTCTCAAAGCGAGACGGAGGTATATGTGCGTTTGCGTTCTTCCGAGGATGTCGGGAAGGCTACGGAGAGCCTTTCGCGTCATCTCCGTGAGTCATACCCGCTCGCATCGGTGTCGTTCTATCCCCCTGCCAATATATTCGAGAAGATTTTCTCTTCATCGGAGCCTGACGTAGAGGCTCGGCTCACACATAGAGACAAGGCTAAGGGAAATTCTCCGCAGGAATACATAAATATAATGGAGAACATATCGGCAAAAGCCGGCGACCCATCGGAATCCATGTCGCTACGTGAGCAGACAGACATTTATCCGGATTATTCAAAGATGGCTCTCTACAATATTGACCCTTCGACGGTGGACCGTGTGTTGCGCACCGCCTTCAAGGATGAGGGGATTACCACGTTGCGTTCATTCAGCGAATATCTCCCGGTGTCGGTGGTGTCGTCGGGGAAATCTCTTGAGCGCACGTTGGCGGAGACCATGGTGGAAGGCCGGAAATCGGAGGCCGGTAATAAGGCGATGATTCCATTGTCGGGACTGGTGACGGTGAAGAAATCTGTTGACTTCACAGAAATCAAGGCCGGGAAGAACGGTGAATACCTTCCTGTGTCATATAATGATGTTCAATCGCCCGGAAAAGTAGCCGATGCCGTCAGGGAGAGCCTTGGCGAAGACGGCTGGGAGGCAGAGATGACAGGAGCGTATTACTCCAACTCGAAGATGATGAAAGAGATGATGTTTATTCTTTTCGTATCCATCGTTCTTATGTATTTCATATTGTCCGCGCAGTTCGAGAGTTTCTCCCAACCACTTATCGTGCTTCTGGAGATTCCGATTGACACCGCTTTCGCCCTTCTGATTCTGTGGGTGTCGGGACACTCGCTAAATCTCATGTCGGCCATCGGCATAATAGTGACATGCGGAATCGTAGTCAACGACTCAATCCTTAAGCTGGATGCGATCAACAAACTCCGGGAAGGGGGTATGCCGCTTCTTGAGGCTATCCATACGGCCGGCACCCGCCGTCTGCGTCCTATCATTATGACATCCCTGACCACCATCCTCGCCATGGTGCCCATGCTGTTCACGAACGACATGGGCAGCCAGTTGCAGCGGCCGCTTGCTGTGGCGATGATAGGCTCAATGGTGGTGGGCACGCTTGTCAGCATTTTCATTATCCCACTTGTGTATTATCTCATCTATCGTAATCATGGCAAAAAGAAATAAAAAGATATATAAACTGAAAGTGTTCCTTAGAACCGCCTGTCTGAGCGCCTGTGTGTTCGCGGCTTCGATGGCTTTCGCTACGGAACCTATGAGACTCGAACTGAAACAGGCCATTTCGATTGCCGGCGACAGTTCGCTGGCGGCATTCCGCTACCGCAACCTGTATGAGTCGGGCTACTGGGCCTTCAGGACTTTCCGCGCCAACCGCCTTCCGAGTCTTTCTCTCAATCTCACGCCGGCACGCTATTACCGCGACATCACTTCACGCTACGACTATGAGAACAATATCGACGTGTATCGCTCTCAACAGTCGTATTCGGCATCGATGGGCCTTAACCTGAGGCAGAACTTCGACTGGCTCGGAGGCACATTCTTCGTTGAGAGCGACCTCGACTACATGCACAATATGGGAGCCACGAATTTCAGCCAGTTCTCAAGTGTGCCTGTACGTGTGGGGTATTCACAGGAACTTTTGGGTTTCAACGCGTTCAAGTGGGAGAAAAAAATAGAACCGCTCAAATATGAGAAGGTGAAGAAGCAGTATATATATAATATGGAGACAGTGTCGGAAAACGCTGTGACATATTTCTTCAATCTCGCGCTCGCGCAGACAGAACATCGTCTTGCCCGCGAGTCGCTTGAATCAGCCGACACCCTTTATGCACTTGGAGAGAGGCGATTCCGGATTGCCGCCATCTCGCAGGCTGAGCTCCTGACATTGCGCCTTGACCTTGTCAATGCCAAAAACACGCTTGAGAACACCAGGATTGCCCTCAAGCGTGCCAACGCCCAGCTTGCATCATTCCTGGGAATGGATCAGAACACCGACCTCGAAGTGACATTGCCCTCAGTGCCGGTGTCGCGCACGATACCGGCCGCAGAGGCCATCGCATATGCCCGCGACAACAGTCCGGAACTTTTGAGTCACCGACAGAATGTGCTTGAAGCCGAGAGGACGGTCAACCGTACCAAGGTGGAGAATCTGTTTACGGCATCGTTCAACGCGAGTGTCGGTTTCAACCAGGTGGGCGACAATTTCGGTGCGGCCTACCGTAATCTTATGAGGCAAGACCTGGTGTCGGTGTCCCTTTCCATCCCTCTTGTTGACTGGGGTGTGAGAAAAGGGAAATATAATATGGCTCTGAGTGAGCTGGATGTCGCACAGATTGCCGCACGGCAGGAGGAGCAGTCGCTCGATGAGGAGGTGATGAGGACTGTGGATGACTTCAACATACAGATTGACCTCATAAAATCGGCTCGCGAGGCAATGGACCTCTCGGATATGGCCTACAGTCAGACCCAGCAGCGGTTTATGATAGGGAAGAGCGACCTCAGTAGCATGACTCTTGCATCCACGCGCCGTCAGGAGGCTTCAAAGAACTACATAGAGGCCCTCAAGAACTATTGGTTGAGCTACTACAAGCTCCGTCGTCTTACCCTCTACGATTTCGAGATGATGATTCCACTCTCCCGCAAGTTCGATTTTGACAACAATGTGAAATGAGGTCCGGATTTTCCATAATAGTCGTATTCGTAGCCTTGGCCATCTGCGGGTGTGTCTTGCTCCCTTTGTTGCCGGTGAAGCTCTTCCCCTCCCGCGAGCTTCCGTCGCTGACCGTGAGTTTCGAGATGCCCTACAATTCTGCGAGGGTAATCGAACAGGAAGTGACCAGCCGCCTGGAAGGGGCTTTGGCACGTGTGGAGGGAGTGCGGGGGATAAAGTCGCGCTCAGGCAACGGACGCGGCACAGTCAACCTAAGCCTCGACCGCCATGCCGATATTGACATGGCCCGTCTGGAGGTGTCAACCATAATAAGGCAATTATGGGGTTCTATGCCGGAGGGTGTTAAATATCCGGAGGTGTCGGCACGTCAGGCCAAGGATGAGGCCAAGGCTCCTTTTATGACCTATACCGTCACATCTCCTATGACATCCATGGAGATAAACTCCTACATAGAAGACAAGGTGTCGCCTCGCTTGTCGGACATCCCCGGAGTGGCTTCTGTGCAATTGCATGGAGCGGTTCCCAACGAGTGGCGGCTGGAATATGACGCGGATAAGATTGCCGCTATGGGCATTACTCCGCAGGATATCACAAGGGCCATCTCCCGCCACTATGCCACAGAGTTTATCGGAATGCCTGTCAGCCGGGATGGCCTCGTAAGGCTTGTGAAAAAGCCAAGAGGAGGACTTGACAGTTTCAATCCGTCGGAAATAACGGTGACGGCTTCTGACGGCACTTTTGTCACGCTTGACAAGATTGTAAAGACCTCATATACCGATGGCACTCCCACCTCATATTTCAGAATCAACGGACTTAACTCAATCTATCTGAACATTACGGCGGAGGAGGACGCCAATCAGCTTGAGGTTGGTGAAACAGTGGCGCGGGTTATTGCCGATGCCAAGGCGCAGGCTCCTGCCGGGATGGACTTCATATTGAGCAACGATGCCACCGACACCATCCGGGAGGAACTTGACAAGATATATTTCAGGACAGGGCTGACAGTGCTCATATTGTTGCTTTTCATAATAATAGTGACACGCAATTTCCGCTACACGGCTCTTATAGTGGTCAGTCTCGCCATAAATCTTGCGATAGCGGTGATTTTCTACTACATGACGGGGATAGAGATACAGCTATATTCGCTGGCAGGAATCACTATATCGTTGAATCTTGTGATTGACAACACTATAGTGATGTGCGACCATTATATGCGCTGTCGTGACCGCAGGGCATTCCCGGCGATACTTGCGGCCACTCTCACTACTGCGGGTGCCCTTGTCGTTGTGTTTTTCCTTGACGAGGATGTGAGATTGAATCTGGAGGATTTTGTGATTGTCGTTATTGTGAATCTTCTTGTCTCACTTCTTGTGGCCTTGTTCCTGGTGCCGGCATTGGCCGACCGTTTTGCCGTGAGTGCACGCAAGCGTCGTCGTGGAGGGAGGTGGTCACGCAAGGTGGCTCTTCTGTCCAACCGGATATACCGTGGTTATATACGCTTCTCCCTGAGATGGAAATGGGGGCTGGTGGTGGTGATGGCCGCACTGATAGGTCTTTCAGGCTGGCAGTTTTTCTCGAAAGTAAGAGAGGGGGGATATTTCAACCGCGACCAGGGGGAACGCATGCTGTATATCAACGCGAGTCTCCCCAACGGCGCCACGCTCTCGCAGATGGACGCTCTTATGAGACGGATGGAGAGCTATCTTGCCGGATTCCAGGATATTCGCCAGTTTCAGACCAATATATATAACGGGCGTCAAGGCTCGATTACAGTGCGTTTCACAAAGGAAGGGGCGAAGAACGGATTCCCTTATCGCCTGAAATCTGATGTGGTTTCGAAAGCCCTGACACTCGGAGGCGGAAGCTGGAGTGTATATGGACTTGAGGACCACGGATTCAACAATGATGTGAGGGAATCCGCCGGGAGCTTCAAGGCAAAAATTTCCGGATTCAATTATGATGAGCTGATGTCGTATGCCGTGGAACTGCGGGATTCCCTGCTTTCCCGCAGGCACATAAAGGAGGTGGAAATCAAGTCAGACTACTCATATTGGAAAACCGATTATACGGAGTATTCCCTTGCCGTTGACCGCAGGGCTCTCGCATCGGCGGGACTCACGGTGCAGGATTTTTACACCGCGCTCTCGCAGGTGTTCGGGCGTGATATGAAATGCGGTTCCATACAGTCGGGAGGAGTGCCGGAGCCGATAAGGCTTTCATCGCTCCAAAGCGGGATGTATGATGTGTGGTCGCTGTTGAACGTGCCCCTGTCGGTGAAAGGGAAAGACTACAGGGTTTCTGACTTCGCGGAGTTCGAGAGAGGGAGCGCGCCTCAGGATATAGTGAAGGAGAACCAGAGCTACAGGATTTGTCTGCAGTATGATTATATAGGGTCGAATGAGCAGGGTAAGAAACTACTCGACCGTAGGCTGGATGAATTCAATGCCAAGTTACCTGCCGGCTATTATGCGGAATCAGATGAGTGGCACTGGAGATGGAAAGACAAGGATTATTCACGCTATATGCTCCTCGGAGTCGTGGCATTGATAATATTCTTCCTCTCTTCGGTTTTGTTCAATTCATTGCTCCGGCCTTTGGCCATAATTGCCGTGATACCGATGTCTTATGTCGGTATATTCCTGACGTTCTGGTTTTTCGACCTCAAGTTCGATCAAGGTGGCTTCGCCTCATTCATCCTTTTGAGCGGAATCACGGTGAATGCCGCGATTTATCTGATAAATGAATATGACGCCTTGCGTGTCAGGTTGGGAAGAAAGGGAGTCCGGTTCTATATGCAGGCTTTCAGGGTGAAGATAATGCCGGTGATATTGACGGTGATTTCAACCGTGCTCGGCTTCATCCCGTTCATAGTGGGCACCGACAGGGAGAGTTTCTGGTTCCCTCTTGCCGCCGGGACTATAGGCGGATTGCTGTTCTCCCTGATAGCGATAGTGGGTTATCTGCCGATGATGCTGTTGCCTCATTTGCCAAGACGGGCGAGGAAATCATCGCGCCGTGAGTCAGAGATGGGGATGTAGGTTTTCCCGAACACCACACGGCCCCGTTCCACGATTTCCACATTGTGCATGTTGACTATGAAGGATCGGTGGACACGCATGAACACATCGGCCGGGAGCTGCTCTTCAAGTTCCTTCATGCTCATAAGTGAGCTGATTGGCTCACCTTCAGTGCGGAAAAAGATAACCCTGTCCTTGCGTACCTCTATATATAGTATAGAGTCTGTCCTTATCTGGAATAGCCGGTAGTCGGCCTTTATCGTGATTAGACCCGGCTGTGTGTTATTGTCGCGGGAGAGAGCCCTGCGCATGGTGTGCCATTCGGCGGCTTTCCCGACAGACTTCATGAACTCCGCATAGCTCACGGGTTTCAGGAGATAGTCGAGAGCATTTACCTTGAACCCCTGCAATGCATATTGTTCGTAGGCCGTGACATATATAATCCGTGTGGATGACGGGATTATTCCGGCAAACTCTATCCCGTTTAGCATAGGCATGTTTATATCGAGGAAAATGATGTCAGTCTCACCCCCCATCACGCATTTCACGGCGTCGGCGGCCGATTCGAAAACTCCTTCAAGTCTCAACATGGGAGTCTTTTCAACGTAGCTTTTCAGGAGTTCCCTTGCGAGGGGCTCGTCATCGACAATTATGCATCTGAGGGTATCTTCCATAAGGTGTTGTCTTTGTGTATAGAAACGATGATGACGGGTGGATTATTTCGTCAGGGCATCGATGCTGATTGATAATGTCGCCCTGAAGACCCCGTCGTCGCCTGTCGTGAGGAGAGAGTGCGCACCGGGATATAGAAGGCCAAGCTGTCGGCGAATGTTGGCGAGTCCCACGCCATGTCCTCCGGCTTCCACGCCGGTGTCTTTTTTCTTTTCAGCCTCGGAGTAGGAATTGCTGACCTCACATACCAGGAATCCACCGTCGGTGGAGATGGCTATTTCTATGAAAGGGGAGCCACATCCGGAACTAAGATGCTTGAAGGCGTTCTCCACAAGCGTAAGGAGCATTAGCGGCGCGATATGCACATCCTCCGGAACATTGCCGGGAGTCTTGCACGACAGCCTCACATTGCTGTTCAGTCTCAGTCGCATAAGTTCCACATATTCTGATATGAAGCATATCTCCTTGCAAAGCGGCACCACTGGCGATGATGAATCATAAATCTGATACCTCAGGAGATTGCTAAGGTCGTGGAGAGCTTTTTGGGCACGTTCCGGGGCGAATCCGATAAGCGCATATATGTTGTTGAGAGAGTTAAACAGGAAATGGGGATTCAGCTGTGCCTTCAGGCTTTTCAGTTCTATGTCGCGTCTTTCAGCGTTCAGTTCGAGTTCACGTCGTCTCACATTTTCCCTCTCTCTCGACAGTCGCAGGGCATAGGCGAGGGCGGCGGAAAGAATCATCATTATCCCGTCTCTGATTATAAAGCGTATATACTCCATCATATGCAGGGATAATGAGGAGGTCGCCTGACCCTTGTGGCGAGGATGGGGAAGGCCACCGTGGGTCTCGAACCATATAGGGATGAAACTGCATATCAGCAGTATCAGGCATATGTTGGCTACAAAATAGAGCGGCTTGTTGTCTTTGCGGATGAGCATCTGCGGCACGAGCAGGTAATAGTTCGTGCAAAATACGGCTGTGTAGAAAGTGGCCATTACCACACTCATGATTGTCCATCCGAGAGGCTCGTCATTGCGGTTGAATATGGCGAGGATAGAGGGCAGGTAAAAAAGGAGGGACGACAGCAGTATCACTGTCGCCGTCCCTCCCAGTCTCCCCAATCTGTTTGTGTCATTCATATCTGATTGCTTCTATAGGGTCGAGGTTTGATGCCTTGGCTGCTGGATAGAACCCGAAAATCACACCGATTATAGTGCATACGGCGAAAGAGAGAATCACCGACGACGCGTCAATCTGCACAGGCCAGTGGGCGAAGAGCGAGATCATCCATGTCGCCACGGCTCCCATTATTATTCCCAATATACCTCCGGTCACTGATATTATCACCGCCTCAATCAGGAATTGTGTCATGATATCTTTTCCCCGTGCTCCGATGCTCATCCTGAGTCCGATTTCCCGTGTGCGTTCAGTGACACTCACAATCATGATGTTCATGATTCCTATGCCACCCACAAGGAGCGAAATTCCGGCCACTGCGGCAAGAAGCACAGTCATCATCGACGAGGTTGATGAGATCATCTCGGCCAGTTCTTGCATCGACCTTATGGTGAAATTGTCCTCCTCGCCCTCCTTGAGCTTATGTTGGGTGCGGAGAATGTCTGTAATCTCATCTATTGTCTGTGAAGTCATCTCCTCATTGATGGCGGATGCCTGGATTCCCTGGAGATAGTCGGTGGCAAGCACTCTTTTCATAACAGTGGTGTATGGCACGAGAGCGAGGTCATCCTGGTCTTGTCCCATGGTGTTGTATCCTTTCTCTTCCAGCACGCCGATTACAGTCAAGGGAATCTTGCCGAATCTCACCACCTTGCCTATCGGGTCGGAGCCGTCGGGGAATAGGTTGTCAACCAATGTTTTCCCGAGTACGCATACCTTGGCCGCGCTTTTGATGTCCTGTTCTGTGAACATCTCTCCGGAAGCCACCTTGCGCTGACGGATGTCGAGATATTGCGTGTTGACACCTTGTGCCTGCGAGGGGTAGTTGTTGTTGCCGTTAATCCATTGTCCGGAACCGTTCACGGAGGGTGTTATGTTCGCTATTGTGGTGGCCTGGGTCACGAGGGCATCGTAGTCGGAGGGTTTCAGTGTCTGCATGTCACTGCTGCTCTGCCTTACGCCGCCACGTCTCTCCGCGCCTGGGAAAATCATAATCATGTTGCTGCCCATTTCGGAAATCTGAGCCTTGATGGAGTTTTTCGACCCCTGTCCGATGGCGAGCATGGCAATTACAGCCCCGACGCCGATTATGACGCCAAGCATTGTGAGGAAACAACGCATTTTATTGTTGTTCAATGCCTTCAGGGCTATTTTTAGAAGATTCGCTATATTCATGTCTCTGAGATGCTAAACTGTTCAGTCGGTTTCTTCCGGAAGGTTGCGATACACTTCCTCCGCCGATTTGATGTCGTTGTTATACTCGTCGCTTACTATATGTCCGTCGCGTAGCGTGATATTGCGCGAGGAATAGAGGGCGATTTCGGGATTATGGGTGACGAATATGATTGTGCGCCCCTCTTTATAGAGCCTTTGGAAAAGGGTGAGGATGGAAAAAGAGGTGCGTGTGTCAAGGTTACCTGTGGCCTCGTCAGCGAGGATAATCACAGGGTCGTTGACAAGGGCGCGGGCTATAGCCACACGCTGTTGCTGTCCACCCGACATCTGGTTGCTTTTGTGGTAAAGCCGTTCTCCGAGTCCAACCTCCCTCAGGCATCTCTCGGCCCTCTCCGCCCGTTCCTTGGCGCTCACGGCGGAGTTATACAGGAGAGGAAGCTCCACGTTCTCAAGTGCGGTGGTCTTGGGAAGCAGATTGTAGTTCTGGAATATGAAACCGATTTTACGGTTGCGTATTCTTGCACGTTCGTTTTTCCCCATCCCTCTCACCGGGATTCCATCGAGAAGGTATTCTCCTGATGTCGGGGTGTCGAGGCATCCGAGAGTGTTCAGCAGTGTTGACTTCCCGGAGCCGGACGTACCCATTATTGTAACGAATTCCCCCTCATATATTGTGAACGAGACCCCTCTCAACGCCTTGACGGTTTCGTTTCCGACTTTGAAATAACGCTTGAGATTCTCTATTTTGATTATTTCCTTTGCCATGACGCATATATATTATTGCTTCTTACGGTTCGCTCCCGGAGGTTTCGGCATGAACGGATTCTCTTCAGCGTTCCCTTTCTCGGTCTTTTCCTGAATCATATTGTATTGAAGGGCAATCTTGTCGCCGCTCTTTATCCCTGATGTGATTTGCTGATAGATTCCGTTTGAGACACCAAGTTCCACGTCGGTCTGTATGAGCTGGCCGTCGCGCTCAACCCATACCGAGGATTTGGCCGGTTTTTTCAACGGGACAGGGACAGGAAGACTCTTGTTGTCTTCCGAGGCGGGAAGAGGCTGGAACTTCAGCGCTTTCAATGGCACAGCAAGCACATCCTTCTGTTCAAGTGTGTATATTGTGAGGTTGGCGGTCATGCCGGGAATCAGCTTGAGGTCGGGGTTCGGGGCATTGACAATCACTTCATAGGTCACTACATTTGATTCGGTGGTAGGATTGAGCCTCACCTGAGTCACCGTGCCGGAGAAAACATCGTCGGGGTATGAATCGACAGTGAACGTCACGTGTTGTCCCGTTTTCACCTGTCCTATGTCAGCCTCGTCAACATTGCCCACCACCTGCATATTCTCGAGGTCGGCTATTACATAGAGGTTCGCCACGTTCATGCTCGACACGACTGTCTGTCCCACTTCCACCTCACGTGATATGATTATACCGTCGATGGGGGAGTAAATCTCCGCGTAATTCAGGTTTTTGGCAGCCCTGACACGGTCGGCCTGTGTTTTCTCGTAGTTAAGACGCGCCACGTCATAGTCGCGTTTCGAGGTCTGGAACTCATAGTCGGAAATCAGCTGTTCGTCGTGGAGGGCCTTGTCGCGTTCGAAATTCTGTTTCGCATATTCAAAGCTGGCCTTGGCAGAAGCCATGTTGGCGTCGGCGCTTTTCAGTTCGCTGTCGAGAAGTGTTTTCTCAAGTTCAGCGAGGAGCTGTCCTTTCTCCACGTGGTCGTTATAGTCGGCATACAGTTTATCGATAATGCCGGTAACCTGGGTGCCGACATCAACCTGCGTTACTGATTCCATTGTGCCGGTTGCGGTCACGGTCTCAGAGATGGTCGTAGGCTCTGCCGTGTATGTCTCAAGTTCCATATTCTGTTCTTTCGAGCAGGATGCTGTGGCCATTACAATCACTGCCACAGGGAGGGTGGATATGTATTTATTCATTGCGGTTGGTAGTTTTCGGTTGGTCAGGGGAGATTCATTTCAGTTGTGGCATAGTAGCCGATTGTTTTGTTGGCGAGGATAGCCATGAATTTGCTCTGAAGAAGTTCAAGCTTCGCGTTCACCAGGTTGTTGTGGGCTGTCAGGAGATCGAGCGGGGCCACATATCCGAGTTCGAACTGCCTGTCAACGAGTTGCGCGGTGAGCTGGGTTGCCTCAAGTTGTTTGAGTCCCGATGTGTATCTCGCCTTCGAGTTCTCAGCCTCTATGTAAAGGCTCTCTATTGTCTGGGAAAGGTCGTTGAGAAGATTCTCCTTGTTGATGTCATATTCGAGCGCCGCGAGTTTTGCCTTAGCCACGGAACGGCGTGTGGCGTTTCCGTCATATATAGGCACAGACAGGGAGAGGCCGATGTTCTCGTTGAAGCCGTGTCCCATCTGCGATGCCCATGATTTGCCTCCGGAAGTGTAGCCGGAGCCGAGTCCTCCTTGCAGAGAGATTGTCGGCAGGTTGCCGGCTTTGGCTATTTTGATGTCGTTGTCATATATCTCCTTGGAGAGGTCGTTGCTTTTTATTCCCGGAAGCCAGGCTGCCGCTGCCGCATATGTCTCGGTCATTGATGGCAATATGGCGTTGATGTCGCTGTCGGAGAAGGAGAGGTCGGCGAGTTGCATGTCATAGTCAATGCCGAGTTCAAGGATTGTCTTGAGGGTCATCTTAGTGGAAGCGAGATTCCCCTCGGCCTGCACGAGGTTGTATTGGTCTTGTGCCATCTGGCTCTCAATCTGAGCGAACTCCACTTTGGATGTCCTGCCCGATTCCATCAGGCGACGGGCACGTTCAGTCTGTGACGTGCTGACCTCCAGTGTCTGCCTGGCTATTTCAACGGCTTCCTTGGCATACATAGTGTTCAGGTAAGCCTGCAGGATGCCAAGTTTTATGTTCTTTACCACATCATCGCCGGCCAGGTTCTGTTGCTGTCGCGCTATTTTCGCCGATTCCAGGCGATATTTTCTTATGTTTCCTTCCCATACGGTCCAGGCGGCGTTAATCCCGTAGGAACTGCCATACACATTGGCAGACCTTCCCTCGTCGGGGGAGGGATAATTGGTGAAACTGTGGCTTGTCGCAAATCCGACGTTAGGGAGCCAGGCGTCTTTGGCCGCTCCGATTTCCTCATCTGCCTGGAGTGCGGAGAGCAGGATTTTCCTTACGTCGGTACTGTTTTCGACAGCCCAGTTCACGCAGTCGTCGAAAGTCCACTTGTCGGGCATCTTTTTGGAGTCGGATTCCGTCACGTCCCCTATAGATGGATTGGCGAAAATCCCCGCATCCTGGGCAGAGGCTGTGAGGGGAGCCATAAAGGCGGCTGTGATTAGTATTATACCTTTCATATTTCTCAATTGGTGTGACATGGAAGCTGCCTGGAATCGTTATGACAGCTTCATTTTCTCGGATGCAAAATTATTTCCGGATTCACGATACCGCAAACGAAATCGGTGGAAAGGTGCTTTTGACCGACAGAATGGAGGAAATGACGGTTTAAACGGGAATTTTCCGGAATGGGTGTTAATGAGTGTTAAACGGTAGCTGTATTCTATTGTTAGGATTAAGTATATCAGATGTTTATAATGTATCAGAGATGCGAAATTTCAGTATGTTGCGTATTTTTGTTAACTTTGTGAGATATAGGTCGGCGCGAATCTCCGATGCAGGTGTTGGACCCGATTCCGGACAAGATGTCGTGCGGAGCATTAACTGTAAAAAAGAATAGCATATGGGAAGAATATTGGCGATAGACTATGGCAGGAAACGCAGTGGCGTGGCGGTGACTGACATACTCCGGATAAGCGCCAACGGGTTGCCGACAGTGAGGTCGTGCGACCTTCTTGAGTTTATAAAGGACTATTGCGGCCGGGAGCAGGTGGATGAGATAGTGATAGGGGAGCCTCGTGACATGCGTGGGAATCCGAGCGAGAGCATGAATTACATAACACCGTTTGTCAACCGTCTGAAAAAGGAGATGCCCGGCAAGAGGATTGTTATGGTGGATGAGCGTTTCACTTCAGCCATAGCTCACCGGGAGATGCTGGCGGGAGGATTCAGCCGGAAACAGCGTCAGGAGAAGGGGAGGGCCGACGAGATGGCGGCAGTGCTTATACTCACTTCATATCTTGACTCTCACCATTGACTCCATCCGTGGAGACAGAGGGTGGCGGGATTCTTCGAAGGCTTCAGGAAAAGAGAAAGACTGCGCTCCATCGTCATGGGGCGCAGTCTTTTGCTTTTCCGATATAGGTTGCTTACTTCTTAGAGCGGTTGCCGTAGCGGCTGCGGAATTTATCGACACGACCTGCGGTATCGACGAGTTTCTGCTTGCCGGTGAAGAAGGGGTGAGAAGCGGAGGTAATCTCAAGCTTTACGAGAGGATACTCCTTGCCTTCGATTTCGATGGTCTCACGGGTAGCAACTGTGGAACGTGTGATGAAGATTTCATCGTTCGACATATCTTTGAAAACAACCTCGCGGTAGTTTTCGGGATGAATTTTAGCTTTCATTCTAATTTTCTGCAGTTAAAATTAAATTGTTTTAATTGGCTTGACAGGTCGCGATCCCGTCAATTGGCCTGCAAAGTTACAAATATTCTCTGACATATGCAAGTTGTCGTTTTTTAGGCGCAGGCAATTCGCCTGATTAACGGCTATAGTCGAAACTGGATGTATTTGTGCATTTCCGAGGAGGATAGGGACATGCCTTTGGCATGTAGATTCGCACAGACATAAAATGCACACTTATTTTATGTATTGACTATAAATGTGATATGCAATGAGAATCAGTAAAGAACTTTTTAGGGATGATGTGTCGGACGATGACTGCAGTCCTGTGGTTATTCGGATTTTTCACAGGGGTATGGTCAGGCGCGTCGCCACGGGTGTGTGGTGTCGCGGTTGCGACTGGAATCCATGCTCGGAGAGTGTTGCCTGCGGGGATGCCGACCACAGTTATAAGAACTGTGTGATAGACGATTATATGAGGCGTGTGGCAGGCCGTATCCAGGATTGGATTGATGATTATCTCTCAGGCTGCCTTTCACGTATGGCAGACCGAGATTTTATCGTGGAGCGGGAGGCGCAGGCCGCCTTTGTCGCCCTTGATAGCGGTATGCGCTTTATGGATTTGATTGAAAAGAAGATGGAGAGTGTCAGGGTCTTGAACACAAGAAGAGGATATGAGACTTTCCGGAGATATTTCAGGTCGCGATATGGCGAGGGGCCGTCTTTGAGGGATATAGACAAGGAATTCCTTAATGATGTGGCTGCTGTCTTGGAGAGCGATTATCCCCCCGGAAGCTCCATGCGTCATCATATCGGGTCGCGCTTCAATTCCGTGTTGAGTTTCGCTATGGATAACGGTCTGATGCCCGTGTCGTCGGCGTTGCGGCTTCCAAAATATAGAGTCAGGCACGCCGGAAGGAATCTGTCGGAGGAGGAATTAAGGGCGATATTCCGTATTTTCTATGTGCGTGCCGTGGATGGCTTCGATATCACCGACTTTCCGATGATGTCGCTTGCGGTATTTATTCTCGACATGGCGTTCCAGGGTCTCGCTCCTGTTGACCTCGCTTCGCTAAGAATCGGCGACCTCAGACTTCAGACTCTCTATGCCCCTTTCAAGGGAGATGGCAAGCTGAAGATATTTGGGGAGGAGAATAATGGGATGAGGAAGAGGGAGAGTATGAGGGTGGTGGAGGTGGAGACATTCCGCAGGAAGACCGGCGGTCATGTGTCGGTGGTTGCCTTCCATGAGCCGATAAGGGTCATCCTCGACGCGCTGTGTGCCGGACGTGACCAGGACGATTTCCTGATACCATGTTTCAGGAAGGGGGAGTCATATACTCCTGAGCGGAGGCAGAACCGTCTTGCGAATTATTTCAACAGGATGACGGGAGCGCTGAATGCAGTTGTCGGTGAGGCTATTTCGGCATATTGCGGAAGTACGAAGCGAGTGACGTATTACTATGCGCGTCACGCCTATTGCAACACGATAGACAGTCTCGACGTTCCAAGGTTTGTAATCCAGACTCTTGTGGGACATAAATCGACAGTGCTCGAAAAGAGTTACCTGCGCCCCATCTCACCTTGGGAACAGGCGTGTGTCTCCCGCGACATGTTCAGGCTCCTGATGCCTCCTGACGCTGTAGGCGGATTGTGAGCCAATATATCTACATGAAAAGACGGCCAGGATAATTCCTGGCCGTCCCTGTAAAAGTCGGTTGATGATGTTTATTTCAGCTGACTGCGGTCGATTCCGGGGTTGGCGTCGAGTTCCTGCTGCGGGATTGCGAGTCGCCAGCCGTTGTTGGTTGAAGCATCCACACTGAATGCATAGGTTGCCACACAGTTTCCAGAAGTTGGGTCGCCAGCCTTGAACGCTCTTTTCTCAAAACCTTTGTTCCAACGTTTCGCGTCGGGGAATCCGAAACCTTCACCCCAAAGCTCGATACGTCTTGTAATCTGGATTTCGTTGAGAAGTGCATCCCCTTCGGTAGAGCATACGTAATTTGGAATACGCTTGCTGTTGACAGCTGTGAGACACTCTTTGGCGGTCTGGATGTCGTTCGACATATAGGCTGCCTCAGCTTCCGTGAGATACATCTCGGCGGCACGCATATATGGATAGGAAGAGTTATTGTAGTTGCCATACGACCACATCTTGACCGACGCACCGAAGTTCATGCTTGTAGGGTCGGCTGAGGGGGTCATGGAGTATGGCCATCTTACCATCTGCGCTATGCCGGAATATGGGTTGTTGTTGGCGGCCAGCTGAACGAATCCCTTCGCGAGTTTGACCATCTTCTCACTGTTCATGCAGTTCACCTCAGCGACGAGAGTGTTGTTCTCATCCCAGAAGTCGGCTGCAGTGATGGTGGCGACATCCTCATAGCCGGGAATCTGGGCAATCTCGGCTACCCTGTCGGGCATGAAATAGAGCTGACGGCGCATGTCGTTGGGGTCAAGCTGATTGTAGAGGTCGATGTTTATGCTGTAGCCCCTTTCCCAGTTGCAGGGATAGCTGCCGTTGCAAGAGAACCATGAGCCGGGAGAGGAGTAATATATGTCGTTGTCGAAGTTTGTCCACATATATTCATCATTCTCAACGATGAATCCTGCGAAATACTCCTGCATTGACATCACCTCACGCCCTTGACGTGCATTGTGGGCCATTGTCTTTGCCGTTGCCCAGTCGTTTTTGATGAGAGCTGCGCGTGCGTGAAGCCCGTAAGCCACGAAGATGTCCGGCTCGTAGCTTGCCTGTCTTGACTTTCCTGAAGAAGTGAAGAGTCTCTCAGCCTCAGTGAGGTCGTCATATATGGCCTGCATCACCTCATTCATGGTTCCGAGGGGAGCGGGACCTGTGCCGGGTTCGAGACGAAGCACTACAGAAGCTTTTTCACCGTTGTTGGAGTCTTGCCATCTTGGTCCGAACCACTGCATTGCCTTGATATAACCGAAGGCACGGAATGTGCGGGCCTGGGCTTCGATGAATTCTTTGTCGGCAACCTCACCTTCCGCGTTGGCAATGTTGGCGATGATAGTGTTGGCCTGTCCTACGAAGTTGTAGCAGTACATCCATGCAGACTCGCAGTAGGTGGATGTCTGGAGAGCCATTGATTTCCAGGGATACCAGTTCACGCCAAGCTCACCCATCAGGAAGTATGAACAGTCATCCGGGCTGAGTGCCTCGTTGTAGGAGTAGTTGAATGTACCCTCACCGCTTGCGCCTCGAGGGGCTGACAGGTCATAGTATTGAGTGTACATGGCCCTTGCCATGCCGAGTACAGCCATTTTTGCGGCTTTGGTGGTGCCCATCGCGGTGGATGTGCCTATCGATGTAATCGGCTGCTGGTCGAGGTAATCGCTCTCGCAAGAGGAGAAAGCCCCGAGCGAAAGGAGACCGAGCGCACCGGCAAACAATATGTTATTTTTCATGTTGTTCATTTTTGGAATTTTGAAGAATTTTAAACCTGAAAGAAAGAGTCTCTTAGAATTTCATTGTCAAAGCGAAAGAGAATGTTCTTGTAGGCACGAAGAATGCACCCTGGGCGCCGTTGAAGGCATACTGCGGGTTGAACCCTTTGCGCTTCGATGCGATGAAGAGGTTGTCGCATGAGAATCCGAGATTGAGGCTCTGCATCTTCATGGCCGAAACCCAGTTTGACGGGAAGTCGTAAGAGATGTTGAGGTTCTTGAACACAAGGTAGTTGTTGCTTGTCAACCAACGGGAGGACGCGGCATTGTTGTAGCCGGTGTTGGTGGTGTTCACCTGCGGCACTCCGTTCGGGTCGATGTCAGCGGCGCTGCCTTTCTGGATGTTGTAGGTGGTGCCGTTGATTACGAGGTCAGTGCGTGAATGGTCGGCCAGGCCTGCCGGTTTCTCAGTCCATGCATTGAGGTTGTCTTTGTGGATTGCAGAGGCAACTGTGCCTACACCCATAAGTCCTGCGTAGTTGCTGTCGTAGCTCTTGCCGCCGAGGCTGTAGGTGAAGAGCATGCCGAGGTTGATGCCTTTCCAGCTGAGGTTGGTGCCGAAGCTTCCATATACTGTGGGAAGTGCGGTGCCTTGAATCTTACGGCCTGCATATGCAGGGAGAGTGGTGTAGTATTTGCCGTCGATTTCCACAAGGGCATCTTTTGCCGCAGCGGATGCGAGCTGCTGGTTGTAGTATGACTCGTCGAATACGAAGTTGTTGTTGTCATCGTATTTGTAGAAATCAGGAGACTCGGGATTCATCGCGTAGAGCGACTGTCCGGTAGTCTGGTCAACACCTGCCCAGTCAACATAGTACATCTCGTAGAGGCTCTTTCCTTTGAACAGCCATTCAGTAACGATATTCTGGTCATTCGGCAACTTAAGAATCTTGTTCTTCAGGAATGAGGCGTCGATGTTGAAGCTCCATTTGAGGTTGTCGGTGCGGATGATATCCACTCCAAAGCCAAGTTCCCATCCGATGTTCTGCATGTCGCCGATGTTCTGAAGCACCTGAGGCGCGGAGCCAGAGTTGCCGAGCGAACCGGAGGAGAAGGGGGCAGACACCCAGAAGAGGAGGTCAGAGTTGCGCTTGTTGTAGTAGCCGATGGTGAAGTTGAAACGGTCATTGAAGAGAGAACCCTCGAGGGCTACGTCAAGAGTGTTTGTTGACTCCCACTTGATTCCATCGGGGGAGAGCTGTGAAGGCTGCAGAATGGCGGTGGAGCCGGCGAGCGGCCAACCGAACGAATAGAGAGCCTGGTAGGCATATACGGGAGCGGAAGCGTCGTTACCGACAGAACCGTAGGCGGCACGCAGTTTCAGATAGTCAACCCAAGTGAGTTGCTTCATGAAATTCTCTTTGGTGATTATCCAGCTTGCACCGACACTCCAGAATGTACCCCAGCGGTTGTCCTTGTGGAAACGGGAAGTTCCGTCGCGACGGATTGAAGCCTCACCGAAGTATTTCTGGTCATAGTTGTAGCGTACACGGCCAAGATATGACTCGGAAGACAGTTTGTATGAATACTGGCTGAGGTCTTTTGTTTCCTCGAAGTTGCTCATTGTAAGCAAGTCGGGGAGCTGCTGACCTGATTTGCGGTTGAAGATACGGTTGTAAGAGTATTCATAGTTCTCGTGGTCGAGAAGAACGTCAACGTGGTTGACTCCGAAGTCGCGGCTCCAGGAAAGTTGCTGCATGAATGTGTGGCTACGGTAGTCGTAGAAGTACGCGCTGAGCGAGCCTACGTCCTTCTGAGAGCCTACATACCAGTTGTTGTATTGGGTCTCATTGGTTTTGCTTCTATACATGGAGCCTTTCACTGTAAGCTCAAAGCCAAAAGGTATTATAGCGGTGCCAAAGAGAGAGCCATCTATCTGAGTGTTGGATATGAATCGTTTGTCTTCGCGCATCTGCCATCCGATGTTGTCGGCGTCGTTATAGCTTTCAACGTTCCATTCCGGCTGTCCGTCCTCACCATACACGAGATTTCCCTCGCTGTCGTGTTTGTAGTAAGGATATATAGGAGCCTTGTTCATTGTTGTGGAGAATGGGTTGTTGGTGTATCCGAGAGCGTCTGCCTCAACCGGACTTCTGTTCGACTCAGACTGGGTTCCTGCCAGATTAAGACCCATCTTGAAATAATTGACAGGCTGGGCGTTGAGACTGAGACGTCCGTTGAAACGCTCATAGTCGGTCTGTAGCATGTAGCCGTTGGCTTTCAGATAGCTTGCAGATGCGAATGCGCTGAATTTCTCAGTCGCTCCTGCCACATTGACGTTGTATTCCTGACGGCTTCCGGTCTGGGATACGATATCCCACCAGTCGCGGTCGTCGGCATATCCGGGACGCATGCTCGCCACGAGTTTTCCATTGCTGTCGAAAACCTCAGAGGCATTCTTGTCATAAATGTTCAGTTTGGCAACTTGGTCAATGAAGTTGAGGCGTGCATATTCAAAAGCATTTTCCATACCGTTGGTGGCAAGTCCGTTGGCGAGAGCCGCCATTCCGGTTTCCATCCACTGGTCGGCGCTCATGCGGTCGTAGAAAGGTAGGCCTCGGTTGTTCCATCCTTGGCGCACCTGAAGGGTCACGTCAACCTTTCCGGTGCTTTTGGCACGCTTGGTGGTGATAAGCACAACGCCGTTCGCACCACGGTTTCCGTAGAGAGCGCAGGATGCGGCATCCTTCAGGATAGACATAGATTCGATGTCCTGGGGATTGAGGGCGGCGATTGAGCCGTCATATACGGTTCCGTCAACCACATAAAGGGGGTCGTTGTTGCCGTTGATTGAGCTGAAACCACGGATACGGATTGCGGGAGACTCTCCTGGCTGAGTGGTTGAGTTGTTGACCTGTACACCGGGAGCGTTTCCTTCGAGAGCGGCTGTTACTGAAGTGACAGGGCGGTCTTCGATGTCTTTTGAGCCGACAACGGCAACCGAACCGGTGAGTGATTCCTTGTTTGCTGTGCCGTAGGCTACAACAACGAGGTCATCGAGTGTGCTTTCAGAGCTGTGGAGATAGATCATCATGTTGTTGGACAGTTTCACAATCTGCTCCTTGTAGCCAACATATGTTATTTTTGCCTGACTAACAGATGAAGGAACTGTCAGTGTAAACTTTCCGTCCAGGTCAGCGGCGACACCTTGTCCTCCGCCGATTGGGGCGATGGTTGCTCCGACGAGCGGTTCGTGGTTGGCCGCATCGACCACCGTGCCGTGATATGTGCGCGTCTGGGCCATTGCGGTCCAGCTGCACGCTACCAGCGTCATCAAGATTAAAAACAGTTTTCTCATACTTGAATAATTTAGAGATAAGTTATTATTGAAGAATAATAGAATTTATT
>JAIDXM010000063.1 GCA_029058745.1 Muribaculaceae bacterium
TGCTGTTGCAATTGCGGGTTCATCTGCATCTGCTGTTGCAATTGCGGGTTCATCTGCATCTGCTGTTGCAATTGCGGGTTCATCTGCATCTGCTGTTGCAATTGCGGGTTCATCTGCATCTGCTGTTGCAATTGCGGATTCATCTGCATCTGCTGTTGCAATTGCGGATTCATCTGCATCTGCTGAGGATATGCCTGGGGTTGCTGAAATCCGTTGCTGTAGGGATTTGATCCGAGTCCTCCGAATCTTGACTTGGAACTGTTGCCGAACGCACTCTGCATAGGGTTGGAACCAAGGCCGTTGCTTTCGTTCCGGTTATATACGCTCTTCTCCTTGCTTATGTCAAGAGAGTATCGTTCATATACTCCCGATTGGTCATGACGAGTCTTCGAGACAGGTTGCAGATGCTTAAGCTCGTCCCAGATAAGCTGATAGGAGCCGAGAAGGGTGCTGCTCATTGAAGAGGGGTAGGACCATCTCAGGGTGGTGGGCACTTTCTTGCGGAGGAAGAGTTCGGCATACACCTGGAGCATAAGAGTGCGGAGATAGGCTTTCTTATGGGCCTTCTCTTCGTCGGAATCCACCCATTTCATGTTGTGGATTTGCTCGATGGTGCCGATGTTGGGATATTTGAGATAAATCTTGTCGGAGGTGACACTCTGCACGGGGAGGTTGTCCATGAAGCAGGGGAATCCGCCCACCACCTCCTGGCTAAGTCGCGAGGCGTTCGACTCGTTTGGCCCAAGCTTGCGTAGCCTCCGCTCATTGTGCAGGGTAAGCACACTGTGAATGGCGTTGCTCTTCAATGGAGTGTTGCGCCCCTGGAAGAAGAGCACCTTGTTTTCACGCAACCCTTTCTTCGCGTCAGGACGCTCATGTCCGAAAAGGGAAATCCTCTGGTTGGTGAAACTGAACCCTTCAGGCTCTCCGTTTGCAGTGGAGTATGCGATAGAAGTGTTGGTGCTTCCGAAGTCAAATCCTACAGTCACCTCCTCCAGTTCTCGATGTCCGCGAAGGTCGAGCGGCAGTGACGACAGTGCATCCGACTCACCGGTATAGTTGATGATGAGGTATCCCCCTTCCTCTCCGCCCGGGGCCTGGAGGCGTATCCCCTTGAACGGCTTGTCGCTCTTGTAGATTTCATATTTATACTGGTTCTCGGCCACGGCGTTTCCTGAAGTTATGAGCAGGCTTGCCTTGACCTTATCCTCAGGAGCGATTTCCACCCCTTTCTCAGCGAGCAGGATAGGCTTCTTGTTTTCGTCGGTAAGAATCCGGAAGAAAGCGTCCTCAGGGTCGCCGACAAACGGGAATGCGTTGTAGGTCTGCATTGTGCCGTTATGGGGCAACTCCGAATATAGGTAATAGTTGCTCCATTGCTTTGAGATGAAGTTGGGCCATATGAGGATATCCTTGTTGCGCATGGCCTCGGAGTTCCCTACTGTGTAGTGCTGGTCATAGGGTCGCACCTTACCCGACTTCGTCTTGATTTTCAGAGTCACGAGCAGATTGTCTTCCTCCTTGTCGGGGTCAAACTCCGCAGTGAGGGTGGAATCTACCATCATACCCTGGAGCGCCACTCCTACGAGCGGGCCGATAGACTTTCCATACACGTTGAGTCCCTGCGCGCTAAGAGGGAGTGCGAAGAACGCGTATTCGCCGGGCGCGCCCTTCTTCTCTGCTGTCAGCACGAACACCGGCATCTCGCGGAGTTTCTGCGGATTTTTCGTGAACTCCGGGCCGAGGTGTATTCGGGCTATTTTCGCCCCTTCCGGAAGGAGAAGCTCACGCGGATTGAATCCCACGGCCCCTTCTATACCTTCGCCATCCTCGGAAATCTGACCTTCTGCCCCATAGAGGAAGTCCTTGTAGTTGAAAAGGTCTCCAAAAGGCCCGGCGAATCCGAGCTCTACAGGAGGAATGGAGCCGGCCTTGATTGAGTAGTTGCGGTTGCGGGCATACTCTTCGATTTCCCTTTTCCAGTTTTCAAGGTTTGTCTTCACTCCGCTCAGTTTGACATCGAGCTCGGTGGGGAAATACAGCTGGAATGTGTGCAGATTGTTGATCAGATGCTCCACGTAGGCGAATAATGAAATCGCCTGGTCTTGCGAGATTTCCGACTTCAGGGGGTCGATAAACCGTCTTGTCTTTATGTCAATCCAAGGGAGGTTCTCCTCATCGACACGGTAGGCCGATGATGTGAAAAGTAGGCTTTCCGGCGATGTGGCTCCAACCACCTTGCCATAATATTTGACGAGGTTGAGGTAGGGGGTCTTCACGTCGTTGTCGGCCACATTCTGCTCACACCATCTCTCTTTCCTTTCGAGAAGCATGTTGCCGAAAGCGCCGGCCGGCTCGTAGATGTTTGATGTCTCGGTTATCGTCTTTCCGTCGGAATATGCGAGGTTAATTCGCTTCACCTTTATGTTGGTGTAGTCGAGGGCGATAGCCGCCACAAATCCTCTCCATTCGCTCACGAGGTCGCTATAGTAGGCGGAGAGATTGCGGGATGTGGTCTTTTCGTTGGTTGACGACGCGTCGAAAGCCGCCTTGAAGAGGTCAACGCGAGCGAAAGCGGTGGGGATACCCGAAACGAGGGTGCCCACATTTGCATTTTTGCTTAGTTCCGGTGTTACGATGTCGCGGATGAAGACGCTCGAGTTGGTGAGCACGCTCCATTCGTTGACGGTGCCATTAGGCTTCGACCTCTCCGCCACATCGATTACCAATGCTTTATTTTCCATGTGTTATCAGCGGTTTAGGTGGGAAGTTTTCTGTGCTTTGGCGATTGACTTGTAGAGAAGACCGAGGAAACGCTCCTTGAGAGTGTTGCCCTGCTGCTCAGTAGATGCCGAATCATTGCTTTTTAGGATGTCGATAAACTTGCTGAGCCGTTTGTCAGCCTTTGAGCCGAGTCCGAATCCTGCTTCCCAGTTGTATTTGTCGTCGCTGTAAATCGCTCCCGGATCCACCTTCCGGAGAGTGTCAGGCTTTGTGGAGAGCGCGTCGGGGTCGAAGATGAAAGACCCTTGACCGATTGACTGATTGACCTGATGGAGCCATCCCGGAGCAAGGTTGCCGTTCACGAACTGATAAGCGTATTCCTTGAGGTAAGCGTCGAGATCGCGAGCCTGTTCGTCAGGAATATCCTTATATGCGTCAACATTCCTTGCTTTCAGGTCTTTGAGGAATTCAATAGTGCCGCACACACCATCCTGTCCACCCTTGTAGCGGGAAAGGATAAGATGACTCAGCGACAGGAGGGAGCCGAGTTTTTGCTCAAAGAGGGGGCCTTCCTTGTCCCCCACGAAGCTTGCTCCGGTAAGCCGCAATGCTTCCCGGTTGTTGGCTCCTGCAAGTTCCACGCTACGGAACATGTATTCTGCTTTCGCCTGGCTGAGGTCTTCGCGGGTGAAGAAGTCATAGGCGGCCGAGGCACTCATGAGCTCCACGAAATGGCAGGAGTTTTTCTGGTCCTGTCCCCCTGTTATCACATCTCCGGAATGGTCTTGCGAGTAGTTGATTTTCATGCTTGAAGGCCATCCTATATGATAGAGCATCTTGTAGCTGTTTCGCACCGTGAGGTCATCATCATAGAAAGTCATGGCGGCCTGTGAGTTTAGCGCGAAGTTTGTCGCGTCGGCCACTACTTTGTCTTTCGAAATCTGTTTGTCGTCAGGCATGTCGAACGTGAAATAGTCGGTGAGAAGAGTGGAACCGAATTTCACGTTGTTGAGGTTCAGCTCATTGTTGCCTGCTGTGATTACCTTCAGAGCGTCGCGCAGGGCGATTGGAATCACCGGAATCGAGGATGCGCCTGTACCACCGAAGACAGAACCGAATACGAATACCCTTGAGTTTGAGGCATTCTGGTTCAGGAGCTGCAGAAATTCCTGCAATTCCTTCTCGTGCGGTTTCACATCGTCGCCACCCCGTTTTGCCTTGATGGCGGCCTCCATAATGCCGTGATACATCAGTAGCGAGCCGAGGTGGGTCTGTGCCCTGTAGCCATGGTCGAGAGGGAATTGCTGCACGGAGTCATGGTCGAAGAAGAGATCGGAGAGGTCGCGGTTGTCGTCCCTTTTCTCCTGAGAAAGACTGTTTGTGTCGGAGAGTTGGGCGTATGTGCGTCGTGAAGGCGTGGAATAGTCGGTGAAGAACTTATAGAGGTTGAGTTTCGCCGAGAAGAAAGTGTCGGAACGTGGCATGCCGCCGATGTTCTGGCTGTCGTTGGTCTTTACCTTGTTGTAGAGGTTGATTAGCGACTCCACGCGCCCCTTGTTGCCGTTTGCCTGGTCGGTGTCGAGCGTGAGGATGTCGATGGTCTTGTTGTCGAACATCCCCGCCGCGCAAAGATGCACAAACGACTCGAGACATCTCATCCCGGTTCCGCCTATGGCTATTATGAAAAGCTTGTCTTCCATTGTCGGGATTATGTGTTAGAACCAGGATCCGATTTTCGAGCGTTTCATCCCTTTGCTGAGAACCACGCCGAGGATTATGTAAAGGACAGCCGCCACGCCGGCCGAGATTGCTGTGGCAGTTACATATGCGTCATGCTTCGACGGAATCTTGATGTCGGAGGCCAGATACATGTTTATCCCGAATGATAGACCCACCGTAAGGACAAAGCAAATCCAATACCAGGTCTTTCTCTGAGAGATGTCTTTGCCGCCCGGTTTGTTGGGGATAAGGTTTGCGATGATGATGGCGATGAGGATGAACACGAGGCAGATTATGATTGCCCATACGTAGGCGGTGATTACACTTGTACCCATAGTTTCATGTGTTGTTTTTAGGTTTTGAAAAATGTTGTCGATAAAAGAATTGAGGCGCGGGCTTCATGAAGTCCGCGCCTTGATATGTCACGGTTTCCGCAGTGGGGTGTTACAATACCTTCAGGTAATATGTGATTATCGCTCTCCCTTTGGGGTTCACTTTTTCGCTGTTGAGAGTGTTCCTGACCGACTCTGCGAGAGAGTTGTTGCCCGGCCATGCGAAGAATTGGTCGATTCCATCGAGTCTCGGAGTTGCGTCGGAGATTACGATATCCACTTTCAGGAGGTCGGTGGGTTCAGACATTGAGGCAGGAACCGAGCCATTGAACCGGGTGTCGAAATCGAGCGAGATTTCGCTCCATCCGGTTCCGGAGAGTGTTGTGTTCTGGGCCGGGGCCATCGAAGCCTTGAACATGTCGAGCACCTCTCTTCCTCCCGGCAGGGAGGTGGGGAGTGCGAATTCCTTCCCTTCGGCGGTCAGCGAGTCGTTGACAACTATAATCTGTCCCATAGCCGGGTCGAAGTTGACGGCGCGGGCTTCCACACCCTTGATGTCGTAGCCGTCCTGGAGAGTGAAATTGACATACACGTTCGAAATGAGATGCGCGTATCGGTCGGCCACCGGCGCACCTTCTTCCCGGGTGGCGGAGATATTGGAGAGTATATTTTCCCAGGTTTCTCCGAAGGGGTAGTATTCAGTGAACGGGTCGTAAGGAGATAGTGTATATGCCTTGTACGCTTCCTCTTTTCCATCCTCGAGAACGGCAGAGACAAGGTCTTCCCCGTTGCTGTTGTGGTAGTTGCCTCCTTGGGTTGACGAGGGATAGGAGGTACTGACGGCGAACTGGCACGATGACCCGCCGATAACGAATTTCTCCAACCCCTGTGCGGAGTATTGTTTTAGTGCTGTTTCCACTTTCTTGGCGAGTTCGTCGTAGGGGGAATCAAACACGGTGAAATAGAGATGCTTCGGTTTGCTTCCCTCCTTGTAGTCGAGTTTGTAGAAGATGATGTTGTAGCCGGAGGAGAGCCATTTTATGAAATAGTCTTTCGCATAGTTCTGCTGCTGTATCACAGCCCCGTTGTATTCCTCGAAGTCTGTGATGAGTATTGCCGCCTGTCTCTTGTCGAGAATCTCTTTCAGCGTTTTCTCGATTGGGGCTTTCGGCTTGGTGTAGTTTTTCCCAGACATGATGGCATTGTAAACCTCGGTCTGAGGGAGGTCGAGAGCCGTAATCTGGTCATTTGCCAGGGAGAAGAAGGAGGCCTGGTTGTCGGTGCCTGTGAATACGTTAATAAGGCTGCGCAGGGCATCACGAGAAGTGCTTGTGCCATAAGCCGCGTTCATGCCATCTGAAAAATCCACATAAACAGAGACACCGGGTTTCATGGCATGGGCTTTCATGTTCTCCACGCTTTCCAGCTCCACATATTTGTCGAGATAAGTGCGGTATCCTTTGCTATCTCCACATGATTGCAACAATGGAGTCAACATGAGAGACAGAGCCACGCCCGCGAAAATAGCTCCCTTATTCCGGAAGAAGGGACTGTATGACTGTTTGCCGGAATGGCTGTCAATGTCGATATATTTCATAAAATCTATATGTTGTTGGTTGTTAATTCGTAAAAGTCAAGTCTCGTGATAATCCTTCCTGGCAAGCCTTGGAATCGGGTTCCCGGCTGATTACGAGTTTTTCAGGATTGCCATAGGATTTATATGGAATCAGAGGAGAACAATGCTGAAGACTGACGGCAATCTTGCATATGCATCGCCGTCAGTGGTCGGCTTGAATTGCAAAGTTAAATAAAGAATCGCATAATTCCTATACATCGGTAATGAAAAAAATGCGGTTCGCTTCCGTTTTTGTCCGTTTTGCAAATAAAACACGTTAGTGAGACGCTTATTTATAAAATCACGGCAACTCGCCGGGAAGCTGAGTTGCCGTGATTTGCGTACGGAGTCAAATCCTTATTTGCCGGAGATGGTGATTTCTGTCGGCTTGAGCAGGGGAGATGTCACGGTCAGTGTGGTGGGGAGTGTAGGGTCGGCGCATCTCACATATGCGATTAGTCGTCCCCGGAAAACGCGCTGACGGTTGTCGCGCTGGTTCCCCATGTCGGAATTGTCGCCGGATTCGAGCGCGAGCAGCTCGCCGCCACCGGATGTCCTTACCGTAATCTCATTGTCGGCAAGTTTCACAGGTATGCCGTTTTCATCAAGCACTTCAATGGAAACATGCGCCACGTCATCCTTTCCGGAGAAGCTGTCTATATCGGCAGAGGCTGACAGCCGATAGGGTCTTCCTGACGTGGCAATCGAATAGGATGATTCTGTGGCGCCGTCTGCGGAAATGCCTTCAGCGGTGAGTTTGCCTGGAGAGAAAGGTATATCCCAGTGTATTATTCCTGTTTCGTCGTCCATCGGTTTTAGACTCCCCACCTCTTTGTTGTCGAGAAGAAGGCGTGCCTTCGGAGAGTTGGTGTAGCAAACCACTCTTATCGAGTCTCTTGGCTCGTAGTTCCAGGAATCCCAGGCATCAATGGAGAGCCAGTTTCCGCGCCGTGGTTTGGGATATGTCCCGATGTATGTTACCGGAGACTCGCTCCAAAGGGATGCGCGGAACAGTCCTCTCGGTTTTGGATTGCCTGTGAAGTCGAGAAGACCGGTGTAGAGACCTCTCGAAGGCCATGCCCCTGACTCTCCGAGGTAGTCGATGCCAGTCCATATGAATTGTCCGAAAATGAAATCCTTGTCGCGCACAGCTTTCCAGGCCTGATAGTCGGAACGGTTCTCGCTCCCGTATATGACACGGTCGGGATATGTGGCGTGGTCAGAGTCATAGCGGTCTTCCGTATAGTTGTAACCCACCACATCCACGGCATCCGGGTAGGCGGTCTGGTTGCTCATCACCACGCCGGCGAGCGCTCCGGTGGTGGGGCGGGAGGTGTCAATCCCCTTCACAACTTTTGTAAGCCTCTTGGCGATTTCCCCGATTCGCATAGCATCGGGAGCATCCGGATTGTAGCCTCCATACATAGGCTGCGAGATAGCAGAGTTATTTCCGTCGAGCACAGGATGTGAATATGGGTCGTTGGGATAATCCACCTCATTGCCGATGCTCCAGAGGAACACTGAAGGGTGGTTGCGGTCGCGGCGCACCATGTCGGCCACATCGCGGTCAATCCATTCTTCGAAAAAATCGTAGGCTCCGTCGAATCCCGGTTCCCCTTTGTTCCACCCTTTGATCCATTTCCGTTTCGGGAATTCCCATTCGTCGCTTGCCTCGTCCATTATCAGCAGGCCGATGCGGTCGGCAATGTCATAGACAACGGGGGCCTGCGGGTTGTGGCTCATGCGTAGCGCGTTGACTCCGAGTTTCTTCAGGTTTCTCAGCCGTCGCTCCCATACCTCCGGAGGGACTGCGGCACCTAAGGCTCCCGCGTCATGGTGGATGCACACCCCTTTCACCTTCATGTCTTTACCGTTTAGGGCGAATCCCTTGTCAGGGGAGAATGAGAGGGTGCGAATCCCTACGGGAACGTTGTCGCTGTCGATTACCTTCCCGTTCAGGATAAGTTCCGTTTGCAAGGAATATAGATTCGGAGAATCCACGCTCCAAAGGGCAACATCGGGGACTGTCATATTAAGCGTATTCTGGGAAGATGCGGCCATGGTGGCTGACGCCACCTGTTTCCCTTTGGAATCGAGGAGCGCGACTCTCACCTTCAGCCCCTTCACAGGATTCTCGACAGCCACCTGCGTTTTCACCTGCGCTTTGCGTCCTTTCACGCTGACAGTCTCGAACCCCGTGCCCCATTGAGCGATATGAGTGGCGGGAGCGTCAATCATCCAGACATCGCGATAGATGCCAGAGCCGGTGTAATATCTGGAGTCGGCGTTTCGGCTATGGTCAACGCGCACGGCTATCACATTGTCTCCCTCCTTGAGGTAGGGGGTGAGGTCATACATAAAAGAGATGTAGCCGTTGGGACGGTGGCCGAGATGGTGACCGTTGACATACACGTCGCTACGGTTGTATATACCCTCGAAATAGATATATTTCTTTCTGTCTGCGCCGTTTTCAGAGTCATGGTTGAAGTGACGGCGATACCAGGCCACACCGCCAGGGAGATAGCCTGTGCAGCTTGCGAGGTCGGGGGAATATGTCCCCTCGATGCTCCAGTCGTGGGGCAAGCTGAGCCGTCGCCATGTAGAGTCTGCCCATTCAGGGGCGGCTACCCCTGTGGTGTCGGAGAGCTCGAAGAGCCATCCGTCGTTGAATTTTGCAGCGTCGCCGAATCCGACCTGGGCGGAGGCGACTCCGGAAAAAGCGAGAAGAGCCGCGAAAGTCGCGGCTCTCCCTTTCCGAATTAAAAGCCTTGAAAGAATCATCCGGTGATGGAATTTAGAAATTATACACAATTGTCGTCACGCTCGCGGGGTCCACAAAAACCTTGTCGGAGAGTTTGAAGCGTTCCTGCTTCAGATGTTTTGTGGCGGTAGAGGTGTAGGTGAACACGGATTTCGCACCTTCCGGGGTGTCCATGTCGAGTGTCACTCCACGTTCCTTGTCGTAGTTGGTGACCACGATAACAATACGGCTGTTGTCGGGGGCTATGTATGCGCTGCCGAAAAAGTCTTTGCTTTCGTTGAGGTCGAGGGCACAGCGTTTGAATCCCGGACGAATGAACAGACTGTAGTTGCCGAGCACCCAAAGATTGTGTGTGGCCTCCACGTTACCTTCGGCGGTGAAGTCGTCGCTGTAGTTGCCGCCGGCGGGAGTTGTCTTGATAAGTTCGAAACGGTTTTTCTGGCTCCATCTCTCCACCGACATTGCCGTCCAGTAGCTCCACGAAGAGCAGTCGGCAACCGTGAGGTCATTGTGGATAACCCTTGACATATATTGCGCGATTGTGAATTCTGAGACATCATCGTAGGAACCTCCGAGGTCGGAAGGCTCCTTGTCGAGCATCGACCACTCAGTCTGCCATACCCTCAGCCCTTTTTCATCCGCCGCTTTCTTGACACGCTTGCGCACATCGCGCATCTCATCCCAGCTTCCGAATGTCCAGTAGCTGTGACCGCAGGTGAGATTGCCCACATGGGTGAGGTCGCCGACATATGCTTCTGAAGAAGGGTTGAAGAAAGCGTTGATGGTGTTCTCACGGCTTGCGTTGCCCTGATATAGATATGTCCAGGCGGCCGCCTCGCCTATGAGTATTCCGGTGTTGAGCTTCCTGTCGGTCAAGGCGCGGTCAAGTTCCTTGGTAAGCCTCGCCACTTCGGTATTCTGCCATCCGCTGCCTTCCTGTGCGGTTCCGTCCCAGTTATATTGAGGCTCGTTGACCGGGGATATGTGGGAGATATTGTAGCCGGCTTCCGTGAAATGCAGGGCCACTTCTGCCATATAGTCGGCGAATTGTCCGTAGCATTCATCCTTGAGGTTGGCGTATGCTCCGCTTTCCGAATACCCTTTCCCGTTTTTTGTGAACTGCACGAGAGGGGAGTTGCTGAAGAGCACGAACTTCTCCGTACCCATGTTCTTTGCCTGTTCCATGAAGTAGCGTTGTCCGGCACACTTTGTCCAGTCGTATGACCCGGATGGAGGGAGGTAGCATTCCGCACGGTTGTTCATGTCGATGTTTCCCGCGTCACCCTGTTCCGCAGAGCCGGCCCCGAGATTCACTCTCCACATGGAAAGACCGATGCCCTGCGGCTGTCCGTCGCTTGAAATGTTTTGAGAGAAGAGCCAGCGTGCAATCTGAAGGCGGTTTTGGCTCCAGTATTGTCCTATCTGGTTGGGAAGCCAGCAGTCTGACGCCCCTATTCCCTCGATTTCCTGATAGGTCTGCGAGGCGTTGAGCCTGAGCTGTTGGCTTGCGAGGGAGAAGGAGGGTGTGGGGGAGGTGACATCGTCATCCTCAGAAGGGGGTGGGGTGGGATTTTCAGGGTCGCTTCCCACAGGACGTTTCGTAGAAGGTCCCTGAGGACCGTCGGAGCATGAGGCAGTGGCGATTGCCAGAGCCGCTAAGAAACAAAGTTTTGCAGATTTCATGATGTTGAATTGAGTTGAGAGTGAGACGTGCCGTCAACAAAGGGCGTAGCCTCGTTTAGGATTGAAAGATAAGTGGGCCGGGAGGGTGTCCCGGCCCACTTTATGAACGGTCAATAACCGGGATTCTGTATAATGGCACCGTTGGAGTGCTGTATTTCGTATTGAGGTATTGGATAGAGTAGGTCACGGTTCTCGTTGAAACGAGTCCCCTTGTCGCTGGTCTCACCCTGGTTCCATTTCTCATACATGTCGGCATTCTCGCCCGTATTGTATTTCACAAACGAGCCGTCGGGTCCAAACACGTTGCACATCATCTTCTTGCCGTTTTCGCAATCCCAACGACGGAGGTCGTAAAGACGGCATTGCTCGTGGGCGAGTTCAAGACGACGTTCAGCCCTGATTGCATCGCGGAGAGCGGTGCCCGAGGCAGTCACTGGAGCGAGGCCGACCCTTGCCCTCACCTGGTTTAGGGCACTCTGTGCGTTGGTGTTGTCGCTGGTCTCGGCGCATGCCTCGGCATACATCAGAAGCACGTCGGCATATCTTAGCACCCTGTGGTTGAGCGGAATCTTGTTGGTGGCTCCATACACTTCGGGACGGTCTTCGAGCGGCAGGAAGTATTTGCGGATTATACGGGCAGATTTATGCTGCGCAGGGTCGATGATGTAGGTGTTGTTGTAGGTGGCGTCGGTCCATCCGAAGTCTTCCTTATACCCAAGGAACTTGGCGTCGGTTATTTTGCACACCTGCGAGTTATTGGCCACGAATTTGCTGAATTCATTCTCCCCGGCAATCTCCGTGCATGCGGTCTTGATTATAGTCCAGCGGAGACGTTCGGTGTCGCCGGCGGCTATGAATGCGTTCTCAAGGTCGGAAGTAGGCTGTCCCCACGACCATCCGTCGCCTACGCCGTTTCGGCATCCCGTCACGATGGTGAGCGAGCCGCCGAGGTTGTACTGCTCTCCGAGATATGCCTGCTGCACCTCGAACAGAGACTCACGGCTGTTGTTGTGTTTCACGCTCCAGACATCACCGAAGTTAGGCAGCAACTCATATTCACCTTCGTCGATGATTGTCTTGAGAGTGGCCTTCGCCTCTTCCCATTTCCCCTGATATAGCTGGGCTTTCCCGAGAATGCCGAGAGCGGCTCCGCGTGTGGCGCGTCCCATGTCGGATGCGGCATACTGGCTACGCTGCGGGAGCACGGCGGCCGCGTCCTTGAGTTCCTTCTCGATGAACGCATAGCATTCTTCCTGCGATGAACGCTGAATGCCTTCGGTGCTTCCGGTATAGAGGGTCACGAGAGGCACCCCACCGAAGTTGCGCACAAGGTCGAAGTAGAAAAAAGCGCGTAGGAACCTGACCTCGGCTATGCGCCTGTCGCGCAGTTCCTCATTCATATTGGCTCCCGGAATCCTTTCCAGACCGATGTTGCATGTGGTGATTCCCTGATAGCGTGCCCCCCAGAAGTTCTGTATGATGCCGTTGGCGGGAGCGTTGGGCATGAAGTGGGAGATATCCTGGTAGCCGTCATCCTGGGTGGTGTTGCCGTCCCAGAGGTCGTCGGTTGTCATGTCGGAGAGGAGCCAGGTGTTGTAGATTTGCCACCAGTCGCCACCTTTGGTGATTTCAAAGTAGCATCCGCCCACATAAGAGTTCACCTCGTCTTCATTGTTGAAATAGGTGTCGAGATTCTCAGAACCCCGGATGTCTTCTGTGAGGAAGTCGTTGCATGAAGACAATGCAGAGGCTCCTGCCAGAATCGCTAATGCATATATAAATCTTTTCATAGATATTTTCAAGAGTTTAGAATTTGAAGTCAACACCGAAAAGGAAGGTCTTCGGAGTGGGATAATTGGCACGGTCTATACCGGTTTCGATTGAGCCTCCGTCATAGAACGGACGTTCGGGGTCCATCCCTTTGTATTTTGTGAAAGTGAAGAGGTTCTGTGCCGAGAAATATAGTCGCAGGTTGAAGTCTCCCATGATGCTTTGCGGCAGGGTATAACCCAGCGTGAGGAGCTTGCAGCGGAAATAGCTTCCGTCTTCTACAAAGAAGCTTGACACACGGCCATAGTTCTGGTTGAGGTCGTTGTATGACAGGCGCGGGATGTCGTTGCTTGTGCCCTCGCCGTGCCAGGCCGCTTCGAGAGTGCCTTGATATACGTTTTGTCCGCTGTTGCCGGAATAACGCATCTTCTGGAGGTTGAATATGTCGTTGCCGAAGGTGCCGTAGAAGTTTGCGAGGAAATCCCATCCTTTCCAGTTCAGGCCGAGGTTGAAGCCAACCATAAGGTCTGGATAGGGGTTGCCGATATATTTCTTGTCGGCGTCGTTGAGCTGGCCGTCGTGGTTGAGGTCGAGGAAACGGATGTCGCCCGGCTGCGCGTCAGGCTGTATAAGGGTGCCGTGCTCATCGGTGTGCGCATACACCTCTTCCCAGTTCTGGAAAAGGCCGTCGGCCTGATATCCGTAGAACCTGGATATAAGTCCACCGTCCTCATTGCGGATTATGCTTTCCGACATGCCGCTACCACCCCATACGGGGCCGTCGCCGGAGAACTTTATTGCCTTGTTGCGCACGCTCGACAGCTGCAGGCCTACGTTATACCCAACCTCACCGGCCTTGTCGTTCCAGTTTATTGAAAGTTCCCAGCCTCTCGCCCTCATCTTTCCGATATTCTGCGTCAGGGCGCCCATCCATGTGGGCAGACCCATTATGAGCTGGCTCTGACGGGCATAGAGCATGTCGTGGCTTGTCTTCTGGTATAGGTCGAAAGTCACGTTTAGACGGCTGTTAAGGAATGTGGCGTCGATTCCGAAATCGATATCTTCCACAGTCTCCCATTTCAGGTTGGGGTTGCCCATCTGGCCGAGGATAGTGGAGGGATAGCGGGTAGGCGTGGAGCCGAACACATAGTTCACCCCGTTGTTGAGGGTTGACAGGAATAGGCCCGGATTGATGTTCTGGTTGCCGACCTTACCCCATCCGAGACGGATTTTCGCGTTGTCGAGCCAGGAGCGGGTGTTCTCCATGAAGGCCTCTTCAGAGAGACGCCAGGCCACTGATACGGAGGGGAATGTGGCCCATTTGTTTCCGGCGGGGAATTTTGAGCTTCCGTCTGTACGTATCGAGGCGGTGAGATAGTAACGGCTGTCGTAATTGTACATCACACGGCCAAGGAATGACGCGAGGGTAGTGTAGCTTGAGTTGCCGGAGGCAAACTGGTCGCCGGTGCCGGCGCTCACCTCGTGGAGAAGGTCGCTCATGCCGGGGATGTCCTGACGGGAAGCCTGGTTCCACCATTCCGCGTAACGCTCCGCAGTGAAGCCGGCCATTACGGTCAGGTTATGCTTGTCGGCGAAGGTGTCCATGAACGTGATGGTGTTGTTCCATGTCCAGTTGAGCTGGTCGGTATAGTTGCGTCCAGCCCTGTCCTTGATGTTCTGCTCGAGAGCATCGATATGGAAAGCATAGTCGTAGTAGTCGTTGCGCTGATACCAGGCGTTGACTCCGAACTGAGTGCGCAAAGTGAGCTGCCTGATAGGCTGCACCTGCACATAGGGATTCATCAGGAGCTGCATTTTCGTGGTGGAGTTGTCCATACGCGCCACGGAAGCCACCGGGTTCCACTCCTGGTTGTTGTAGGAACGCTGATAGTTGTTCATCGGGTTTGACGGGTCCCATTCCGATTCAGGACGGAAAACAGGAGTCGTGGGGTCCATAGACATTGCTGCGCCGAACACCCCGGGGGTGTTATCCCATTTCTCCATGTTTGGTGCTAAGTCGATTCCGGCCTTAAGCCAGTCGGTGAAATTGAACTCGGTATTGAGACGCACGTTAAGCTTGTCCCAATATCCATATTCGAACTGTGAGTCAGTCTTGAAATATCCCACGGAAAGGCTATATACATATTTGTCGTTGCCACCGCGCACGCTTAACGAATAGTTCTGGACGAGGGCGGCGGGTTTCACCACCTCTTTCCACCAGTCGGTGCCATCTACCTCGGCATAATCTACATAAGGAGAATTCCAGGGAGCCACACGTCCGTCGTTGGCATATCGGGTGTTGAACACCTTCTCATACTCGTCGGCCCAGGCGATGCTCGGCTTGTCGATATGCTGCCATCCCACGGATGCCGAGAAATCGACATGAGTCTGTCCTGATTTACCTTTCTTCGTGGTGATGATTATGACGCCGTTCGATGCTCGTGTGCCATAGATTGCAGACGCCGACGCATCTTTGAGCACCTCCATGCTTTCGATGTCGTTGTTGTTGATGAAGTTGATGTTTGACGCGTTGAGGGGCACACCGTCCACCACATAAAGAGGACTGGAGTCGCCTACCGTGGTGACACCGCGTATCATGACCTTCGGAGTGGTGCCCGGACCGCCGCCAGTGGCTACCTGCACGCCAGGCACGCGCCCTTGGATTGCGTCCATCGCGTTGCCGGTCACCATCTCGTTGAGTTCGCTGCCTTTTATTGTGGAAATGGAACTTGTAAGGTCGCTTTTCTTAGCCACACCGTAGCCGACCACGACAAGCTCGTCGAGCGAAGATGCCGTCTCTTCCATTTCCACGTCAATCACGTTCCTGCCGTTGACGGGGACGCTGATTTCCTGATAGCCAACATAGTTGAATACCAAGGTGGCGTCAGAAGCCACGTCTTTCAGAGAGTATTTGCCGTCGATGTCAGTGGCAGTGCCTTTGCTTGTGCCTTTCACGCGCACGGTGGCTCCAATCAGGGGTTCTCCGTCTGATTTGGAAACAACCAGTCCGCTGACGGCTATTTCCTGCGCCATGGCCGTGAGACCCAGGAGCGCAAGACATATGGTCAGAATATATTTTTTCATGATGGATTTTATGATATGTGTTTAGATGATATTCGGGAGGGAGACCCGTGTCCTCACAGGTCTCCCCGATAGTGGGGTCAGTTCTGTGGAACGAGACGGGCACGTTCAAGGTGAGCGTCGAAAATGAACTTGTATTTTCCGCCATTCTGAACGGTAGGTTTCACCCAATTGTCAGGCACGAACCCCTTACGGTATCCCTCGTCGCCCCATTTGCTGAGTTCGAATCCGGGAGTGTTGCCGTAGCGGTACTGGAAATAGTCATCGTTGCTCTGATAATGTGATGTGGCCGGGATGTAGTTGCCGTAATACATGAACTTGTCGGGGTCAGAGGAATTATCGACTCTCCACGCCATCATGTTCCACCATCCGTCGTGATGCCAGTTATGAATCACGAAGTTCATTTCCTGTCCGGATTCGAGGTTCCAGTCCTCAAGATAATAGATGTGGGGATTCTTGGAATCCTGTGTCATTTTCGTCACTTCCCTCGGGTTTCCGCTCATTGGGCCAAAGTAGAACTCCTGCCACCATATGTCGCCGTCTTTGTCTGGATTCGTCTCCCACCAGGTGTTGAGGTCGTTCTGCCCGTAATGGAGATGCATCACAGGGTCGATTGCGTCGCTCACGGAATAAGTGGAAAGCGAATATGTGCGGTTGTAGGTGTCAACGTCGATAAGGTAATACACGCCGGCCTGGTCGAGTTTTATGCGTCCCACCTCTGCGGGGTCGTCACCAAGCGAAGAAGGATTGTCGGAGAGTGGACCGAAACATATCGGGCCGAAATCGGTTTTCTGTGCGAGGAAACATATCTCGGTTCCGGCTTTCTCGTTGTAATAGCGGGCCTGATATTTGTATTCACCCACATGGTCGATAAGCATCGGCACCCCGAACACGTCGCTGTTGAGCTCTGCGGCAGTGGCTACGTCGCAAAGGTAGATTTTCTCGAAGTCAGGAAGCGGCTGCACGCTGATTTTGGATGTTATGGAAGTGGCGTGGGCTGCTTCGTTGGCTTCCTTGTCGTAGGCCGTGACTTCGGCGAGCAATGTGGCTTCCTCGCTGGGCAGGCTCAGCTTCTCCGCGAAGTCGAACTTGCCGGAACCATTCCCATCGACCCTGCGTGGGAATCCCGCTAAAGAGGAGGCGCCTTCCTCACCGGAGGTTATATCCCGGATGTCGATTTCCACATAATCCACAACTCTGTTGTCTTCCACGGAGAACTGCAGGTTGAAGAATGTGGCAGGTTTCAGGATTACTGTGATTTCCTTGTCGGGGGCGGCGGTGAAGACTGGTGCGCGGAAGTCACCGTCGAGAGTCACCTTCATCTGCCGGGTGTCTTTGCGTCCGCCGATGTCTGTGACGGTCACATCGATTGTGAAGTCGTCGCCGGTCTCGTTTTCCTGGATTTTGAAACTATAGTCGAGCGTATAGTTCTTCTGAGGCTCTCCATAGATTTCAATCAGGTTGATTCTCTTGTTCAGATTAAGCTCGCGGCAAACCAGGTCAATGGAGGATATACCGTCGTTGTCGGATATTTCCCCGCAGATTTTGATTGTCCGTCCTGCCTCTGTACGTTCATGCATGGATTCCAGTTGAAGTTGCGGAGCGGCTCCGTCAACGTCTTTCCAACCGTCATCGCTTCCGCAGGCAGTGAAACCTGCCATCATCGACAGGGATAGTCCTGTCGCAAGGCATTTAGAAAACAATTTCATGCGATTCTAAGATTATGATGTTTAGTGTTTATATGATGTGCTGTTTATGTGACGCGGGTAGATGACACCCTCCCGCACGGAGCGGGTGCATTCCGACTGCAAAGTTAGCCTATAGGATGAAATGGCCTGATGAAAAATCAATCAATATGGCGATACAAATCATTCATGGACCTCTTCCTGCATTGTTTATATACGAAAATATCAGTAAATTTGCATCATCCGAAGGGACCGGATGTGCGGAATCCTCCCGGAAGATAGATTTGTTGGAGGTGTGTCGTCAGACCTCCGGGAAACGGTAATTCGGATTAACCATGAAACTGCAATATCTGTTGATTTTTCTTACGCTGCTTACGGGAATGTTTCCGGGATGCGGTATTCTTTATGCCTCCGACGGGATATGGATAAGCCGTCTGGGGGTGGAGCATGGACTGAGCAACAATCATGTCGTCGGCATCGTTCAGGACAGACAGGGATTCATTTGGGTGGCCACCGACGAGGGCCTCAACCGTTATGACGGTCATTCTTTCAGGACCTATCTTAAGGATGAGCTTACGAACGCTGACGGAATCACCGGGAACGAGTTGAGCTGCATAATGTATGATTCGCGGCGCAATGTGGTCTGGATAGCCACTCAACGTGCAGGGCTGGACGTTTACGATTGTGAGACTGATTCCTTCACCTCGTTCAGGCATATTGAGGGAGATGATAATACCCTTGCCGTCGATGATATAACATCGGTGGCCCCGGCCGGAGACGGCGGGATATGGATTTCTACATATTGGAGAGGAATAGACCATCTTGACCCTGAAAGCGGAAAGATAGACCACTATAATCCCTCTACAGTGAAGGGGATGCCTGACGAATCCATATGGAGGGTGCTCGACGGAGGTGACGGGTTCCTGTATGTGGCGCATGAGCATCATGGCCTTACGATTGTGGATATCGGCAAAAAGACGGCGCGTCATTTCATGCCTCAGCCGGGAGTGGCGGGCTCATTGCCTACGGCCGACCTTCAGTGTGTCTATAAGGATTCTCTCGACAACATCTGGATAGGGGGAGAGTCGGGACTGACATTGTTCAATCGGGATGAAGAGACGTTCACGGATTATGGAAAGTGGCATCCTGAGTTAAGGCATCCGGTGGCGGATATAAAGCAGTTTGACGGCAATCGTCTGTGGATTGCCATGGAGCGAGGCGGTGTGGCCACCATAGAACTTGACGGCAACCTGTTCTCATCTCCGGATATGGCCCGTTGCTCCACAATCGGAGCCGGGTCGGGTGTCGGCTTGCTTTCGAGCCCGTCGGTGAGATGCCTGTTCAAGGACAATTATTCCAATATATGGGTCGGGAGCTGGGGAGGAGGAATCAATCTTCTCAGAAACGATCGTCCGCCGTTCTCGCTCCATCCCGGCAGTCCTACGTTCCCGCATGGGGAGGTGTCGTCGGCAAGCAGTGTATTCTCCCTGCTGTTTGATGATTCAGGGTATCTTTGGGTAGGCAAGGACGGGGGAGGCCTTGATGTTTTTGACAATGACCGGAAGATAGCGTCCTATTCCAGTTCTGACGGCCTTCCGGGCGACATAGTCCAATCGGCCTGGAAGGCCCCCGACGGCAGGATGTGGTTCGGATGTTTCAATGCCGGTGCGGCTGTGTACGACACGTTGAGCAAGCGTTTCGAACGTGTTTTTCCAGAGGGCAGCAAGGTGGATGTCAGGGATATCTTCGGGATGGACGACGGGAGGATAGCTTTCGCGTCAAGCCAGGGGGTATGGATATATGACACCGCCCTGCGGACTATGGACGGGCCTGTGATGATAGGGGATAACCTGATAAGGAAGATTTTTCCGGTGTCTGACGATACGGTCCTGGTGGGCACATTCGGGTCGGGATTATGGATTGCTGACAAGGATTTCAATGTGAAGGGATGTCTTGACGTGGCATGCGGTTTGCCGTCTAATACCGTGAACGACATATTCCAAGGGAGGTCAGGCACCATATGGGTTGCCACAGGAGAGGGGCTGCTGAAATTTGATGACATAGTCAGGACCCCGGAGAAGTTTGAGGTAATCAACAGGGCTTCGGGTCTTTTGAATTCACATGTCCAGGCAATAACGCAAGACCGTAGCGGCAACATCTGGGTATCCACCAATGGTGGAATAAGCTGCGTGATGTATGACATGATGACATCCGCGCCACCCACCATCTATAATTACACCCATCGGGACCATGTGCCAATAGGGAGTTTCCTTACCCATTGTGTGACATCCGACCGACAGGGGAATCTGTATTTCGGGGCCATAAGCGGTATTTGCGAATTCAACCCTGTGAAGGTGCTTGAGAAAATACCATCCGCCCCTGCTGTAATCACGGAGCTTTCCGTGATGAACCCTCCGGGGAGCAAGTCTTCCGGCAGGAGTGTGGTGCAACTGCACGGTAAAGAGAGAGTCAGGCTCAATCCGGGACAGAACAGTTTCGATGTCTATTTCACGACTGGAAATTTCGCGATTGCGGGAGAGGTGGAGTATGCCTACATGCTTGAGGGTATAGACAAGAGCTGGATTCCGGTTGACCACGGTAATGTAGCGTCGTTCCACGACCTGCCGTCAGGCACATACCGTTTTCTTGTCAAGAACCGTCTCCGCAACCAAGAGTGGGGCTCGCCCTCGCAGATTGTCATAGAGTTGCCGCCACCTGTGTGGCTCTCCTGGTGGGCCAAGACGCTGTATGTGTTGGCATCGCTTGCGCTTGTCGGCTCTTTGCTATATCTTTATCGCCGCCGTGTCAATGCGGAGGCTCAATTGCGGGCTGAGAAGGAACGCCATTTGCGCCAGCAGGAGCTGAATGACGAACGGCTGAGGTTTTACACAAATATCACGCATGAACTTCGCACGCCGCTCACTCTGATTTCGGGGCCGCTCGAGGACCTCTCGCGCACGGGCAATCTTCCGGAAAAGGACAGGCGCAGTGTGGAGATGGTGCACAGGAATGCTATACGCCTGCTCGACCTTGTGAACCGCATACTTGAGTTCCGCAAGACAGAGACACAGAACCGTAGGCTGTGTGTGTGCCATGGAAATATCTCAGCGGCAGTCTATGAAGTGGCCTTGAAATATAAGGAGCTGAACAGGAATCCGGAGGTCAAGGTCAATGTCGCAGCCCATGCCGGCGATGCGGATGTGTTGTTCGATAAGGAGGTCGTGACTGTAGTGCTCGACAATCTTATATCGAATGCCTTGAAATATACACAGAAAGGAACTGTGGATGTGGATTGCAGCGTGGAGGGGGAGAATGTGGTGCTGAAAGTGTCAGACACCGGTGTGGGTATTTCTCCGGATGCCATTCCGCATATATTCGAGCGTTACTATCAGGAGGGAGGCGTGCATCAGATGGCTGGCACCGGAATCGGACTGTCGCTTGTCAGGAATCTTGTGGCTCTTCATCATGGCCGCATCTCCGTAGAAAGTGAATTGGGCAAAGGCACTGTGTTCACCGTATTTTTACCCATTGGAGACTCTTATCCGGAAGCCCTCCATACAGAAGAGAACGCAGTGACCCGTGAAGACGCGGAGAGAGATGAGGCAAGTAATGTCGGCAACGACAGGCCGGTTGTGCTTCTGGTGGAAGACAACGAGGATATCCGCGATTATATAAAGCAGTCGTTCACTGACCTCTATGATGTCTATTGCGCGTCAAATGGGGAGGAAGGACTTAGAATCGCTTTCGAGAATATCCCTGCAGTGGTTGTCAGCGACATTATGATGCCTGTAATGGATGGAATAGAGATGACCCGGCGTCTTAAAGGGGATGTGCGCACGAGCCATATCCCGGTGATATTGCTGACGGCCAAGGTGAACGATGGCGACCGTGCAGAGGGTTATGAATGCGGGGCCGACAGTTATCTGACAAAGCCGTTCAGCGCTTCGCTTCTGCAGACACGCATAAACAATCTTCTTTACCAGCGTATGAAACTTGTCGAGTCGTTCTCTTCAAATAGCGAGCCGTCGCGTGGTCAGGAGACGGAGTCTGAGAGCACCGAGACGGTTGAGAAGGACTCGATGAGAGAGAAGAGGGAACGGCTGATGAAGGGTTTGGGAGACATCGACAGGGAATTTATCGAGAAACTCGACAAGACCATCTCGGAGTCGTTGCCTTCCGAGAATGTCGATGTGAATTATCTGTCAGGAGTCTTATGTATGAGTACATCCACCCTTTACCGCAAGGTCAAGGCCGTGACGGGTCTTTCACCTAACGAATATATAAGAAAGACAAAGATGCATATAGCGGAGAGCCTTATAATCGACGGGCACTTCACGATGTCGGAAATCTCATATAAGGTGGGTATCAATAGTCAGGCATATTTCCGGCAGTGTTTCAAAGAGGAGTTCGGAGTGCTTCCCTCTGAATATCTCAAAAATATCAAACACTCCCGTCATGAATCATAGTGTCATTAACAAAATATAAGGAGTCTGTTAAAAAATGAATCTTTATGCTTGACAGATGTGTCGGAACGGGAAATTTTAACTAACTTTGCCGCCATGGCAAAAAAGACACAATTCGGTAGCCGGATAGGGCTTATAGCCGCCACGGTGGGTTCCGCCGTAGGACTCGGCAACGTCTGGAGATTTCCGGCTGAGGCGCAGGCCAATGGAGGCGCGGCGTTTCTGATATTATACATAGGGTGTGTGTTCCTTCTCGGAGTGCCCGTCATGCTTGCAGAATTCTCCTTGGGTAGGGGAACCGGTAGCGATGCATCCGGCGCATTCCGTATTCTGGCCCCGCGCAAGAGGTGGTGGCTTGTGGGGGCTCTTGCCATCCTGGCCTCCTATCTTATCTTGTCGTTCTATATGGTTGTGGCCGGATGGACGCTTGAATATTTATGGCAGTCATTGACCGGAGGATTATATGAGATGCCGTCCGGAGCCGATGCGGAGACAGTGTCGTCGGTGTTCCACACCCGAATGGGTGAGTATGTGTCAGGTACGTGGCGTCCGCTGTCGGTCACCTTCCTGATGATAGCCGCCAATCTTTTCATCTTGATGAGGGGGGTGCAGAAGGGAATCGAGAAGATGAGTAATCTGATGATGCCTCTGTTGTTTATCCTCCTTGTGGTGTTTGCATGTGTGTCAATGACATTGCCGAAAGCGGTAGAAGGTCTGTCGTTTTTCTTGAGTCCTGATTTCACAAAAATCACCCCTACCGTGGTTATCAACGCTCTTGGACAGTCCTTTTTCTCATTGTCGCTTGGGATGGGTATATTGATTACTTACTCGGCATATTTCCCGAAGGATACGCGTCTTGTACAGACGGCGGTGACGGTGTCGTTGCTCGACCTTGTCGTGGCGTTGCTGATGGGAGTCATCATTTTTCCGGCTGTCATGTCGTTCGGGCTTTCAGGTGAGAGCCTTGAAGGGGCCACGCTTGTGTTCGTGACCCTTCCTGAAGTGTTCATGCATATGCCCGGCACACAGTGGTGGTCGGCGTTGTTTTTCCTGTTGCTGATGGTGGCCGCGCTGACATCTACAATCTCGTTGGGAGAAGTCTCGATAGCCTATGTGCAGAATCATTTCAGGATGTCGAGGAGAAAGGCTTGCCTTTGGGTTATGCTCCCGTTGTTGCCGCTGAGTTCTTTGAGTTCATTGTCGCAGGGAGTTCTTTCGGATGTGCGTATCCTTGGCATGAACTGGTTTGATTTCCTCAACAATACAGCCACCAATATCATGCTCCCTGTGGCGGCCATCCTCACATGTGTCTTCCTGGGATGGGCGGTTCCGAAAGAGTATTTCCGAAAAGAAGTCACCAACGGTGGAAGAGTGGGGGCGAGGTGGTTCCCCGCAGTACTGTTTGTGGTGCGTTTTGCGGCTCCTGTCCTTATAGCGATGATACTGATGGCAAAGCTTCTTGGATGATTCAGGAGAGTCTCTCATGTGAAAAAAAAGCGTCAGGAAGGCTATGGGTTGTATTTATTGAACTGATAGCTGGCCTTGGATTTGGGTATTTGGCTATGATTGACTATTTTTGCAGACGGGTATCCGTAAATACAATATAACGACCTATAGGCTATGAAAACTGATTATGACAAGATAATAGAGGAACGTGCGCAACGAGTGTTCAACGTCATGTCTCCCCGGACGGCAGATGCAGATATGGAGCGTCTTAAAGATGCTTTTGAACTTGCACGCGAGGCACACTCCCCGCAAGTGAGGAAGACCGGCGAGCCGTATATCCTGCATCCTGTGGCTGTGGCCACAATCGCGGCGGAGGAACTCAACCTTGATGTCAATTCAGTTATAGCCGCCTTCCTCCATGATGTGGTGGAAGACACGCCGCATCCGATAGAGGAGCTGAGAAGCCGCTTCGGTGATGATGTGGCGTTCCTTGTTAACGTGCTCACCAAGAGGGAGAAGAAGAGTTATGATATGAGCAAGCAGGTTGACAATTTCCGTCAGATTCTCGAATCTATGCAGAAGGATATCCGTCCGATAATGATAAAACTTGCCGACCGTCTCCACAATATGCGCACATTGTCGTCGATGCGGTCGGACAAGCAGATGAAGATTGCCGGAGAGACCGACTATTTCTATGCGCCACTTGCCAACCGTCTGGGGTTATACCATGTCAAGACAGAATTGGAGAACCTGAGTTTCCGCTTCCGTTGTCCGCATGATTTCGAGGAAATCTCAGGTCTGATAGCGCAGGACCGGGAGCAGCAGATGGAGCGGCTGTCTCGTTTCAGGCTTCAGCTTGAGGGGTTGCTTGCGGAATCCGGAATCACTACCCGTGTGGAGGTCAATTATCGTCAGCCATACAGCATATGGCGTAAGATGAAAAAGTATGGAGATGATTTCAATCATTTGAAATACCGGCATTTCACGGATATCGTTTATAAGACACCGGAGGGTGTGGATGAGAAAGAGATGGCCTTGCATATCTATTCCATCCTTACCGACCGATTTAAGGAAAAGCCGGGAGGAATTTCCAATTATATCGATTCTCCGAAGGAGAACGGCTACCAGAGTTTCCATGTGAAGTTGCTCGCCGATTTCGGCCGATGGCAGGAGGTGCATATCACGAGCGAGAGGATGGCACGGAATTCCCGGCTCGGTTATCTTGCCGACAATTCCCATGAGATGATAGGCCGATGGCTCGCCAAGTTCAGGGACGCGTTGAACGATATAAGTTTCCATTATTGCAGTCTTGACAGCCATTCCTGCGGGATTGATTTCATGGAAAAGGTGACGGCGTCGTTCTATAACGATGACATCATGGTGTTCACTCCAAAGGGAAAATCTGTGATATTGCCACAGAAATCGTCATGCCTTGATTTTGCCTATGAGATTTCCGATGAGGTGGGAAATCATGCTAAATATGCGCGTGTTAACGGTTTCCTGTCTTCGATAAAGGCTCCGTTGCGAAGAGGGGATGTGGTGCAGATATTCACAGACGGGACAGTGTCGCCCACAGAAGACCGTCTTGCATCGGTGGTGACATATAAGGCGAAGAATGCGATAAAGACTTATCTTGACAATAAGTTGCCTCCGAGGTATGTGCGTTGTCCTCATTGTCATCCCCTTCCCGGAGAGGAGGTGATAGGCTACAAGACTGTCGGCAATCCGTTGGTGCTTCATAAGCGGGACTGTCAGGTTGTGATTCGGCTTGCCTCGCAATTTGGCGACGACATCAAGAGTGTGGAGTTCACTCCTGATGCCACGCTTTATCCGGTGACGGTGACAGTAAAGGCTGTTGACCGCTATCATCTATTCCTTGACCTTGTTGACTGCATATCCAACAAGCTGAATCTAAATATCGACTCCTATAATTCCAGCACTGTTGACTCGATTGTCACAATCGAGATATCATTCGGGATCCATTCATACACAGAGTTGCAGAAAATTCTGCGTCACATATCCGGAATAAGAGATGTTGATGAGGTGAGAGCCAAAAGCATCGGCTGACATGTCTCTTCCTGAAAAGACTTTTGCAGATAGAATCCAAAAGCTGTTTTACGGCAGGTTGTGATTGTTATTCCAATAATAATTCTTACTTTTGCATGCCACTTTCCGCTATCGGACAAGTTTTCGGATTCTGTTTGGGTAGGAAATCCTGACATGCAGACCCGGATAAGGCAAATAAATCCAAAATTCCTGCATCCGTGAAAACGTTGTGTTTCTATTTTTCAATAATTGCCTTGAGTCTCCTCTTTGCAGTGGAGGGCGTGGCCTCCAAGAAGACAGTCGATGAGTTACGCTCCGGACTGTCGAACGTCTCAGCACCATCCGACAGTCTGCGGGTGTTGTTTGACGTATATGACGCGGCTCCTAAGGAAGAGAAGAACACGGTGGGATGGGAGATTCTAAAGATTGCGGAGAGGACAGATGCCCAGGATGTGCTTGTGGAGTTCATCCCCCAGGTCACTCTCCTTAACATGAGAAGCGATGAGACGATGCGCGACCTTCTTGTGCTGGCCGAGAAGATTGACGATGCTGACCATCGGAAAGGAATCAAACTTTTCATCAATATAAACCGCGCTGTCAACGAAGCGTCGTTCCTCCCTGAAGGAGACAGGCAACGGGCATTGCTGAGATACGCGAAGACCAATATATCCAAGAGTGGCGACATATATGAGAATATACTCAATCTCGGACGGGTGGTTATATTCATCGGCCAGTCTTCCCAGAGCAATATGTATCTGGAGTATCTTTCACGGCTTGAGAAGCTTGTGGAGCAACTTCCGGAAGACTGCTACTACATGAGAAACCTGTTGTACACGACTGCCGCCAATACCCACACCTATAACGGGAATGCGGAGAAGGCGCTTGAGTCTGACCGCAAACTTATAGAGGTGATAAAGGGTCTTGAGGAAAAGTATCGCAAGATGGGGCGTGAATACAGGGATTATTCCAGATACTATTATCTGTCGTATAGGCGTATGCTCCGCAACTACCGTGGTCTTTCTCTTGATGAGGTAAGGGAACTGTATTCCAAGTGTGCCATGCTCGCTGACCACGATGAGGAAATACATGAGGATTTCTATGAAAACGGGCGTCCAACCATCTATCGTCTTATGGCAGAAAAGGAGTATGGCGAGGTGGTGCCGAGAATAAAGGCAGCCCTTCCGCGTGTCGAGGACCGCAATGTAAGGAGAGATTTGTTGAGAATGCTCGTTGTCTCCTCCGATTCTGTGGGCGACGATGACACACTGCTTGAGGCCCTGAAGGAGTATAACAAGTCGCTTCAGGAAACGCTCGACAGGCGTGCCGAGGAGTCGTATGTGGAGTTGCAGATGCGTTATGACGTCAACAATCTCAAGTCGGAGAACACAAGACTGGAGATAGAGAAAAAGGATACGGAGCTTGCGGGAGGACAGAAGCTCATCTCGATAATACTTGTGGCCATGCTTGTGTTGGCGGTGATTATCATGTTGCTCTATCGCAGTCATTTTGCATTACGGCAGAAAAACCGTGAGCTGAAGGCGGAAAATGAGGGGCTACACAAGCATATCGGGGAGCTCCTTGATGACGGACTACCCCAGGGGACCCAAGATGTGAGGAAAAAGGATTGATTCGTGGCTCCTGATCCATGTCATGACACAGAATGTGGCAGGATAGGGAATCCCTCTTGACTCAAAAGACTACTTAAAATACTTTTTTAATAAACACTATAAAATTTTTCTAACACCATGGACAATTTATTGTTTTGGATTGTGCCGGCCGCTTCTATAGTGGCATTGCTGTTCGCCCGCTTCTTTTATGTGGGAATGATGAAGGAGAGCGAGGGAACTGAGCAGATGGCGAAAATAGCGTCCCACGTCAGGGTGGGCGCGATGTCTTACCTTCGCCAGCAGTATAAGATCGTAGGGATAGTATTCATAATTCTTGCGATTATTTTCTCAATTATGGCCTATGGCTTCCAGTTGCAGAACGCATGGGTGCCTGTGGCGTTTCTGACAGGCGGATTTTTCTCCGGTCTTGCAGGCTATCTCGGCATGAGGACGGCAACAAACGCTTCCGCCCGTACGGCCAACGCTGCCCGCAACTCCCTTAACGGGGGACTCAGGGTAGCTTTCCGTTCCGGTGCCGTGATGGGGCTTGTTGTGGTCGGCCTCGGTCTTCTCGACATTTCGTTCTGGTATATTATCCTTGATTATTTCGTGGATATAACCGGACCTCAGAAGCTGACGATGATTACCACCACGATGCTGACATTCGGTATGGGCGCCTCGACACAGGCTCTTTTCGCCCGTGTCGGAGGAGGTATCTACACAAAAGCCGCCGATGTCGGAGCTGACCTTGTTGGCAAGGTGGAGGCCGGAATTCCGGAGGATGACCCACGCAACCCCGCGACAATCGCCGACAATGTAGGCGACAATGTAGGCGACGTGGCCGGAATGGGCGCTGACCTCTATGAGTCGTATTGCGGTTCGATACTTGCCACTGCGGCACTTGGCGCTGCGGCGTTCATGAATGCCGGAGGAGAGGAGATGCAGCTGAAGGCCGTACTCGCTCCGATGCTTATAGCCGCTGTGGGTATCCTTTTGTCGATTGCCGGAATATTCTGTGTCCGCACCAAAGAGGATGCCGGGATGAAGGACCTGCTTGGCTCCCTGTCGCTTGGCACCAACATCAGCTCAGTGCTGATAGTAGGGGCCACCTTCCTGATTCTTTGGGCGCTTGGAATCACAAATTGGGCGTTGATAGGATGTTCGGTGGTTGTCGGGCTTATTGTCGGAATCGTGATAGGACGTGCCACGGAATATTACACGTCGCAGTCATACAAACCAACCCAGAAGCTCTCCGAGAGTGGTACTACCGGCCCGGCTACGGTGATTATTTCCGGTATCGGCCTGGGCATGGTATCGACGGCCATTCCTGTAATCGCGGTGGTTGCGGGAATTATACTCAGCTATTGGTTTGCATCCGGATTTGACTTTGCCAATGTAGGCATGGGTCTTTATGGAATAGGCATCGCGGCAGTTGGTATGCTCTCTACGCTTGGCATCACTCTTGCGACAGACGCATATGGCCCGATAGCCGACAATGCCGGAGGAAACGCCGAGATGTCAGGCCTTGGCGAGTCAGTGCGTCGCCGCACTGACGCCCTCGATTCATTGGGCAACACGACTGCAGCCACCGGAAAAGGTTTCGCGATAGGTTCTGCGGCGCTCACAGGTCTTGCTTTGCTTGCTTCATATATAGAGGAGATACGTATCGGAATGGCCCGATTGGGAGAGACATTCATCCAGATAGGCGATAAGGCTGTTGACCTTCATCAGGCTACATTCACTGATTTCATGACATATTTCGAGGTGAACCTGATGAGCCCGAAGGTGCTTTCAGGAATGTTTATCGGTTCCATGATGGCGTTCCTGTTCTGTGGCCTCACGATGAATGCCGTAGGTCGTGCAGCGGCGCACATGGTGGAGGAAGTGCGTCGTCAGTTCCGTGAAATCAAGGGAATCCTTGAGGGTAAGACAGAGCCGGATTATGCACGCTGTGTGAAAATTTCAACCAAGGGGGCGCAACAGGAGATGGTGTTCCCGTCAGTGCTTGCGATTGTAGTCCCGATTTTGGTAGGCGTTATATTCGGAGTGCCCGGAGTCATAGGCCTTCTCACCGGAGGCTTGTCGGCAGGATTCGTGCTTGCCGTGTTCATGGCAAATGCGGGAGGCGCTTGGGACAACGCCAAGAAGTATGTCGAGGAGGGACATTTCGGTGGTAAAGGTTCTGAGGTCCATAGGGCTACAGTTGTCGGTGACACCGTTGGAGACCCGTTCAAGGATACCTCCGGTCCGTCGCTCAACATCCTCATCAAGCTGATGTCGATGGTGTCGATAGTCATGGCAGGTCTCACGGTTGCCTGGTCACTGTTCTGAGAATGTAAGGATACAATATAAAGTGAGGGTGTATCAAAATTAAGATGCGCCCTCTTTTCATAAACTGCTGTAAAACATAAAACAAAGCCCTGACTTTCAC
>JAIDXM010000064.1 GCA_029058745.1 Muribaculaceae bacterium
CCGCTTACGCGAACCACATACTCTCCGGAGGCAAGTCCCGCCAATGCAACCCGGACTGTGCCGCCAGGAGATTCCCCCGCACTGACCACACGACCCGATATGTCGCAAAGCGTATAACCGAAACGCTCCGGGGTGGAGATACTGATTTCCCGGTCTCCAAAGGCAATGTCCGGTTCTTCACCGAGACGCGGCGCCCCGTATCCGTCGGGGACTGTCTTGAAGGTTTCACGTCCCTGGTTATATTGAATCCCCTTCCCGTTTATATCACGGGGGAATACAAATGTCCTGCTTTCCGAAAGTCCCTCAACCCGTGCCGTGCGGATATGCCTCGAGAACGAGGCCGCCAAAGGTCCGGTCGCTACGTATGGGCCCCACAATGTCTCAGTATCGCATATTGTGCCGACAGGTCCGGAATTGTCGCCGTCCCCGCGACGCTCATATCTAAAAACCCGTTCCTCCCCGGGACAGTCCCTTACGGTGTCGCCTTCCGCCAGGATTAGCAACGGTGTCACGAACCGGCGTATGGCAAATGTGCCGCTGTCTGTATAGGTGAACGACATGTCGCGCCTTGAACGCGCGATATAATCCCGCTCACCAACCACCTTTGAACTATCCGTCTGTATGTAAACCTTGAAGTCGGAGTATTCCCTCGCGTTCTCGCGATGCGTCATCACGAGGCTGTCTCCGTCACATACATAACGCATCCATCTGTCTCCGAATGTCTGCAACAATACCCTGTCAGACTTGGCGGCGCATTTCCACTCCACAGGTTTTCCATATCTCGGCAGGTCAGACAAATCCACTGTTGAATCCGTAGTTGCGACACTGCCTTCAGACATGAAACCGCTTAGGGTGATTCCATCCGCGTCGTGCATCCCCGAAAGCGATACGGAAGACAACAATGCTATAAGGAGAAGATTTTTCATGACGGTTAGTTTTGGTTTTCACAAATTTAGCAACCGGATTACATTTTTAAAAAATATTTTATATTATTTTAATATTATCAATATATGTTTTAACATATATTATGTTTTATAATCTATAAAGTAACTATTGATTCCCCCTGATGTAACTTTTATTGAAGAAAATAATTTGCTATGTAATGCAGTATGGATATAATTTAAAAAAACGTTGAAAAGAGTCACATTCAGCTGATTTCAGCGGATTTGGCCGTCACCGCGGATGATGTATTTGTAGGTGCAGAGTTCGGGAAGAGCCATCGGGCCTCGGGCATGCAGCTTCTGGGTGGAAATCCCTATCTCCGCACCAAATCCGAACTGTCCTCCGTCGGTGAAGGCGGTTGACACGTTGGCATACACGCACGCGGCATCCACCTCCGTCTGGAACCTCCGGACAGCATCCATGTCCTCACTCATGATGCATTCGCTATGGTGAGAGCCAAACGCGGAAACATGTTCCAACGCCTCGTCGAGCGAGCCGACAGTCCTCACAGCCATCTTATAGTCGCGGAACTCTGTTCCATAGCTTTTAGCGGAAGCATGTTCAAGAAGTAAATGGGGATAAGCGTCGCGCAGCGCGTCAAAAGCCTCACAGTCGGCATATATCACCACATTCCGCTCCTTCAGGGGAGCCGCTATGGAGGGGAGGTCGGCGAGCCTGTCGCGATGAATCAGCAGACAGTCGAGAGCGTTGCAGACACTCACACGGCGTGTCTTGGCATTGCACACCACCGCCACACTCTTCTCCAGCGAAGCCGAGGCATCGATATATGTATGGCACACCCCCGCACCAGTCTCAATCACAGGCACCACGGAATGCGTGCGCACATAGTCTATAAGTCCCCTTCCACCCCGGGGTATTATGACGTCGATAAGTCCCACTGCCTCCATCATGACGGCCGCACTCTCGCGCTCGCCCGGCAAAAGCACACACAAATCCTCCGGTAGCCCCTCCTCCCGGAGACATTCATGGATGACGCTGACAATGGCACGGCTCGACAGGTCGGCGTCATGTCCCCCTTTGAGCACACACGCGCTGCCTGCGCGGAAACAAAGCCCGAACACGTCGGCGGTGACGTTGGGCCGCGCCTCATAAATCACACCTATAACCCCGAAAGGTACAGACACCTTCGCAATCTTCATCCCGTTAGGGCGCACGGTTTCTGACAACACCCTCCCATACGGTTCCGGAAGGCGTGACACGGCAAGCATGTCGGAGGCAATGTCCGCCACCCTTTCCGGAGAAAGCCGCAGACGGTCGTAGTCAGGGTTCCCTTCGTCCATCCTGAGAAGGTCCTTACGGTTTTCCGCAATGATAAAATCAGCGTTTTCCACAATACGGGAGGCGGTCTTCGCAAGCACCTGCGCCACCCTGTCAGGAGCGATTCCCAAAAGCGAGCGGGAAGCCTCTTTGGCCTTCCTTATAAGAGCAACAGTCTGTTTCATATCCTAATTATTATAAGTCAGCAATGGAGCCTGACGGTAATCAAAAAAAGAATCCGGCGACATGCCGCCTCACGAAATGAATTTCAAATATTCTCCAGATAGAGATAGTCGTAATGGATTGCCGGGCGGTGTCCCTTCTCACCGGCAATTCCGGCGAGCACCAACGACGGATATTCACTGCAACCGATTCCGATCAGTGTGCCGTCGGCATCCTGTATCCCCACCAAGTCGCCCTTCTCGAACGAGCCCTCCACCCCAGTCACCCCCACAGGGAGCAGGCTCGAAGCCTTCGACGGGTCGGTGAGTGAGTCTCTCGCCCCTTGGTTGACCCGCACAATCCCTTTCACGAAATCGCGGGAATGCGCGATCCATTTCCTCACCCCGTTGACCCTTTCACCGGCGACGATACGCGTACACACCACATCAGAGCCGGAAACGACATCAATAAGGATGTCTTCCCTTTTTCCGTTGGCTATCACCACCTCAATACCCTCTGCGGCTACCTTCAGCGCGATGCGGCATTTCGTGAGCATCCCTCCACGTCCGAAAGTGGATTTTCCGGCCACCACCACATCGGAGAGGTCAGACACAGAAGGCTCCACCGTGCGTATCACCTTCGACTCCGGGAGCGAGGGATTGCCGTCGTATATACCGTCGATATTGCTCAGGATGACAAGCATATCGGCATCCATCATGGAGGCCACGAGTCCGGAAAGCTCATCATTGTCGGTGAACATCAGTTCCGTCACCGACACCGTGTCGTTCTCGTTGATTACCGGAATCACATTCTGTCCGAGCATCACCTCCATGCAATGCCTCTGGTTGAGATAATGCGTCCGGGAACCGAAACCCTCCTTGGTGGTCAGCACCTGACCGCAAGTCATGCCATGGTCGCGGAACAACTCATAATACCTGTTGATGAGTTTCGCCTGTCCCACAGCTGAGAAAAGTTGCCGTTCCGACACCGTGTCGAGACGGTGGGACGGCGTCACCTCATTCCTACCGGCGGCCACAGCCCCCGACGACACCATAATCACCTGATGTCCGGCACGGTGAAGTTCCGCCACCTGGTCAACGAGAGCCGACATACGCGTCACATCGAGTGTGCCGTCGTTCCTCGTAATCACATTGCTACCTATCTTTACTACAATCCTGCTCATACCGACGCTTTCAAGGCCGCCACGACCGCCGCCGTGAGTCCGTTTCGTTCCAGTTCGTTCAATCCCCTGATGGTCAGTCCTCCGGGGGTGGTGACTTTGTCAATCTCCGCCTCAGGATGATTTCCCCCTTCAAGAAGAGATGCCGCACCCTCGGCGGTAAAAGCGGCCACCTCTGTGGCAAACCGGGGACTGAGTCCCAGTTCCACGGCCCCCTCCACGGCAGCCCTTATGAACCTCAGGAAAAAGGCTATGCCGCATGAAGAGAGTGCGGTGCAGGCCGCCATGTCCTTCTCGGCCACGAAAAACACCTTCCCCGACTTACTGAAAACCGACAGAAGCGTCTCGATGTCATCTTCCTCCATATCATCCGACGGAGATATGAAAGTGACGCTCTTGCCATTGCGTATGGCTGTGTTGGGAATCACCCTCGCGAATCCGGGCGTGAAACCGCAACCTGCGAAAGCCTCCGCGAGGGCTGACAACGTGAGCCCAGCCACCACCGACACCACTGTCACCCCCGGCTTGAGACACATCCTTATCTCCCTGACAACTTCCGGGGCCACATACGGCTTCACTGCAAGTATCACCACGTCGGCCCCTTCCGCCGCCTCCGCGTTGGAGAGTGAACACACGGCCTCGGGACACACCTCCCTCACCTTGTCGAGGGTAGCGGCCGACGAAGCGGTCACAGCGAGGTCATACTCCCCTCCGGCAAGCGAGGCAGCTATCGCCCCTCCCATATTGCCAGCCCCGAGTATGGCTATCTTTTTCTTTTCCGGCATCTGTCTGATTATTACATTTATATACGGGAATATTTATATATGGAAGGAATCACGGTTCGAGCACCTCAACCCCTTCGAGAGCCTTGTCGAGCTCTTCCTGAGTCACCTTGCGGTATGTCTCGTATTTGGCCGGGTCAACCTCATAGTCCTGGTTGAAGAAGACACTGAAAAGCTGGAACTTGTCTTCCCCTTCCATTCCTGACATGTCGGGAGTGGCCACCCAGCATATCACCAGTTCCTCCTCGTTGACGCTCACCACCTGATACACATGCACAGCCCCCTGGGTGTCTTCCTTCATCATCAGATAGGAATATGGCTCGAAGAAATACATCTCTCTCTTCTTGACCCAATAATCGACACCCTCATAAACGGTGAACTCATATTCATACATTCTGTCGGGATTGACAAACTCGAGGTAATGCCCCTCCTTGTCCTGCCATATTCCCAATATATCGTATTCGGAACGTTGGGGCGGCTCGTCGTCGCTGCATGACACGGTCACAAACGATAATAAAAACACGAGCAACAAAGCAGGGACGTTCCTGACGATGGAGAGTCTATAATCTTTCATTCGAAAAAATTTATCGCGACGCTTCTTTTGGGCATATCCCTAACTACAGCGTCTAATTATATTAAAAAGTGGCATACCGACAGGGAGTTTCCAACTGCCGTATGCCACAAAATTATGAAATTCCCGCGACATTATCGCTATAATACACGTTTTTTAGTATTTATTCACGGTTACAACGGCGGCAAATGATGGCAACAGTCAGTTCCCGAAGAAATAGGAGACACCGAACTGTGGAGCGATGAGTCCCATTCCATTCACGATGACAGTATTTACCCCATAGTCGATTGAAATATTCTTCACCCTAAACATGAATCCTATATCGAAAGCACCCCCATTATACGAACCGACCACGGCCCCTTCATGGTCGTCTTCCGGACATCTCATGTACGAGTATCCCCCTCCCAAGTATATATGAAGCGGACACCACAAACGGAAAACGCCTCCGACTACAGCACTAAACGACTTGGTGTCGCTACCACTGAAAACCTCCGGGTTCATGAATGTACCAACATACCATCCCACTTTCTTGACCCGGCCGGCCTTCAGTCCGAATGCAAATTTTGTCATCTCATAGTTGCCACTCTCGTTATCAATCATCACAGCACCAATGTTAGCACCAGCAAACCACTGATAATTTTCGGGAGCATCACGCCATCCCCGGCCAAGTTTCACAACCATGTCGGGAGTAATCTTTTTCGACACCGTCTTGAAGCCTACGTAGCTGACTCTCACTCTATGAACCACGACAGGAGATTCCAAACGGAATGTGCCGTCGATGTCGGTCATACAATATTCGGAGCGACCTTCAAGTTCGACCCTCGCTCCAGGGATGGGATTGTTTTTAGAATCGACAACAGTCCCGGTCACCACTTCCTGTGCATAACCTGACAACACACACATCAGGCACAAGGCAATCACAAAGAAAACACGTTTCATAAAACCTTAGATTTTCATAATATTTAACTGGCCGCAAGTCTCATATGACAGATATTCCACCACTTCAAATACAGCCTCGATAATTCAATCGCAAAAATAAACATCTTTTTACAATTCTACAATAATAATCAAAGAAATATTAACTTTTCTGATATTTTAGCCGGATTATTTCATTATTTTTGCAACATAATTCAAACACATAATCAATCATGAACCGGACTTTAGCCACCTCCATACTCGCCGCCTCGGCTCTTGCAGCCTCTGCCGGCAACACCACTTCGTTCTGCCAGAATTTCAACGACAGCACCCTACGCGTTGACTACATATTCGGAGGAGGACCCTCCGGAAACACGGTGTTGCTCGACCGGCAGTCGAAAACTCCGGGATGGTATGGGAAACGGCATCATCTTGCCGAGGTGCCCCTGCAAGGCAACGGCTCTATCATAATGACCGACCCTGTCTCCGGCGACACCATCTACCGCTCTTCATTCTCCTCCCTGTTTCAGGAATGGATAAACACTCCGGAGGCGGAAACCACCGCACGTTCTTTCGAAAACACCTTCCTCCTCCCACTCCCCAGGGTGAACGCGGACATTACCATCACCCTCAACGACAACCGCCACAAGCCGATAGCATCACATAGCCACCGCTATCGTCCGGACGACGAGCTCGTGGCCATACCCCCTAAAAGTCCTTATCACAGCGAATACGTCCACAAAGGGGGCGACCCCGCGAATGCCATCGACATCGCAATGATCGCCGAAGGCTACACGCCACAGGAAGAAGCGACTTTCCTTGAGGACGCCCGCAGAATGGCCGCAGAGATACTCAAGTACGAGCCTTTCGCATCACGCAAGGAGCGTTTCAACTTCATTGCCGTATGTGTGCCGTCGGCGGAGAGCGGAGTGAGCGTACCCCTTGAGAAGGAATGGAAAAACACCGCTTTCGGCTCCCACTACAGCACCTTCTATTCCTCGCGCTATCTCACCTCGCCGAAAGTGAAGGCCATGCACGACGCGCTCTCCGGGCTTCCCTACGAGCATGTAATGGTGCTCGTAAATACCGAACGCTATGGAGGAGGAGGAATCTACAACAGCTACCAGATGGCCGCCACCCACAACGAGCATTCACTGCCGGTGACCGTGCATGAGTTCGGACACAGCTTCGGAGGGCTCGCCGACGAGTATTTCTACTCCGGGGAGGAGGATGAGACATATCCTCTTGACATAGAACCCTGGGAACCCAACATAACCACCCTCGTTGACTTCTCCTCAAAATGGGAAGCCATGGTGACTCCCGGCACCCCGGTGCCTACACCGACGGAGGCAGACAACCTCACCCGCGACCAGAAAATGAAGAAGGCCGCGCAGAAAGCGAAGAGGGGGGATGGAAACCAGAAGGCCCCCTCCGAGACTGTGGGAGCCTTCGAAGGGGGCGGCTACAAGGCGAAGGGGGTATATCGCCCTGTGGAGACATGCCGCATGCGCGACAACTATCACCCGGTGTTCTGCCCTGTCTGTGAGACCGCGCTCGCGTCTCTCATTGATTTCTACACCCTTCCATGACAGCCGGCACACTGTGGGAAGAGCCTGTCAGAACGGAGAGAGACGTCTGGCCGTGCTACGCACGCCGCCTGACAGCGACCGGACACACGACAACGCCTCCGATGCCTTATCATTCCATATGCCGGAAGCTTCGGGGAGCGTAAGCGATAGCCAGTCGGCAAGCACACTCGCCACAAGGTATTCCTTGACGGCCTCTCTGATTGCATCCTCCCTCTCCCGGCAAATCTCTTTCCGGAAGAGGAGCCGGAACTCCCCCGGCTCCTCTTCTCTCTCCGATGTGGCTATCCTGCGGAGCATAAGGGCCACCGTCGTGAAGGATGACACAAGCACGCTGTCAACCCTGTCTATATTCCCTTTCCCGCATATGTCATACACCTGATGAAGCGAATGCGCCGACCTCTCCCCCTCGCGTATGTCAGCCACGACATACGCAAGGCCGGAAATATCATACAGCAAGGATGCCCTGTCGATTACGATTGCACCCATGTCACTCCTCCTTCCCGGCACGTTGCCTCACAGGGCGCGTACGCTTGTTGACCGCCTCCGAGATAATCTGGAGGCTCACCTCCGCCAGAGTCTTGTATTCCGGAGAGTCTGTCTTGTTGGTTATCGTAAACCAGTCGGCCACCGCCATGCTAACGATATACTGATGGGAGGCGGCTGCTATCGTGTCGATGGTTGACAGGTTATAGTTGGAGGGCATCATAAGTCCGAGGCGTAGAGGAGCATCCACATCCACAAGCTCATTGTTGGCCGTGGTGCTGACAAGGTCGAGATATTCCCCGAGTTTGGTCTTGAGATTTGAGAACGCCATCGACACACTCCTGAGCACCTGGTTGGCATTCTCCTCGTCATCGTTGGCCTGCATGTTGGCCACCTTCTCATGATTGGAACCGTCGCGGCGGCTTTTTCCTGTGAGATAGGTCTTGTTCTGGATGTCATAGACTATCTCGTTTATATCAAGGTCTATATATACTGTCTGCATATCTGTTTTATGTTTGAGGTTATTGTTTTATGTTTATTCCGCCGCCATCCTGCGTGCCGCCTTGCGCACAGGCTTCCGGCGATGATAAAGATTTCTCTCCATGGTGGAGAGATGCGCGATGGCCTCCGCATCGAATTCGGCGCCCTTTTCCGGATATGACATACGCAACCAGCGGCCCAAGGCGGATGCCGCAAGGTAAGAGCGGAAACTTTCGGAGACTGCCACCGTCACGCTCCCGTCATAGGCCACGCTCACTTCCAGCGTCAGTCTCAACCGGGAACCGGAACAATCGGCATCCACGACAAACTCTTTCAGCCGCTCCACAGCCATGGCGAAGGATTCAGAAACAAACCGTTCCAAAAGCGTACGGTCTTCATCCACCGTAGATACCCTGTCAATCCACTCTCCCCTGTCGGCCTGCCCCGGCGACTTGAATCCGAGATAGGCGGTTGACTGCGCCACCATCTCTTCCACATCGCTGCGTGCGACCTCCAAAACTATATTCTTCATATTCATTAATCTTAAATCACCACACATAATCAACCAATGCGACATACGCCTATGTATCATTCAATTACCAATCACGAATCATGTATAGCGAATCATGAATAATACATTTGCCCCATGGCGATTTGGTGGTTTTGAATTAAATCACTAACTTTGCTATCGAAAAATTAAACAAAACATTCAACAAATCATAGCATGAACCAAAACGAAACCGTAAAAGACAGACTGCTTCAATTCCTGAAAGCGGAAAAAATCAGTAAAGCCGAATTCGCACGCAGGATGGGAGTGTCGGTGGCATACGTCAGCGCAATGCGCAAATCTCTGCCGGAAGAGAAGGTGATACACATGTCGGAGATTTTCCCAACACTCAACCGCGACTGGCTTCTCTATGGAGAAGGAGAGATGTATCTCGCCGACGATTCCGAGCCTCAATGCAAAGAGAACGGGGAATACCTGATTCCTCTGCTTCCAGTGAAAGCGTATGCCGGCAACCTCCAGGAATATTCCACAGGAGTGATGCTCAGCGACTGCGACATGGTGGCCAGCCCTGTGAAGGGGGGCGAACTGGCAATCCCGATATCCGGCGACAGCATGGAACCGGAAATCCACAACGGCACCATCGCCGCAATCCGGCGCATAAATGAACGCGCTTTCATACCTTGGGGGAACCCTATGGTAATCGACACGGAGAACGGGGTGCTCGTGAAGGTCGTATATCCGTCCGACAAGGGGGATGACTATATCGCGGTACACAGCTACAATCCCCGCTATCCCGACTTCCACATCCCTGTAAGCAGCATCTACGGATTATACCGCATAGTGGCCTACATGCTCAATGTCTCCACTATGTAGTCAAGGCATTTCCTATAGGCGGCGGGTGGAATCTCTATCCCGCCGTCTTCTCCCATCGCCGGAGCCGGCATGTACCACCCCTCGGCAACCAGGCTATCCTCCGATGCGGGGAAAAGTTCCAGACAACGGTACCCTTCGCCGTCAATGCCATGAAACACAAGCGGCCTCTGTGCCGTACCCCTCAACCCGTGCCAGCGACTTTCCTGAAAACGTCTCAGCCAATGGGAATGGTCGAGAGCCTCTGTCGCATCCCGTTCCCAGTCTGAAAGCCTCAAGGAGTGGAGCATAAGATAATCTTCGGGCAACCCCACCGTCATCCTGCCGTCAGGCCCCTTCGCCACCCTCTCTGAGGATAGTTTCCGCCATCCCGTCAGGAATCTGCGGGGCGTTTCCGCCACACTCCTTGCCGCGCAACGTTCCACCTCTACCCTGATACGGCGCCGGAGAGTCCCGGCTCCGGTTCCGTCTCCCCCGTCGGGGAGACAGAATCCGGGGTTTTCTCCGAGAAGAGCCAGCACATCGTCAATCAAATCATCGACTCTCATGACCGTTCGAGCCTTACCTTCCCTTTCCGGAATTCGGGACTGTTCTCAATCATATGGGCAATCACCTCGTCGTCTGTGGTGAAACGCGCCCAGAAATTTCCGTAGCCTGACGAACGGCCGCCGCTGAACTCCACGGTAGTCCAGGCCTTCCCAGCCTTCAGCATAAGCGTGAAGTCAAGGAGTCCGGGGGCCACATAAGTCCTGGCCTTCATTCTCTCCTTTCTCTCTTTTTTCATAATATTGTCTTTCGTTGATTGTCATTGCATTCTCACACTCTCATGTCTCCGGTCACCAGACTCCATGTCACCCCGTCGTCGGTCACTTTCGACTCCCATATCTGTCCGGCCTTGGCTTTCGAGGAGATGCCGGGGCAATCCTCCACGAGATAGAACCTGGCCCCGTCGTAAATACGCTCCTCTCCCGGAGCGTCGGGAGCTTCCCAAAGCGACCATCTGCTGACGCCCTCCGACGGCTCGTCACCTTCGCCGTCAATCCATATGTGGCAACTCCCCTTCAGGGCAAGCGCGTCCCATATCAGCACGCCGCTACGGGTTGCCTCCTCACCCTCCACACGGTCGGAGAAGGTATGCTCGGCAGAATAGATGTAATGCACAAGACGGTTGTCGCCGAGCAATGCCCCCGAATTGCTCCATCCGAGACAGTCGAGCGTCGGCTCTCGCTTGATTTCTATGTCGCCGAACACGGTGTGGAAATTGGTGACTGTCCACCCGATTGAGTTCACCTTGGTGGTAATCTGAATCTCGGGATGTTTGGAATAGTCAACCTTCTGTATAGCCTCAAGCAGGTTCTTACCCGCCAGAAGGATGGCGCTGCGCGGAACATCCTCGCCGGTGAAGAACATCTTGGCGAGGGCTATCACCTGATTCACAGTCCAAACCGCCGGGGCCTGCATCTCTCTCTTTATCTGCCAGCGCACTCCCTCCGTGGTATATACATACTGGAGTCCCATCTTATCTACCGACTGTTTGAACTTACCGCCCCGGCCCGCCCAGAGGGTACGGTTGCCGCGCACCTTGAAGTTGGCAATGGCCTGTTCGGCTATCATGGACTTGGAAAAAGGTATCCGCTTCTTCTGGCTCTCGAAATAATCACTCACCACCTGGTTCATACCACGTTTCTGGAGATACACCCTTGTCGGGGAGGGGACAATCAGGTCGGGGTCAACCTCTTTCTGCGTCTCATACAGGGAGTTGGCGAGTATCATGATTACTGTCCCGGCAGGTATCTCGGGCACAAAGCAGCAGTCATCGCCGATATTGGCGCGGGGACCGTTGACCGCCCTCACGATTGGATAGCCCGACGACACGTCGTGTCCCGTCACGAAGAGCATCAGGTTCCTTCCGGGGGTGGGAGCGCCCTTCTCGTCATACCCGTCAACACCCTTCACAAGCAGCGTGCAGTTGGTGCGTGGCATCATCTGGTCTGACACTGAGAGAGGAAGGTTTGCCTGCAGCTTGCTGCCTCCGCCGCAATCCCCGATGGTGGTGACACTGGCACGGGGCTCATCAATCATGTAATGGTCAACCTCCGGACTCGACACCTTCACCCTCTTGGCGCAAAGCATAAGGTTCATCAACGGTGCGTCCTCATTGTTGAACTTGAAAAGCTCACTGTCTATATCGCTCTCTATGAAACCTCCGGCCGTGATGCCTCCTGTGGCGGCCGCCGCCACGCTTACACTCGCCGCCTCTCCGGGAAGCTGGGTCTTGGCCCCTGATGTCCCTGCCACCATATCCGGAGCCCCGGATGCGATTACCACATTCTCTCCTTTTGTATTTGTTGTAGTCACCATATCTCTATCTTTTTATTGATTAGTTGTTGATTGATTTATCTATCACGTTCTCCTGTCACGCCTTGGCCTGCTTCGCGATGTCGAATATCGAGGATGCCGACGACGGACTCCTGACCGAACCGTTTATATCCGGAATCCCGGCTTCCGACTCAGGGAAATGGGTAATCGTTATCGAGGCGTTCCTTCCCGCCTTCTCCCCTTCCCTATAGGCATCCTTCTTGTCGCGGTCATAATTCAAGGCTTTCAGCAGTGTCTCAAGCACCCTCCCTGTCACCTTACCTTTCAAGGCGTCAAGCGCGATTTCAGCCAGAAGGGTAAGCAACGCCTTCACGACAGTTGACGCCAGCTGATGCTCCTCCGCGAAACGTCTGATTTCCTGCAATGAGGTGACTATGGCCCGTTTAGTGGCGTATGGACAACTCTCCCTATGGCCTTCTTCCGGCTCATTACCCGAAGAACCATCAGTCTTCACGCCTTGCCCCTTTCGCGGCTTCCCGTCACTCCCCTTCTCCACCAGCGTCCGCACAGTATCGTCTGCCACTGTGTCGGGGAGGGAAGTCAAGTCAGCGTCCTTCCTCTTGAGAAAATCCCTCACCATCGTGAGCAGGGTTTTCTTCTCCTTGTTTCTTTCTGCGTTTTTCTCTCTCATAATTCTTTTGTTTTAGCGGTGTGCTTCATGAATCACACCGCGAAATTACATCTCATTATAGCATTGCTATTGTTATTCTACCATTTCCAACAACCTTATACTCCAAATATTTATTAAGCGATATAAATATACACCACATATCACAGCATCTCTTTTAAATAAAAAAATATTAGCTTTACTATTGCATTTTAATATCATTTCTATTAATTTTGCACCCGACAACATTCAACGCTTAAAAACTGAATTATGAGAAAACCTAAATCTGTCTCCGAATTCTCTTCGGAAAGAAATCTATTGCTCCTGGAAAACTTCCGCCGCGCCATAGCCCGACAGTCTGAGATTGCCCTCGCCAACGCCTTCAAGGATGCGGCGGAACGGCCAGCTCCTCGATTCTGGGTAAGCGAGACAAGGGCTGCCGTAATTATCGGCAAGATTCTTGCCGGGAAAGACCCCACATCTTCCATGACTCCGGAAAAGAGGGAGATGTATCAGGAGATTCTCAGACGTTTTATCGCCTTGCGCGCGACACGCCCCCGACGAGTCTATACAGTCAATAATCTTCGAAGTGGTGAATCAGGAGGCTCCAAGGGCCTACATGTCGTGGGAAACCGCCCGTTCCATAATCTACAGGGAGCAGAGAAAACGACGCTTGGAAAGGAGGGGGATATGACCCACAGCAACACATCCTCTCCGTCCCTTTCATCCGTAGAGGAGATACTACGCGAAAACAGGATACGCCTCGAGGCCATAAACTCTCCCTACGACCCGATTGCCGGAGACCCTAATGACCCGGAAAGGGTAGCTCTCGACGTACCCGGACTTGCCAAAGAGACCCTGTGGATTCCCCGCTCAATGGCGACCGACCCGATGGTGGCATCCCTGAAAAGAGCCGGTGACATCAACGCATACATCGATGCAGAGATGCATGTTTCCCCTTCCGACTCCTTGCGCGAGGTGGTGCGCAGGAAATTCTCGCGACTCCGGATTATGCACGACTTCCCCTTTTGGGCCGCAAGCTTTGTTTTTATCAAGACAAAAGGTGGCGGGGAGGATTCATTATTCTCCCTCAACCGCCCCCAACGGAAACTTGTGGCCGCGCTCGAAAGGATGCGACGCGAGGAGAAACCTATCAGACTGATTCTATTGAAGGCACGACAGTGGGGAGGCTCCACATGCGTGCAGCTGTATATGGCATGGCTGCAACTCGTCCACCGCACGGGTCTCAATTCTCTTATAATAGCCCATCAGGGTCTTGCCACCGACGAGATAAAGGATATGTTCGACCGCATGTTGCGAAACTATCCCGACTGGCTGCTCACTGACAGCGACGGAAATCCCGTGGAAGGGAGAAGGATGGAAAACGCCGGAGGCTCTCGCGGAGCGTTCAGGGTGAACGGACGCAACTGCAAGGTGAAACTCGGTTCTGCGGAAAGACCTGACTCATGCCGCGGCGGTGACTACAACCTCGTACACTGTTCTGAGGTGGGGATATGGAGAGCCACCCAGATGAAAACCCCGGAACAGCTGATAAGGGCCGCATGTTCGGGAATACTGCTGAAGCCAATGACTATGATCGCGCTCGAATCCACCGCCAACGGCACCGGCAATTACTTCCATCGTGAATATGAGGCGGCGAAAAATGGGGAAAGCCAGTTCTGCCCTCTCTTCGTGGCCTGGTATGACATCGACCAGTATTCTCTTCCGCTGTCTGACCCGCACGCGTTCGCCACAGCCCTCCTCGAAGGGAAAGACGCCTCCATCCCTTTGTCTGACCGCCGCCAGCCCGGGGCATACCTATGGTGGCTATGGGAGAAAGGGGCCACACTGGAAGCAATAAACTGGTATATGGTGGAACGCTCGAAATATTCCGACCATGGCCTTATGGCGGCCGAATACCCGTCAGACGACATCGAGGCGTTCGTGCATTCCGGGGCAAGGGTATTCGACAAATACAAGGTGGAAAAACTACGTGCGGCATGCCGCCAGCCGGCTATGCGCGGAGAAATCGACGGAGACTCCCCCTCCGGCCCGGACTCCATCCGTAACACTCGGTTCAACGAAGACTCACATGGAGGGCTCGCAATATGGAAAGACCGGGAGATTCCGGGACCCGACTGCCGGGTATCCGACCGATACCTCGTGGTGGTGGATATCGGGGGGAGAAGCGCGAAGGCCGACTGGTCGGTGGTGGCGGTGTTCGACCGTATGGGCATGGACAAAGGGGAGCCGCCGGAAATCGTGGCGCAATGGCGCGGACATTCCGACATCGACATCCTCGCCTGGAACGCGGCAAGAATCGCCGCATACTATTGCGACGCGCTGCTCGTAGTAGAGAGCAACACCCTCGAGACCCACGACCCGCAACGCCAGACCGACGGCGACCAGTCGCTCTTTATACTCAACCAAATCAGGGATGTATATCCAAACCTATACGCACGCCGGCAAAGCGAGGAGGATGTGATAAGGGGTGAGCCGAGAAAATATGGATTCCACACCAACACCGCGACAAAACCCATGGTAATATCCCAGCTTGTCAAGGCCATAAGGGAAGGGCTATATGTGGAGCGCGATGAGGCGTGTCTCGACGAATACCTCACCTACGAGCAACGTCCCAACGGAAGCTTCGGTGCCCTGCCCGGACGACACGATGATATCCTGATGACACGTGCAATCGGGCTCCATATATGTTTCAACGAGATGCCGATGCCGCGCACTGCTCTCGTAGGGAGAATGCGCCACCGCGTGTCCGGCTCCTCTTCCGCCTTTTTCTGACCCCTCACCGGTCACATTCTCTCGATAATATGCCCGCAACCGGAATAAAATCCGTTTACGGGCGTTATCTGTATATACACCATCAAAACCATACTGAAAGCATATGGAGAATACCCAAGAAACATCCGGAACCGGTGACAAACGGCGCTGGGAAACCGTGAAAAGTGACATTATCATATCCCGGCCTCCGTGGCTGAGGGTGCGCCACGATGTCGTGCGCCTTCCCGACGGACGAATAAACCCGGAATTCTATGTGCTTGAATACCCCGACTGGGTAAATGTAATCGCTATCACCGAGGAGGGGAAATTTGTGATGGAACTGCAATACCGCTACGGCCTGGACCGCACTTGCTATGAGATTCCCGCCGGCGTGATGGAAAACGGTGAGACTCCGGAACAGGCCGCTCGACGCGAGCTGGAAGAGGAAACCGGATATGTCGGCGGTGTATGGACTCACCTCATGAGCGCTTCCGGCAATGCCAGCACAACCTCCAACCTCTCCCACAGCTTCCTCGCCGTGGGAGTCAAGCCCGACGGCAGGCGTCACCTCGACAAAACCGAAGACCTCGACGTGGAGCTGCTCACCCGCGAGCAGGTTTACGGCCTCCTCCTGCACGACGAAATCAAACAGAGCCAGATGGCCGCCCCTCTCTGGCGATACTTCGCCCTGAATCCGGAATAAAACAACAACAATGAGAGTCCTATACGACAGCCATACATTTTCCGAACAGACATTCGGCGGAATCTCCCGTTATTTCGTGGAGTTGATGAATAATCTCCCTGATGAATGGGAATACACACTCCCTCTATATGCAAGCGAGAACGATTATCTCAAACTCCTGCATAAGAAGATAAAGCCAATTCCTTTACGTAACTTCCCGGAACATCGAAAACTTTACTATTTCATAAACGGATTTGCCGACAGAAATGCATTGCGGAAAGAAGACTACGACGTGTTCCATCCCACCGGATTCAACCCGTATTTCATAGAAAGGGTACTGTCTCCTGTTGTGGTCACCGTACATGATATGATATATCATTATGGTCTAAATCCGGGAAAACATACAGATGAGATCATGGATAACATGAGGCGGACCATCCTTGCGGCAGACCGTATAATCGCAATCAGCAAAGCCACTAAAGAAGCGATTCTCAATTTCTACAATCTCAATGAATCGATAATAGATGTAATCCACCATGGATTCACCCCTCACGTCGGCAGGACACTAAAACTGGAATACTGTCCCGAGAGGTACATACTTTTCGTTGGTCATCGGGGGGGATACAAGAACTTCACGACTCTGCTTGACGCATTCTCCAGAATAGCGGAGTCAGACAGGTCAATTCATCTTCTTTGCACAGGTCGCGCCTTCAGCAAAAAAGAGCTAAAGACAATCGCGGCAAGAGGCCTTGAACGGCGGTGCTCCTGTAGATTCATCCCGGTAAATGACATGCATTCTCTCTATGCCAACGCATCCTGCTTTGTATTTCCCTCAAAAATGGAAGGATTCGGGATGCCTATACTTGAGGCCTTCGCTGCCGGATGCCCCGTGATTCTCAGCAATTCAAGTTGTTTCCCGGAAATTGCCGGCAACGGCGGCATCTTCTTCGACCCGGATAATCCCGACGAACTCGCCGACAAAATTGAGCAGACTCTGTGTGACCCTGCTTTCCGCGACACAAAGACACTGGCAGCAAAACAGGAACTGGAACGATTCTCCTGGCAAAAGACCGGAGCAAAAACCGCAGAAACCTATTTAAAGGCGATTCTATCATAAATTGCACCGACAATCTACTTCCATATTAATTTTACAGACAAATCAAGATGAACATCAAAACGGCACTCCCTCTTATAAGCATAATAACCGTCACACGCAACGTTGAGCCGTTGTTGAGGCGCACAATCGATAATGTGGCACGTCAGACATCACGTAATTTCGAATATGTCGTAGTTGATGGAGCGTCATCAGACGGCAGTGTTTGCCTGATTGATGGTAGCGACTGCATAAGCAATTGGATTTCAGAGCCTGACAAAGGCATATATGATGCCATGAACAAGGGCGCACGAATCGCCAGAGGGGAATGGGTGATTTTTATGAATGCGGGAGACACTTTCGCGTCCGATGATGTGATAGAACGTCTTGCCGATGAAATACACCGCAATCAAAATGCCGACGTAATATATGGCGATGTCATCAGATGTGGCAAGGATGCCGAAGTCTTGAAGACTGCCTCTCCATCTTGCAAGGGACACCGCCTCGCATTCTGTCATCAAAGCGTCATATGCAAAAGGGAACTCCTTCTCGACACCCCATTTGACATATCACACAGATATTCTTCAGATTTCAAATTTTTCAAGACAATGTGCAAAAAAGGTAAAAAATTCGTGCATGTGAATTTTCCTGTCGCACGTTTCGACACAACGGGAATATCCTCACGCAACCGGTCAAGAGGAATCGCCGACAACATGAGAGTCATTCTGGAGGTGGACGGTTTATTCAGAGGATTCCCTCATCTCGCCCACATCCTCCCCACATATCTGGTGTCACGCCTTAGAGGTAAGTGACTGTCCGAGAGCTTCCATCGCGAATCTGAGACGGAGTGTCGCTACCTTCCCTCTTATCCCTTTCTTTCTTGAATCACGACGCAACGACCGCAGGTATATCCAGTGGGCAATTCGTGCTTTCTTCTCTGACACATTACGCCGATAATAGGCCACCCGGCTTTGCTCGTAATATCTCAACTTTGTCTCGCTGATTTCATTTTCCCCAAAGCTTTTCCCTTCAAGATGTACAATCTTTGGGTCTGGAAGAGATGTCACGGTATAGCCTGACCTATGGATACGCGCACATAGGTCGGTCTCTTCGAAATACATAAAAAAATCAGACGAGAACCCTCCAAGTCTCCTCACGAGGTCTGTCCGGAGCATCAAATCGGCTCCTGATATATATCCGGCCTTCATCGGACGGCATGAACGGTTAAACCGTGTGCTACGCCCATAACGAATACGTTCCGGATGCAACCGTAAGCTTTCACTTATCTCCCAGAATAATCCGGGAAGAATCCTGCGCATCGAAAGTGCTCTCCTTCCGTCGGCATGATACAAATTTCCCCCACATGCGCCGCAATCTGCAAACCGCTCCATATGGCAGTACATCATCCTGATGGCATTGTTGAGCAGAAGCGTATCAGGATTCAGACATAAACAGTATTTCCCTTCGGCCACGTTGAACGCCTCATTATTAGCCCCACCGAATCCAGGGTTTTCTGACAATCCGATATATCTTACGGGTGGTATGACTCCAAGTGCTGACTCTCTCTTCAATATAGCTTCAAGGCCGCCGTCAGGGGCATTGTCTGCCACGATAACCTCATACGTCAAGTTATCTGTATGCTCTAAAACTGACCGCAAACAATCCACGACGAGGCTCTCGGTATGATAGTTCACAATTATCACACTGACATCCACTCTATAGATTTCCTCTTCCATATCGTCCAATAAGACTTATACGTTATCTACGTCTGTTCAGACTCATTCTCGCATCACTGCATACTCCTCAATCGCTTTCTCATAGACAGCCATGATTGAAGATGCCATCCTGTCAGTATCAAACCTCGCGGCATGCCTCTTCCCTTTCGCAGACACCTCTTCGACATCCACAACGCCCGACAGGATAGCCGTCAAAGCCTCTGTCATGCCGCGCACGTCGTCGGGATCAACATAAATCGCCGCGTCTCCTCCTGCCTCTTCAAGGCAAGAGCCGGAGGCCGCCACTACCGGCCTTCCACTCTCAAGAGCCTCAAGAACCGGTATGCCGAATCCCTCATAACGTGAAGGATATGCAACAGCCTCTGCCATCTGCGTCACTGCCGGAAGGTCGGCAAACGTTATGTCATCCCTGAATACGACTCTCGCCGCGACACCGAGTTCCCTTGCTATCCCTTCCACCTTTCCCCGGTAGCCTCCTCGGTCGCGACCCACCGCAAGCAGACTTACATCGGATGGAAGGCCCGCGAGTGCCCTGACGGTAAGCTCCAGATTCTTTCGAGACTCTATCGTACCAACCTGAAGGATATATCTCTCAGGGAGATTCAGTCGTTTTCTAATTCCGTAAAGGTCCTCACGCCGTAATTCTTTTTTAAATGAGGAATCACAACCCTGATAAACCACGTCAATCTTGGCAGGGTCAATGCCATACAATTCCACAACATCCTGCTTCGTCCGCTCACTTACAGCGATAATACGAGTGGCGTTGCGGCATGACCTGCCATATTTAAAGTCATAAATCCTGCGGTCAATAGCTGAATAACACTCCGGCAATCTCCTGTAAATCACATCATGCATGGTGACCACCGACGGCACTCCAGCCGAACGGATATTTAACGGCAACTCATTGCTAAGACCATGATAGACATTGACAGCATCAGCCCGTAAATTATTGGAAACACCGAAAGTGCGCCACAGAGCTCCCGAAAATCCGGAACCCGAAGGAAGCCGGAACGCCACATTCGGCATAGACTCAATCAGGGCGAGCCGAGGATTCTTCCGGAGCTTCGGGGTATAGACATATAGGGAATCCTGCGGATAATTCTCCGCAAGCTGCTCTATCACAAGGCGGGAATAGTTCCCCAATCCGGTCATATTCGACACTGCCCTCTTTCCGTCAAATCCGATTATCATCTGATTTAGGATTAAATGCTACAATGATACAAAATTCGTAAGTTTCCATGAAAAAAACAAATATATGGACATCTAAAACCAATCTAAATTCAAAAAGAGGTTTTCACGTCCACAAGGCATCTCCTCCTTCACGCTGGAAAATGCCACACCGAAAATCGACCCTCCTTCATCTGATTTCAAATTTCTCATCACAGATTGCCTTTGCCGCTCCGTTCATCTTCAGACATGTAGCCCTGTCAAGCTCAATGCCGAATGGCTCGACAGGGGCAATAATCAGAAGCCGACCTTCCTCACAGAGGCGAAAGTCATGTTCCGCCGGCTTATATCTCGTGCCGAATGGCTCGTTGGTTATCAGTATCACCCTGCCCCCCTTTTCTTCCACAGCGCTCCTTATTCTTTTCTCTCTTGGCGAGATAAAAGGAGATACCGACACTCCGCCATCTTCCACATTCTCCAGACATGCCCCCATGTTGCAGTCAAAATCGGCTTCCGAATCCTTACGGTGTACCACGACCTGCTCCTTGAAAGGATTCCTGAGAAGAAACACATTCCCATACGCCTCCCACTCCCTGTATTCTATCCACAACCTGCGCATACGTCTGAAAAACTCCGGACACATCTTCCTCACGGCAAGCCGGTGGGGATTCTCGCGAATATAACGGAAAATCATGTCAAGGTCTCTGTCGTTATATATTATCCGGTCGGTATAATTCCCTTTGAAAACAACGGGGACATCACTTGGAATTCCGCTGAAAAGACACCATTTCGCATTTACTGTATCTTTCAGGCTTTTGATGTAATGGCCCGGATGCGTCGTGATTCTCACCTTGACGCGCAGAAGGATATGGACATGGTCGGGCATCACCATATATTGATATATCTGAAGCTTGGGATAACGCCTCTGAAGCTCATAGACTTCCCTATGGATGATCTTTCCCAAAGGACTGCGGTCGATACGGGCGCATCCCGGCGAACCCGGGCGACAGCGTGGGTCACCGGCCACACTGCCAAACGGCTCGCATTCCTCGCGTTTTTTCAAGATGATATGGTAAGTAGCCGGCGCATAGTAATCATGACTGCGGCTCCTTCTTGTGTATTTATGCTCAAAATCATCCATGCTCGTCTATTTTAGTTAGAGATTATCAAAATTCGAATCAAAGGCTCGCTCCTCGGAGACACCCCGCTCCAAGGAGCGGCCAAAATCCAAATTCGCAAACCGCTCCCCTCCGCGACCAAACTACTCCTACCCGGAAACCTGACCGGGACAAAACCAAAAGAAGCGGAAATCCAAGGGGTGTGCGCGACTGCAAATTGCGAATTTGGATTGTGTGAGTGCCTTGGCACGAAATCTCCGGAGGGGGCAGCTCAAAGGAGCAGACAGAAATAGGAACCGAGCCGGCTCCGACAGAATATCGAAACCATAACGCCTCCGACAGCAAAATTAAGCATTATGCCGAATCTCCACAAATTTATCTTTGTCAACTTTTTGCCTCATATGCAAATTATTTGTAACTTTGCGCCCACACCTCGCCTACATTTTGAAAAATAAAGGCGAGCGCAAAGGCATCTTTATATCCATAAATATGCCGTCTCTTTTTTTTCGCATTTTAAGTTTCTACACATATGAGCGACAGACTTTTTATTTTCGACACCACACTACGCGACGGTGAGCAGGTGCCCGGGTGCCAGCTCAACACTGTCGAGAAAATCGAAGTGGCGAAGGCCCTCGAAGACCTCGGTGTGGATGTCATCGAGGCGGGATTCCCCGTCTCTTCTCCCGGTGATTTCAAATCGGTTGAGGAAATCTCAAAGGCAGTGACATGGCCCACAATCTGCGCACTCACACGCGCCGTGGAAAACGACATCCGCGTGGCAGCAGATGCCCTCAAATATGCCAAACACAAACGCATACACACGGGAATCGGCACTTCCGATCCGCACATCAGATATAAATTCAACTCCACCCGCGAGGAGATAATAGAACGTGCCGTAGCCGCCGTAAAATATGCCAAGTCGTTTGTCGAGGATGTCCAGTTCTATGCCGAGGACGCCGGACGCACCGACAACGAATACCTCGCCCGCGTGGTGCAGGCTGTAGTAAAGGCCGGCGCCACGGTCATCAACATACCCGACACAACAGGCTACTGCCTCCCCTGGGAATTCCGCGACAAGATAAAATACCTCATGGAGCATGTTGACGGCATTCACAATGTGGTAATCGCAACCCACTGCCACAACGACCTCGGCATGGCCACCGCCAACACCATCAGCGGAATAATAGGGGGAGCACGTCAGGCGGAAGTGACAATAAACGGAATCGGCGAACGTGCCGGAAACACTTCTCTTGAAGAGGTGGTGATGACCCTCCGTTCCCACAAGGAGCTCGACATCGACACCAACATCAACGCCACACGCATCACTCACATCAGCAAACTTGTGTCGAGCCTCATGAACATGCCCGTGCAGCCAAACAAGGCGATTGTGGGACGAAACGCATTCGCCCATTCCTCGGGCATTCATCAGGACGGTGTGCTGAAGAACCGTGAAAGCTATGAGATTATCGATCCCAAGGATGTGGGTATCGACGAGAACTCTATAGTGCTCACTGCCCGCTCGGGACGCGCCGCTCTCAAACACCGACTCAGCGTGCTCGGCATTGAGCTTGAGAAAGAAGCCCTCGACAAAGCTTATGAGAATTTCCTGAAACTCGCCGACCGCAAAAAGGAGATTACCGACGACGATGTGCTCATGCTTGCCGGAGAACACCGTGAGGGACACCGCATCAAGCTCGACTATCTGCAGGTGACTTCCGGTGTAGGACTTCGTTCTGTAGCATCAATCGGCCTGCTGATTGCCGGCGAACGATTCGAGGCATGCGCCTCTGGCAACGGCCCCGTTGATGCCGCCATCAATGCCATCAAGGTAATCATACGCCGCCAGATGCTTGTCAAGGAATTCCTGATACAGGCCATCAACAAGGGAAGCAACGACATCGGAAAGGTGCACATGACAGTGGAATACGACAACCAGCACTACTACGGCTTCTCTGCCAACACCGATATCATCGCCGCATCAGCAGAGGCATTTATCGACGCCATCAACAAATTCCCTCTCTAAACGGGGGGTGTGTCAAAATTAAGTTTTTGGCACACCCTCCTTTTTTAAGCTGCCAGAGAATACGATGAACTGAATACAG
>JAIDXM010000065.1 GCA_029058745.1 Muribaculaceae bacterium
AACAAAATGCGGCAGTCGCTTTTCCGGCATTACGACCGTGACGCAACCGCCTATGCCAAAGTTGAAAGCACAAATCACTGGCACTGATATATTATGGCAATGAGCAATCACCTCCAGACAAGCATCCTTCTCGGTACAAGTGCTGATCGCTATATCACATAAGTCGAGCTTTGAGCAATCCGACATGACAACAATGTCCTCGAACCCCAGCTTCCTTATTGCTTCAGCTATCAGATCAACAGCCGTACTGCCTATAACGGCAACCTTAGTACCCTTGATTTTCTGTTTCAACTCGGTTGAAAGACCGCCTGATTTTTCCATAATCATTATTATTTGCAGCAAAATTAGGCGTTCAACACCGAATTTCATGCACACTTTTGTGTACAAATGTCCTCTCGAAGCCTCTGCGACCCTCAAATGCACACAAAAGTGTGCAGGCTATCTCGCTCCGACATCTTAAATTTGCGACGAATATCATTTTCACATTAAAGATTGAATCTTTTATGAAGAAATATATACTCCATATTATATTAACTGGGATGCTTTCCTCTTGCAATTTGGAGAAAAGCGTGACTGTTACGACTTGTGGCTATGAGCCTTATAGACAGGCTGGATTGTCTGATATTCAGATTAAGTCATTGCAAAAATCAAATGCTGCATACACCGATACTCTTACTATCTATAACTCAAGAAAGAGCAAATAAATGAATCTAATACCAAATTGCTTATGAAGAGATATATAATACCCGCCATTTCAGCTGTAGTTTTTGACATTGTGAGTATTATTGCAATAGTCATTCGAGTATTTCATACAGAAGGACAGATTCCGCCTTTGAGTGAAGTCATATTCAGTAGTCCGATTTTCTATTTCTGGCTTTTATGGACTGCTTTGATATTTTTCGGTGTCAATGGCATAGTTAATGAATACCGCAGAAAACGGATAGATGCTGAAAATACCTATCCCTTATTATCAAAAGAATATATACACAAGCAGACACTGATAGAGTTTGTATATTCATATTCAAAGAAATTGCTTCCTGTATTTGGGGGATTGCCGTTAGCGTATTTTCTTACTACGGACATAGAAATATCAGATATAGGCTTAACGACAATTATCTTACTACTTATTCCTTTTATGTTAGATATAATCCTTTTGTTCGGATTAGTCATATATCGGAAATGTTCACTAACAAACTCTAACCAGGATTCAATATAGAGTTTGTCGTATACTTTGTTGATTATCGAGAAATTTCAATAAATACTCATATAACAATGAAAATCAAACTCATTCTTTTACTCGTTTTTGCGATTGCACTGCAATGCTTCGTGAAAAACGACCTCTTGCCTTATCAAAAGGCGGCTATCGCCACCCGGTTCGCGTCAGAGGTAAAATACAATTTTGCCGGATATGACAAATTCGCGCAGAACTATGACAGCATTTGCCGAGCAGAACTGCCGAATCTCGTCAACACGCAGTCTGATGAAGAATTTAGTGAGAAACTGCAACTCGAATATGGCAACCAATTTGTGGTGCCATATATCGCTTCATCAACCGCGCAGTGGTCAAATACCTATCCTTTCAATTCCGTAAACCTCACAAAAGGGTTGTACCTCTCAATACCCTGGAACCCTCAATTGCACACAAAAGTGTGCAGCCACTCACGGAACGACTGATTAACTTTGCCAATATAAAGTTACCGGCAAAATGGCCTGTTGAGATATTTGTCACAGCTAAAGTCGAATATGCTTAGTAACTTCGCAATTAACTATAAGTATGGATATTTTCTGAATATCTAAAATTAATGGATAATAGACTAATTATGGATAGAATAACATATTTGTCAAAAAGTGAAACATACACTTTTGTCAGTAGACTGGAAATAATATTTATGCGTATATTGAGTTTTCTGCTGATGTCAGTCGTATCAACAGGATTACTTTGGTCTCAACCTAAGTCTTCCCTTACGGTAGATCAAAATGTTGAAGATTTCGATTTTGCGCTTACAGAATTAGAAACCAGTTACGCCGGTTTTGTTACATATGTGAACGATTCAACCCGTCAGGAATACGACTCGATTGTATCTTCTCTTAAACATGAAATTGAGCTAAAAATAAGACCAGGATATGATGCTGCCTTATTTCTATATTCATGGTTTGATGACGGACATCTCGGAATGGATATGGGTAGTTATAAAGAAACAGGCAAATATATGTCGGATCGAAGGAAGTATCAGCCTTACGAGATGATCCGTCCTTATTTGCCTGAACCAATAGCAACGCAGGCCACTACCAAAACATATCTGATACGCTTGCCTGAATTCGATGAGGAAATAGTATCGTCGGAATGGCTTGGAAACGCTATCGATGAATTCATTTCCTCTAAATGTGAGAACCTTATAATTGATGTGCGCGGTAACGGAGGAGGTGATGAACGAATATGGCATCAGTTGTTGCCATTGTTTTATGACCATCCGGGGACTACCAAAAGCGTGGAATTCAGGATGTCGGACAATAATATCGAATTTCTTAAACAGGCAGCTGCCGAATTTCCGGAGGCTCAAATGATTCTGGATAAATTTAACAACACTCACGAGGAATTTATACTTTTGACCGACAAAGAGGATATTGAAATTGAAGTGCCGAAATACGATGGTAAGAAGCCTCGCAGAATAGCTTTTATTATAGATGCCAACAACGGGTCTGCGACTGAGGAATTATTGATACAGGCCAAGGCGATTTCTGATAGGGCTATTATTTATGGCAAAGAAAACACGGGGGGATGCCTTGATTGCTCATCAGTCAGGGAATCGGCATTGCCCAATAGTGGATATCCGATTTTCATACCTACCGCAAGGTCGTGCAGATTGCCCAATAATGGCATTGATAAAACCGGTATAGCTCCTGACGTAGTAATACCTATCAATTATCCCACTTCTATTTCTGATAATATTGACGAGTGGACTCTATGGATTGCAAATGAATTAGAAAATAACACCTACTAATTATTCCTGAATATGAAAAGACCTCTCACATATCTATTTTGTTTAATCGCTACATTTCCGGCGATTGCGGAGTCTCCACGCGCTTTTCTAAAGGCGGAGTATGAATCAATGTCGAAAACCATCAACACAAATACAGGTGACACCATCACCAACAATGGAGACTTTGTGTTAAGAATAGGACAAGGTCAGTCATTTTACTTTGACCCGCAGACCAATCGGATAGACTCTCTTGAAAATGACCCGCAAGGAAAGATGATGCTTAAACAGGCTGAAGATGCAGCTATGCAGAAAGCCATAGCCAACACGAATGCGGGGTTAGAAGAGTCATGGTTTGATATCCGCGTGAAGATGGGAATAAACCGGGGCTCCCGCTACAAGAACATGAAGAATTTTGAGTTACGTTCAATTACAGTATGGGACTCACAGATTGGCGACCGCTATCGTTATCCTGTGGAGATGGATGATTTACAATGGGAACTTATGGACTCTACCAAGATGGTGCTGGATTATGAGTGTCAACTTGCCGTTGCCGATTATCACGGGCGAAAATGGTATGCGTGGTTTACTCCGGAAATTCCGGTACAGGATGGTCCGTGGCAGTTGTGCGGTCTCCCCGGACTTATAATGGAGGCTATTACTGCCGATGGCGAATATGGATTCACTATTAAAGGGATTCAGCAATGCGACGAACCGCTCGGAGACCCTTACGAGAATCCCGATAAAATTTTCAAAAGCACACGCATAGCTGTCCTACGCATGAAGGATTATGGTAACCGCAACCTCGCCGCCCAAATTAGTGCCATGACCGGAGGCGCTGTCAATATTAAACCAACAGAATACAAAGAGAATATCGACTTTATTGAAACCGATTATCACGAATGAACCGTCTTATCACATATATGCTTTCCCTGTTTGTTGCGGTAAGTGCCGTGGCACAGGTCAATGTGTCGGGTACTGTCCTTGACAAGGATAGCAATGAGCCGCTGACCGGGGCTTCTGTCATAGTCAAGGGTGCCGACGGTAAGATAAAGAAATATGCCACATCCAAAGCCGACGGCGGTTTCGCCATGTCGCTGCCGTCAGTGGCAGGTTGCCGGTTGGAAGTGTCGATGATGAGCTTCGCCAAGCAATCGATACCGCTCGATAGCGTTGCTTTTCCGCTTACCGTCCAGCTCGAACCTGGTTCTACATTGCTTAAAGAGGTGACAGTCAAGTCTGACCGTATCCGCGAGCAAGGCGATACCATAACTTATAATGTGGGAAGTTTCGCTCAACAGCAAGACCGCTCGATTGGCGATGTGCTCAAACGTATGCCGGGAATCAACGTGGAAAGCTCCGGCAAGATACAGTATCAGGGAGAGGACATCAACAAATTCTATATCGAAGGCTCCGACCTGCTTGGCGGTAAATATGGCATTGCCACCAACGGTATAAGCCACGAGGATGTGGGAGCGGTAGAGGTGATGGAGAACCATCAGCCGATGCAGGTGCTGTCGGGCATATCATTCTCCGACAAGGCGGCTATCAACCTCAAACTGAAAAATAAGGCAAAGGCAACGTGGAGTTTCCACGGTGATGCCGGAGGCGGCTATTCATGGCAACCCGACGGCGCGATATGGGATGGCGAGCTTTTTGCAATGGCGGTTATGCCCAATTTCCAGAATATAACGACTTTCAAGACTAACAACATCGGAGAAGACCTCTCGGCTTAGGCAACAGATTTCTTTGCCTCCCGACGGGGTACCGACCTGAGCCGATATGTCGGCGTGTCGCTCCCCGGTGTGCCAAACCTGAGCCGGAAACGCACGCTGTTCAACCGCTCGGCACTTGTTTCGACCAATGCACTTTGGAAACTCGGACGCGGCGAGTTCAAGGCTCAGATTGACTACTCTTTCAACCGCGTAACAGCAGACGCAGCCAACATAACGACATACTTTCTCAATGAAGGCAACCGTGTCGTAACCGAGAATCGCAACGGCGTTGACCGCTCACACTCCCTGTCGGGCAAGTTTATCTATGAGCTGAACCAGAAGACTGCGTTCATCAACAACACGCTGAAAACCAATATCGACTGGGATGATGTGCGCCTCGGTGTCACCGGTTCACTTCCCAACGGCCAGACTGCATCGCTTCCCGACTACTATGTAGGCAATGATTTCAAACTTATAAAGCGATTCAACGGCAAACACCTTGTCACCTTCATTAGCAAGAACGAATGGGAGTCACTTCCACAGACGCTTTCCGTGTCGATGAATGATGGAATTATACGTCAGCATGTAAAAGACCATGCTTTCTATACCAACGAGAGTGCGGCCTACGCTTTTTCCGTCAAGGGTATCACAATCAGTCTTGAAGGAGGTGTCAAGGGATATGTCAGAACTATGAGGTCAGAGTTGCCAGACATGCCGGAGGAAATACACGGAGAAACAACGAACGTATTGAATACAAACTATCTCACGGTATATGCCACACCAAAATTCGAGTATTGGGTGAAGCGGGTGAATTTCTCGCTTGACGCTCCTGTCAGTTTCGCCCATTATACATTCGACAAGGCACTTGCCAACCGCAGCGAGGTCTATTTTTCGCCGTCATTGAGCATGAACTGGAAGCCCAACAACCGTTTCTCGATGAGTGTAAGCGGAGGCACCGGACGTTCGCCGATGGATCTCAACATGATTCAGCCCGGTTATGTGATGACAAACTACCGCTCGTTCCGTCGCGGTGTCGATGACTTCTATAATTCATCCTCCCAACGGGTATCAGGCAGACTATCCTACAAACACACCCGTCGCGGACTGTTCGCAAACGCGATGGTGTTGCAGTCATGGAGTCACCGACCCTACACCTTAGCTCAGCAGCTTTTCGGTGATTATGTGTTATATTCATACACCGATGCCAAAAGCAACGGGCAGATGCTGATGGCAAACGGAAATATCGGTAAGACCCTCGACTTCATGCGAGGCAGCGCAAACATCAACGGCTCGTTCAGCCGCAATGAATCGCACCTGATTTCGGAGAACAGCTCGGTAAATTCGGTAGGCACTTCGTGGTCTGTAGGCGCAAAAATCAACGGTGCGCCCTCCGTTGGTTCAGTTTCGACTATCGTTTCGAGTGGGCATCGAGCCGTATGTCCATGAACGACATTTACGCCTCGTGGCTCGGCAATATGGAGAATGAGCTTCTTCTAAATATCATGCCACACAAGAAATGGGAATGGCATATCAGCGGTGAACATTACCGCAACGAACTGTCCTCTCACCAGTTCAAAAACGTGTTCCTGCTCGACACCAAGCTAATCTTCAAACCCAACAAGCGACTGGAACTGTCTGCCTCGTTGAGCAACATCTTCAATCAGCGCACATACAACTACACGACATACAATCAACTCACCTCCTTCGAGAGCCAGCGTTGGCTCCGGGGTCGCGAGCTGCTAATCTCTATATCCCTCAGAAAATGAACAGATTACTCGCGTCAATCATCGTGTGCTTTTCGGCAATAGCTGCAATGGCACAAAACGCTGAGATTGAGGTCAGCTATACTGCGATGTCTCCTAATTTCAAAAATGGAAAAGTTGACGTGAAGAACCAGAATGTGTTGCTTGCCAACGCATTGGAATCAAAGTTCTTCTCACCGATTACAGAATATATCGACTCGCTGAACTCAACGCCGGAAGGCATCGCCAAATATCAGGAAATGTCTCGCTCGGCTGCTATGAAGGGTGGGTGACTGGGACAATCTCCCTCGTAGGGACGGAAGTTATTATGTAGTCAAGTCGTTAGCCGATAATTTGCTTCGTTATTATGACATTGTAGGAGTAGATAAACTATGCTACGAGGAAACGCCCGATGAATGGCAGTGGCAAGTCGTTGACTCAACCGAATATATTCTCGGTTATGAACGCATAGAGGCTACCGCCGACTATCACGGCAGAAAATGGATTGTATGGTTTTCACCTGAAATACCCATTTCCAACGGTCCATGGAAATTTGGCAGTTTGCCCGGTCTTATATTGGAAGCATCAACCGACGATGGCAAATACAGCTTTGTTGCGACAGGAATGCAGCAGACAACTAAGGCAATTGGTTCTGTTTACCTTGTCGACGAATACGAGAAAACCATACGGAAGAGTTTCCTGAAATCAAAAAGGGCATATCTTGACAATCCGTTGGGAAGCATCAATGCACAGATGGGAGGAGACATCACTATATCAGGAAATTCCAGCGAAACGATATTTGCATCCTCGAATGTAGTTGACTTAATTGAAACCGATTACAAATGACGATATGTTTAAAATAATCTTAGCTTTCTCAATGTGCCTTATTCTCGGGGCCTGTTCATCAGTGCCTCGGGCAGGGGGGGTGGCTTCATCCGAGATTATCGGATATGCAAGCAATGGTTACATCATGGATAAAAATAAAGAGATAATCGGATACTATAGAAATGGATACATATTTGATTCCGGTAATCGTGCAACCGGGACATATCGTAATGGATATGTTTTTAATAACAATGACAGCATCATTGCACGGTATTCAAATGGTTACGTCTTAAACTATTCCGTTTCTAACGTAAATTCCGTTGTACCATAAATTATATTGCATGAATATATTCATTACAACAAAACAGAGTGCAGCTATGTCAATAGGAGCTATGGCACAAGGCGAATCACCCGATACTATTGCATCGCACCAACTCAATGAGGTTGTCGTCAACGGCGAGAAACCGCAAGTCAAGGGTGAATTATGCACACCTTTGTGTGCAAATGCCCTCTCGAAGCCTCTGCGACGTACAACCGTCCGCGATAGCAGGTATGAGCTAAAAAGATAGCCGTCCAAAGTTTGGGCGGCTATTTTTGTGAGGGTTCCCAACGGTCGGGCAGCAGGTCGCGGTATTTTTCTATAGAGGTGTTCGGAGGCCATGCCGCAGATTGGTCGATGATGTCGCAGAAGTAGTCGAAGACGTTGACTCCGCAGCGATGGCAGGTGATGGCGAGCGAGTGGTACAGGGCGGCGGCTTCAGCTCCGGAGTGGGAGCCGATTGTCAGTCTGCGGTGTGTCAGGGATATGTAGCGGTTGATACGCTCGACCTCGTTGTTGTCGAGCCGATAGGTAAGCGATGCGAAGATGCGCGGTATCTCGTCCCATTGTTTAAGTGCGTGTTCGGTGGCGGCAAGCAGCGGGTCATCGGGGGATACGCCGATGCGTTTTTTGACGGACATAAGCCTCATGTGGACTTTATCGAGCATCACTTTGGAGTATCGTTGTCTCCACTTGCATCCTTCATACTGTTGTGGGTTTAATGGTTATATAAATATAATCATTTTCTGCCGGATTTGCAACAGGCAAAGAAC
>JAIDXM010000066.1 GCA_029058745.1 Muribaculaceae bacterium
AGAGGAACAGAAGCAACTCGGCTGGTCTGCGAAACGTGAGTTGTCCAAAATAAATTATCGAATCCACACCGATGCCATCAAGCATAATCTCATACCTGCCGAGATTACAAAGGCTCAGGCAAGTATCATATATGCCAATGAAGCCGATGTGCTGAATGTGGCTATGTTCGGCATGACTGCAAAACAGTGGCATGACTGCAAAACAGTGGCGTGACGCCAATCCAGACCTCAAAGGCAATATCAGGGATTACGCTTCTATCAATGAACTTATATGCCTCTCAAATATGGAGAATCTCAATGCGGTGTTTATTGAACAGGGTATGCCACAGCAGGAGCGCCTGATCAAGCTCAATCAAATCGCCATCCATCAGATGAGCGTACTTGAAAGCGGCGATAACGATAGAAAACTGCTTAAATAAACATTCAAAATCAGTTCCATAACGCAGATTAGCCCTCGGAGTGTGCGGATTGTAAAGAATATTGTTTGGGTTATTATGGAAATTTATTTATATTTGCGAAATGTTGTTTCATGCCGGTGGCCCGACTGTCGGCATGTATGTTTGTTTAATTTCGCGGGGAGGATATGATTTTCCGCGTACATAATACTTTGTATCATGAAAAAGATTGCGATTGCGGGCGTTCTGGGGCTGTCGTTTCTATGTGCCGGCGCTACCGATTTATTCTTTTATTCACCCGAGAAGGGTGATGGCGGACTTCGTTTTGCCGTGAGAGAGGATGGAGGGAAGTGGGAATCCGTCGGAGACGGGTATGACTTCCTGAAGTCTGATTTCGGGTCGTGGGGTGCCGGCAAGAAAATGTGGAATCCTCAGTTGTTTCCAACATCCGGAGGTTGGGCATGCTTGTTCCGTGTCACTCCGGACGGAGGTGTTATGGGGCTTGCGGAGTCTGCTGACCTGTTGACGTGGCGTCCTCAGAAATATATGGAGGCATCCGACACATCGATGCTTACGTTCCGTACTAATGTCGGATTTTTGCCATCGGCAGAGGAGATTGACGGCAAGCTTATAAGCGGGAATGTCATGAAGACGGATGCCGCAACCGTGGCGCGACTGAAAGAGTATGTGGGAGAACGCAGACGGTTACAGAAGCTTTATTCAGAGCATTGTGACGGTGATAAGGAACGTTTTGCCGGTCTCCAGCCATTGAGTGCATCGATAACGGCCGACGGGACGGATAAGGAGATAAGCCCCTTGCTTATGGGTATTTTCTTTGAGGATATAAATTATTCGGCCGATGGTGGTCTGTATGGGGAGCTTGTTCAGAACCGCGACTTCGAGTATGTCGCCGGAGAGTCAAGGGATAAGGAATGGGGTCCGAAATACGGGTGGAGCGTCACCGGCGACAAGATTGGATTCAGCATCAGCACCGATAATCCTATACATGCCAACAATCCTCATTTCGCGCGTCTTGAGGTACAGGGAGGAATCGCAACTCTCGTAAACAATGGCGGAAACGCGTTCGTGAATTCCGGGTATGACGGAATTGCAGTCAGCAAGGGAGAACCATATCGTCTGAGACTTAAGGCCCGCAGCACCAAAAAAATGCCGCTGGAGGTGAACATAATCTCAGAGCATGGCAGAAAGGTGGCAGGCGGGAAGCTCAAGCTGAAGCAGTCCCGCGACTGGGTGGATTATGAGTTGATATTGACGCCTGACGAGTATTCTCCGAAATCGACATTGCAGCTTGTCCCAAAGAACAACGGGACACTCGACCTTGACATGGTTTCATTATTCCCGATGAACACGTTCAAAGGGAGAGAGAACGGGCTCCGCGCCGATCTTGCCCAGACACTTGCCGACCTTAAGCCCCGTTTCGTGAGATTCCCCGGAGGGTGTGTGGCACACGGAAATGGCCTTGACAATGTCTATGACTGGAAGGGATCGATAGGAAAGCTTGAGGAACGAAAACCGTTATGGAATCTGTGGGGGTATCATCAGACCCGTGGACTTGGCTATCATGAGTATTTCCAATTCTGCGAGGATATAGGGGCCGAGCCGTTGCCGGTGCTTGCCGCCGGTGTGCCCTGTCAGAATTCGAGCAGGGCCTCACGGTTCACCCATAATGACCTTACGAAATATGGCCAACAGTGCGGACTCCCGATGGACTCACTTGACGCTTATATACAGGATGTCCTTGACCTTATAGAGTATGCCAATGGTCCGGCCTCTTCAGCTTGGGGCAGGAAACGCGCTGAAGCAGGTCATCCAGAGCCTTTTAATCTCAAATATATAGGAATCGGGAATGAGGATATGATTACGGAGGTGTTTGAAGAGCGGTTCAATAGAATAAACGCCGCGGTCAAGAAGGCACATCCGGAGATAATGGTGGTAGGGACGGTCGGACCGTTCTATGAGGGCCCAGACTATGACGAAGGCTGGCGCATAGCGAGAGAGCAGAATGTGGATCTTGTAGATGAACATTATTATGTTGACCCGGCATGGCTTATCTATAACCAGGATTATTATGACAATTATGACCGCAATGGGACAAAGGTCTATCTCGGAGAATGGGCTGCCCATTTGCCGGGCCGTCCGTCGAATATGGAGACGGCGTTGGCTGAGGCTTTGTATCTTACATCTGTGGAGAGAAACGGCGATGTGGTGTCGATGAGTTCATATGCCCCCTTGCTTGCGAAGGACGGACATACGCAGTGGAAGCCAGACCTTATTTATTTCAACAATACGGAGGTGAGGCCGACTACAGATTATGAGACAATGCGCCTTTATGGAGAAAACGGTGGAGACCGTTATCTGAATTCGAAGCTTGTGGTGAACAGCGACAATCCAAAGGCGAGGGCGAGAATCGGTGGCAGCATAGTTAAAGACAGCAAAAGCGGCGATATGATTGTGAAGCTTGTGAATATGCTTCCCGTGGAAACAACTATGGAGGTAGATCTCAAGAAGCATTTCCCGGAGAGTAAGGGTGCTTTGAAATCTGTGAGGACTGTTATGAGTGGCAGTCCGGCAGACTCGAAAGCCTCTGTCAAGACAGACAGGGTGACACTTGAGTCACCGTTTTTTAATATATCGCTGGCTCCATATTCATTCACGGTGATAAGGATAACAGATTGAAAACAAGAGGAACAGTCTGAATGTAATTCAGGCTCCCGACAATAGTATATGGCGGGCCGGGGATAGCCTCCCGGCCCGCTGCTATTTCTTGTCGGCGGCGAAGAGTCCGTCGATTATTCCGTCGGCCACACCTATCACAGGAACCACTATGTTGCGTGCGGCGGTTATAGAGGCAACGTTGAGGAATATCTCTGCAGCCGGGATTATCACGTCGGCACGGTCAGGCTTCAGGTCGTATATTTTCATGCGTTGCTCCACACTTAGAGGTTTCAGGAGATGGTACAGACGAGACAGTTCGGCAACAGAGAAGGTGTTGTGGGCTTCATCTTTGTGAGTAGCCATCTTGTAAAGCTTGTTGATGTTTCCGCCAGAGCCTATAATCGTGATGTCGGAATATTTTTTCGCGATAGGGGTAAGCTCCTCATTGAGCCTTCTCCATTCTGATGGTTTTACCTGCCCGGTGAGGATACGCACAGTGCCGATGTTGAACGACAATGACTCGATAAGCTCTCCTTCAGAAATGAGGTTCACCTCAGTGCTTCCGCCACCGACATCGACGTATAGGTAATTACCATTGCGGTCATTCTGATACTCCACATGATTGTTATAGACAATGCGGGCTTCCTCCTCACCTGGTATTATTTCGATTCTTATATCCGTCTCATCCTTTATTTGCTCTATAAGTTCCTTGCCGTTTTCCGCGTCACGCATTGCGGAAGTCGCGCAGGCTCTCATGTCATCGACAGAGTATATCTTCATCAATTGACGATATGCTTTCATCAGACGCAATAGGTTTTCCGCCTTTTTAGGCGAGACTTTCCCTTTGGCAAAGACATCAAAGCCAAGACGCAGAGGGACCCTCAGGAGAAGCAACTTCTTGAGACGGGAATCGCAGTTCTCGTCGGCACGCTTAATAAGCAATCTGACAGCGTTGGAGCCAATGTCGATTGCTGCATATGTTTTCTCTTTCATAGCAAATACAGATTCATCTAATCTTGTACATTATTATCCTCGGGTATCGATGTCTCAGAAGCCCGTCTATTCTGTTCCAGGTATCTGTCGTAGAGACATTCTTGAGACCTGAAGTGGCCTGTGGCCGAAGTGTCCTGCATTTTTAGACAACCGTTCCCGTCGATTATCCTTGCCTTTACATTGTCGAGGAGGGCATATTGTATCGTGTTGATGACATCCTCCTTGATTTCCGGGTTGAAAACCGGGGTTATCACCTCGATGCGGTTGTCGAGATTGCGCGGCATCCAGTCGGCAGAACCGATAAAGACCTTGTCGGCCCCCCCCGCATGGAAATGGAATAGCCGGGAATGCTCAAGATAGCGGTCGATAATCCCGCTTGCCTTAATGTTGTCGCTGATGTCCTTTATGCCCGGTTTCAGCGAGCAGTTGCCCCGTACAGACAGTTTTACCTCAACACCGGCTTTTGAAGCCTCATAAAGACGCGCCACCATCTCCTCATCAGTGATATGGTTTATCTTGATGTGTATAAAAGCCCGAAGGCCTTTTCTTGCATTGGCAATCTCCTCGTCGATGAGTGTCTTGAAACGGTCTCTCATATGATTTGGTGAAACGAGGAGATTGCGGTATTTCGCCGGACGATATGGACGCTTGATGAAATTGAACACCTCCGCCACATCTTTTGTGACAGCCGGGTTTGCCGTCATCAGAAAATAATCGGTATAGATTTTCGCGTTCCCCTCATGAAAATTGCCTGTGCCCACGACTGCTATTTCCTTTCCCGACTTCAATCCTATGAGCACAAGTTTAGAATGCACTTTAAGTCCCTCGACTCCAAACACCACATTAATTCCTGCATCCTGCATCTTGCGAGCCCAATGTATATTGCTCGACTCGTCGAATCGGGCGAGGAGTTCCACTACGGCAGTGACTTTCTTGCCGTTTTTGGCGGCGCAAATCAGAGCCTCTATGATTTTTGAGTTCTTGGCCACCCGATATAATGTAATCTTTATTGACTTTACATTTTTTGATACCGCCGCTTCCTGAAGAAGTCTCACGACATAATCGAAAGTATGGTAGGGCACATGGATGAAGCGGTCTTTCTCCACTACGAGCTGCAACAGGCTGTCGGAAAGCTTCAGTTCAGGAGCAACAAGAGGTTTCCAGACCTGATATTTAAGGTCGTCGCGTCCTAACGTAGGGAACGACATGAAATCCTTATGGTTGTGATACCTTCCCGAAGACTTCACCGTGTCGAGTTTGTCGAGCCGTAGTTTCTTCATGAGAGAATTCAGAAGCATTTCAGGCATCTCTGCATCGTAAATGACTCGAAGTGTAGCTCCCATTTTTCTGCTTTTCACAGCCTTGGCTATCTTTTCAAGTGGGCCGACATGAAGGTCGTTGTCGATTTCCATTTCCGCATCTTTTGTGAATTTGAAAGAATATGCGTTGAAAGAAGAATATCCCATGCCCGGGAAAATCATAGGAAGGGAGAGCCTGACCACATCATCGAGATACATTACACATTTCTTCCCATCCTTGTCAGGAAGAGTTATGAATCGGCCACAGCATCTGACGGGCAGTTCGATTACAGCATAGTCAGGCTTCCCGGAATGTCTGGAGAGTTCGACAGCCATATATATACGGTCGTCGCTCTCTCTTGAGAATTCAGAAAGCTTGGTGAGCCAAACCGGGGAAACGAATCCTGAGATGGTGTTGCGGAAAATGCAACGTACATAGTGAGACTGTTCGTCGGACAGGCTTTTCTCATTTAGAATTAGGATGCCATTGTCAGCGAGATCAGCCTCGACAGTCCTGACCGCGTTCTCATATTCCTTAGATAATGCAGAGTCCATTTCGGATATGCGGGAGAACAGATTGCGAGCCCGTACACGTTCATGTGTGACATTCTTGCCCGGCATTGAGGCGAGTCTTGAGAGAGTTGCCATACGTACCCTGAAAAACTCGTCGAGATTATTGGAATATATGCCGAGAAAAGATAGCCGTTCAAGGACGGGGACATCATCGCGCATCGCTTCCTGAAGAATACGATGGTTGAAGAACATCCAGCTGACGTCTCGGTCAACGTAAGGGAAAGGTGATTTATCAGTGTCAGACATGTATAGTAAGATTTGAGAATCCATGAAGGCCGCGTGGAGAGAAGAGAGCCGGCCTGCAGTCGGCGACAATGGCGGCGACATACATATCTAACACAAAAAAAGGGTATGAGGTTGAATGTGACAAAAAAAGAGATTGAGAAAGGGGAGTCAGGCCTCGAGGTTTCGTCTCAAAGCAACGCCACAGTAAACTTGAAGGGCATTCTCGGGTGATTGCCCGATATTGGAGAGCTTGTCCTTAATTTGGTCGGCGAAGGGAAGCCTTTTCAATAGTCTGAAACAAAGGATGTCAGCTTCCTCTTTTGACAGGATGCCGCAAGCGAGCTTCATAGCTCTGTCGGGGTCTGTGAGATTGGTAGAGAACAGGTAGCAGGCGAGGAGACGTGATTCCCTGACGTTTTTGTCACTCCAGAGGGAATCCGCAATCTCATCGAGTTTGGCTGTGACTTTATCGGGAGAGTCGGGGAGTCCATTTTCAATCTTATTCCTTAGACAGGAGGCAATCTGTGAGATTTGAGGGAGTTGAAGTCCGAAAATTATAGAATGAGGCAACCCTGCTTTACGCAGAGTGTCGGATACGATACCGTTTCGGAAAGCCATGAAAGAATGTTTGATATCCTTAATATAAGGGAGGATATGGTCGGGAAATGAGGGTGTTTCAGAATTCATAATCGGATGTGGGTTAAAGGAGTCACAAAAATAATCAATCCGGCAAAGAAATCAAAATATTATTCTTAAATTTGCGACATGAATATCATATGCCTTGACGCTGAATTCGCAGACAACGAAGAGCTGCTTGAACTCTCCGCATTCAATCTTGCGGGGGAGGAGGTCTATCATAGTTATTACCGTCCGGAAAATATCAGAGAGTGGAGAACAGACATCCACCATATCACCCCCGGGATGGTGGCAGGAGAGAAGAGTTTTGCCGCCAGAAGAGAGGAGGTGCAGAATATGCTTGACTCTGCGTATGCGCTTACTGGATTTGCTGTGGAGAACGACATCAGGGTACTTACCCGTTCGGGAATCAGGGGTCTTGAAGAAAAGCCTGTTTTGGATGTCAAGGATATCTATTGGTTGCTCAAAGGGAGAGAGGAAGGTATGAGTCCTTTCGCAGTGCCGTCTTTGCTTGTATGTGCCAACTCATTGGGTCTCGAATTTTCAGAAGACGAGGCTCATTCCGCGAGTGCAGACACGGAGGTAACATTGAGATGTTTCAACATGTTGCTGGAAGAGTATGCCGCGAAGACATCCTTGTCGGGGGAGGCGCTTGTAAGAAAACTGATGGAGAGTATTGCAGACGCAAAGGCCGATTTCATCGAGGCCGGAGCGCGTGGATTTGTGAAGGTGTTCAAGATGGGGGATGTATATAAAGTGAAATACGGGCGTTCTGAGGAGACTGACCGACGGAATCTTTTGCTTGAGGTGGCGGTGGCAGACCGTTACAAGGCCGAGTATGAGATCAGGAAGCTATTGAAGAAAAAGGAAGTCGCCGACAAGTATTCCGTCTATAAGCTGACCGCGAGGTTGCTTGATGAAATCGGTCGTTACAGTAATGAGTATGACGCGGAGGAATCGGCATGGTGTAAGAAAGTGGTCAGGAATCTTTCTCGTCTGACGTTATAACGGAACCGTAATGTCTGATTACCGGAATATTAAAAAGACCTTCGGCGACGGGGAGGCATATTTCCGTTCCAGACTTTAGTCGGGTGTAGCTTTTTCTGTCGATAAGCAAATCCTTTGATAGCCCATTTTCAAAAAGCACTTCCATATAGTATTCGTTGTAAGGCTCACCTTTGGTATATGAGTGACGTGAGACACGTTTGGTCCTGTGTCTTGTCTTGTAGAATTTTTTGATTACGATGCATTTCTCTGGGTGTATTGAAGAGGTGTCGATGCATGTGTAGTTGAGGATATAGAAAACAGCGGGCAACATGATGGCCACAACGATAATATGACATAGGGAGTTAGGCATACATCCGGAAGTGCCGGTGAGCCGTCGCCAGAACTTCCAGAAAGGGAAAGAAGAGGCAATCGCCACAATGATAGCAATGGAGAAAGGCATCCATGGTGAAATCATAGTATTGGAAGACAATGAGACAGCGGCGGCCAATGAAAAGAGGCATGCCAAAGCGGAGAAACCGATAAAGAATTTACGCCACATCGCAGTATTAATTTTATTTTGATGTTAAAGGTGGAATTATTAATTTTGTGGAACAGGAGATATGAAATCGCAGTGACGCCAAGGCAGACTGCGTTCGGATTCCACAAGAAATATCCTCATATCAAAATTACTATAAATTATAAAACAAAATGAAAAAATCAGGCGTAAAAATTCTACTGTCGCTGATAATGCTTGCCGGAGTAGGCGAGGCACAGGCGCAATTCAATCTGAAGAAAGCCGTAGGAGGTGCGGCGAAAGCGGTTCAGGCGTTTACTTTGACAGACAAGCAGATGGCTGAGTATGTCAAGGAGTCTGTTGACTGGATGGATAAGAATAATCCTGTGTTGCCGGAGGATGACCCATACACACAGCGTCTCCGGAGACTGACAGAAGGGATTACGGACGCCGATGGGATACCGTTGAATTTCAAAGTTTATAATGTGATAGATGTAAATGCGTTCGCGTGTCCTGACGGGAGCGTGAGGGTGTTTTCTTCGCTTATGGACTTGATGAACGATGACGAACTGCTTGGCGTTATCGGTCATGAGATAGGACATGTGCTGAAACATCATTCCAAGAATGCCTTCAAGACAGAGTTGCTTACAGGAGCATTGAAGGACGCTGTGGCGTCAACCGGAGGAAAGGCCGCCGCATTGACAGAATCGCAACTTGGCACATTGGGACAGTCGCTTATCAACGCTAAATATTCACAGAAGCAAGAGAAAGAGGCCGACGACTGCGGTTATGATTTCTTGAAGTCGAAAGGGAAGAATCCATGGGGAATCGTGATGTCGTTTGAGAAGTTGCAGACGCTCGAAGGTGAGTCCGGTGGAAACCAGAGCTATATTTCGAAGATGTTCTCCTCTCATCCTGAGACGAAAGCCCGTATCGAGGCGATGACGAAACGATGCGAAAAAGACGGCATACCGCGTCCGTCGGCAGAGTGACAGTAAAGTCAATGCTGGTAATCAAACAGTATTGTAAAAATAATAAGGGACGCAATATTGCGTCCCTTATTATTTTTACAATACCCTCTGATTCAGAAGCCGAGAGTGGAGTAGTCGCGGCTTAAACGCAACATCTGGTCGGTATATCCTTCGCCGTAGGTGAGTTTGACATCTGTGATTTCCCCTTTGTCGTTGTAGGTTGGCACGTACTGTGGATTGATGAATCCACGGTATGGCGGGATATCAAGTGTGGAGAAGCGTTGGAGCACCTCTTTATGGATTTTTGGATCGACTTTTACGGCATATCTGTTGATGAGTTCCGCGCCGGCTTTGTAGTCGCCCTCGCTCTTGATGCGCTGAATCTCGCCGAGGAGCTCTCCGAATAGCTCTCTCATTTTGCGGTAGTCGTTGATTTTCACGAAAGTCTTACCGTTTTTCTTGACGAGTTCCACGACTTTCCCTTTCTTTCCCTTCTCCAGCACCCAGGCAGCAATCAGCTGGCGGTTGCGCATGTGGGCCTCTTCAATGTCTTTGCCCGGTTCTATGCGGTTTAGCTGAGTAAGGAGCCCGTTCAGCATATATTTGTAATACTCCGCCTTGTATGCATCCGGATTATCGAGAATACCAAGTTCAATCAGTTTAGGGTCGGCAAGATAATAAAGGGCGAAAAGGTCGGCACGGGCCTCTTCAAGTGCAGAACCGTTCTCCTTGAGGGATTCCGAATCGACTCCCGGGAGAAGTTGCCCGGAAGCGTGTCCGAGACATTCGTGGAGGTCGGTGTGGAGCATATCTGTGATGTAGAGGTAGTCTTCAAGGAGTTTTCGTGTAGGAGCGTCAATTACGAATTCCTCATTGAACCCGTTTCCGTGAGAAGCCATGTCATAAGCTTCTGTGATGTTTTCTATAGTCACAGACTTTGAACCATGGGCGGCACGAATCCAGTCGGCATTTGGAAGGTTAATCCCTATGGCAGTGCTTGGGAAAGCATCTCCGGCAAGCATTGCGGCGTTAATCACTTTTGCGGATACACCTTTCACATGAGGTTTGCGGAATCTTGGATCAATCGGAGAATTGTCCTCAAACCATTGGGCATTGCTTGAGATGGTTTCCGTGCGTGAAGTTGATTTATCGTTGCGGAAGTTTACATAAGACTCCCACGACCCTGTCATTCCGAGCGGGTCGCCATAGCTTTCGATAAAGCCGTTTACAAAATCGACATCCGACTTGGTGTCTTCGGCCCAGAGGATGGAGTATTCGTCGAAAAGGCGAAGGTCGCCGGTGATGTAGTAGTCAATGAGCTTTGTTATATAAGCTTTTTGCGCATCGTTTTCGGCAACACCTTTGGCCATGTCGAGCCAGTATATTATTTTCGCTATAGCAGGCCCGTAAAGTCCGTTCAGATGATAGTGTTCCTCTTTTATTTTACCGTTTTCCTTTACCACTTTGGCATTCAGACCATAAGAAATCGGTTCGGGGTCGTCGGCTTTTTTTATGCCTGCGTAATATGCTTCCACCTCGGCCTGGGTGACACCGTCGCCATAAAGGTTGGATGCGGAATTTACGACAACATCTTTCGACCCATCCTGGAACACTCTCTTCGGCATCACATCAGGAGAGAAAATAACAGGTTTGAGCGAAGATATCAGCAGTTCCCTTGTCTGACCCGGAAGAAGCGGAAGTTTGTTGTCGGGAAGATTGTTCACTTGGGTAGTGAAGAAATCTTCCGAGAATTCTGGAGAGAACTTGTCGGTGGAGTAGTGGTGGTGTATTCCGTTGCCGAACCACACTTGCTTCAGATATTTCTCGAAAGCCTTGAAATCCTGAGAATTTCTGTCGCCTTTGAAATCTGTATAGATGTTTTCGAGAAGTTTCCTTATCTGAAGATTATATTTTCCGTTCTGATCCCAAATTATGTCGCGACCGTATTGGGCTGCCTGACTCAGGTAGTAAATCATCTTTTTCTGATTGAGCGAGAGACGGTCGAATTCTGGGACCTCATATCGAAGCACCTCGATGTCGGCGAAGCGGTCAACATGATAGTTGAAATTCTTATCTACCACAGCGGCTGCATTCAGAGAAATCATTGAAGCGAGCATTAAAGTTGATAAAGTTTTTGACATGTTCATATGTTATTGTTGTGGATTAAGCATTTTAGAATGAAACAGTAGAGTGATTCTAAAATGTGGGAATGTATCCTGTGATTATATAGATTGCCTTTAAAAAGTCATCATTCCACATAAAGGACGAGTCCTTTGAGATACTCTCCTTCAGGATGGGAGATGTCAACCGGATGGTCGGCCGGCTGCGTAAGCTGGTGAAGAATCCTGACTTTCCTCCCGGATTGTGCGGCGGCGGTGAAAACCGCGAGCCGGAACATCTCACGTGTCACGACCTGCGAGCAGGAGAAGGTGAATAGCACGCCACCTTTCTTGATTTTCTCAAAAGCCTTGGCATTCAGTTTCCGGTATCCTATCAGGCCGTTTTTTAAAGCGGAACGGTGTTTCGCGAAGGCAGGAGGGTCGAGTATGATAAGGTCGAAGGCGTCTTTCTCCATATCGGCAAGGAATCTGAAAGCATCGACGGCATGGGTCTTGTGTCGCGGGTCATCAGGAAAGTTAAGGTCGATGTTGGCATCGGTAAGCGCTGCCGCTTTTGCGGAAGAGTCAACGGAATCGACGGATATGGCTCCTCCTCTCATTGCATATACTGAGAATCCTCCGGTGTAGCAGAACATGTTGAGTACCTTTCTCCCTTTCGCGAATTTTTCCAATAAGGCACGGTTTTCGCGCTGGTCAACGAAGAATCCTGTTTTTTGCCCTCTCAGCCAGTCGATATTGAATTTAAGACCATTCTCAGTAGCGATGTTGCCATCAAATTTTCCAATCAGATAATCATTCTGAGGGTCAAGCTGAGCTTTGTATGGGAGAGTGGTTTCACTCTTGTAATAGACATTCCTTATTTTAGCCTCCGGAATCTCAGTAAGAGCCTGAGCTATCTTCATGCGTTCGAAATGCATACCCGGAGAATGCGCCTGTACGACAGCCGTGTCGCCATATATGTCGATTACGAGGCCAGGCAGGAAATCTCCTTCCCCATGTACAAGGCGGTAGCAGTCGTTGTCAGGACGTATCAGTCCGAGTGCCTGCCTAAGCAGGAAAGCCGACAATAAACGTGATTTGAAGAAATCGCCGGAAATATCCTTGTCTCCAAATTCCAAAAGCCTGACGGCAATGCTTCCTATCTGATAATGACCAGAACCAAGCACACGTCCGTCGGCAGAGAGCACCTTTACGGTTTCACCCTCCTCAATGCTGTCGGGAAGAGATGCGATGGCCCCGGAAAACACCCATGGATGATGGCGTAGGATAGACTCCTCTTTACGAGGTTTCAATATAATATTTTTCATATCTTTCAAAAAAGAAGAAATGTTAGTGTCATTTGAACAGACGAATTATATCCATGCCGTTTGCATAGAGCAACAGGAGTATCAGTAGGCCCATTCCAATCATCTGGGCATATTCCATGAATTTCTCTGATGGCTTCCTGCGTGTGATGACTTCATAAAGGAGGAACATCACGTGTCCGCCGTCGAGAGCGGGTATCGGGAGTATGTTCATGAATGCGAGAGCCACTGAAAGGAACGCGGCGATGTTCCAGAATGCGATCCAGTTCCATTTTTCAGGGAATATAGCCCCGATTGAACCGAATCCACCCACACTCTTCGCACCTTCCTTTGTGAATACCAGTTTCATTGAGCGTGCATAGGAAGTAAGTTTCTCAGTTCCGAGCTGCACACCTCTCGGCACAGATTCCAGGAGTCCGTATCGTTTCTCCTGCGCCTTATAGAAAGCGGACGGGTCAAGTTCGAGACCGACTCCCATCTTTGATGCTCCGGAAAGGGAGACCGGGAGAACGATAGTGTCGTTTGCTCCATTCATATCCCTTACGATGGAAAGCATCACCTCGCTATTCTCATGTCCGGAGATATTCTTGAGGAACGAGTCGAGAGAGGGAGTAGGAATGCTGTCGATTGCAATCACCATGTCACCCGTCTTCACGCCAGCCTTGTCGGCTCCTTCACCGGGAGCCACCTGGGTTATCTTCGCTGGAATCCTGTAGGTCATGAAATTGAACATGGTGTTCTCATTTTTGGATTCCTCATCGAGACGGAAAATGAAATCCTCAGGAATCGTAATATTGACAGAGTCATGTCTGTTTCTGAGAACAGTCACGTTTTTCGCCTGAATCATTTTCATCCTTGCATCGGCAGGGATATCGAGAGGTTCGCCGTCAGCGAGGATAGGTATGTCGCCATCTTCGAAGCCTATCTTTTTCGCCTCGTCGGAGAATGCCATTCCCATCTCAGCGTCCTTGAAAGACACGTAACGTTCGCCAGTGGCATATACAATGCCGGCATATATTATTATGGCGAGAAGGAAATTGAACAAGACTCCGGCCACCATTATAAGCAGTCTCTGCCAAGCCGGCTTCGAACGGAATTCCCACTCCTGCGCGGGCTGTTTCATCTGTTCGGTGTCCATGCTTTCGTCAATCATGCCGGAAATCTTGCAGTATCCTCCAAGGGGAAGCCATCCCACTCCGTATTCAGTGTCGCCCCAAAACGAAGATTTACCCTTCTTGCATAAAGAGGAGCCATCGGATTCCTTCGTGGCGGAGACATCGGGAGTGGCGGAGTCTTTTTCAAGGGACTTCTTCTTTCCAAGTCCACCTATATATTTTTTCGGTTTCCATTTAAACAATTCAGTCCAGGGATCGAAGAAAATATAGAACTTCTCCACCTTGACTCCGAAAATACGGGCAAAGAGGAAATGGCCGAACTCATGTATTATGACGAGTAAGGCGAAAGCCATGATAAGTTGTGCGGCTTTAATGAGGAATACTTCCATATTTATGTGAGATGATTAAATTAAACTGGGAGAGTGACTTGACAGCCAATTGTCGGCAATGGAGAGAGCTTCTGAATTTGTGTCCACCAGCTCTTCGAGAGAAGGGGAAGGGATGAAGGGGGTATTTTGCATCACATGATTGACAAGCTTCGGCATGTCAGTGAATCGAATCTGTCCATTCAGGAATGCCGCGACACCCCTTTCGTTGGCCGCGTTCAGTATGCAAGGCATGTTGCCCCCTTTGTCGATTGCATCGAATGCGAACGACAATAAAGGGAACTTTCTGTAGTCCGGCTCTTCGAATGTGAGGGTCGCCATCTGTTCAAGCGAGAGACTGCCGGAGTCGGAAGGGAGACGATTCGGATAGCCCAAAGCGTATCGGATAGGCAGGTGCATGTCTGGCACACCCAACTGCGCCTTGATAGAGCCATCGACAAACTCCACCATGGAATGCACGATGCTTTGTGGATGCACGAGAATCTTTATATTGCTGGATGGACAGTCGAAAAGCCAACGGGCCTCTATCATTTCAAACCCCTTGTTCATCATGGAAGCGGAGTCAATCGTCACCTTGGCCCCCATGCTCCAGTTGGGATGTCTGAGCGCGTCAGCGACGGTGACGTTTTCCAATTGTTCCACCGTGAGTTTTCTGAAGGGGCCTCCGCTTGCCGTGAGAAGAATCCTTTTAGCCTGCGATCTCTTTTCACCCACAAGGCATTGGAAGATGGCAGAGTGCTCACTGTCCACGGGAATTATGCGGGAAGGGGAGTCTTTGAGCATTCCGGTTATTAATTCACCGGCCACCACCAGAGTCTCCTTGTTGGCAAGGGCAATTGTCTTGCCAGCCCTTATCGCGGAAATTGTCGGAAGGAGTCCGCTATATCCCACCATTGCGGTCACCACCATCTCCACCTCTGGAATCGCTGCGACATCGGCAATGGCGTCACCTCCTGAAAGGACCTCCACCGGAGTGTCGGAGAGGGCTTCTTTCAGTTTCAGATATGCGTCATTATCAGAAATCACCACTTTCAGAGGATTGAACTTACGTGCCTGTTGCGCGAGAAGTTCCCAATTGTATCTTGCCGTAAGCACTGTAGCGCGGAAAAGGTCGGGATATTCCGCGATAATGTCGAGAGTCTGGGTGCCGATGCTTCCGGTGCTTCCGAGGATAGCTATGTTTGTCATGTCTTATATGATTTCAGTTACTTGATGTTCTTGCTCTTATGGTAATAAGTTATTTCAACGGCCTCTGCCAACCTCCACATCGATAATAGGCTGTCGAGGAGTCAGTGATTGCCGGTCTTCAATATATTCCGACGGAACGAGAGAGTCTCCGTTGTGCCACATTTCAATGCAGATAATCTCCCCTTTTTTACCATTGCCTTTGTTGGATAGGGCTATTATCTGGCCGCCGGTGACCATGTCTCCCGGCTCTACGAGAACCGTTCCGAGTCGGCTGCATCTGCTGAGGAATCCTTTCGGATGCTGTATTATTATAGAGGAGCCGCCATCCCTTATTGACTGTGAGACGGCTATTACTTTTCCATCGGCGATAGCCGCTATGGAGGAGTTCTTGGCCATGACTATCTCTGCCCTTGTTGACAGTCTGGACTTTTCAGTAAAGACAGCGTCATCGCTAACCGGAGAAAACATCAGACTTTCTGCGGCAAGGGGTGCGATGACCGATATGTTGTATTTCTCGCGTTCCCTCATCATGGTCACAAAATTAAGTTCCTCAGGAGATGTGGGTATCAAGGAGTCGGGAGAAAGGGGAGTGGTGAGGGCAGACAACGAGGAAGTGTCGGTTCTCGATATATGCGGATTAATCACGTTCAACAGGTTTTCAATATAGGTGGCGTTGGTCTCGTAGGCCATTCTGATGGAATCAAGCCTGAGGAGATTCATTTGGTTGGCCGACCGTTCGGAGTCCTTAAGATATCCGGGCAATAAGTTGCGTGCCGGGGTGATGGAAACGACCAAGGCTCCGAAGACAATGGAGGCCAACAGAAACAATCCGCCCAGAAAAGTCCATTTGAGCGGGGATGCGGAGTAGTCGGCCACGGTCTCAAGCCGTGATTCATCGATAAGGACTATTTTAAAACGAGAACGTGGTTTCATATTCAAGCGGCTCTTCGGACATCAGTTGCCGGAGAACTCATTATTATGCGAAGTTAATGAAAAAAGATGGAAATGCAAAATGCGCTGAGTTGTAAAAGGATTGAGAGGCGGAATCAGAGTCATATGAGACAGAGAGGTTGATTGGCGGCGTGGGAATTCAAAGATGGATGAACCAAAAAAAATGCTAAATGTTATTTAGATAAAATCAACTATTCAATATACCTCTAAAAAAGTATAATTATGAAAGCTAAAAATCTTTACTGTTTAATGGCCATGTGCGCCGGCGGCTTCCTGTTAGCTCCCAGCGTCAGTGCACAGGATGTGGTGGAGGAGGAGGCCGTGGCGGTCACCGATTTCAGTTGTGACAACACGACACGTTATTTCCAAAGTTGGCGCGACAATTGGTTTATCCAACTTGGCGCCGGGGTGAATCAGCCTTTTGTGGAGCGTGGTGTGAACGGGGTTAAGTCTCCCGGCACTGATGTCTATCGTAAAAATATGACAGTCACATATAATGTAGGTGTTGGTCATTGGTTTTCTCCGTATATGGGACTCAGACTGAATGCCCTTGGCGGAGTGCTTCACTGGAACAATCCTACGGAGCCGGGCAATGGATGGGTTAGTGCCCGCCATGTTAACCTTAATCTTGAGTTCATGTGGGATATGTGTAACAGCATCGCAGGCGTGAATCCAGACCGTGTCGTAAGTGTAATACCGTTCGTGGGTCTTGGCGGTGATTATACATGGCACATCAAGGACACACATGGGAATCCTGCCGCAGCCTCCAATATAGAGAGAGGCTCAAGTGAAAAGGTGAAGACCAGTTCATGGACATTGCCTGTGAGTGCCGGAGTGCAGTTGCGGTTCCGTCTGTGCAAGTATGTAGATTTCTTCGCTGAGGCACGTGCCTCGTTCTATGGCGACAACTGGAACGGATGTGCATATGGCAGTCCGATAGAAGCCAATGTTGCTTGTGTCGGAGGATTCAACTTCAATATAGGAGGCCGTACATGGGATTCCTATAATGAGTGCGCATCCATGGAGGCGTTGGCAAGTATGAACAATGAGGTCAATATGTTGAGGGCAGAGAACCTCGCGCAGGCACAGGAGATTGCGGCGCTTGAGAACCGTCCTCCGTGTCCTGAGGTTGTAGAGAAGGATTGTCCCGATATCCCGTTGCTCTCTACTGTCAGGTTCAAAATAAACTCCGCAGAGATTATGCCTACAGAGGAGGTTAATATCTACAATATGGCTCAGTGGATGAAGGCTAACCCAGACCAGAAGGTAGTCATAGGAGGATATGCCGACAAGGATACCGGCACAAGTGAATACAATATGCAGTTGTCCAAGAAGAGGGCAGATGTCGTATATAAGGTGCTGACCGAGAAATATGGAATCAATCCGGATCGCCTCGTTGTGAAATATGACGGATCGAATGTTCAGCCATATTCCACCAATGACTGGAACCGCATAGTTATCTTCTCCGACAAACAGTGAGATTAAATAAAGCTGAATTGAATAGGGATGTGCCGTAAACGCGGTGCATCCCTTTTTTATGATGGATGATGATGGGAAATATGTTAAAGAACATATAAAATATTATCGTGAATAATTTGGCGGATTCAGAAATCGATTGTATTTTTGCAATGAAAACGACAGGGAGCCCGCGATAAAACGCTGTTTGGGCTTTCATGAAGTTTTCAGAATTGATAAAATCCGCGCAAAATGCAATGCGGGTAATATTAACCAAAATCTAAAAAACTGAAAAAATGAACATCTCTGAGATTATGGCAGGCCTTGAGGCCAAGCATCCTGGCGAGAACGAATATCTTCAGGCCGTGAAGGAAGTGCTCCTCTCAGTAGAGGAAGTCTATAATGAGCATCCCGAATTTGAGAAGGCGAAGATTATAGAGCGTATGGTGGAGCCTGACCGCATCTTCACATTCCGTGTTACATGGGTTGATGACAAGGGAGAGGTTCAAAACAATATAGGCTATCGTGTTCAGTTCAATAACGCCATCGGTCCCTATAAAGGTGGGATAAGGTTTCACGCTTCAGTCAATCTGTCTATCTTGAAATTCCTTGGTTTTGAGCAGACTTTCAAGAATGCGCTGACAACACTTCCTATGGGAGGCGGCAAGGGCGGTTCCGATTTCAGCCCCCGGGGGAAGAGCGATGCGGAGATTATGCGATTCTGCCAGGCGTTCATACTTGAGTTGTGGCGTAATCTCGGACCGGATCGCGATGTCCCTGCCGGAGATATAGGAGTCGGCGGCCGTGAGGTGGGTTATATGTATGGCATGTATAAGAAACTTGCCCGTGAAAACACCGGAACCTTTACAGGAAAGGGTCTTAGTTTCGGCGGCTCAAGAATCCGCCCGGAGGCTACGGGCTATGGGGCTCTCTATTTCGTGGAGGATGTGCTCAAGCAGCATGGCGATGATATAAAGGGAAAGACTATTGCGATCTCAGGATTCGGCAATGTAGCCTGGGGCGCGGCTAAAAAGGCCACAGAGCTTGGGGCTAAGGTGATTACGATATCAGGACCTGACGGTTATATCCTCGATCCTGCCGGTCTTGATGCCGAGAAAATTGAGTATATGCTTGAACTCCGGGCCACCGGCAACGATATTGTTGAGCCATATGCAGAGAGATTCCCGGGTTCGACATTCTATGCTGGAAAGAAGCCTTGGGAGGTGAAGGTGGATATCGCGCTTCCTTGTGCCACACAGAATGAGCTCAACGGCGAGGATGCCAGACAGCTGATTGCCAATAATGTGCAGTTATGTGCAGAGGTCAGCAACATGGGTTGCACACCGGAGGCGATTGACGCGTTTATAGCAAACAAGACGATTTATTGTCCCGGCAAGGCAGTGAATGCAGGAGGTGTGGCCACATCCGGTCTTGAAATGACTCAGGATGCAGAGCATCTGCAATGGAGTGCCGAGGAGGTTGACAAAAAATTGCATGAGATAATGAGTTCCATACATGAAGCCTGCGTAGAGTATGGCATGCAGCCCGATGGATATATCAATTATATGAAGGGTGCCAACATAGCAGGATTCATGAAGGTGGCAGATGCCATGATGGGGCAGGGCATTATCTGAAACTGACGAAAATAAAGCAATCCCAAATACAAGAAGCAAAAAGAGTAATTGAAATGTTTCATCAGAGAAGGCAGCTGGCTCGTGAGAGCAGGCTGCCTTTAAACATTTCGGAGAGTGGCGTATTGGATCGGGAACAGATGTGTGCTGGTCAGGCTATTCCTTGAGGAATTTTCCGGAAAGTGCGACAGCCTTATTAAATGCAGTGGGTTGTCCTTTCACTGTTATGAAGAGATGGACAGCACCTGGAAATTCAATTCTCTCAACATTGTTCCCCAGATTCTTTACTCGGCTTGTGAACTCTTTTCCCTGGTCGCAAAGGATGTCACGTTCTGCCGAGATAATAAGCATGGGAGGAAGTTTGCGAAGCTTGTCATCTGTCGCGTCGGCCGGTGATACCACCGGGTCGTGGCAGTCTCCTTCTGCAATATAGGCTTTGTTGAAAGCCTCCATAAGTCGGCTGTCAAGCGCGTATCCCCGTGAGTATTTTTTCCAGGAAGCTGATTTGTCATTGTAGGCCTTTACCACAGGATAGAACAGCAATAGAGATTTTATGGTATGATTGAACGAAGAGTCATCCTGCAGATATAGGCAGGTGGCGAGAGCAAGGTTTCCTCCGGAACTGTCGCCTCCGATGCTGACAGACTTTGGGGAACTGCCCCATTCTTCTGCCTTCGCAAATGCATATTCCACAGCCGACACACAATCGAAAAGACCTTTGGGATAATTGTTTTCCGGAGCCAGCGAGTAATCGACCGCAAGGACCATCACGTTTCCGGATGCGGCTAATTCATCGCAGAAACTCGCGCAACTGTTGATACTGCCGATTGTCCATCCTCCACCATGTAGATACACCAGCAATGGAATCTGCTTCCCGGCGCTGTCTTTCGGACGGTACAGACGCATTGCGACACCTCTTGATGCAGCTTCTCCATGGATGTCGGTTCTCTCGACTTTGTCGGAGAGCGTGCCCAAGGAGTTCCTTGAGTTACGCAGGGTTGCGAGTTCGGCACTGTTCCCGCCGATTGCATGGAAAATGGCGTCGGCCTGCCTGTCTTGCCGTCCGTCGTTCAGCATGTCGATAAAATCATCCGCTTCATTCAGGAGCGCGGTCGCTTCCTGTTGCGAAAATGCATAATGGAGACAAGAAACGGTCTCTGCCATTGGCAGGGACGCATATGATAATGTAGAAGCCGCCGCTGTGGCGGTGATTATTGTATAAAAAGGGAAACAGTTCATAAACAAGGGAATTATAATATGCCAATCAATATATGAAAATCTGTATGGAGAATGCGACATTAGTCAGCACACAAATAAATGTGCATTTTATAGCTGTGTGAATCTACATGCCAAGGGCCTGTCTTTATCCTCAGAAATGCACAAAAAACATTCTGTTTCGACTATAATCACAGAGACTCATCTTTCTCCATAAGTTCAAGTATCCGGAGTTCGGAAGTGTCAATTTTCTCTATGATTTCCTCCATTCTTTTTCCGGCGGAAGTTATCTCGTTATGATTCATTTCTCCGGATGACATTGAAGCCTCGAGTTGCGACTTTTCCAATTCGAGACTCTCTACAAGAGCATTCAGTTCCTCAAGTTCCCGTTTTTCTCTAAAGCTCAGTTTTTGTTTCCTGTCATTTCGTGGTTTCTGAGATGCATTGCCAGCCGAGGAGGGTGTCTTTTGAGATTCAATAGCCTTTCTCTCCTTTTCTTCTTCCTGGACGCAGTGGCGATAAGTGGAATAGTCTCCCGGGAAGTCTTTGATTACACCGTTTCCCTTGAAGACGAAAAGATGATCAACTATACGGTCAAGGAAGAATCGGTCATGGCTGACTACAATCACACATCCCTTGAATTTCGCGAGATAATCCTCAAGAATAGTCAGCGTCAATATGTCAAGATCGTTGGTAGGCTCATCAAGAATCAGGAAATTCGGATTTTTCATAAGCACAGTGGCAAGATACAGTCGTCTGCGTTCTCCACCACTGAGTTTGAAAATGTATTTCTGTTGGGTTTCCGGAGTGAATAGAAATCTTGAAAGAAACTGGGAGGCAGACAGTCTTGTCTTGTCGTCAATACGTATCTCCTCCGCAATCTCAGAGACAGCGTCGATTACCTTTTTTTTCTCATCGAATCCGGTCATTCCTTCTTGACTGTAGTATCCCCATTTCACGGTCTGGCCTATGTCGAAGAATCCGCTGTCAGGGCTTATTTCTCCGAGAAGCAGTTTGATGAATGTGGATTTGCCTGCTCCATTGTCTCCGACAATTCCCACTTTCTCGTATCTTGCGAATGTATAGCTCCAATTGTCAAGAATCCGGATATCTCCAAAAGACTTAGAGACATTTTTCGCTTCGAAAATCTTGGAACCGATGTATGAGGAGCCAGCTCCGAGTTCCAGGTCACGAGATGTCAGGTTGACTTTGCTTTTCTCCTCAAGCTGGTGGAAATTGTCGATACGGTATTTCGCCTTAGAGCCCCTTGCCTGAGGTTGGCGCCTCATCCAGTCGAGTTCCGTACGAAGGAGATTCTTCACTTTGGCAAGTTCGGAATTCATCGCCTCATAACGTTCCTCCCTTTTCTCAAGATAGTAATCGTAGTTGCCATTATATGCGAAAACCGACTCCCTGTCGATTTCTATAATCTTGTTACATACTTTATCGAGAAAATATCGGTCGTGAGTCACCATAAGGAGAGTGATTCTCTGACGTGAGAGATAATTCTCAAGCCATTCCACCATTTCAATGTCAAGATGGTTGGTGGGCTCGTCGAGAATAAGAAAGTCAGGTTCGGCAAGCAGGGTCTTGGCAAGCGCGACCCTTTTGGCTTGCCCACCCGACATCGTTCCCATTTTTTGGGACATGTCGGTGATTCTAAACTGATGGAGCATCTGCCTTGCCCTATCCTCACAATTGAAGTCATCCTGACGTAAAGGTTGCGGAGTGGCATATTGCAAAGCCGTTTCCTCAGGGTTGAAGAGAGGCGTCTGGGAAAGATAGCCTACCCTCAGACCGTTACGGAAAACGACATTGCCGCTGTCATAGTCTTCTATTCCGGCTATAATATTAAGGAAGGTGGTTTTACCCGCACCATTGGCAGCAATCAGTCCGATTTTGTCTCCCTGGTAGATACCAAGAGTGACATCTGCGAACAATAATCTGTCGCCGAAGGATTTGGTAAGTTTTTCAATCTGAAGGTAGCTTATCATAGTTGGGTGTATATTATCACACACACTGACCTAAGGATAGGTCAGTGCGGAAGTCTGTATGTAAATTAACGGAATTAGAGAGCGGCGATTACCTCAATCTCGACAAGAGCCTGTTTGGGCAATTCTTTCACGGCAAAGGCAGCTCTTGCCGGATATACGGCCTTGAAATACTGTGCATATACCTCATTCATGGCAGTGAAAAGGCTCATGTCGGAGAGATACACTGTTGACTTCACGACATTGTCGAGAGAAGCTCCGGCTTCAGCGAGAATGGCCTTTATGTTTTCGATGCTCTGCGCGGTCTGCGCCTTTATGTCTGAGGCCATTTCGCCGGACACTGCATCGATTGGGAGTTGCCCTGACACGAATATCAGATTTCCTGCCATCACAGCCTGGCTGTATGGTCCGATTGCTCCAGGAGCTTTTGAGGAATTGATTTCTTTCTTCATAAATTCTGGTTTTATAAATATGCCGTTGTCTCGAAACAGGGAGAAACGACAAAGGATTACAAATATAATGAGGAGAAAGACAAGGTTCTTTGAGGGAATGGGAGACGGTCTTCTGTCCTGTTCTTCTGAATCAGCGAACAAGACTTCACCCGGATGCTGTCCTTATATCATATAGATGGGGGACTTCTGTTTTTAATAAGTCAAGTTTCTTTGATATAATGTTTTATGACTTGTCGGGTGGAGTCAGGTCGGAGACATGTGCAAAGTTACAAAATAAAAACGAAACCGAAAACCGGAACGTTGCTAAAAAGCATTGTCTGATGAAATACACAGATTTTGAGATATAATGTCCTCCCAAAGGATGGAACGGCATCAGATGGCCTTCCGGTAAGGCTATGACGCTCTTGAATTTTTAACTGCGTCCATTTTATGGTTTATGCCGGTGCCGGTCACTCTTGCAAATCTGCATTAGGAGAGTTTTCAATGTGTAGGAATTTGTTCAGGCGGTCGAGGCAACGCTTTTTCTGGTCAAGGTTGGGATGGACGTAAAGGTTGAGGGTGGTAGCTACGTTGGAGTGTCCAAGGATGACGCTCACCGTCTTGTAGTCGCAACCGCTCTCGATGCAGCGTGTGGCAAAGGTATGACGCAATCCATGGAATACAATGGGTGGTAGCTTCAGTCTCCTCAACATTCGGGAGAATGTCTCGCGATAGGTGCGTGGCTCTTTCGGAGTTGTGCCTGTTCCGACAACGTAGATATTTGCATCTTGTTGTCTGCGTGCCTTTCGAAGCGCTTCAAGTAGTGGAGCGGGGATTGGAATTTCCCTTATCGAATTGCGCGTCTTTGGCGATGATGCGTAATGTTCGGTGGCTCCTTTTTCGCAGTTGTAGATTCTGCCTACCGTTCCTTTTACCGAGATTATCCGTCGCACCATATCGACTTGTTCCCAACGCAGTGCGCATACTTCACCGATACGCAAGCCGCAGCATAAGGCGAGCATTACCCCGATGTTCTGCGGTGTAGGTGCATTGATGAGCGACTGCATCAGTTTTCGGTGATTTTGAAGCGACAGCACTGGGAGCGGACGGACAGTCACGTTGGGGGGATAGACAATTTCCAGGTCTTTAGATTGGCACAAACGGTGTTTTGCCCCGAATTTGGTTACGGCTTTCAGCACCGCCACTATGTCATGGACGCTTTTATGCGACAGCCCAGAGGCAATTTTTTCGAATACGAATTGCTGAATCTCTTCTTCCGTTATATCGACGCAGTCTGCGAAAATCGGCAGAAGGTGAGTTTTGAGAATAAGGGCGTAGGCGCAGAATGTGGAATGTTTCACCGCATTGCGTTTCGCTTCTTTCCAACGGTCGGCGATTTCGCCGAAAGTAAGTGTGTATGGCATATCCTGTGAAAATTAAAGTTCCACAAGATATATCGCTACAAGCTTATCAGCGGTTCCCTTTGGCTCGGTTGTGGTGTTTGCAGAGCATCTGGCAGTTCTCAATAGAGGTTGTTCCACCTCGGCTCCATGCCGTGACGTGGTCCGCATCCATCTCGCCAATCTTATAGATTTTCCTGGCCGTTGCATCGTGACCCATGGCACAGTGTGGACAATTGGATTTGTCGGCGGCTTTCGCCTCTTCGGTCTGTCGGGCATAGACTGCACGTTTTGTAGCCTCGTCGAAAATGCGGATGTCAAGTAACTTCTTGTCTGTTTCGCCCCCAAGTAGATACTCAAACACGCCTCGACGGTTCTTTACATAAGGATCTCCATACAAATCCTTGACGCGCTGTGCCATATGCGCCGGATTATAGGGAGTGGAGTGGTATTGCTCGTAGAACTCGCCCCACGGCAGACCGCGCATTTCACTTTCCACAAAAGGGAACACCGCTCGCACCCAGTCAATGACGGAGTTGAAGTAGTTTATGAGTTCCGTGATGTCCGGGTTGAAACGATGGTCACGCATATATTCCTCAGCATTGCCTCGGCTTACCCATTCGAGCGCTTTGGCGAGAAAGTCCTGACGGTTGACGGCGCCGCTGATATATGCACTCCACTTCTGAACTTTCGATGACTGCGAATTGCTAAACACTTCTTTTGCCGCCGTAACGAATGGTCCGGAATATACAGCGTTGAGAAGCTCCTGATTATTGAGCGGCACACCGGCTATGTTGATGGTACGGAACCATTCCTTTATTTCCTGTTCGGTACCCTCACATTCATATATAAGCAATCTGGCATTAAGGAATTTCTCGCGTAGCTCTTTCGGGAGGCTCTCGAGGCTTTGAGGCAATCCCTGACTGTCTTTCCAACTAAGTTTGCCCGCTCCATTATAGAATCGGCCAAGTGAGGTTATACGTTGCTGTCCGTCAAGTACTTCGAAGCGATTGTCTGCGGTCTTGACGAAATATATTACCCCCAGCGGATAACCTTTTAGCACAGAATCTATCACCGCCACATCTCGCTTACCGTCGGCGTAGATGTAGTTGCGTTGGTACTCAGGCTGGATTGTGAGCCGACCTCCCATACCGAAAAGTCCTTTAGCTTCATATTCGTTATAGACAAATCCATCGCATATATCGGCGATTGTCCACTCAGTATGTAGTTTTGTTTCCATTAGTCTTTGTTGTTATTTAGTTGAAATCTTAGGGATAACCAAAACTTGGTTTGGCGGAGCTAACAAGATATATCCCGAGCAAATTCAGGTCAGTAGT
>JAIDXM010000067.1 GCA_029058745.1 Muribaculaceae bacterium
TGACGGTTCATGTTGTTGTAACCACCCTGACGGTTCATGTTGTTGTAACCACCCTGACGGTTCATGTTGTTGTAACCGCCCTGACGGTTCATGTTGTTGTAACCACCCTGACGATTCATGTTGTTGTAGTTGTTCTGGCGGGGCTGATAGCTGTTCTGGCGAGGCTGGTAGCCGTTCTGGCGAGGCTGGTAGCCGCCTTCTGCATTCTGCTGGTAGCCCTGTTCGGAAGTTCCTTCTGATTTCTCAGCCTCAGAGTCACCCTGCTGCATAGGGCGCTGCTGATATGTCGGGCGGTAGGAATTCTGGGTGTTGTAATGATTGTTGTAGTTGTTGCGGTTGTATCCCCCCGGACGCTGCTGATAGCCATACTGACGGGGTTGGTATCCCTGACGGTCGCCATAATTTCGATTCGCGGCCATCGGAGCCTTGTCATCGTTGGGGTAGTTTACTTTTTCATAACGGTTTTCTGTTTCCCCGCCTTCGCCTGAGATGGCATTCGGAGTAGAGCTGATTCTCGGACGCTTAGGTTTTTTTTCTGCTTCCATTTTAGATTCGTTTATTGTTTATGTCGGCTGTCATTGCCCTCTCGGCAGGCAACCTCCAAATAAAGGGTTATTATGAGTTTTAGAAGGTTAATTCATTATATCAGAACGTTTTAGCATTCACGACATCAATGTAGAGATTGCGGAATAATCCGTTTTTCTCTTAATCCTGCGCAAAATTAAGCATTTTTTTATTAATTTCCAAACACTTTGCCCGAAAGTGTGATTTAGCCTCCTGTTGGCGGATATTATGATTTATCGGCAACGAAATTTGGTTAATCGCTAAGTCGGGTGGAAGCTTTGTTTAGAATCAGCAACAGCGATTCCTCGGTATCGCTGTAGTCTGAGAGATTCTCAGACTCGCAAAAGCATATGCTGTATATATTGTGGCTGTCCACATATTGTGGCCATGTCTTTATTTCAGCCTTTTTGTCGATTCTGACACCACCCCCTCTTATAGGATTGCCGGTTTGAAAATTCAAAACACATTTTCCAGATGTTTTGTCAACAATTCCGCCATATATTTTACGATCGATAGTGTAGAGTATGAAGATAGACGCATCGTTTTGATATATGTCTAAAATTTCTACAAATTTGTCTCGATTGCTCGACCTGTAATCCATGTCATTTATTTGATTATCAGTAAAGGCGTATTTGCCGCCATCAATAGAGAGCACTCTTTTTATCTCTTTATGGCCAACATTATATAATTGTGAATTATAAGGACAGTAATAACTGTATTGTAGATTGTCATACTGATAAACTATAGGAGAGGGATAGTAATCCGGGCCGTATTTTGATTCGAACGACGTGATGATATGTTCATCAGTCTTCTTTCCATTATTATCAAATCTGATGAGAGAGATTGTCGTGGTATCCTCGTTATAATCCAAGGACTCTGCCCAATATCCTTCTTTTATACGGTAGGCTCCTCCAATGTATCCATTTGATTGAAGTTCCACGCTCTTGCATGGAATTCCGTCAAAAGTATAGACGTTTATCTTGTTGTTTCCGGCGTAGATATATGCCATTTTTTCTTCTGAATCGAACGTCGCGCTGAATATATTTTGGTATTCCACAGGCCCCTGTCCTATGATGCCGATTTTGTTCTTCAGAATTCCGTTTTTTCCAAATCTGTATATATGTTTACCGTTCGAGGCAAAAAGGGAACTATCCCTTTGAGAGACATATATGACATGTGTATTCCCGGATAGGGAAGAACTGTCAGGTAAGATTAGGGGGATTTTTGTCAAACTATATCCCAATGAGGTAAGATCCACATCAAGATTAGATTCAACTATCTTTTCAAGATGAAGTTCGTTGTCAGAATATGCTAATCCCTGATCTGTGCACGAACTCAACCATAACAATATTGTCAAACTAAATACTATCAGACTTTTCATCATCATCAAATAAAATTGCGAATGCATCCTCAGGATTATCCGGAGATTGTATCATTACGTTGGTTATTCTTCCATTGTCAAGTGTCATTATGATAGGATATATTTTATCCTTCGTATCCAAAAGAAATCTGTTTTCGGTATCAACTATACAATTCAATTCATCAAGAGAGTCAACTTGAATATTACGCCGTAACATTTTTTTTGAATTAACGGCAGTAAAGACTATCAGATTTTTCTTTTGGTTATTGGAAAAAGATGCTTTATTATCCAAGACATCATACAGAATACCTGAAATACATCCTGAGCATCCCACCTCTGGTAGGACTATACAGAATTCCGTTTCATCATCAAACACTATATTCCTGTCAGAATATAATGTCTGTATGTAATCGAGGTCTTTGTTTGATGAGCCGCATCCACATAAAATAAAAATCAGTAAGATTATATGGTAGAAATTCATATTTCTATAGGATTTTATAGTAAACGAATTTAATAAGATTTTCATCCTCCGATTCAAGCTGAATTATAATGCCATCCTTATACGAATGAGCGTTTGCAGTTATCAGGGTTCTGTCATTATTTAAGACCGGAGTCTCTGTGATCAAATGACCGTCATCGTTCATTGCTATGATGGAAAACGGTTTACGCTGTTTCTCCGCATCTGTTGTAATCAGGGGATGTTCAGCAATCCTATAATACAAATTTACCTTGTCATTGTAGAAAATTGGCCCATAAGAATCTTGTTCAAGATAATAATTGAGACGTTCGTCTTTATCAGACAGAAAATCCTTGACAACTCCATTTTTCGACACTATTGACTTTGTGTATCTGCTCCCCATGTAAATGGAATCTACAAATTCGAGATTTGTATTATATCTATATATGTGATTAGAAACCGGAAAACTGTATGTTATAAGATTGCTATCCACCTTACATTGATATATTGTATTAAAATAAATTCCTCCAAAATATCCCTTGGAATACTCGTCAGAATATGCAGCCCCTGGGATAATACTGTGATTTTTATAATCCCAATATAATGAAATCGGTTCATCTTTACTTACCGACGAATGGCTGATTGGTTTGCCGCTTAGAATCACTCGGTCACAAAATGTCAAGGCCGGAGTGCAAGAGAGTGCCTCTGGAGAAACCGTTTTTATAAGTTCTTTGGGAATGACTTGAGAGTTAAGGACTTTCCCATTGGTGTCTGTGAGCATACATGATTTGCTGTAATAGCTGTATGCAAATATAGTGTCTTTGTTGAGAAACGTGAAACCAGAATAATCGGAAAGTCCTCCACATTCTTTCAAGTCAATGTTTGCGATAAGGCTGTCGTTTGACAAGTCAAATACATTCAACATGTTTTCATCCATTATCACATATTTGACAATGCTGTCTGCTTCGATGATTTGTGAACTGCTTGGTATTGGCCTGATTCTGTTACCAATATTCAAGGTGATTGTATCCACGCATTGTAATTTGAGGGAATCAGATGAAGTGACGCCAACGTTTTGCACAGAATATGCATTATTTTCAGAACATTGACATAGAGAGCAAACTATTAGCGAGACAATTATGCTATTTATAATAGGATGTAATCTATTCATATATAATTTAATTAGTTATAAATTTGGTTGGGGTTATTATTATTGTCAGCCACATTCTGAATAAAGGGTATGGAATGTGGCTGGTGTCTATTTAGATGTGGTTGTCTATTGGAATTCGGTGCAAAGATATTGAAAAGTTTTTGGTTGTCCAAAATTTTTAAAAAAAATCAAAAAAAACGAAAGTTTGTGATTTAATCACAAACTTTCGGATATGGGAGAGGATATGATTATTTTGTTCTCGAGATTATATCGAGAATACGGTCGCCTATTCCGATGGTATATCCGGTAGAAACCCACACCACTCGGTTGAAAGTGTCGGCAATCGCGAAAACCGGATTGACAGCCTCCTCCATATGAAGCGAATTGAGAATGTCCTTTCGTGAGGAGGAGTTGTTGTCAATGCCGAACACCACATTGTCGGGAAGCGACGGGAAGTCTTCTTTACTGAAACGAGATGCCGACTCAGGGTTGTCGAAAAGCAACATTATTTTCAGGCCTGTTTCATCAAGTCGGCCAGCCACGTCAGAGATGTCGTTGAGAGCATGGGCAGATGGTTCGTGGCCGGGAGAGATGAGTCCTATTACATAATATCCTCGTCCCGTTGTTGACAAGATACTTTTGTCGGAGTCTGACACGAGGTCGTGGTAGATGTTTTCCGCGTTCAGCGACCCAATTACGGAGACCGCACTGTCGTCGTTGCGTATTATGAGTTCTTTATTGAGGGAATCATTCTCCCGGAGAGTGAATATCTCGCTCCTTGCCAGCACGCCGCCATTAGCCAGTCGTTGACCGGACGTGAGAATATACTGGCCGGCTTCAAGCTCCAACGGAGAAGAGAATATAGACGACACGGTTCCGTTCTCGTCAAATTCGAGTTGACGAGGCACGCCGTCAGTGATTTTGGATAATGAGAACTGTGAATAGTATTTTGGATCGACGATGTGTCCGTGCGGTTTGAAAGACAGGGTCAGTTTACCTTTGGCGATCATGCCTGATTGCGCTGAGTCTTCCGAGTCTCCGAATCTGACAGTCTGCCATGACATATTGTCGTCAAGATACTGTGTGGCTCCGGTGACAGGGTCTATCCTTGCAGGAAAGCCGATTGAACGGGCTGCCGCCACGAAAAAAATGTCTCTCGAAGTCTTGTCGGCCTTTTTCAGTTTCAGCACAGAGATAGGGTTCATCCTCAGTTTCTGCGGATTTTCAGAGTCTGCGGGCTGTATGTTGCGTTCCACCCATTCCGCGAGAGATGCGGGAGATGTGGCTGCTTCTTTGATTTCGGAGGAACTTGAGAGTTCTCCTCTCCAAGGATATATGAATTCACGTTCGATTCTCGGTGAAAGTATATAATTATCGTATATCTCTTTGGATATCCCTGTTTTTAAACTGTCAAACGGTATAACGTTTCCGACGTGGTCAGCCACAGATTCCATTGGTATGTCACGGCGGTCTTTCTCAGAGACAGCTGCAAGAAGATCGAGTGCGAGCCTGCGTTTATCTTGAGACAGGTCATGCATCAGATTCAGGATATTGATGTGGTTGCCTCGTGACTCTATCAGCGTGTTGGATAGTTTATCCACATCCAGACCAAGCTGTAGTGCCACTGTTGGCACCGACTCCCTAGATGCGAACGTGGCGACGTATGCATTCCTGACAGAGTCTTCATGCTGGGCCAGCCTGTTGTTTCGTTCACGCATTTCCTTGGAAACAGATGGAGAGGCTGAGCGGGAATACGGCGGGGTGATGTCGAGTTCAGCCGTGCCGTTCCAGGAACCGTTTTTGTCGAGCGTCACAGTAAGGATGGATTCCTGTCCGGGGGAACCCTTGGCAAATCCGAAGTGTTTGCCATCTGTGGCCCACACGAGCATGTCGCCTAATCCTGCGTTCAGGGATGCGCGTCCGTCATTGTCGGCGGTTTTCGCGACCGCAGGGTAAAACTCCGAGTAATTGTAGATACAGAAATATACGTCGGCTCCTTTTGCCGGAGAACCATCCGGATTCATCACCCTAACGGCAAGTGGAGATACAGGGGCGTAGTTTCCGGTCACATTGATGCGGGTTGTGAGGGGTTCGCGGAGCAACACTTCCTCCGGGCCGTCATAATCGCCGGCCACGTTTGTGCTCATCAGAAGACCACGCGAGGCCGGCTCATTGAACCATGCGAGATTCAGAACCGGCTCCGGTTCGCATGCTCCGAGGAAATACCATTGTCCGTCGGCCCAGGCTTCCACCCAGGCATGATTGTCGTCGGTGTGTGCCCATCGGGGAGTGTAAATCTGTCTTGCGGGAATCCCCACAGCCCTCAAGGCAGCTACAGTGAATGTGGATTCCTCCCCACACCGTCCGATGGCCTGACTCACGGAAGAGAGAGGAGAGGATGTCCGGCCGTCAGAGGGACGGTATGTGACCTTTTCGTGACACCAGTGGTTGACCTCAAGAATAGCTTCCTTCATGGAGAGGCCTTCCATTCGAGGTTTTAGTTCCTGGTAGAATGACAGTCGCGAAAGGTCGAGATTCTCATTGTTCACTCTCACAGGAATCACGAAATGCAGGAACTCTCTGTCAGGAACCTTTTTCCCCCAGGGGAGTTCCTCACGGGCGGAGAAAGAAGCGTCTATATTCTTTCTGTAGAAGTCATCAGAATAGTCGGCACTATCAGGAAGAGACAATGTGGAATATAGGAATGCTCTCGCATCCTCTTTTGTGATAGCATAGCCATTTGCCAGGCACCCGGCCGACAAAATGGCAGAAAAGAGACATCTGGAAATCATTTCATGAAAGAATCGGTGATTTTTACAAGAGCCGCTACGGCATCCGGAGATGTTGAAAGCGGGGCATATTCATTCATTCCCGGTGCTCCCATAGATACTGATGGCCTGCGGAACACCATTTTGCTTGGGAAGGGCTTGCGGGCGGTGGAGTGTATCGCAGTCACGCCGGAAGCCGTTATGATGTCTGCGGCATTCGCGGGATTGACACCGGCTCCAGCCATTATCGATATTCTGCCGGCGGCACGTTGCGCGAGTTGCTTAAGCATAGGGAGCCCTTTCACAGCAGATTGTGCCATGCCGGAAGTGAGCAGGCAGTCGCATCCCATACCAATTATTGTCTCCAGACTCTCGAAAGGGTCGGAAGAGAGATCGAAGGCTCTGTGGAAAGTTATGTAGGTGTCACGCTTGCTGTCTTTGGCTGTGGCAATCAGCCTTTCGCATACCGATTTGTCGATATTTCCGTCAGGAGACAATGCTCCGATAACAACACCGGATGCGCCCGCCAAGACAGCGGCCTTAATGTCGGTTTCCATAAGTTCTGTTTCGCGGTCGGAATATAGGAAATCACCGGTGCGTGGCCTTATGAGAACGTTAACCTGTCGTATGCCGAGACCGACGGCGGCCTTAATGAGACCGATGGATGGCGTCAGTCCACCCTCATAAAGTCCTGAACAGAGTTCGATTCTTTGTGCGCCGCCGTCTTTGGCCGCAATCACGCTGGCAAGGTCGCCACAGCATATTTCCAGCTGGATTTTATCTTTCATATTTCGCATTCAATGATACAATCAGTTTCTTCCGGGATGCTGTCAAGGTGTATGACTGTATGCTTCCCGGCCTTTGAAATCCTTACAGGAGATTTGTCGGTAAATTTTTTTGCTTTTTTTATTCTTACACCCTCCGGAATCAGGATAGCGTTCGAGTCAGGAGTCATCACATGAAGGAACAGGCGGTTTCCCTTTAATGTGGAAGTGCCCCATGACTGGGCAGGGAACGGGCCTGCCTGTGTGGCATATATCGTCTCCCCGTTTTCGCGTAACCAAGCCCCGATATCCTTTAGCCGGGAGAGTGCTACGGATGGAAGCTCACCGTTAGGCTGAGGCCCGATGTTTAGAAGGAGGTTCGCACCCATGCCCGCAGTCTTCACCAGATATCGAATCAGTGTCGCGGAGTCTTTGTAGTTCTGGTCCATCAGTTTGTAACCCCACATTCCGTTCATGGTGTTGCACGTCTCGAGGGGGAGTTGACTTATATCTTGACCTGAGAGTCCTGCGGAGTTCTCGCCAGGCAGGTCTCTTTCAAAAATCTGTATGTCTTCCCCTTCGAAAGGGACCTGATGATGGTTGTTTGCAACCATGCATCCGGGTTGAAGGGAATGGATAAGACTGTACTGTTCGGGGAGATGCCAGTCAAATGGGACAGGGTCTTCATCATGGTCCCACCATCCGTCAAACCATATTGCCCTGATGGGTCCATAGTTAGTGAGCAATTCAGTGAGTTGTCGGTTCATGAATCCGTAATATGAATTCCAGTCACGCTTTTCGGGGTCACGTCCGGTGTCGTGTCCGGTGCGTCCTTGAGGGTAGTCGTCGCGCACCCAGTCGAGATGTGAATAGTACAGATGAAGAGCGATGTCTTGCTTTTGGCATTCATCGGCGAGTTCTTTGAGGATGTCGCGACCGAAAGGAGTGCCGTCCACGATGTTGTAATCGTTTTCGGCGGTGTGGAACATCGAGAATCCGTCGTGATGGCGTGTAGTGATACAGATGTATCTTGCCCCGGCGTCCTTAATCGCAGTCACCCATTCAGCCGCGTTGAAGTCGGCGGGATAGAATGCTTTTGCGGCCTTTTTATATTCATCGGCATTTGGACCATAGTTCAGGTACCATTCCCCTTGGCCGAACATGCTGTATATTCCCCAATGGATGAAAATGCCGAATCTATCGTCGGAGAACTGTTTTCTCGCCTCGATCACCTCCGTAGAAGGTATGTAGTCCTGAGAGGAAACAAGGAAGGCAGGTGTCAGCAAGAGGGCGGCCAAAGCTCCTTTTAGTATGGAGGGATGTTTCATTAATGTCAGAAGATACGGTTTGTTATTTCATATTCAACGGGAGTGACGCTGCTCCGAGAATTGCGGCGTCGGCATCGTCAAGTTTTGAAGGAAGAAATCTAACACGGTCTTTATATAAGAACAGGGCAGATTCCATGAAAGCTTCCCTCATAGGCGCGAGTAGGAGTTCACCGGCTTTGGCGACACCTCCGAACAGGAAAATTGCCTCCGGGTCAGATATCGCGGCGAATTCGGCTGCGGCTTTTCCAAGACATTCACCTGTGAATCTGTATATCTCTTGTGCTATTCGGTCTCCTTTTTTTGCGGCTTGTTCCACTTTTTTAGGAGTCATCTCACCCTTCGGTATGTCACGCAGAATGGATGGGCGCTCAGATTCGGATAGAAAACGCCGGGTTGTTTCCCTGATTCCATCGGCAGAGGCGATTGTGTGGAGACACCCCATGCGTCCGCAACTGCATTTCCTGTCGGCGGCGAAAGGGAAAGTGACATGTCCCAGTTCTCCTGCAAATCCCCTGGTACCAGAGAGAAGGTGTCCGTCGCATACGATACCGCCTCCGACACTTGTGCCAAGGGTGATTACAATGAAATTCATGATACCGGCAGCCGCTCCGTAGGTCATTTCGCCTATGGCGGCGGCGTTGGCGTCATTGCTTATGACAGTGCGAATTCCGAGACGGCTTTCCATCATGTTCACAAGCGGTATGGGAGATGGCCATGGTAGATTTGTAGCCGCCTCGATGCATCCGGTTATGGCGTTGGCACAAGGCGCTCCTATACCGATTCCTTCCACCATGCCGTCAAGTTTTTGCTTGTCAATGATAAGAGAGATGTTCTCGGCAAGCGAATCCGCCCATTCTTCCACAGATTTTGTCCGTGTAGGGATTGAACCTTTTTCCAATATATGCCCTACGGAATCTACTAAAGCGTAGGCAGTGTTTGTGCCCCCCAAATCCACGCCGATGGTGAACGGGGGATAAAGCTGATATGAGTTCATGATGTTGATTTTGCCGTGAAATTAGTAAAAGAAACTGAAAACTGCAAGAATTATGAATGTTCTTGGCATATAATGGGCGATAAATGTCCGTGTAATCGCGGGAAATCGGACAAGTGTACGGAATCGTACATGGTTCTTTTTGTATAAATGTCTTAGAATCAATGTGTGGTGGGTTTTGGCACGCCTATTGTTAGCATTAATGGCAATGTAACATGTAAAAACAACTCCAAAGTAGAAATCAATGGATAGAGAGATTCCGAAAAAAGAGCGCCAACGAGAGAATATGAAGTCGCGTCTCAAGGTTGGGGGTATTGTCGTTGCCTGTGTGGCAGTCGTGGCGGCAATTGTCTGCCTGATGGGAGAGAGCCTCAATGAGAAAGACCTTCTTATACGTCCGGCGGAGCAGGGTACAATCGAAAGCAGTGTCACCGCATCCGGCAAGATAGTGCCCTTATATGAGCAGGCCATAGTCTCACCTGTGGCAACAAAGATTATGGAGGTTTATTGTAATGAAGGTGATATAGTGGAGCCCGGCCAGTCGTTGTTGAGACTCGACCTTCAGTCAACAGAGACGGAATACCGCAGGATGTCGGATGAGGTAAGTATGAAACGTAATGAGCTTGAGCAGGTGTCGCTCAACAACGCCACTTATCTTACGGATCTTGAGATGAGGATAAAGGCGAAGGAGATGGCGGTGAGCCACCTTAAAGCTGAGGTACGCAACGAACGCCGTCTTGACAGCATCGGGAGCGGTACAGGAGACCGTATCCGGGAGGCACAGCTTGCATACGAGACGGGGCTTCTTGAGCTTGAGCAACTTCGCACACAGCTTTCCAATGAGAGGAAGGCACATGCCGCATCCTACAGGAGCAAGCAACTTGAAGGCTCGATTTCGGCGCGTAATCTTGAGGCTATGCAACGCACTCTTGACGATGCGCGTGTCAAGTCGCCGCGCCAGGGTACGGTGACTTATCTGAACAAGAGTCTTGGCACGAGTATCTCATCCGGAGAAAAACTTGCGGTGGTGTCAGACCTGAATCATTTCAAAATAAGCGGAGAGATTCCGGAAAGCAATTCCGGGAAGCTGTCGGTAGGTTCATCAGTGAATGTCCGTGTCAACCGTAATACAGTGAAAGGGCATATCAGCAATATATCACCGCAAAGCCAGAACGGGATGGTGGAATTCACGGTGATTCTTGAAGATGATTCCGACAAACTCCTGAGGTCAGGCCTTCGCACGGAGCTGAATGTGGTCTATGACATACATGACGGTGTGACAAGGATTCCGAACGGCGCTTACTTCCAAGGCCCCGGCACCTATGTGCTTTTTGTGAAGACCGCTCCTGATAAACTTGAGAGGAGGTCAGTGGTGCTTGGAGACAGTAATTTCGATTATGTCGAGGTTAAAAGCGGAATCGCGGCCGGCGAGGAAGTGGTGATAACGGATATGTCCAATTATAAAGACAAGAAATCAATTTCATTAAAATAAAACGGTAAAATAATAAAGACAGAAATTATGGCAATAATAACACTTAGGGATGTAAGCAAGGTGTATCGTACCAAAGAGGTGGAGACCCTCGCCCTTGAGAATGTGAATATCGAAATCAAGGAAGGTGAGTTTGTGAGTATAATGGGACCTTCAGGTTGTGGCAAATCTACGTTGCTCAATATAATAGGCCTCCTTGATGTGCCCACAGGAGGCGACGTTACTATATTGGATGACTCTACCGGAAAGATGAACGACAGCCAGCTTTCCCATTTCCGTAACCGCAACATCGGATTCGTATTCCAGAGTTTCCACCTGATTCCGTCCCTCAACGTGGCCGACAATGTGGCGTTGCCACTGTCGTACAGGAATGGCGTGAGCGCGAAGGAGCGCCATGATAAGGTGGCTGAGGTTCTGACTCGTCTTGGGCTTAGCCACAGGATGCGCCATTTCCCAGGCCAGCTTTCCGGAGGTCAGTGCCAGAGAGTTGCTATAGCGAGGGCGATTGTCGGGAATCCGCGTATCGTGCTTGCGGATGAGCCAACCGGAAATCTTGACTCGAAGATGGGTCAGGAGGTGATGGACATCCTGCATCAGCTCAACAAGGAGGATGGCCGGACGATTGTTATGGTGACACACAATGAGAGTCAGGCTCGTATGACAGACAGGATTATCCGTTTCTTCGACGGTCGTCAGGTGGAATAACGCGCAAAACTAAAGCAAAAGGAAATGAACTATATCCGACAGATAATATATGAGATGCGTCATCAGAAGATGATGACGTGGGTTTCCATATGCGGCACGGCACTGGCCATCTTTCTTGTTATGACTTTCTTCATGACCGACCAGGTGAAGACTGTGGAAGTGGCGCCGGAGACACATCGTCAGAAGATTTACATAGGACAGAATATCCATATCTCAGGCGGAGAATGGGGCGACAGTTCCGGGTCAATGCATTATGATGCGGCAAGGAGCGTGTATGACAATCTTGAGAGTGTCGAGATCGCGTCATTCATGTCGCAATGGAGCGACAACGCCGACATCAACGTGAGGGGAGGTGAGGCCATAAGCTCATTGCCAAAGAGAGTTGATGAAAATTTCTGGAAAATCTATGACTTCCGTTTCGTGTCAGGCCATCCGTTCGACAAGGCCGACTGCGATTCTGATGCCAAGAAAGCGGTGTTGAGTCGTTCGCTTGCCCGTCGTCTTTTCGGAGAGGATGATGTGGCTGGACGAGAGGTGATGGTCAATATGATGCCATATACAGTGGTGGGAGTTGTGGAGGATGTGTCTCCGCTGTTGTCAACCACCTACGCGGGATTTTATCTTGTGTTTACACGTGATTATGGAATGAGTGGCAATGAGAAGTGGTTCGGCAATACACAGGTGGCGTTGCTTCTGAAGGATGGGGTGAGTCCCGACCGTCTGAGACAGGAGGTGAAAGGTCGCTACGCCACGCTTGGAGCGCAGGTCGCGAAGGAGGGTGCGGAGCTGATATACCATGAACAGCCATATGACGCGGAGACAGTGGCGGAGGGAGGTTATGGAAGCAATAATACTCCGGATATGAAGTCGAAGCATGTGTTGTCGTATTTCCTCTATGGCATAATGATTCTTCTCCCGGCCATAAACCTGAGCAGCATGACGCGAAGCCGTCTTCGTCACAGGGTTTCCGAGATTGGTGTCAGGCGTGCTTTCGGGGCAAGACGGATCTCGATACTGGTGCAGATGCTTGGCGAGAATTTTGTCATCACTATAATAGGAGGTGTGATAGGGCTTGTGCTGAGTGTGGTGTTCATACTGTTGGCGTCAAATCTGTTTTTCCTCTATTCAGGGTCTATGTCGTCCTCCTCTCTTGATGTGGTCAACGCACGTCCGAGTTTTGATATGCTGTTCACGTGGAGTAACTTCTTTGTCGCCCTTGCCTTGTGTTTTATACTCAACCTAATCAGCGCCACAGTGCCTGCATGGCAGGCATCGAGGGTAGAACCCGCCGTGGCCATCGCCAAAGTAAAATAGAAAAATATGAAGAGAAATCTATTGAAACAGATACGCAACGAGTGGAGAGACAACATATGGCTCGTGATAGAGCTCGCTGTCGTTGGTTTTTCCATCTGGTTGTTGGTTTTCCTGCTTTATTCCATGACCAAGAATCTCTATTCACCACGTGGATTCGACCCGGACGATGTCTATTCCATTTCAGTGAGGACAATCGGAGAGGATAGTCCTGAGTTTGTGTCATCATCCGCCGGTGGCGATGTCAACTATTACGTGGACCGTTCCGATCTGTTGAGGCGACTCCGGGAGAATCCCAATGTAGAGGCGGTCGCAGTGCATTCCAACGGTCTTCCCTACAATTACAATTTTATGGGGAACTCCCTGTCGAGATTCGATGTGGATAACGATAGCGTGCCATATATGGGAAATCTCCGGAAAGCTTCCCCTGAGATGGTAAGGGTGTTGCGTCTTGAGAGTCGCACCGGCCTCACTCAACAACAGCTTGAGGATGCACTCCGCAGAGGAGAGCTCCTGATATCAAATGACATGGCGTATTCCATGGAAAGCGGCGACCCTGTCGCCCTGAAAGGGGAAAGGGTAGTGATTGGGAATGACTCAAGCCAGGTTTATAAGATTGCTGATGTTATTGATTGCGTGAGGAGGTCAGACTACGAACCCGCGTTCAGAGGGAGTATAATCTATCCCCTTGACGAGGATAAGAGATGGACTTCTGGAATTGCGTTGCGAGTTAAACCGGGCAGAGGGAAGGCTTTTGAGGAGGACTTCCGGACAGATAAGACTCTTCAGCGTCAGCGTAACGTGTATCTCACTGACCTTACCAGTCTTTCTGACATCAGGGAGGGGTGCCAGAGAAGCATGGATGTGAAAGTCAGGATGTTCAGTGTTGTAGTGGCATTTCTTATAGTGACCATATTTCTTGGATTCCTGGGAACGTTCTGGTTCCGGATGCAACAGCGTGTGAGCGAGATAGCCATAAGGAAGGTGAGTGGTGCAAGGAAAAGCTGGATATTCCGGCGCATAGTCACGGAAGGCCTTATACTTCTTGCTGTCTCGATGGTTATTGTCTCGGCGGTGGGCTGGCCGGTGCTTATGACAGATGTCATCAACGAGATGAATGAGCCTTGGTATGTGTTTCTGTTGCTTGAGTGCGTAGTGGCCTTGATAGTGGCTATAGGCATCGTGATAAGCCTATGGTATCCTGCACGCAAGGCTATGGACATCGAGCCTGCCATAGCCATCAAGGCGGAATGATATGAACACACGTTATTAATAGATTGAAATGGATTATATCAGACAGATAACATATGAGATGAAGACTCAGAGGATGATGACTTGGGTTTCGGTGGGAGGCACCGCGCTCTCTATCTTCCTTGTGATGGCGTTCTTTATGGCAGACCAGGTCAGGATTGTGGGGGTGTCTCCTGAGTCAGACAGGGACAGGATACTGACAGGCGAGAATATATCGGTGCGTATTGTCAACGGGAAGGACTCCACGTCCTCTTCCGGAGCCGCTTCATATGAGACATGCCGGAAGTTGTATGGCGGTCTTGACGGAATCGAGAAGATTTCGTACATGTCGGCATGGCCTGAAACTTATAATGCTGGTCTTCCGGGGAGGAAGAGCGTGCCTGTGAGTGTAAGGCATACTGATGAGGCGTTCTGGAGTCTTTATGAGCTGAGATTTCTATACGGCCAACCATATGATGAGGCATCTTGTGAATCCGGAGAGCGGATAGTTGTAATCAGCCGTTCGTTGGCAAGAAGTCTCTTTCAAGAAGAGGATGTGGTGGGAAGAGACATATTGTTGCAGCATGTCCCCTACCGGGTGATTGGTGTGATAGAGGACGTGTCGCCCATGATGAGAACTACGGGTACAGACCTGTTTCTGCCGCTCGGTCCTAAAGAGAGGACAGAAACCGGGTATAACGGATTTATGGGTAACGTGCAGGCTCAGTTGCTGCCTGTTGCCGGTGTTGACGAGGAAAGCATAAAACGGCAGGTGGAGTCTCGATATGCCACCATAAACAGTACATTGGGAAAAGAAGGGAAAAGATTTATATACCATGGACAACCGTACAATGCCGAAATTGTGGCTTCAGAGTCTTATGGTTCCAATACGACTCCGGATTTAAGCGATAAGCGGGCAGGACGCTACATGGTGTATATAGTGATGACCCTACTTCCGGCGATAAACCTCGGTAGCATGACGCGCAGCCGATTGCGCCACAGGGTTTCTGAGATAGGAGTCAGGCGTGCATTCGGTGCACGCAGGGTCTCGATAGTGATGCAGATTCTTGTTGAGAATTTCATCATCACCATTTTAGGCGGAATTGTCGGTCTTGTGTTGAGCATAGTGTTCATGCTTGTCTTTTATGGAACATTTTTCCCGACAGACTCTGCGTCGATGCTTGTCAACGAGATGGCACCATCGTTTGAGATGCTTTTTACATGGAAGGCATTCGGTATTGCACTGGCATTCTGTTTCGTGTTGAACCTTTTGAGCGCTACGCTTCCGGCATGGAGGGCGTCCCGTATTCAGCCGGCGGTGGCAATCGCCAAAGCAAGATGAGATTATGAAGAGGAAACTTTTAAAGCAGATGCGCAATGAGTGGCGCGAAAATCTGTGGTTGGTTATGGCGCTTACGATAGTGTGTCTGTCAGTATGGTCGCTCTTCCTGATTCTGTGGGGGGAGATTGAGGGAGTCATGGAACCGCTTGGATTTGAGGCAAAGGATGTATATACCCTCAAGCTTGAGATGGTGCCTGAGGATAGTCCTGAATATAACGACTATGGCGAGGAAAAGGATGCTATGGAGAGGGAAGACCGTGTCAGTCTGATGCGTCAGATACGAGGTAACGTCAATGTCGAGGCTGCGGCATGGAGCAGTAATTTCATACCATATGATTTCAGTTATTGGGGAGCCTCCTTGAATCTCGCTGACGGGGAGGTGGATTCCATAGGTTATTCCGCCAATATCCGAAGGGCGAGTCCCGACATAGCAAAAGTCTTGAGACTTAGGAGCCATAGCGGGAAGTCGCCGGAACAGCTTGCCGAAATGCTCTCGTCGGGAGATGTTCTTGTCGCGAATTCCTATGGTGATGAGAAGTCGCTGTCGCCGGAGAGCCTGCTCGGACGGGTGGTTATCCTATCTTATGATTCTCTTAACCCTTACCGGGTAGGGGATGTGATAGACAATGTGCGCCGTTCCGACTATGAGATGACGTGGGGAGGAATGGCTGTGATTCCAGTGGATGATGAGAATCCCGGACAAATGTGGGACATAATATTGCGTTTGAAACCCGGCAAGGGAGCGGCTTTTGCGGAAGAGCTTGACAATACTCCCGCCATGCAGCAACACCGTAATTTCTATTTTTCCAACTTGAAGCGGCTGGAGGACCTGCGGGATGCGAGACTACGGGAACCTGACGCCAACGTGAAGACTTCGGTGGGATTGATGATAGTGTTCCTTGCAGTGATATTGCTTGGACTACTCGGTACATTCTGGTTCCGTGTTCAGCAGCGGGTAGGGGAGATAGCGATTAGGAAGGTTTGTGGAGCGAGTAAGGGAGCTGTGTTCACACGTATCATTTCAGAAGGCATCCTGTTGCTTGTGTGTGCGGGGTTGATTTCTATTGCAGTGGTATTTTTCACTGTGAGATATGGGTCAATAGGCTATATGGAATTCCAGACTCCGGCTCCGATAATATTGAGCGGGATCGTGACGATATTGCTTGTCGGGTCTGGTGTTGTGCTGAGCATCGGTTATCCGGCGTGGAGAGCCATGAGGATAGAACCTGCCATCGCCGTTAAGTCGGAATGACGGGTGGAGGCGACCAAAAAAATGAGTTTACTATGGGAATGATAAAACAGTTTTTTCGATTATTGATTATTGTGAGTATCGTGTCTCCTGCGTTCGCGCAGGAGACACAGACACACAGGTTGTCATTGCAGGAAGTTATTGCGCGGGCACGAAGCAACAGCGTCGATGCGGAAATGGCGCTCAACCAGTTGCGCAGTTCCTACTGGAGCTATCGCTCTTATAGGGCAGAGCTGCTTCCGGAGGTTTCGCTTCGGGCAACTCTTCCTTCCTATCATAAGCAGTATAGCCCCTACATGAACAATGAGGGAAGTTATGAGTTCGTGCGCAACAATTATCTGCAGTTAAACGGGGAGTTGTCGGTGACACAGAACATATGGCTGACAGGTGGTAAGGTTTCAGTGAACAGTTCGCTTGACTTTTATCGTCAGCTTGGAGACGGCGCATTCAACCGTTACATGTCGATACCGGTGGCAGTTACGCTTACGCAGCCGATATTCGGTGTGAACAATCTGAAGTGGAACCGAAAGATTGAACCAGTGAGATACGAAGAGGCGAAAGCCGCTTTTCTGAGTGCGTCGGAGGATGTGGCAGAATTGGCGATACGTTATTATTTTTCTTTGCTTATGGCAAAGGAGAATCATGAGATTGCGTTGCAGAATCTCCGGAACTCAGAGCGGCTTTATGAGGTTGCAAAGGAGAAGCGTGAGATGGGACGCATAAGCCAGAACGACCTGTTGCAGATGGAACTCAACCTTCTTAACGCCCGCACCGACCTTACGGACTGCGAGAGCAATCTGAAGAGCAATATGTTTCAGTTGCGTTCGTTTCTCGACTATGATTCCGATATAGATATTGACCCGGAGATACCTTTGGATGTCCCGGAAGTGGAGATAGACTATGAGGATGCCCTTGACAAGGCTTTGTCAAAAAATAAATTTGCCAAGGAGATGCTGCGGCGTCAGCTTGAGGCCGACTATAATGTGGCGAAGGCTAAAGGGGCGCAGCGGGAAATCAACCTGTTTGCTCAGATTGGATATACAGGCACCGACCATACCTTTGCAGGAGGATACAGGAATCTGAAAGACAATCAGGTGGTGGAAATAGGTTTCGAGATACCATTGATTGACTGGGGACGCCGCAAAGGGCAGGTGAAAGTGGCGGAGAGCAACCGCAAGCTGGTGGAGAGCCAGGTGCGTCAGGAGAACATGAATTTCCGCCAGAACCTTTTTATCCTTGTGGAGCGTTACGGCAACCAGTTGCGTCAGCTTCAGACCGCACGCCGTGCCGATGAAATCGCGCAGAAACGTTATGCCACAAATGTGGAGACGTTTCTCGTGGGTAAGATTTCCACGCTCGACCTCAACGACTCCCGGGTGAAGAAAGACGAGGCGCGGCGTGAATACGTCAACGAACTATACCTTTTCTGGCAATACTATTATCAGATTCGTAGTCTTACATTATGGGATTATCAGGCAAATACTGGAATAGATGCCGATTTCGCCGAAATTATGAAATGAGATTATCGGATTTTTAGTAATTTTGAGGTATGATTCTCATAGTTGACGATGACGATGCGATAAGATTGTCGCTTGGATTGCTACTGAAAAGGGCGGGATATGCCGTTGATACATCAGAAAATCCCGTGGATGCCCTCGACAAGATCCGGGCTACGCGCTATAGTCTTATCATGATGGACATGAACTACAGCCGTTCCACTACGGGGGAAGAGGGAATCGCATTGCTTCGCAAGGCCAAGATTTTTCAACCGGAAACTCCGGTTATACTGATTACGGCTTGGGGAAGCATCGAACTTGCCGTGGAGGGTATTAAGGCGGGGGCTTACGATTTCATAACGAAGCCCTGGAACAACCGTGTGCTCTTGCAAAGGATAGAGACCGCTTTGGATCTCAACTCTTCGTGCGATAATGAGGGAGAACGGCAATTTGAACGTTGCGGAATCATCTGCCGCAACCGCGAGATGAACGACCTACTTGCCACGGTCGAAAGGATTGCCCCTACCAATGCCCCGGTGCTGATATTGGGCGAAAACGGAACGGGCAAGGAGATGATAGCCAATGCTATCCATGCTAACAGCCGGCGCAAGGACAATCCTTTCGTGATGGTCAATCTCGGAGGGATTGCGCAGTCGCTTTTCGAAAGCGAGATGTTCGGACATTCAAAGGGAGCTTTCACAGGTGCCGTCGTAGCGCGTAAGGGGCGTTTCGAACTTGCCGACAAAGGCACGATATTCCTTGACGAGATAGGCGACCTCGACATGGGATGCCAGGTAAAGTTGCTTCGTGTGTTGCAGCAGCACACGTTCGAAGTGCTTGGGGAAAGCCGTCCGCGTAAGGTTGACATCCGCGTGGTGTGCGCCACCAATGCCGACATCCCCGCCATGGTGAGGGAGCGAACTTTCCGCGAGGACCTCTTCTATAGGATAAACCTAATCACCCTACGTATCCCGGCGCTTAGGGAACGCCGTGACGACATTCCGCTACTTGTGCGCCATTTCATATCCCTTTCCGCGAAAAGCCAAGGGATTTCGATACCTGAGATTTCATCGGAGGCGATGGAATATCTCACGCGTCTTTCCTATCCGGGTAATATCAGGCAGTTGAAGAATATGGTGGAGAGGGCGGTGCTTATTGGTGGGGATTTGCTTGAGAAAGTTGATTTTTCTAATCAGGCCGGAGTGGAAGACGAGGTGGGCATACCGTCGGCGGGTACTCTATGCAATATGGAGAAAACGGCTATCGAGCAAGCTATTGAAAAGAGCGACGGCAATTTCACGCAGGCTGCCCGGATGTTGGGAATAACGCGCCAGACGCTCTATCGGCGTATGGAGAAATATGGTTTGAAATAGAATTTGAAGTCGGTTATGCGTACGAAAGTGTGGTTTGTGCTGGTATGTGTCTGCATCGTCGCTGTGGCGGTGATGGTGGCGTTGCTTCCTCCCGACAGACTTTGGTATGTCTATCCGGTGTGTGCGTTGGCGTTTATTCTGCTTATGCTGTTGTTGCAAAGCGTGATAATGCCCAACAGTGTGGTCATGAGGGGTATGGAACTGATAGCGTCGCAAGATTTCAACAACCGCCTTGCAATGACCGGCGTGCATGATGCTGACAGTATTGTCACGTTGTTCAACACTATGATTGACCGTCTCCGCAATGAACGTCTGCACAATAGGGAACAGGAGAATTTCCTTCAGCTCCTGATAGATGCGTCGCCTATGGGGGTCATGATGCTTGATTTCGATGGTAAGGTGACCATGGTAAACAACGCTTTTATCCGGCTCACGGGCATAAACGATGTGAAGCAGCTTGTGGGTAAATTTGTGGAAGAGGCACCGGAAGGTCTGGCCAAGGAGATTCAGAAGGTGGAATTGGGGAAGAACGAGGTGGTTAGGTTTGGCGACATCAGGATGTATCGGTGCTACCACCTTAGTTTTGTGCAGATGGGGTTCCAAAGGGAGTTTTATCTGCTTGAGAGCCTCACCGAAGAGGTGATGAAGGCGGAACGGGAGGCTTACGAAAAGGTGATACGCACCATTTCGCATGAGGTCAACAATACGATGGGAGGGGTGAGGTCGGTGCTTGATACTTTACTCGATGTCACCGACGATGCTGACATCGTTAGGGTAATTGAAAGTTGCGACGTGCGTTGCGAGCAGATGTGCGGTTTTGTAAGTTCATACGCCGACGTGGTGCGTTTGCCCGACCCTGTGAAAAAGCAGCATGACCTTAACGAGGAAATCGGTAAACTTATCCCGTTCCTCGGGCTTATCGTAAAGCCAGGAGTTGCGGTTGATTTCAAGGCGGCGGATGGTGCTGTGACGGCTGAAATCGACAGCGAGCTTATGCAACAGGTTTTTGTGAATATCGTGAAGAATGCTTCGGAGAGCATTTCGCGCGAAACCGGCAATATCTGGATTAGCACAGAAATAGAAGACAATAGTTCGGTGGTAGAGATTTCTAACGACGGCGACCCGATAGACAAAGCCGTATCGCGCCAGCTGTTCCGTCCCTTCTTCACCACCAAAATAGATGGCAAAGGGATAGGACTTACCCTCACCTCCGAAATCCTCAATCGCCACGGCGCCACGTTTCGCCTTGCCACCACCCCCGACGGAATCACACGTTTCCGCATCCGCTTCCCCGTCCCCCGATAGCATGGCTAAAGTATTGCGGCGAATCTGCGGATACGGTCAAGCCGTTAGATAAACGACGGATCGTTTGCCGCACGCTGCATATTATATTTTATTTGCAACCGCATGAGCGAGTCTGCCGGAATATTAATTGCCGCTTCACTTCATCCTTTATTACTTCACCGGGATGTGCCGGCTCATATCCATATATAATGTCAGCCATAGACAAATCCTATTTATAAAATATGAAATCCTATTAATGATGAGGATTTGTATATCGATTGGGGTTCTATTTTGCTTCATTTTAGTTGTTGGTAAAGGTATGAATATTTCTTGATTCTGCAAAATATATGTAAATTTTTTATTATTTATGTAAACAATTTTAAAATATTAATGTTATTTAAATAGATATATTATTCCTTAAACCTTGAATCATGAAACGTCTCCTGCTAATTGTATTTATTGTATTCGCCTTACAGGTTGAAGCACAGACCGTTGTATATGCCTATAATCAAAACGGTGGATGCATTTCAAGAGTATTGAGGATTACGGAATCAAAGAAAAGTCCCGGCAAAGTCAATAAAGATGAAATGCTTGACGAAATAACATCTCGTGTTTATTTTAGTAAGGATACCGATAATATTACAATTGTTGTCTCAACAACAAATAACGATCCTAAATTGTCATTTGCTCTTTCCGACATTTCCGGTGTCGTAAGAAAGCGAGGTCCTCTTAAAACAGGTGAGAATTCTCTTTATTGGGGAGATTTAAAGAAAAACATCTATCTCCTTACCCTTTATGGCGATAACTATGCAGAGTCGTATAAACTTATAAAGGAGTAGAGAATATGGCTCGAATTGTATTCATACTTATTGGGGTATTTGTAACCTTTTATGGTTTCGGTCAACAGCGCCTTTACAAGGATAAGGAGACGGGTGGGATTTCCGGCGGTCTCGTTGGCAGTATTGATGGCGAGTTCAATGTAAGTCCGTCCGGTCAGGCTTCCTATGTTATTCCCATATCCGCATTGGCGGGGACGGGAGGGGTAAAACCGAATATTTCCCTTCAATACAATAGTTCTACGAAAAACGGGCTGCTGGGGTATGGATTCGATCTTACAGGACTCTCTATTATAAGCAGGACTCCATCAAATCGATATATCGACGGTTTTTCAGGTAGCATCTCATTGTCCCGTTCTGACAATTTTGCAATTGACGGTGTACGTTTAATCAAAAGAGACAGCCAATTGTCTGACACCTGTACGGTGAGATATCTTACGGAAGCCAATGATTTTTCCAAGATTGAATCCGAAGGACTTATTTGGAATCCGGATAAATTCACTGTCCATACAAAATCCGGCCTGACGTATGAATACAAGCCTGTTAACAGTATTTTAAAAGGCGATGATGACGTTTCGTTATTTTGGCTCGTCACAAAAGTCCGTGATACGGCGGGGAACTATTATACTATTGCCTATGAAGGGGATGCGGCGACAAATGACTTTAGAGTCAAGAGAATTAATTATACCGGAAATAATAACACGATGCTACTCCCGTATGCATCTGTAAGATTTGTATATACAGAAGATATTTATGCACCGACTACTTTTATATATGGTAGAAAAGTCAGAAAAGGCAATATATTGTCAAGGATTGAACTTTATTATGGCGATAAGCGGATACATTATTATCAAATGACTTATCATGTTGTAAATAGGAAGAGTCTATTGAAAAACATAACGGAATTTGCCGACGACGGGAGTTCTTTGAACCCTACGGAATTGGAATGGCATACCGTAAATGATTTTAATGTTGCTAATGTAAATTATTCCAGAACGAACAGCATTCATAAGGCGAACGTGACCGTCGGGGATTTCAACGGTGACGGAAAGTCGGATATAATAGTGGTTCCGGAAAATTCTAATGCGGGTTGGTCAGGATGGAAAGTCTTTTTGGGTGATAAAACATATTTGATTGAATCCGGGGAAGATGACTGGAAGATCTCTTCCAATGAAATTGCGCAGACCGTATGTGGCGATTTTAATGCAGACGGACTGACTGATATTGTCATTAAAAGAAAATTTAATTCCTCAAAGTATTATTGCGACTTGTATTTGGCTTCCGTAGTTGAAGGAAAGATTAAATTCACTTATAACAAGACGTTGCAGACATACCCTGAAAACGATTTTTCGATACAAGTCGTTGAATTAGATGGAGACTGCGCCACAGACATATTTCTATGGTGTCCCGGATCGGGAAAATGCTATATTTATAGATCTGAAACCAACGGGAATGAGATTCTACCTCTAAACAAAAGAGAGGAGAGGAAATATTCGTTTAATTGGGATCGCGTTGAATTCGGAGACTTCAACGGCGACGGTAGAACAGATGCGTTGAATCTTCGAGAAGATGGCTATGACCTGCTGACTGTTTTGGCATCCGGTTCAGGTTCTTATGTGAATTCTGGAAGTTGGCCTGGCAAAAACCATGTGATTTATTTCGGAGACTACAATGGTGACGGGAAAACAGATATGCTGCTTACCGGAATGGAGACATTGCCCAACAGCGGTTCTTGGAGTAATTGGTGTTTCCTATATTCCAAGGGCGACAATTCGTTTGAAAGAGTCTATAAGCCAAGAAAATTTGATGCGCATGACAAAAAGTTCTTTATAGGAGATTTCAACGGTGATGGCTACGATGACATCCACGTGGTTGATAAAACTTCCGGCTCGTCGTTAAAAAGGCCTAAGGTTTATCTGAACGACGGCAACAGCGATTTTTTTGCCCAAAAAGATGGAGGTCTGGCATACGGACTTGACAAATGGCGTTTCTATATGGGAGATTTCAACGGTGACGGGAAAACAGACTTCCTTTGTACGTCGGATTGGGTAAATTCAAATTGGGACGGCTATCAACTTTATCTCATGCCGGAGGGTTGCAACAATCTTCTTAAAAGTATTACAGACGGCTTGGGTAACCGTACGGAAATATTTTACAAATCTCTTTCCGATAAAGAAGTGTTTAAAAAAGGAACTACGGTAGAATATCCTATTGTGTCGTGTGGTATGTCATGGCCTGTCGTTTCTTCCGTGACAGTTCCCGACGGAGTGGGCGGAAGGGCTGAACAGCGGTATGAATACGCCAACGCCTTGATGCACCAAGCCGGGTTAGGCTTATTATGTTTCGAATCATTCACGGTTAAAGACATCTCTTCAAATACAAAGACAGTCAACACTTATGAGGTTAATCGTAAGAGATATGCGGTAGGACAGAAGGAAACAAATGTTTATATCAACGACAGGCTGGTATCTAAAACAGAATATGTTAATGTTTTGAATAATAAATATCTACCTTATGGTAAAGATAGGGTATATACTTATTTCCCGTCGGAAATTCGGCAAAGAGCTTTTGAATATAACAGCCGCGATACCATATCCGATATCATCACAACTACGGAATATGATAATTATGGCAATCAGATACGCATTAATTCAATTAGTGGTGACAACGTAGTAGAGACGGTTAATACATTTAAAAATGACGAGGCAAAATGGCATCTTGGAAGATTGTCGGAATCCACTGTTACAAAAAGGAGTAGATTTGTAACGAATGTAAGGACTGCACGGTTTAATTATGACTCCAGGTCCGGTTTGCTGATATCTGAGGTTACGGAACCGGATGATTCTGAACTCGGATTCAAAAAGGACTATACCCGTAATGCACACGGCAACATAACGAAGAGTGTGGTTACTCCAAATGACGGGGGTGAGTCCCGAACCTCTGAAAGCAAATATGATTCAAAAGGAAGATTCATAGTTTCCACTGTCGATGCACTTGGATTTACGACCACTAATGTCATTGACGAAGAACTTGGGACGGTGTTGGCAACGGAAGATGAGGCAGGATTGGTTACATCAAACGTTTACAACAGGTTCGGAAGATTGGAAGAGACTTCAACTGCGATTTCCAAGAGCGTACATACGACCGGATGGGCATCGGGGATGGAGGATGCCCCATCCGGTGCTTTGACATTTGAGTATTCGCGTTCTAAAGGAGACGCAGGTTCTTTGGTCTTTTATGATTGTGTCGGACGTGTCTTACGCAATATCGTTGACTCCTTTAATGGAAAATCCGTTTACACTGATTATATATATAATTCCAAAGGTCAACTGTGGAAAACGTCTGAGCCTTATTATAAAGGGGATCCTGTTTATTGGAACGAGAATGAATATGATGCTGCGGGTAGAACCATAAAACAAATATATGCCGACGGTAATTACTCTACCATAGAGTATTCCGGATTTAAAACAGTTGTAACCGATCCGTTGGGTCATACCTCAACCAAGATTACCGATATCCACGGAAGGTTGGCTGAAAGCATAGACCATAACGGGACGTCGATAAAATATGTGTATGATTGCGATGGCAACTGCATCCAGATTGCCGGGCCAAGGGTAAATACTATAATGGAATATGACCTTGCGGGTAACCGTACTTGGTTAGATACTCCAGATCTTGGGCTGACACTTGAAAAATATAATGCATTCGGAGAACTGGTTTCACGGCAGGATTCCTACGGCAAAACTACATTTGAATATGACAAAGGAGGTAGGGTTGTTAAGGAAACACGTCCTGATTGTGTCATCACGACAATATATGACTCGCACCACAACGGTAGCATTTATGGAAAGAATGTCAAATATACCGATAAGACTTTAAGCCGCGTAGAGTATGATTATGACAAGTATGGCAGAGTAACCGGAGAGCATATAAGAGCGGACGGGGAAGTTTACTCTATATATCTTAAATACTCTGATACGGGTAAGGTTGACAGAATCAGTTATCCGGGCGGTCTGAAAATAAAAAATGAATATGACTCGTGCGGCGTGTTGATAAAAGTCAGCAACGCTGCTTCCGGAGATGTTTATTGGACTCTCGATTCCCTGGACGCACGCGGAGGTATTACTTCAGAAAAATTCGGCAACGGGAAAACCGTGAAATATATCTACAATCCATACACGGGACGTTTGGAGGGTATCAAGAGCGATATATCCAGGCTCCCCGCCATGAGGTATTGGTTTGATGCTGTAGGCAATCTTACGTCAAGGCAAAGGGGAACCAACACTCCGGAAGAATTTGTCTATGATGCCCTTAACCGGCTTGTAAAAGTGAATCCGATAACAGACCTCAGGGTGACGGTTAGATATGATGCTGCCGGTAATATCACGTATAAATCAGACGTGGGATATTACAATTATGAAGAAGGGACTAACAGATTGATATCTATTACTGAATGTGTGACACAACCAAAAGTGTGGGATGAAATACAGTACAATTCACGCGGGAAGATAAAATATGTGAAGTCTGGTGAACGGTGCATGCATTTGTATTATGGACCTGACGGTGAAAGGGTAAAACAAGAAATAGGCGACATAAGAAAATACTACATCGGAAAACTGTATGAGCTTGTTGTAAAGGGGGAGGAGAAGACCGGGGTCAATTATATATTTGCAGGCGGCAAGATGGTTGCGATGGTTGAGACAAAACCGGGAAGTGATGCGAAGGTTGCTAAATATGTTCATCATGACCATTTGGGGTCGGTTATGGCCGTAACTGATCAAGCCGGAAATTTGATTGAAGAGTTTAGTTACGATGCGTGGGGAAGAAGGAGAAATCCCGTTACGTTGAAGCCGTATTCCGTTATCATTGAGGCGGAGGCTTCCCTGGACAGGGGATTCGGGGGACATGAGCATATCGATGGTTTCGAGATGGTCAATATGAACGGTAGAATGTATGACCCTGTTGTCGGACGTTTCCTTTCGGCGGACCCGTACGTCCAAATGGCGGATTTTACGCAAAGTCTAAACCGTTATGCATATTGTGTCAACAATCCGTTATCATTAATAGACCCTTCCGGTTATAGTTGGTTTAGCCGTCATTGGAAAATGCTTACCGCCTCTATTGTCGGGATTGTCGTAAGTGCAGTCACTCTTGGATCCGGTAGCGGATTAGGAGCGGTCATTATTGCCGGGGCTGCCGGTGGCGCGGCAAGTGCGCTCACCGGGGCTTTGCTCAACGGTGCCAATATAGGACAGATAGCAAAAGCGACGTTTACAGGGGGCGTTTTAGGAGCGGCGGGTGCTTTCCTTAATTTTGGAGCAGCCGACCCGAATCTTCTCATAAGTCTGTTCAAACACTCTTTTTCCCAGGGTTGGCTTGAAGGTATAACGGGAGGGAACTTTTTTCATGGAGCTGTCTCCGGGGCTGTGGCAAAGGGAGGAGGGGCTTTGATGGAAGCCGGAGGTCAACATATCGGACAGGTTGGAAGACTTATTGCGAATTCGGTTCTTAGCGGTACACTCGATGAACTTGGCGGTGGAAAATTTGCCAACGGTGCGATTACCGGAGCATTCTCATATCTCTTCAATGAAATCCAGCATCGTGTCCAGGACCGGGGTGACGGAGACGACGATGAAGGTGTCATGGGTACGGCCGTTGCCATAGCTGTTACCGCGTCTGCAATAGACGGTCCCATGCCGATAGGTGATATTGTGGGTGGAATTGTCCTCTGCGGAGCAGCTGTCTATGATATACATAAAACAATACATCTTACTTATGTGCTTAGACATCCGGATGGCAGGGTCTATGTGGGGAGAACAAGCGGAGTTGGTAGTCAGGAAAAGGTGTTTAGAAATAGATTTTATAAACATAGGAAAGATCCGGAAAAAGAAGGATTCGTTCTCGATCATATAGACAAGGTGGCACAAGGTCCTTTTGGATATGCTGCGATAAGAGGAAGAGAGCAACAGTTGATTGATTTTTATGGAGGGATTGGCAGTCCAAAAATTATAAACATTAGACGTGGTGTTTGGTATTATAATATTCGTGGATTATATTATCATGGCATGTCTAATGCTTATTTCGGACAGCTATATCGTTATACGGGATTCCCTTCTAAAAGAAGATAGTATGATCTAATAGAAGAAAGTATGAAAAATTTAAAAAAATTAACAGAGTCAGAATTTCAGGAATTGAAGTTAAAAAGAGATTGGTGTATATTCATTGCTGAATATAATAAATCACTTGTTTCAGCCGAGGAAAAAAAATGGTGTGATTGGGAGATGCAAATTATAGATGATGCCTTTAAAAATAATAACTTGCAGGGTATGCGAGTTGCCTATTGTGATACTAATGAAATGGCTAAAGGTTTGAGTCGTTCGCAAATCGAGGAGCTAAACGCGATACTTCGGGAAAAGTTCGGGGAGGATTTGACTACGGTCAACAAGAGGATTGCCGCCCGGATTCAGAAGATAGAGGAACGCGGGTATATAAAGACTGAAGGAGAATGGCGGATGGCGAGGGATTGGATTGACCATATAATGTGGGATGATTCCAAGGATAAAGAGGTGGAACTTCTTGAAAAGCTTATGTCGGAATATGACAAGTCGATTGAAAAGAAACGGGCTGCAAGAAAATTGAAGAACCGCAATTCAACAAAGAAATAAGAAATATGAGAAAAACTAAAGAATTGACGGAAGAGAAATTGCAGGAATTGCAGTTCAAGAAGGATTGGAGTATTAACATTATCCTATTTGCAAAAAAATGTACAATCGAATCGGAGAGAGCAGGATGGGATAGCTTTATTGAAGCAATTGTAAGGGCCTATGAAAGATTCGATTTAAGAGGTATGAGGATGGTATATAATGATATGAACGAAATGGCAAATGGTTTAGATCGTTCGAAAATCGAGGAACTTAATGCGATACTTCGGGAAAAGTTCGGGGAGGATTTGACTACGGTCAACAAGAGGATTGCCGCCCGGATTCAGAAGATAGAGGAACGCGGGTATATAAAGACTGAAGGAGAATGGCGGATGGCGAGGGATTGGATTGACCATATAATGTGGGATGATTCCAAGGATAAAGAGGTGGAACTTCTTGAAAAGCTTATGTCGGAATATGACAAGTCGATTGAAAAGAAACGGGCAGTAAGAAAACAGAAAAAACGCAATACAACAGATGAATAAGAACCGGCTACATATGTGCTTAGACATCCGGATGGCAGGGTCTATGTGGGGAGAACAAGCGGAATTGGTAGTCAGGAAAAGGTGTTTAGAAATAGATTTTATAAACATAGAAAAGATCCAGAAAAAAAGAATTCGTTCTTGATCATATAAACAGGGTGGCACAAGGTTCAAGAGGATATGCTGCAATTCGAGGTCGAGAACAACAACTCTGGTGGCAATGCTGCTCGTTGCATTTCCTTGGATAAGGCGTATATACGCCGACAGAGGCTATCTCGATAATTTCATAGAGGAGGCCAAACATGATTTTGGAATTGACGTAGAGATTACACATTCAAATTATTCGGGTCAGTTTGTCCCGGCAAAGAAAAGATGGGTTGTGGAGAGGACATTTGCATGGCTTGAAAACTTCAGAAGGCTGTGTAGGAATTACGAGGAAACGACAGAATCAGCCAACGAAATGCTCAATCGTCACGGCGCCACGTTTCGCCTTGCCACCACCCCCGACGGCATCACACGTTTCCGCATCCACTTCCCCCGATAGTTTGCTAAATTGCTGCGAATCTGCGGATACCGTCAAGAACAGTTTCAGAATAAGATGATAGAACTGGAACCACAGGCAAATCACTTGTGGCTCCCTTCTTTTGTTTTGTGTTATTTAATCCCAAAGAATCTGGTTATCGCAGCGGCGGCAATAGCAACAGCAACAGAGATAGAAACTCGAACCCACGTCTTTGACTTATTACTTATGAGCCAATAGACTGCAATTAATATCAATCCCGTAAATACACCAACGAGTGTATGACTCCACGTTGGCAAAAGTGCCGAGTTTACGATATATGTCAGTGCACCCAGTGCACTACATATTATAGGATTCCAATTCTTCATATCATATAGACGATGTTATAAATCCGTTATTTTAAGAGTTTCAATGCTTCTTCAATGACGTTGTCTTTGCCGAAGATAATACTTTCAGTTTCTTCAACAACTACATCTGGCTGTATGCCTACTCCGATAAATTCCGTGCCGTCGGCAAGTTTCTCGTGTCTTGTGGTTTTTGAGATTGGGTTGTTCTTATTATAATGCGACACAGGTGTCGGATTTTTTTATCCGGCACCTGTGTCAAATGTTATCCTATTGATATTCTTTGTCAGTTCTTGGTAATCCGGATATTGATATTCCCGTCCGGAGCCACGTTTATATCGAGAGTGGTGCCAGGGGCAAGGGTTATGCTTCCGTCATTGTTCTTGAGGAACTTGGACGCCTTCCCAGAGCCTCCTTCAAGAGGATGTAGGGCCTTGTTGATGTCAAATCCCTCCACAGGAGCCACTTTGTATTCTCCGGCGGCTGGAGCTTTGGCGGCCGGAGCCGGTTTCGCAACAGGTTTCGGAGTTTCCTTTACAGGAGCGGCTCCGCCAGCGGCATATTGGATAAGCGGTTGGTCGGTGGCCATCACATCACCGTCGGCCACGAGAACTTTAGCAATCACACCGTCGCGGTCAGCACCAAGATTATTCTCCATCTTCATGGCCTCATAAATCAGCACAGTGTCGCCCACCTTTACGGCATCTCCCGGTTTCACTTTCACGCTCAGGATGGTGCCGCCCATAGGAGCGAGCATCGTCGGGCCGTCGGCGGCGGGCATATCGGCTACAGGGGCCTTAGCCGCAGAAACTCCGGAAGCGGCGCCTTCGAATTCGATGAGGGGCTGGTTGGTGGCCATCACGTCGCCATCCTTCACAAGCACTTGTTTCACAACGCCTCCAAGATCGCAAGCGAGGTCGTTTTCCATCTTCATGGCCTCATATACAATCACAGTGTCACCCGGTTTTACAGTGTCACCCGGTTTTACCTTAATGCTCATTACAGTGCCGCCCATAGGAGCGCAGAACACAGGTCCGGTCACTTCTCCGGATGCTGAATTCCCCTTAGCTGACTCTGAAGCAGAAGCGGTATGGTTGGTCTCGAACTCAGCCTTCCGCTTGTTGGTGAGATATGTCTTGGCCACAGCAGGGAGAAGTTCAAGCAGAAGGAATTCCTCTTCGTTGCTTGCGAGGTTGACACCACCAAACTGAGAAAGGACAGGATTCTCAGGTTTCTTGTAGGAAGCCACGTTATAAGGCTTTTCTTCCGGGCTGCCGGTAATCATCTCGCGGAATTTGGGATCTACGGGAACCGGAGTGTTGCCATACTCACCCTTCACAAGAGATATGAACTGGTTGCTCTTGTTTGAATAGTCGCTTTTTCCATTGCGGCGGTCAAGCGCGAGCGAAACAGCCTGAGAGCCTACAATCTGACTTGTGGGAGTCACCAAAGGCACAAGTCCGGCGTCGCGTCTCACTTTAGGGATTAGAGCCATAGCTTCCTCAAGCACATCTTCAGCATTGAGTGCGCGAAGGTTTGCCACCATGTTGGAATACATTCCACCGGGTACCTCCGCGTTCTTGACAATCTCGTTGGGTTTTGGGAATCCGAAGTAAGCCTCAATCTTATGGCATGCGTCGAGGAGTTCCTCCTCCTTGTCCGCCTTCGCGGCCTCTATAGCGCGGTCGAACTCAGCGTCGATTTCTTTCGGCATTTCGGAGTAAGCCTCATCGAAGTCGCGTTGCCAATTGTCCTTGTTGAGGTCGAAGTTTGCAAGGGCTTTGCGTGCATCCTTGAGCTCAGCGCGAATTTTGGCTACAGCCTCCATGTTGGCTTCAAGCTCGATTCCGAGTTTGCGGCAGAAAATGTCGATAAGCTCGATGGCGGGAGCCGCCGAGCCGCCACCAAACCACCATATGTTGGTATCTACGATGTCAACGCCCTGAATGATAGCGGTGAGTACGGAAGCGAGTCCATAGCCAGGTGTGCAATGAGTGTGGAAGTCAACAGGCACTTTGAGTGCCTTCTTGAGCTTGGGCATGAGCGCGAAGATGCGAGAGGGGTTCACGAGTCCGGCCATGTCTTTGAGCGTTACCATTTTCGCGCCGAGTTTCTCCATCTCAAGAGCCTTGTTGACGAAATATTCGTCGGTGAAGATTCTTTCGGATTCTGGAGTGCCTTTCGGGTCGATGGTATAGCATACGGCAGTGTCGGCGATAGCCTCGTTGCCGTTAAGGCCGTTGAAGTCGTTGATCATTTTGATCGAACTCTTGATGTTGTCGATGTCGTTAAGGGCATCGAATATACGCATCACGTTTAGACCGTTCTCGATGGCCTTTTTGTAGAAGCCTTCAAGGACAGAATCTGGATAAGGCACGTATCCGAAGAGATTGCGACCGCGTGAGAGTGCTGAAAGGAGGGAAATCCCTTTCATGGCTTTCGAGCACTCGCGCAGACGGTCCCAGGGGCTTTCTCCAAGATAGCGCATAACTGAGTCGGGCACGGCGCCTCCCCATACTTCCATGATATAAAAACCGGCCTCACGATAGAGAGGGAGAAGTTTGTCGATATTCTCCTGCTTCATACGTGTGGCAAACAATGACTGCTGACCGTCACGCAGCGTCAAATCTCTGATTTGAAGTTTTTTTGCCATTCCTGTTAAAAAATTTTTTTGATGACTTCAAAGATATATTTGGATTCAAAGTTAGTCATAATCTTGGAATTAAAGAAATTTTTCAGTAAAAAGAATCTTTAATTTGTTGAATGTCGGTAGTTTTTTACGTCTATAGCCGTTTTTGGGGTGGAAATGGGTTGGGGGAGGCTATTTTCTCTCGGCTGCCGGTGTCTGCAGACGGTCGGTGTCAAGGGGTGGGAAAGACCCTTCGTCAAGACTTTCGTAAGTGGCGTCGTCAATACGGACTATGCCTCCGTCGCCAATTCCGGAAGTCCCGGAATTGGTGCGCAGCATATCGCCGCATATTGCTATATCCCAGTCTGAACGTTGCCTCCATTTTTCATCGCTTTCAGGAGAATCCAGAGGGGATGTGCCCACAAATTCATTCCGGTCAAGCGAGATGTAGGTCCAGCATGTGTCTGAAATTGACTCAACCGTCAGTTCTGAGTCCGGTGATTTGGTATTTTCCTCACTCTTATCAGATTGGCAAGATATTACAAAAACCGATAATATCAATAAAAAAGCAATTTTCAAATCTTTAATCATAATCCTGCATGTTTTATGGTCAGTGTGCCTGTTTTTGCTTCATAACCGTTGATTTTCAGCTTACGGAGCTTTCCGGAGGCTGTCCTGACCACGAACGGACTCATCTTCGGGCGTTTTGTGCCCGGTTCCATCCAAAGCCACGGGGAACAGGACGTGTAGGCTGAAAGCTTTTGGCGTCCAGTTGTCATAACAGTTATTCCGCCTGATAGTGGCAGATTGTTCACATCGGAAGTATAAACAGCTCCAGTGACAAAATCGACCACCTTAAACGACTTCAAGATGCCTGTGCCTGATGCCGCTGTGCGTCTTACGGAAAGAAAAAACGAAGGGTTTTCAAAACCGGATATCTTATCGCGAAATCCGCTGAAATTGAACGCTACCTCCATTTCTTCTGAAGCGTTCCATCCTTGCATTGGATTGGCGCCCCCTTGCAGTCGCATTATGGATGCTTGTGTTTCAAATTGAGGTGACTTTGCATCCTCACCGTCTGCTGCACCTAAAAAGAACGACAATTCGTTGCGTCTGTTATATTGCAGTGTCGCTACGAAAACGAGAGAAGGCGATGAAATCTCAGGTTGCACCATAAAAGCTTCGGCGTCGGTTTCTTTCAAACCTCCGTCGGAAGGGTCGGCGAGCACCACGCTATATGGTAGCAGGCAACGTCCTTCGCTTCCCCAGTCTTCTCCCCAGCTGTTTATGAAAATGAAGGCTCCCTTTTCGTCGTCATCGATTTTGCCGTCGCCGTCGAAGTCATATTCCACCGAATCGTCGTACCCCGTCACTGTAATGGCGTGAGGGCCGTCTTTACCCTCTTTTGTGACTATATACCCGATTCTGCTTTCCCCCGGACCGTCGTATCTTTTATAGCCCCAGTCATCGGTTTGATAGGAGATTGTTGCCACCCCTCCCACCGGGCTTCCGTCACCGTGGTCGTAGAGGAAACGCTTGAAGAGGTCGATGCCTTCCCGGGTTTTAAGATTGATTTTAGCGTAGTCTTTCACACGGAACTGCATGGCTTCAATATAAGATTGCGCACCGGAAAGCCAACGTGTCTGTTCCGGGAAAGAATAAGGGGCATCGTCCCAATGTTCGAGGTTGACAGTGCCGCATTCTTTCATCAATTCGTATCCGAGGAAAGCGTGTGCCCCCTGGTTTTCCCCCTCATTGAGGAAATTCCAAGTGAAGTGATAGCAAAACACATTCTCTTTTTTCGAGGCTTCGCGGCCGAGCAACCGGTTGACTTCAAAGGAATACGCATATCTCACGCCGGCTGCTTGCGAGCATGAATTGTTGGAACCTTGGTTGAAGACTTCGGGAAAATGCGGGGAGCGTGAATTGTCGAGATATGAAGGAAGTCCGCCACGGGTGAGCGGGGTTGCCGGTTGCCATATTTTCGTCGCCAGACGCAGACTCTCTTCCTCCTGGGTCAGCGGTTTTACTTTGAAGCGGATTTGCCCGGTCGATTGCTCTCCGGCAAACGTAGCCATGGAGCAACATAGCGCGAGTGCGCATACCTTTCGGTAGCCACCCGCGCCTGCGATGTGTCGGAGTTTATAGCGGAGTATGCTCATCGGTTTCCTTTTCGATTGTCTTCTATCCTTTTGTAGGTTTTCAGAGCTTCATCCCTTACTTTTTTAGAGCGTTTTCCGTCTTTGCTCATCTCAAGGGCAACCTTGCTGATGTCGGCATGACGGAATGACTGACGGAACCATCCGAGAGCTTCAAGGAGGTTAATGGTCAGTTCTTCGTTGTCGCATTTACGCACATATTCAAGAAGGTCGTCAAGTTTGTAATGCATGGTGGAATTACGGAATGTGCGGATTGCCTGCTTTTTAGCCTTCAGTGATGCCGAGTCGTTATGGCAAAGAGTTTCCACATCCTGCAGGCGATATGAATTGGCATATTTGTCGAGGGCATGCGCCACGTATCCTTTCACCGCTTCTCCTTCCGAATAGTCGTCAGGATTAAACTGGCGCGAGAGTTCCGCGATGAGCATTTCGGCGGGATAAAGGGCGGCCGCCTGGCTCACACCGAATTCCACACGTTTTCCCGTATTGTTGCGTTTGGCAATATCGATAAGTGCCGGAACGAGTCCCTTGTCACCGCGTTTCGCTATATAATTAAGGCCGTAGCGCATAATCATTTCGTAGCTGTCTTCGGGAATCAGCTCCAAGCATTTACGGAAGTTGTCATCATCGTAGAGCGACAGAAGGGTCATTGCTTCCATACGCACCACCTCGGAGTTGTCGTTGGTGTAAATTTCGAGTAGTCGGTCGGAATCAATCATGTCGTTATCCACGAGTTGGCGCATGGCCATGGCGCGAACAGCGGGGTATTGTGAATCGAGTTGGCCGGCCCACCATTCGGCAGGTTGATGGAGCATCTCGTTGGCGTCAAGACTTGCCACGGCCGATTTGAACCGGAATGCCGGGTCTCCGATACAGTGGCTTTCAAGATAGGTGTTATATTTCGGGAGATTACCCACGCGCATTCCCAGACCGAGCATGCCGATATAGCGGTCTGACCATTTGTCCTGGAGCACGTTGACGCTGTTGGCGATTGTTGCCGCCGTTTTTCCTTCGTCAAAGATGTATGACCCCGCGATATTCTTAGGAAGATGGAACGAGCCGTTGAAGCAGGCATCGAGAATCACGAGGCGGCAGTTGGGCGTGAACTCTTCGAAGTCTTCTACATAAAGGTTGAGCTTACGTTCCATGATTGAATCGTGCTTGCGGTGTTCCTCGCTTTCCTCGTCTTCAAACCATTCGAGGGGAAGCCCGCCGAGATTTTTCGCAATGTTGGCCTTTATGCTGTCGTCGGGTGTCCCCTTTCCACGGTGGCGGCGATAAACGTAGTTGGCGTAGTCCTTGATGGTATGTACCATCTCTGTCGGGGTTTCGGGATCTGGTTCGTTGTTGAGATATTCTATCTGGTCAAGACCATGATGGTGTAGCAGAGCCACGTCAAGATTGTTGCGCTGCAGTTCCGTCATAAGTCGGTTTTTTATGAATTTGTCACGTTTGTGGTCGATATATTCAATGCCATTCTTGCGGGTGTGCATCCACGGGAAGTTTTGGAGATATGCGGCTTTTTCGTCGATTCTCGCCACAATCGACTCCGACACGAATCCATGTCCGGCAAAGAAAAGGAGCTGGTCGAGAATGTTGTCTTCGGAACGGAGTTCAACCACCTTATCGAGATAACGGCGCAGGAGAGTGTATTTATCGTCTTTCCCGTTGTCTATCGGCACGATGCGGCCAGTGTAGATA
>JAIDXM010000068.1 GCA_029058745.1 Muribaculaceae bacterium
TTCAAGGATAACCTGCACTCTGTTGCCTTTAGCTTTCTTTGCCATAGTTTAGAAATTCTGATTAAAGAGAAATGATTTTGATTTCTTTGAAGTCGAGGTTGCCTTCCTTCTCGGCTTTTTTGAGGGCCGCGTTAAGGCCGATTTTGTTGATAGTGCGGAGAGCGTGAGCTGACACTGTGAGCTCAATCCACATATCCTGCTCAACCCAGTAGAATTTCTTTCTATGGAGGTTGACATTAAATTTGCGCTTGGTGCGACGCTTGGAGTGGGAAACGTTGTTGCCCACAGAAGCTTTTTTGCCTGAAATCTGACAAACTTTTGACATGGCTGTTGTTTTTTAATTGAATTAAAAATATCTTAAGGCCTGAGGCCGCCATCTCAGTTCTCATATCACCGCCAGGCGCATCAGATTGGCGGTTTTAAAGGATGTGCCACAAACCGGGTGCAAAATTAGTAATAAATACTGAATCTTGCAAATGGGACTCGGCGAAAAATTAGAAAAACACCAAAAATAGGTTTTATTGACGGGAATGTGCGTGTGGAATGCGGTCGAGCTTACATCATACAAGCGACAATGTCCGCACGTCAGTCGTCGTTGAGGTCTTCCTGCATAACATAGCTGTTGCGCAGGAGATTTATCAGCATTACCATGCCATGGTTTGTGGCTCCCTCTATTACTTCATTTCGGTCGCCTTTGAAATGCTTGCATTCACTGACAACGGTTTCCCCGTATTTGACGGCTATCCATACGGTGCCTACTGGTTTGAATCTTGTGCCGCCGTCCGGTCCTGCGATTCCTGTTGTGGCGATTGCACAGTCGCTCCTCATGAGTCTGGCGGCTCCGGTGGCCATGGCTTCGGCAACGGGCTGGCTGACAGCCCCGTGTGCGGATATGTCGTTGCGAGGAACCCCCAGCACGTCGGCCTTCACATCATTGGAATAACTCACCACACTTCCGAGAAAGTAGGCCGAAGACCCCGGCACCTGAACAATGCGGTGGGCGATGTTTCCGCCGGTGCAGCTTTCAGCGGCAGCGACCGTGAGCTCTCGTTCTGTGAGCAACTCTCCCAGAACCTGCGCCACGGTCTTGTCTTCCATCGACACAAGCTCTTGTGAGAATATCTCATTGAGGTCCTGATGATAGCGGTTCATTTTAAAGCGCAGAAGCTCCACTCCGGAATTGATGCCAGTCAGGGTTATTTTTGTCACGAGATTTGAAGAGTCGATTGAAATCTTCACAAACTCAGGAAGCTGCGATTCAAAATGACGCATCACTTTGGAAAGTTCCTGCCTGGTGTATCCGTATATAACGGTGTGGCGCGTCTCGGTGTGTGCCTGACTGTTGTATTGTTGTGCGTCGTCAGTTTTCTTGTTCATTGCAGACAGTGTTTATTGATGATTTTTTGCGGCTACATCGAGACTCTTGAATAGGGAGGCAATGAAAGGTCGCAGAATTTTTTGTCAAGATATTTGAAATAACCGGCGGCGGCCACCATTGCGGCGTTGTCGGTGGTGAACGCTCTTTCCGGAATCCAAGCTTTCACGCCTTTTCTACGGCAGAATTCATCCACAGCATTCCTGACCCCGGAGTTGGCAGACACCCCGCCGCCTATTGCCACATGCTCCACGGGGTATCTGTCGAGTGCTTTTGAGAGCTTGTCGAGCAAGATGTCGATAATGGTGGATTGTAATGATGCTGCAAGGTCCTCTTTGTTGTCCTCGATAAAAGAGGGGTTGTCCTTCAGGTTGTCGCGCAGAGTGTAAAGGAACGAGGTCTTCAGTCCGCTGAATGAATAGTCAAGCTCCGGGATATGGGGTTTGCTGAATCTGAATGCCTTCGGATTTCCTGCTGAGGCGAGTCTGTCGATATGAGGGCCTCCGGGATACGGAAGCCCCATCACTTTGGCGCATTTGTCGAAAGCCTCTCCGGCCGCGTCATCGATAGTCTTCCCTACGATTCTCATGTCAGAGGGGCTTGATGCCACGACAATCTGTGAGTTCCCGCCCGATATAAGGAGACACATGAATGGAAATTCCGGCACCTCATCGTCGGGAGATTTCCTTACGAAATGAGAGAGGACATGCGCATGGAGGTGATTGACATCAACCAATGGAATATTGAGCCCGATAGACATCCCTTTGGCAAAAGATGTGCCGACAAGAAGAGACCCGAGCAGTCCCGGTCCTCTGGTGAATGCTATCGCGGAAATGTCTGACATCCCGATGCCGGCCTGCCGTAAAGCTTCGCTGACCACGGGGACTATATTTTGCTGATGTGCCCTTGAGGCAAGTTCGGGCACGACCCCTCCATATGCCTCGTGCACCTTTTGGCTTGCGATAATATTGCTTTTCAGACAACCGTCAGATATTACGGCCGCCGAAGTGTCGTCGCAAGATGATTCTATGCCGAGAATATTTACACTCATTGATACCTTCTATTTATGTCGCAAAGTTAACGGAATTAGTTGAAACGGCAAAGAGCATTTTCAAAATGGCTGAACAATATTGGCAGGTTTGTTGTCGGTCGGCAGTGGCCGTATGAGTCGCGGGAATGTCAGTGTGGCTTGCAATTCCGCAAAACTTGTAGATAAGGCGGGGCGGGTATGGCTGATTGATAAAAAATAACTAAATTTGCAATTGCTATGTCTTTCCACCCGGAAGTCAAGACGTGGTCAGTGGCGCAAAAGGCGGCTGTCCACGGATGAGCTGATTGCGGTAGGAACGGAATGACATGGAGTTGGTTGAAATGAAAATAATCAGAACGATATATAAGATTACGAGAGGGATACTTTTCACGGCCATCATATTGGTTGCTGTGGTTTATCTTGCTTTATATATCTTGGTCTCGGTCCCTTCTTTCCAGAATGCAGTTAAAGACAAGGTTGCCCGAGAGCTGTCAGCAATGATAGGGTCTGACGTGAAGATAGGTTCGTTGAATATCCACCCTTTCAATGAGATTGTGGTGAGGGATATTGAGGTGGCAGACCTTGAAGGGGAGAGATGCCTTTATGTGGAGACTCTTGGCGCCGGTGTCCATCTGTGGCGACTGATGAGCGATCGGAAGGTTGTGCTCACTTATGCAGAGGTTATAGGTCTTGACGCCAGGATAACGCAACGTGCACAGGACGCGCCGTTGAACATACAGTTTATAATCGATGCCTTCAAGCCGAAAGATAAGAACAAGCCTCCTACCATATTCGACCTTAATTTCCGGAATGTCGTGTTGCGCAGATGTTCCGCGTCGTTCGACAGGGAGTGGATTCCCGCGTTGGAAGATTCTCGGCGCACGGATTTCAATCATTTGAGATTGCGTGATTTGAAGGCAGACCTTAATCTGCCGCGCATTTCTAATGATGATATAAGGGTGGATCTCCGTCGTCTGTCGTTCTCCCTTTCGGGAGGACTTGAGGTGGAGACAATTGCCTTTAAGGCTCATGTCACTCAAAAATCATTGTCATTGAGAGATTTTAAGGTTAAGTTGCCGGGCACGGAGCTGACACCGTCAGACGTGGCTGTCACATTTGACAGTCTTGCTCAGATAGCGGATGCATTCATGAAAGGAGACAATCGCGTTGTGTTTGTCGGCAATCAGATTACTCCTTCTGATTTTTCATGGTTATGTCCGGACATGTCATTGTTCCCTGAGTCATTCTTTTTTTCGGCAGACGTTTCCGGCAATATTGACTCATTGGAATTGTCAGATATGTCATTGGTGTCGGCCGACGGAGATATGAGACTATCTCTGTCGGCCTCTGCAAGGATGCTCTCGTCTCGTGAGGATATGAGTCTTGAAGTTTCCGATTTCCGATTTATTACAACCTCTTCTTATGTCACAGACAAACTTGCCAGACTTAGAGGAATTAATCAGTCTGTGGTGGAAATGATAGCGAAGCTCGGCTCGGCAGATGTGTTGGCTACGGGGTCTGCGTTTCCGTCACACGGGAGATATACCGCTGATTTGTGCGTCAAGACCGCAGTGGGGAATGTGGCGGTGTCCGCACGTTCTGACGGGCTCAAGGGAGGCCGTGGAGTGTTCGATGGTGAGATTTCGGCAGAAGATGTTGACTGCGGAATCCTCTCCGGCGACAACCGTTGGGGGAATGCTACGGCAGAGTTTATGTTTGCAGGTAAAGTGGCAGGACGCGAGGTGGATGGAGACCTTACGGCAGTTGTCTCCTCTTTCGAGTACGGGGGCGTGCGTTATGATGGCCTGACGGCAGTTGTAGGAAAGGAAGGAAAGGATATGGATATATCCATAGATGTTGACAATAACATAGCCGAGGCCCATCTTGAGGCTGATGGTCATATTGACGGGGCAGAGTCGTGGATGAACCTATATGCACGTGTGGGTTCATTCCGTCCGGATTTGCCGGGACTCTTGCCAGCCTATGAGGGATACCGTTTTTCAGGAGTGCTGAACGCAAGCCTGGAGGGAGACACCCCCGACAATCTCATAGGTGAAATCCGACTTAATGACGCCGGATTCAAAGACGACAACGGGAAAGGAATCTCGCTAAGCCATCTTATGATAAAAGGGGAGAGAGAGGAGTCGGTAAGGACACTCACCTTGCGGAGCGACTGGATTGACGGCGTTATAAAGGGCGATTTTATATTTAAAGAGCTTCCCGTGGAGGTGAAGTCGATGTTGTGTTCGGTTTTCCCCGGTTGGTTTGGAGCTCCTCCTGAATTGGAGGAGGGTTTTGATTCCGACGTGGAGTTCTCTTTTTTGGTGAAAGCCGACAACACATTGCCGGAGTTTTTCAGTCTGCCGTTCCGCTTGTTGGTTGACATACCGATAACCGGTTCAATTGACGGCACGGGCAATTCCGCGCGAATGAGTCTGTCGGTGCCGTATCTCCAGCAGGGGAAAAACAAGCTTGTGAGAGACACCCGACTTGCCTTGGGCCTTGACGGGGAGTCTGGAAACGCCAATGTCAACCTGTCAACCACAGTGCCCGCAAAAAAAGGAGATGTGTCAATGTCGTTGAGCGTGCTCGCTCAGTCAGACAAGGTCTTTGCCGATTTGGATTGGGTGACGCCGTCAAATTCCGCCTTTAACGGGAAACTCTCGCTTGATGCCGAGATTGCAAAGAACATGCTGTCCGGAACGCCGGATATAAAGCTCGATATAAACCCGTCATCGTTTGACTTCGGGCCAGCCCATTGGAACATAGACAGGAGTTCCGTGTCATATGAAGAAGGGGCGCTCAATGTGGAGAATTTGAGAATTTGGCATGAGAAGCAGTTTGTGGAAATCGGGGGTACGGCCTCTTCCGCGCCGCTTGATTCCCTGTCGGTGAAACTCGCGGATATTGATTTGGGTTATATCTTCGACACATTGAATATAAATTACGTCACATTCGGAGGCACGGCAACCGGAGAGATTACGGCAAAAGGCGCTTTAAGCGGCAATCCGGAGGCTTTCACAGAAAGGCTGTCTGTGAAAGGACTGTCGTATAACGGTGCGGTGCTTGGCGATGGAGAACTTAAGAGCCGGTGGCACAATGAGGATAAGAAAGTATCCATTTATGCGGATATAATGGGAGAGCAAGGAAATCTCACCACTCTTGACGGAGGAATATGGGTGACACGAGATTCTTTGAGTTTCGCAATTGATGCTGACAGGGTGCCTGTCGGATTTTTGGGGCCTTTCATGAGTGCTTTCACCACAGATGTGAAGGGACACGCGTCGGGGAAGGCCAAATTGTTCGGGACATTCAGTGATATTGACCTGGTGGGACGTATTCTGGCCGATTCAGTGGCTATGCGTCTCGACTATACGAATGTCTATTATCATGGCACAGACTCGGTGATACTGGATCCGGGACGGATAGTTATCCCGTCGTTCCGTCTATATGATAAATATGGGAATTCCGCCATCCTGTCGGGAGAATTGACCCACAGGTATTTTCACGACCCGAAGTTCACATTCAGGATTAGTGATGTGAGACGTATGTTGTGTTACGACACCAATTCCAGGATAAATCCAGACTGGTATGGCACCATATTCGGCAACGGAAGCGCTGTGGTGAGGGGGTGGCCCGGCGGCGTGTCTGTGTCTGTGGATATGACAGCTGTCGGCAACTCGAACTTTACCTTTGTGCTCAACGACACCCAGGCGGCGGAAGACTACCGTTTCCTTACATTCTCCGACAGAAAGAAAGAGGAACGGGAGAAGGAGATGATGCGGGCCGACAGTCTTTCATCAGTGTTGGCGTCGTTCCGAAAGAAGATGGACAGCCAAAACAGCACTCCCTCAAAATTCATGATAGACATACGGGGCTCAGTGTCGCCATCTACTCTTATGACGCTCGTGATGGATCCTGTGGCAGGAGATAAGATTACAGCCCGGGGCAATGGCAACATACAGGTGGATTATGATTCGGAAAGCGATGAGATGCAGATGTTCGGCAAATATATATTGGAGGAAGGAAACTACAATTTCTCGTTGCAGGACCTCATATTGCGTGATTTCACGATAAGGCAAGGCAGCTCGATTTCATTCAACGGCGACCCTCTCAACGCCAGACTTGACATAACAGCCGCCTACCGGGTCAACACCAACCTTTCGGATCTTGACAAAAGCTTCTCCACCGACAGGGATCTTGCACGTACGAATGTGCCGGTCGATGCCATGCTTATGGTGGAGGGTGATATGCAGCATCCTGACATTACTTTCGACATAGAACTCCCGACGCTCACCCAGGATGTGGAGCGGAAAGTGAAGAGCATCATATCCACCGACGATATGATGAGCCGACAGATAATCTATCTTTTGGCTCTGAACAGGTTCTATACGCCTGAATATATGGGGTCCACAAGCAATGGAGGGGAGTTTGCGTCGATGGCGTCATCGACACTTTCCTCACAGCTTTCCAATATGCTCGGACAGCTTACCGACAAATTCACGGTGGCACCTTCGTTCAGGAGCGACAAGGGTGATTTTTCCGACCTTGAAGTTGACGTGGCATTATCCTCGCGTCTTCTCAACAACCGTCTTCTCATAAATGGTAATTTCGGATACAGGGACAGGAGCACGTCGCAGACCACGTTTGTGGGTGATTTCGACATAGAGTATCTGTTGAGCCGAAGCGGCAATCTGCGCCTTAAAGCGTACAATCATTTCAACGACCAGAACTATTATTTGCGTCAGGCTCTTACCACCCAGGGTCTTGGCGTGATTTATAGAAAGGATTTCGATAATCCCTTCACGTTCCTGCGGCTCAGGAAAAAAGATGACAGCGGAGAGAGAGAAAAGAAGGAAACCACGGAACCTGGCGATTCAATCGGTGTGGAAGAGACGGGAGAGATGAAAAAGTAAGGAAATCTCATAGCGGTTAACGATATTTTGCTTATATTTGCAATGTAGTTGGTCAGCACATGTCATTGCAACCGTTAGTCAGGGACTGAGGGGAAGAGGCTTTTCAATCGGAATCGGCATATGCGGACTGCTCATGGAAAAGAGAAAACGAAAATACAGTAACGACCAGACATAGCAATGGTTATCCATGAGATTCTGAATCTGCCTCATGGCCTGTATCTCCGGCATATACGAAGTCGGAGCGGTAGGCACACGGCAGAGCTGGCAGATGGAGGGAGACTGTATCTAATACGATCTGAGGATGACATTTAAAATAGACGGGATACTTGAGCGGCTTGGCATCAGGAAGGAGCATTCTGTTGGAATCGCGATGAGCGGGGGGGGCGCCAAGGGCTTTTCCCATATCGGAGTGTTGAAGGCTTTTGAACAGTTCGGGATAAAGCCAGATGTCCTGTCAGGGGTATCAGCCGGCTCTATTGCCGTCGCAATGTATGGATCCGGGTTGTCAACCGACGATATGATAGAGTGCTTCGCGGAGGCGTCGAGTTTTGGCGATTTCACGGAATGGGCCATTCCCAAACATGGGTTCCTGAGGCTTACCCGTTTCGGCAAGCTCCTTGAGAGTTGGTTGCCTGTAAAGAATCTTGAGGATATGAAAATTCCGACAGTGATATGTGCCACCGACCTTGACCACGGCAAATCCGTGGGATGGGGGAAGGGAGAGATAGTTCCTCGTGTGGTGGCGTCATGCAGCATCCCGATAGTGTTTCATCCCGTGAAGATCAATGGTGTCAACTATGTGGATGGCGGAGTATTGCGCAATCTTCCGGCCTGGGCGATAAGGGATTATTGCACAACTCTTTTTGGGAGCAACTGTAGCCCTATGAGACGGAATTTCGACCGGAATGGTTCCATAATAGACATCGCCTACCGCACATTCCACCTTATGATGAAATCGAATACTCCGCAGGATTTACGCCTGTGCGACCATGTAATCGAGATAAGCCATATGTCGAGTGTAAAGACATTCGACCTGACAAGTCTCAGGAAGGGAGTGGCTGCCGGATACGACACCGCATGCCATGCGCTCGAGAAAATATACACACAATAATATAGACTGACCGAACATGAACAGAACGAAGGAGAAACTTATCATATATCAACTTTTTCCACGTGTCTTCACAAACACAAACGCCAATTGTGTGCCCTGGGGGACCCTTGAGCAGAACGGCAGCGGAAAAATGAATGATTTCACGCCGCCTATATTGAGAAGCATAAGGGAACTCGGCGTGAATTGCATATGGTTCACTGGCGTTATAGAGCATGCCACGAAAACTGATTTTTCCAAATATGGGATAACCCGCGACAATCCGAATGTCGTGAAAGGAGAGGCAGGGTCTCCTTATGCCATTAAGGACTATTATGATATTGACCCGGCTATCGCGGAGTCAGTGCCTGACAGGATGAAGGAATTCGAGAGCCTCGTTAAACGTGTGCATAAGGAAAACATGAAGTTGATAATCGACTTTGTCCCAAACCATACGGCGAGGGTGTATCATTCAGATGTGGCTCCGTCCGGAGTTGAGGATTTCGGGCTTCGCGACAACACGAACATGAATTTCGCCCGCGACAACAATTATTATTACATTTCCAATCAGCAGTTCTATCCGGCCATCAACCTTGCTGCCGAAGGAGACACTCCCTATGTGGAGTTCCCGGCCAAGGCGACAGGCAATGACTGCTTCAATGCATTCTGCGGGCCAAACGACTGGTATGAGACCGTGAAGTTGAACTACGGACATGACTATAACGATAATTCTGACCATTTCAATCCGATTCCCGACACTTGGAGAAAGATGCTCCGGATTCTGAAATTCTGGTCGTCGAAGGGAATTGACGGATTCCGTTGCGACATGGTGTTTATGGTGCCTCTCGCATTCTGGCATTGGGCTATACCGCAGGTGAAAGCTGTCTATCCTCATATAATGTTTATAGGGGAGATTTATGATGTGTCCCAATACCGTCCGTTCTTGGATTACGGGTGTTTCGATTATCTTTATGACAAGGTCAATCTTTATGACACGCTTGTCGGAATTGAGACCCACGGATGGTCGGCGGCTCGTCTTACGGGATGTTGGCAGACAGTGGATGGAATCGGCGACAGGATGTTGAATTTCCTTGAGAATCATGATGAGGTGCGATTCGGTTCCCGTGCGTATGCCGGCGATTCATTGAGGGTGATTCCTTCCTTGGTGACATCAGCCATGATGTCGCGAGGCCCCTTTCTGATTTACTATGGACAGGAACTCGGGGAGCAGGCACGCGACAATGAAGGATTTGCCGGCGACAATGACCGCACCACGATATTTGACTACTGGAGTGTCTCTACCATCAGAAGATGGTATAACGGAGGGAAATGTGATGATAGCCTTCTTTCTCCCCACGAGCGATGGTTGCGTAACGTGTATAAGAGTGTGTTGACGCTGTGTAATGAAAGAGACGCGCTTAGGGAAGGGGATTTTTTCGACCTTACTTATGCCAATCTTCGTCAGGCGGGATTCAATCCTCATTCTAATTTTGCGTTCCTCCGGTATAAGGGAGACGATGTGTTGCTGGTTGTGGTCAACTTCTCGAGAGAGTCAGCTCATGTGAGCCTTGTGATTCCGGATCTTGCGTTTGAGATGGCGGGTATCGAAAGAGGGGAGATGGTGTCGTCAGACCTTTTGTGGGGAAAGCCGCATAAGCTTGTACTGTCGTCAACGTCCCCGATGTCCGTCTATATGAGCGCAGGAGATGCCCTTGTGCTCCCGATTGGGAAACTTAAAGGGGTGTCAGACCATAAATTGAAGGGGTCTGAATTGCGGGGAGGAAAGAAAATTTGAATAAAAGGAGGATTATTCCAAAAAATAGAACTAATTTTGCAAGTAATTTTTTACCAATTCATATCATGAGTAATTACCTTCCGCCCATCAAGGTTTTCGCAGGCACCAAGAGCCATTATCTTGGAGAGTCGATATGCAAGGATCTGGGCATAGAATTAGGCAAAATGAAGATTGAGACTTTTGCTGACGGCGAGTTTGAGGTTTCCTTTGAGGAGTCTATTCGCGGGGCTGAAGTCTATTTGGTTCAGTCAACATTCCCAAACTGCGACAATCTGATGGAGCTTCTCCTTATGATTGATGCGGCGAAACGGGCTTCGGCGGCTACTATCGTGGCGGTAATCCCATATTTCGGATGGGCGCGTCAGGATCGTAAAGACAAACCCAGGGTGTCGATTGCGGCAAAGCTTGTGGCCGACCTCTTGAGTGTGGCAGGCATTGACCGTCTCATCACAATGGATTTGCATGCCGACCAGATTCAGGGATTCTTCAATGTCCCGGTTGACCATCTCTATGCGTCATCCATCTTCATCCCCTATATCGAAAGCCTACACCTTAAAGAGCTTGTAATCGCGTCTCCTGATGTCGGCGGGGCGAAGAGGGCTAATTCTTATGCCAAATATTTCGATGTGCCTCTCGTGCTTTGCCACAAGCAGAGAGCCAAGGCGAATGTCGTTGAGAAAATGACGGTGATTGGCGACGTGACAGGGAAAAATGTTGTGCTTGTGGATGACATAAGCGACACTGCGGGCACGATTACAAAGGCCGCTGACCTTCTCCTTGATAATGGCGCCGCGTCTGTGAGGGCTCTATGTTCGCATGCTGTGATGAGCGACCCGGCCACAGAACGGGTGATGAATTCCGGCCTCACCGAAATTGTATTCACTGATTCAATCCCATACGCGAAAGAGAATCCAAAAGCTGTGGTTCTTCCGGTGGCCAAGCTTTTCGCTGATACTATCCGCCGCATCCACAACAATCAGTCTATTTCCTCTCAGTATCTGTTCAAATGATTTGAACGGTTATTTGCGAGAAACAAACAATACAGCCAGTAAGGCGTGTCACGTCAATCGTGACACGCCTTACTGGCTGTATTGTCATGTCAATCAGAATGTGTAGCCGACACCGATATGTAATGTGGGTGTGGCGTTGCCCCCATTGTCCATTATCTTTATAAAGTCAGTGCCGAAATCCGCGCCTGCATAGAAGCGGTTCACCTGAAAACCGAGTCCGATATGCCATCCGGCCTGAAAGCGTTTCATCCCTCCGTTTTCACTGTCGAACATGCTGACTGTCGCGCTTTCACTCGTTCCATTATATGACGCTTTGGCTGTAATATCTGCAAGTGCGTTGACTTTCAGGTTTAGTCCGGCAAACGGTATGAAGGCCACGTTATTGTTGTCTCCGAATACAAGTTTATATGATATGTCAAGGGGAACGCTGAAGCTCATTGTGGATAACGAGGCAGATACATTCAGGTTCTGTATGGATGTGCTTTCGGAATCGAATCCCATATCGAATTTGACACCTGTCTGAAAGAAAACCGGGGTCGTGCTTGACAAGCTGAAGCCGTGTATGTAGCCAAGTTCGAAACCATTGGTACCATCACCGGCAAGGTCTCGGTATTGGTACATGGCGGTGATACGGTTATAGCTTTCCGTCGGGGTTATAACAGTCTCGGCATTTGCAATTGCGGGAACCAAAAGTGTCAGAATTCCAGGCAAGAATGAAAGTAGTCTCATAGCCGTTGATTTTAAGAGTGGATAGTTTAATGTGAAATTATTATGAACACTGATGGAATTTGAAAATCCGTGTCCGTAATCGATTAGAGTGCGAAGGTAAGATAAAAATCCGGAATTGGCAATTTTTTTTGATATAAATTGTATAATTGCATATAATTTAGATAAAACTATGACAAAAGCATAGTTTATCAATCGACTGCCATACACTATAATAACCGCACCTCCGTCAATACCATACGGATAATTAGGGATACCGTCCGTTAATCGGCACAAAGATCCCTCCAATCTTCTGCACTGCAACGGATTGGAGGGTTTATTGTCGGTATATATCGGTTATACGGCAAAATCTTCCCCAAACCAATAATATCTATCCCTCAGACAAAATACCCTCAATAGCCGTCTTTATATCGCTTATAAACAATATCCTCTCCGACGGATAGAAAGCGACATTCTTATATACCCTCGAATACATCTCATAATCCGCCTCATAATCGGCACTGAAAAAGGCGTATGTGTCCCTTATCGTTTCGGGTGTAACCCAATTGAGGTCGTTGAGGGTGACAGTCGGATTTATAAGAATCTTCTTTTGGCGTTTGTATGAAATAAGGATAGTGGCAGTGTTCTCTATGCCGATTACCCATTTGGGACGGTCTTTTCTGATTACCTCTCTTATAAATTCCTTTGGTTCTTTCATATAGTAATCATTGCTCGAAAAGACCTTATTGCCAATCTTCATACATTCATCTTCCTCAAACATTTCCCCCATCATAAATGAGGTTTGGTCTTCCAATGTCGGATTCTTTATATCCCAATATGGAAGAAAGAAGATTATGTCGGATTGTTTCTTATCCATTGTGGCATTGTTGTTTATATCTGTAAAACTACCCATTTTTTCTGATATGGCCAAATGTGGAGGGCTTAATTGTTCTAAAGGAAAAAAGAGAACACCGTTTTGTGGCGGTGTTCTCCGATAATTCGGTATATATTTCGTTTTATTGTTTTTGTTCATCTAACGATTATCGTCATTTCGCTTTAGGTATATATCCCCAGATACCGTTGGCGGTCAGAAGCACTTCCTCATACATGGGTTCCAGAATGACTCTTCCAGTGGCAATTTCCACTACGCCAAAATTAGAGTCAGGAGCCTGAATCTTAATCATGCCGTTAATGGGTTTTCCTACCGCACGAGCCGGGATTGCCACCTGCTCGCCTGTATTGACGTTTAGAATCTTCGGCTCATTCTTATCTGCATTGTTAACGAAGTAATATCCTTCGGCTAAAGTCGAAACGTGGGCAAAACCAGCGGCTACAACTTTACCCGCCTTGTCGATGATGCTGTATTCATCCTTCTTGCTGATGATTGCAAAGTCATCGCTGAATGCCCATCCTCGGGCATCGGTGGAAACCTTGACCTGACCCTTTTCGTCGATATAGATGGTCTTGTCGTCTCGGTAGAGGTTGAGCAGGCCGTCGTAGAATTTCACCATGTTTATGGACTGGGCAGGAATATTCCATTCCTGGGCTATAAGTTCATTTCCGTCGTGGTCAATGACTCCCCATTGCTTGCCATCGGACGACACGAGCACCATGTCCGGGAATATACCCGCATTCTTGCCTTCAAAGATGGTAGTGCCGTCAGGATGCTTGATCATGGTTGTATCAAACCCCTCCTTTACGCGAAGAAGTCCATGCTTATATTCAAGGTTCAAATATTCGACATCAACAATAATGTTACCTTTTAAGTCGGCGATGCCATACTTGTTGCCCTTTTCGAGCTTCAGATAACCCATTTCTCCGTAGATGCTAATCCTGTCATATTCAGCGGGGAGAAGCCAGTTGCCCGATGCATCGACCACACCTTGCCTCTCACCAGCTCCAGCCACTACTATCAACCCTTCGGTATCGTCAAAATCATAAATCTCGTCATACTTAGGCTCGACTACAATCTTGAGTTCCTTATTGATCAACCCATACTTTTCGTCTTTACCTATGACACTGTATTTTCTGAGACCATCCATGAAGCCGCCAAAGCCCCCTACAAAGGAATATTCAGGCTGAAGTACCCAATTGCCAGACAAATCTATGAGGCCGAATTTCCCTTTCTCTTCGCATGCCGCAGCCACATTATTGTGGAAGTTGTCAAGACGCATATACTTTGGTGCGACAACTACATTACCTTCCAGATCGAACGCGCACTGTTTGCCGGCATCCAGATCATTGGCTACGATACGGCCGTCGTACACATCATTGACGCTCGTATATTCTTCGGGATTGAACAGCTCTTCACCCTTTAAGTTGATGTAGCCATAATCCACATCTTTGGTAACCTTATTCTTCTTGGATACCATGAATACCCCTCCATCTTCTTTCTTTATGCTCAACCAGTCGGCAGGGGTGATCATCTCACCTTTGCTGTTGAGTATTCCCATTTTCTTCCCTTTATAGAAGGCGCAATACTCATCGCTAAGATAGCACATTTTTTCTATGCCACTGTAAAAATCGGATTTCAATTCTCCGTTCACTTCCGACAGCTTCTCGCCGTTACGGCTGAAAGTGATGACCCTCTCCTTGGTCGGGTCAAATTTGATTGTCTTTTTTTTTGCCATGATTATTAATTTTATTCCCATCCTTCTTCCAGAGCTTCCCAGATGGTGTCGCTGCTGATTTCGCGTTCTGACTCTACGTCGAGTTCGATTTCATATTGCTTTCCATCATAAACCACTCCGGTGTTAATCTCAAGCTCTGCATAGGGCACTACAAATTCCGAATACATGAAATGCAATTTCTTGGGGTCGAACTTTTCACCATCCTTGATTTTGATGGTGACGTAGGCCGGAATCTTTGTCTGGATCATTTCAATGCGGCCAACTCCCTGCTCCTCGGCTTCATAAAGATCACATCCGCCAAAGTCAAAGACTTCATTAGGCTCTTTACCCTCAAACTGAGCATAAGAAGCGTCGATGAACTTCTCGCTGTCCGAATCGAAGACATCGTCGGGCCATTCGTAGCTTGTAATCTTTTCTCCGAAATCATCCAGGGAATATTCGGTTTCCGTATCTCTGTCCTTCACTTTGATTTCAAAGTATTCGCTGTCCCTCATGGCATTGTAGCACTCAGAGAAATCGTCCTCCGTGTCATATACATCCAGACGGCATCCTTCGCCGTAGAGTTGGATCTGTATCTCTTTCTCATTTACAACGGTTTCAGAGTCATCTTTTTCATCTCTCTTATAAGAGAGGTATTCCTCCATCTTCGCCTTAGTCATTCCGTTGGGGAGCTGACCTGCGACTGCGAGGGTAATGCCGTCTAATACCTTGACCCAGTTGTCTTTAGTATAGACCTTTACTTTCAGATTGAGGTCGTTTTGAAATGCCTCCTCAAACTTGCCGACGGTTCGGCTCGTTCTGCACTCCAATTCGCCCTCTTTCGCTCCGAGCGACACCAGGGTCGCCCCGTCGGATGCCTCACTGCGTCCTTGATAGACACGGAGAACACACCCTACCTCATTGCGGAACTGTTCTTTGAGTTCCGCAACGGTAGTTGTCAGGGTGATTTTGAATTTTGCCATAATAGCGTCGTTGTTAATAATGTGTTATTTACCGTTTTCATCAGAGTAAAAAGATGATTTCCTTATACTCCGATAATAACCATTTGCAGTGATTTACCTTTGATATATTCGGGATATTCCTTGCAACGTACCGCAAGGTGCATTTCGTTGAAATTGATGCAATCTCCGAAGGGAAGTAACTGATAATCAGGTTCCCTTTTCAGCGCAAACCGCACAAATTCCTCCCAATCCTCCCTGTCTGAGTTATCGGGAATTTCATCCACATTGTCAATCATCAGTCCGTCATACTTGAACTGATTCAGGTGTTGGGCTAACCGATTGTAATCGCCTTTCGATGTCTGTGAGAGGTCGATATATTTTGACCTTATACCCAGCACCTTACCAACGTGGTTTATAGGTATGTCTCGGTTGACGACAAATGCCGTCAGCGTTGTGCCTAAAAAGGTATCATGGAGTAGGTTAAGATACTCAACCTCCTTATCCATTGTTCCATTGTCGAAATCGCTTAAATCAAGTATGCTCATGATGTTCAGTCTTTTAGGGTTTGAACATAATTAATAAGATGGCGACCGAAATTTTGTGTATTCCAACCATTTTCTTTCGGGTCTTCGGTGTAATTGGCAACTTTAGCCGCCTCCCTCAGACCATCCATTGTGTTGGAGTATGTGCGGATTATGTTAATTCGGTTGTTGCCCTCCCTTTCGATGGTGTATTCTCCAATTGTTCCCTCCTTTTCTCCGTTGCAGAATTGGGAAAGGAGCAACCGACCCAAATGTTGGGTAGTCCATGTTTTCTGCACCTCTATGCCATTGGCTTTCGCTATCTCTGTAAGAGCCGCCATTGTGCTTTTATATATGCGACTGACCGACACCGAATTATTGTCGTTAATGGTAACGACATATTCGCCTATAAATTCTGAGTTCTTAGCCATATCTGATTGGT
>JAIDXM010000069.1 GCA_029058745.1 Muribaculaceae bacterium
GCGCAGACATCGTTCAATTCCAACTATCCGCAGTATCGGGTTGAGGTCGATGCCGCCATGTGCAAGCGAAACGGAGTTAATGTACCATCTTTCGGGCGGTATATCCGCTCTGAGTAGTATATTCCGGTATATTTGGAAATATACAGATGATTTATAGATTTAAGTATGTGTTCAAAATTAAGCGCGTTCCTTTGATCGCTCTAAGACAGGTCAAGACAAATCCAAGGTTCATTTCATTTTGTAGTCGGGTTCGATATTGTGTTTAAGGCCGTCGTATTTCGGGGTCTCGATTTTATTGCCATCGTCATCAGTGGAGTATATAGTCACCTTCTGACCCTGAGCATTAAGGATACTCTCCTTATTGTTGACAAAGTATTCTGCATTTTTCAGAGCTTCCTTACGGTCAACCTTCGAGTAGTCACCTTGCATATACATTGGTGTCATGATGCGGTCGGTACTTTGAAGTCCGGTGGCCGTGAACGAGAAACCGCCATTTGCTTCGGCTTTAAGAACAAGGCCGGGCAGTCCGTGAAGTTTCCACGGGCCGAATGGCGTCGGCAGTTCGGGTGTGAACCACGCTTTCCAGTGTCGGCCATGATAATCGCTTTCTGCCATGATACACTCATAACCGAGAACGGTTGCGGTCGAATCTTCCACAATAGTCCAATTCATTTCAGAAAGTGGTTCAGTGTAATAACCATAATCCTCACCAAATCTGTTGTAATGCGTCAGGCAGTCCTTCGCAAGGTCAGTGAACACATAGCTGTTCGTCGGCTTGGTAGGACCCTTTCTCATATCAAATGTGACTGAACCATCTGGCTCTACAGTCATACACGCCTTTTTGATTATCTCCAAGTATTGTGCCTTCCCTTCAGGTGTCGATTTCAGCGAATCCACCCAAAGACTGGTGTCGTTGAAATACTTTGCCTCAGTCGAAGATGCAAGAAGCGACATTTGGCCGGTGCTGATTTTACCCTGTTTTGTCGGAAATGATGATTCATAGCTGACAATGATATCAGCCCTGTTCTGTGCCATTGCTGCTATCGCCACAAAACACAAGATAATTGTTGTGAATATAGTTTTCATAATAACCTCAGTAATCTGTTTCCAATCCTGATTAATGACTGTACATAGTCAGAAACCTCATCTCCGCTTAATAGCGCCTCTATGGTGATTGCCAATATAGTGTTATATATCTGTCATAGAACGCTCAATCTCCGGATGTCCTATTACCGCCGCTTTGATTTGGACATAATGACAGCGCCGCCTGATTTCAGAGAGCCAAGCTGCATAGCCAACGTCAATCCTAAAATCCTGGACTCTGACAATATGGGTCCCGTTGTTAATTATATAAGCCATTGTAATGCAAATGTAGATAAAAATACCGACAACCACAAGTTAATATGTAAATATGAGCACATTACTCTACAAACTCACGGCTCTTTCATTTAAGCACAAAATAACGACAAAAGCCCCCTTACCCGATTCAGTACGAATCGGGTAAATTTGTG
>JAIDXM010000007.1 GCA_029058745.1 Muribaculaceae bacterium
CTGTCAACGGTTTTTGTACATGTCCTCGTAGTAGCGTTCGTATTCGCCGGAGGTTATGTTGTCCATCCATTCCTGGTTGTCGAGGTACCAGCGGACGGTCTTCTCGATGCCTTCCTCGAACTGCAGGCTCGGTTCCCAGCCGAGTTCGCGCTGGAGCTTGCGGGAGTCGATTGCGTAGCGCATGTCATGTCCGAGACGGTCGGTGACGTAGGTTATCAGCTCGTCGCTGTATCCTTCGGGGTTGCCGAGGAGACGGTCAACGGTCTTGATTACCACCTTTATGATGTCGATGTTCTTCCATTCGTTGAAACCGCCGATGTTGTAGGTCTCGGCCACCTTCCCGTTGTGGAATATGGTGTCGATTGCACGTGCGTGGTCAACGACATAGAGCCAGTCGCGCACGTTCTCCCCCTTGCCATACACGGGGAGCGGCTTACGGTGGCGGATATTGTTGATGAACAGGGGTATCAGCTTCTCAGGGAACTGGTAGGGGCCGTAGTTGTTTGAGCAGTTTGTGACGAGAGTCGGCATGCCGTAGGTGTCGTGGTATGCACGCACGAAATGGTCGCTCGACGCCTTTGAGGCCGAGTATGGGGAGTGGGGGTTGTATTTGGTGGTCTCCAAGAAGAACTCGGTGCCATAGGCGTGGTGATGCTCCGAGGAGGCGGCGGTAGTGAACGGCGACTCGATACCCTCCGGGTTGGTCAGCTCCAGCGCGCCATACACCTCGTCGGTGGAGATATGATAGAAGAGTTTCCCCTCATATTTTTCGGGGAGCGACTCCCAGTATTCCTTAGCGGCCTGCAGGAGGGCGAGTGTGCCCATGACGTTTGTGCGGGCGAATGTGAACGGGTCCTTGATGGAGCGGTCCACGTGGCTCTCGGCGGCGAGATGTATCACTCCGGTGATCTCATGCTCGCGGATAATGCGGCGCATCTCCTCGAGGTCGGCAATGTCACCCTTTATGAACGTGTAGTTCGGTTTGTCCTCGATGTCCTTGAGGTTCGC
>JAIDXM010000070.1:0-4447 GCA_029058745.1 Muribaculaceae bacterium
CTGTGGCCGAAGCCCTACGCGACGGCCGGCTCCACGCCTTCTGCGCCGATGTCCTTTCGACAGAGCCCCCGTCCCCTGACAATCCCCTCCTGTCGGCCCCTCGCTCATATATCACCCCACACATAGCCTGGGCATCGGTAGAGGCACGCCACCGCCTACTCGACACAGCCGTCGCCAACCTGCAGGCGTTTGTCTCCGGAAATCCCATAAACAACGTCGCACGCTGAGACTCTCATCCATCTGTCATCCAATCGCCAATCCAATACCCTATAAATTAGGGAATGTCATGTTTTTTTGTTAATTTTGCATTATTAAACAAGACAACAAAATGGCAAACCAGGAACTGAGCGAACAGGAGATAGTGCGCCGCAACAGCATGCAGGCGCTGCGCGACCGTGGCATAGAGCCATATCCCGCGCCGGAATATACCGTTACAGGACATTCCGCAGAGATAAAGGAAACATTTGTTGACGGGCAGGAACCCCTGCGCGAGGTGGCCGTGGCCGGACGCATCATGAGCCGACGCATCATGGGAAAAGCATCCTTCATGGAGCTCCAGGATGCCGAAGGACGCATACAGGTGTATGTGAGCCGCGATGACCTTTGTCCCGGAGAAGACAAGGAGATGTATAACGTCGTGTTCAAGAAGCTCCTCGACATCGGCGACTTCATCGGAGTGAAGGGATACGTGTTCCGCACACAGATGGGTGAGATTTCTATACACGCACAGGAGATAACGGTGCTTTCAAAGAGCCTCCGCCCTCTGCCGGTGGTGAAAATGAAAGACGGAAAGGCCTACGACGCCTTCACCGACCCCGAACAGCGCTACCGCCAGCGTTACGTTGACCTCGTGGTCAACAAGGGGATTAAGGACATCTTCATCAAACGCACGAAGATGTTCAATTCCATGCGTGAATATTTCAACTCCCATGGCTATCTTGAGGTGGAGACCCCGATTTTGCAGGCCATTCCCGGCGGAGCGTCGGCGCGTCCGTTCATCACCCACCACAACGCGCTCGACATCCCGCTCTACCTACGTATCGCCGACGAGCTTTACCTCAAACGCCTCATCGTGGGTGGATTCGAGGGTGTATATGAGTTCTCCAAGAACTTCCGCAACGAAGGTATGGACCGCACCCACAACCCGGAATTCACATGCATGGAAATCTACGTCTCCTATAAGGACTACAACTGGATGATGTCGTTCACGGAGAAGATGCTTGAGAAAATCTGTCTCGACGTCAACGGCACAACGGAAGTGAAGGTGGGCGACAACACGATTTCCTTCAAGGCCCCCTATCCGCGCATCACAATGACCCAGGCAATCCTGGAGAAGACCGGCTTCGACATTACCGGGAAATCTGAGGAAGAACTACGTGCCTTCTGCAAACAGGAGGGTATTGAGGTTGACGAATCGTTCGGCAAAGGGAAGCTCATCGACGAGATATTCGGAGAGAAATGCGAAGGCTCCTATATACAGCCCACATTCATCATCGACTACCCGATTGAGATGTCGCCGCTCACCAAACGCCATCGCAACGACCCCCGTCTCACGGAACGTTTCGAGCTTATGGTCAACGGCAAGGAACTCGCCAACGCCTATTCGGAGCTCAACGACCCCATCGACCAGTATGAGCGTTTCGTAGAGCAGATGCGCCTGGCCGACAAAGGCGACGACGAGGCTATGATTATCGACGGCGACTTCATCCGCGCACTCGAATATGGAATGCCCCCCACATCCGGCATGGGAATCGGCATGGATCGCCTGGCCATGCTCATGACCGGACAGTCAACCATCCAGGAGGTGCTTCTGTTCCCGCAGATGCGCCCCGAAAAGAAACAGACAAAAGACGAGGAACAGGAGAAAGAGGCGGAATAATGATGGACTCTCTCGGAAAGATCGCTGTGATTGGCGCGGGAAGCTGGGCTACTGCCCTCGCCAAACTGCTTATGCTCAACAATGACCGCATCGGCTGGTATGTGAGACGCAAGGAGCGTATCGATGAGTTTGTCAAATATCACCGCAACCCGGTGTATCTGAGCGATGTCACCTTCGACACCGACCGGATAGACTTCCATTCCGACATTGACGCGGCGGTGGACGACGCCGACACGCTGGTAATAGCTATCCCCTCCCCCTATTTCAAGGGGGAGGCGGAACGCATCTCCGCCTCCCTGCAGGGAAAGAACATAGTCTCGGCAGTGAAAGGGATTGTTCCTGACGACAATATGATTGTGACTGACTGGTTTGCCTCGCGATTCGGTTGCAAGGACTCCGACCTGCTCGTGATCGGAGGTCCGTGCCACGCCGAGGAAGTGGCCCTCGACCATCTCAGCTACCTCACAATCGGATGCCACGACACCGGGAAAAGCCGCCTTTTCTGCGAAGCCATAGCCGGGCCCAAGCTCAAAGCCATTGTCTCAGACGACGTGGCGGGCATTGAATATGCCGCCGTGCTCAAGAACGTCTATGCCATCGCCTCAGGAATGGTGGGGGGCATGAAAGCCGGCGACAATTTCAAGGCAATGCTCGTGTGTAACGCGGCACGCGAGATGCGCCGTTTCATCGACGCCATCGCTCCGCTGAAACGAGACATCGACCGTTCCGCATATTTAGGCGACCTCCTCGTGACGTGCTACAGCCTTTTCTCACGCAACCACAATTTCGGGGCCATGATCGGGAAGGGACATAGCGTCAAGGCCGCAAAAATGGAGATGGAAATGGTGGCCGAAGGATACTACGGCACCCGATGCATCCATGAAATAAACTCGAATACTGTACGTGCCGACATGCCTGTGCTGGAGTGCGTGTATTCCATCCTATATGAGGGCGCCAACCCAAGAATGGCGTTCCGCGACATCTACGACTCATTCTGCTGAGTTCGGATTCTTTTCTGAAAAAACATGGTTCCTTTATAAAGATTATAAAATCATAAGATTTACAAATCCTCTGATTTTTATCGGGAGCGGAATGTTAACACCTTGAGCGTGTTGCCCTGTTTTCAGCAACCGACTCTTTGAAACCCAATTCAAACAAAATATATTTTAGACAATGAAATCCATTGAAATCAACATTCAAGACGCTGTCTTTTTCGCAGAGAAGCAGTATGAGGCCGGAAAAGCGGCCGCTGTAGAAGCCCTGGCCAAGGTAAACGAAGGCTCAGGAGAAGGCTCCGACTTCCTCGGATGGGTCAACCTCCCCTCCTCTATTTCCGCAGACTTGATTGCAAGCATAAACAAGACAGCGGAACGTCTCCGCGAGAATTGCGATTACGTGGTATGCGTCGGCATCGGAGGAAGCTATCTCGGCGCCAAGGCCGTGATTTCAGCACTCTCCGACTCTTTCGCCGACTTCTACGCTCCCGCTCCCAAAAATCCTAAGGTACTGTATGCAGGACAGAACATCGGCGAGGAATACACCGCCGAGCTTGAGAGACTCCTCACGGGAAAAAAATTCGGTATAATCGTAATCTCGAAAAGCGGCACCACCACTGAGCCGGCCATCGCTTTCCGCATCCTCAAGGAGCTCCTTGAGAAGCAAGCCGGAAAAGAGGCCGCGAAGAATCTGATTGTGGCAGTCACCGATGAGAAGAAGGGCGCGCTCCGGACTCTCGCCACTCAGGAAGGGTATGAGACATACGTAATTCCCGACAACGTCGGCGGTCGTTTCTCCGTGCTCACCCCTGTCGGACTCCTCCCTATCGCCTGCGCCGGATTCGACATCGAGAAGCTTGTGGCAGGAGCCGCCGAGATGGAGAACACAACCCTTCACTCCGGCGACAGCAACCCCGCCGAGGTATATGCCCGTCTGCGCAACGCTCTCTATCAGAGCGGTAAGAAAATCGAGATTCTCGTCAACTTCAATCCGAAACTCCATTATTTCGGAGAGTGGTGGAAACAGCTCTATGGTGAGAGCGAGGGTAAGGACGGAAAGGGGATATTCCCTGCCGCAGTTGACTTCACCACCGACCTCCACTCTATGGGACAGTGGATACAGGAGGGTGAGCGTTCAATCTTCGAGACAGTTATCTCCGTGAAGGAACCGGCGATAACCCGCCGCATACCGGAGGACGCAGAGAATCTCGACGGACTCAACTATCTCTCCGGAAAGCGTATCGACGAAGTGAACAAGATGGCTGAACTCGGCACCAAGATTGCACACGTTGACGGCGGAGTGCCTAACATCCGCATCGAACTCGACAAGCTCGACGAGCACGCTCTCGGACAGCTCATCTACTTCTTCGAGAAAGCATGCGGAATCAGCGGATACATACTCGGCGTCAACCCGTTCAACCAGCCCGGCGTGGAGGCATACAAGAAGAACATGTTCGCGCTCCTCGAGAAACCCGGCTACGAGAAGGAGACCGAGGCAATCAAAGCGAAACTCTGATCAAAACACTCCTTGTGTGGCATCCGCCACACATCCAATCCTATAGAATCGCGGGCA
>JAIDXM010000070.1:4457-4901 GCA_029058745.1 Muribaculaceae bacterium
ATAAATTTATCCTCGCCCAATTTTTTAAAAACTTGTGCCCGCGATTCTATAATCATGCCGTATAAGACAACTCATATTTTTCGCCATCGCGGCCACACTTTCAATTTGCCTCCTATGCCAATGTGCCGGAAGGCACGACGCGCGCCTTGCCCGCATAGCCTCTACCCTTGACTCCTGGCTTCGTCATTGCGTCACCCTAAATCGCCCTTTAAATATTGTATTTTTTTGAAAATCAAATATGGTTGTTTTTGAGGCTCAAAAAGTGACAAAGTCAGGAAATTTAGCGGAACAAGCATATTGTTGTCACAAATCGATGGATTTTTCATAAAATTCCGCTATCTTTGAAACCTTTTTTACAGAACGACTAAAAAAACGTGTTCATAACTTGCAAAAAACGTATGAGACAACTCTTATTTTTCGCCATAGCGACCACACTTTCAATTT
>JAIDXM010000071.1 GCA_029058745.1 Muribaculaceae bacterium
TATTGACATACTTCGGATTTTCCTTCATCGCATATTCATCGGAGGCGATAGCCTGCGAAAGAAACACCGCCTCATGTGCCGCATACTCTGGCAGGAGTATATATAGAATTTCGTTACTCATAATCGTCTGTTGTTTTTTCCAGCACACCAAAGTTACAAAAAATAATCGAGACATGATATATCCAGAACTGCATTTCATAAGGCAGTTCTGGTGTCTTTACGCTCATGAAATAATTTTTTGATTGATTATTTTTTATTGCGCAAAATGGTTGCGCAGGAGCAATCTATCTTTGCATCGAAATAATAAAAACATCAGAATATGAAGACAAATGAAGATTCGCGTGAGGAATTGAGACATAAGTCGGCTGAAAGCCGATGTGGGGTGGTAAAGCCGTCAATACCCATCGCAATAGAAGGTTATGACGTAAAGATATTTACGGACAATATTGAGGATAACGCCTTGGAACAGATTAAGGAACTGCTTTCGATTGACGTGTTTTCTGACAAGAAGATACGCATCATGCCTGATGTTCACGCCGGTGCGGGTTGCGTCATAGGTTTCACCGGCAATCTTGGAGACAAGGTCATCCCCAATATAGTGGGTGTTGACATTGGTTGCGGTATGCGCATTCTCAATCTCGGCAAACTCTCAGACATTGATTATCACGCATTCCACGAGCATATTCGTGGTAATGTTCCCTCAGGTATGTTTGTGCGTGAAGACCGTTTAGGTTTCAAGCCGCTTATTGGTGAGGAAATGGAAATCTACCGGGAGGCAAAGCAGCTTGTGACGCAACTTTTCTGCTACCGAGAGCTTAAAGACTCCGGACGTATCAATAAGGCAATCGGGTCACTGGGCGGCGGTAATCATTTCATCGAACTTGACAAGGACGATGAAGGTAATGTTTATCTTGTGATTCATACCGGTTCACGCAACCTTGGCAAACAGGTGGCAGACATATATCAGGCAAAAGCCGTGAAGCATCTTACTGACGGAGCCGATGAATTTGAAGAGACAATCAAACGCACCATAGAGGAATACAAGGCGGCAGGGCGTCGCTCCGAATTGGAAAGTGTCATAAAGAAGATGCGTAAGGGGCATGAGGACGCGGAGCCGAATCTTCCCTCCTCTCTATGCTATGTCGAAGGTAAAGAGCGTGAGCATTATCTCCACGATATGCGCATTTGTCAGCGGTGGGCAGTGCTCAACCGCAAACTTATCTCTCTCTTGCTTATGCGGTTCTTTCCCGGCGTGGAGGTTAAAGAGGAATTTGAGTCTGTCCACAATTATATTAGCGATGAAAATATTGTCCGTAAGGGTTCTATCTCGGCAGCCGAAGGCGAACGTTGCATTATCCCTTTGAATATGCGTGACGGATCATTACTCTGCACCGGAAAGGGCAACCAGGATTGGAACTGTTCTGCACCTCACGGAGCGGGACGAGTTTTGAGCCGAACTCAGGCATATGAAAAAATCACAATGGAGGACTTCGAGGCATCCATGCAAGGCATCTACTCCGAGTCAGTCAATGATTTCACTCGCGATGAATCGCCGATGGTCTATAAACCGGCGGAGGAAATCATTGCCAATATCGGCGACACAGTCACCATCAATACTATAATACGTCCAATCTTTAATTTCAAGGCATCAAAATGAACCTATTCATTTTCCATCAGGAGTGTCACTCCTGATGGAAAATCTCTGGCTTGGCCTAATCTTTATATCTCGCGGCGGCTATACGGATGCTTTCGGCGATTCTTGAGCGGAATTCCGGTGGGGCTATGACTTCGGCATGGCCTCCGTAACCAAGTATAAGGCGTTCCAGTTCGTTGTTTAAGACAACATTTAGCGATAGCTGGATTGAACCGTCACAGAAGCGCTGTTCCACCTTCTGTGATTTATGAAAAGGCTTTGACTCAACGTAAGGAGCCTGTTGGCGGTCAATCTTGATAACTACTCGCCGTGCCTTGTCATGTATTGCCTTTGTTACACCAATTGTGTCATCAAAGAAGTGTTCCGGATCAAAGTCAACGCATTTCTTAAACGGATGTTCTTTGTCAACAGATACCGACTGAATCCGGTCGAGAGCAAAGATATTGACCTGCGGTATGCGGTTGGAGGCTTTCTCGCCGATAAGAAACCATCGGTTGCGATACTCCTTCAATAAATATGGATACACCACCAATGCCTCCGACTGACGAGCCTTGAACGACTGATATTCAATGATGATAGTCTGCTGTTTGCGCACAGCATCATATATGTTTCCTATAAATATTGCCCCTTTATATCCTGCCACATGCTCCATGTCCATAGCCGGAACCGACGTGCCCGTATGCCGTGAAATCTGCTCGTTGAGCTTGCTTATTGTGTCGATAGATGAAGCCAACTGCGGAAAACCCTGTAATTGGCGCAATATGTCGAGAGCCGAGTTGAGGGCGTCGAGTCCTTCATCATTGAGAGGAAGATGCGTAATACTGAAATCCGGGTCTTCGTATTCATAGTATTTTTTTTCACGCACTACAATCGGAGCATTATAGCCCAGACGGTCGCTACGCATCAATGCGAGGTCGTTCTGAAATGTACGCCGGCTCACCGGATTACTTCGGCCTTCATATTCAGCCAACGCGTCGGTGCAGGCGTCAATCAAGTCGTTGATTGTCCAGCGGCGGTAATGATTCTGCAGACACCTGTCTATGGTTGATATTCTAATAAGTGTAGCGCGATTGAGAGGCATAATAGGATTTTTTTGCAAAAATAGTAAATACCTCAGTAGTGCGCAAATCTATTGCGCATACACATTTCAACTTTACGCCATGATTATAAACGGACAAACAACATCGGCTGAAATATTTACCAATAATATAGAGCCGCCAGGCTCTTGACTGGATAACTGAACTTTGCGACCATCCGACAATGGAAGGTGTGCAAATAGTGCAGATGCCCGACGTACACGCGGGAACTCATGTAATATAGGCACAGCCTATTCGATAGGAATGTATGTCAATCCCGATCATGTCGGTGTTGACATAGGCTGCACCATTTCCATGCACCGTCTTTCGTGTGTTGCAAATCCCGAGGACATTCCTCTGCTCGACCATCGTATTAGTGAGGCTATCCCGACTGGCCCGGAGATTTGCTCGAAGAACTCTCTCAATGAAAAAGAGCTGTTCCGATTTCTAAACTCGCAATATCATAAGTCCCGCTCGGCCGCTCCAGACCTTATCAATGAGGCATCTTGCTAATATAGATGATATTATCAATAAGAACAGAGTATTAAAGTTGGGACATCAAACTGAACACCTTAGTTAGTTATATTTAATTCGATTCTTTTTCGTAGTATCACTCCAAATTTGAGGTTTTGAATAGCAAGGCATTAAGAAAAAACCGTTAACTTTGCAATGGATGGGCGTAGTCTGTCCACGACATTTTGGTAAAATAAGAAGCGTTATGCTTATCTTGTGATTTGTGAACGTAAGAAATTCAAAGATCAGTGCAAGAGATAGCATAGTGGTTCTCACGCGCATAGCGTGGGCTGCTATTGTTACATCTGCACTAATGGTTTCCTACGACCTACAAATCACGACGTGGCATAGTTG